>NZ_CP121679.1:3620000-4220000 GCF_029760895.1 Ancylobacter sp. WKF20
GGTTCTCCCGGACCTGCTGAAGCGGCTCCAGCTCTACCGCCTGCGCGCCAAGGTGGAGATCGGTCCGCTGGACGATCTCGCGGTCGCCGTGGCCTGGGGCGGGGCGACGCCGCTGGTCGACGCGCTCGCCTATGACGATCCGCGCCTGCCCGCGCTCGGCCGGCGCTTCCTGCTGCCGGCCGCCGAGGCGGCGCAGATCCAGATGGTGCCGGAGGAAAACTGGCAGGCCCACCGCATCGGCCTCGGCGTGCCGGAGGGCGGGCGCGACTTCCTCTATGGCGACGCCTTCCCGCATGAGGCGGATATGGACCAGCTCGGCGGCATCGACTTCGACAAGGGTTGCTATGTCGGGCAGGAGATCGTCAGCCGCATGCAGCATCGCGGCACGGCGCGCACCCGCATCATCCCCGTCGCGCTGTGCGGCGCGCCGCCCGCCGAGGGCACGCCGATCCTTGCCGGGGGCAAGACCATCGGCCGGCTCGGCTCGGGGGTGGAAGGGCGCGCCCTCGCCCTCGTCCGGCTCGACCGGCTGGAGGAAGCCCGCGCCGCCGGGCAGGTGGTGGAGGCCGATGGCGCCGCGCTCGTGCCGGAGCGGCCGGGCTGGGTGCGTTTCGCCATTCCGGGGACGGAGGATGCGGCGTGAGGGGGCATCATCATCCCGACGGCGTGACGCGCTGCGCCTGGTGCGGCACCGATCCGCTCTACATGGCCTATCACGACACCGAATGGGGCGTGCCGGAATATGACGACCGCGCTCTGTTCGAGAAGCTGATCCTCGACGGCTTCCAGGCCGGCCTCGCCTGGATCACCATCCTGCGCAAGCGCGAGGGGTTCCGCGCGGCGTTTGACGGGTTCAATCCCGAGATCATCGCCGGCTATGGGCCTGAGAAGGTCGAGGCGCTGATGCAGGACACCGGCATCGTGCGCAACCGCTCAAAGATCGTCTCCACCATCCGCTCGGCGCAGGTCTGGCTGGACATTCAGGAGCGCGGTCCGGGTTTTTCTGCCCTGCTCTGGGGCATCAACGGCCCGGTGCTCGACAATGCACGCCAGCCGGACGACCCGCCGCTCGTGACCTCGCCGGTGGCGCAGGCCATGTCGAAGGAGCTGAAGGCGCGCGGCTTCAATTTCGTCGGGCCGACCATCGTCTACGCCTTCATGCAGGCGGTCGGCATGGTCGACGACCATACGGTGACCTGCCACCGCCATGGCGCGCGGTCCTGAGGGGCATCGATGACGTCCCCCGGTACACCCGCCTGCGAAAGCAAGCCCGCCAAACCGCCGCGCTCGAAGCCCCCCCGCGTGTGGCAGCGCATGCTGTCCGGCCGCCGGCTCGATCTGCTCGATCCCTCGCCGCTCGACATCGAGATCGCCGACATCGCCCATGGCCTCGCCCGCGTCGCCCGCTGGAACGGGCAGACTTCGGGCGCGCACATCTTCTCGGTGGCGCAGCATTCGGTGCTGGTCGAGCTGATCGCCCGCCGGCAGGCGGCCGCGCGCGGGGTGAGCCTCGCCCCGCGCTGGCGGCTCGCGACGCTGCTGCACGACGCGCCGGAATATGTGGTCGGCGACATGATCAGCCCGTTCAAGGCGGTGCTGGGCGGCGATTACAAGGAGGTGGAGGCGCGCCTCCTCGCCGCCGTCAGCCTGCGCTTCGGCCTGCCCGCGCGCTGGCCGGCGGCGCTGGTCAAGCGGGTGAAGGACGCCGACCGCGCCAGCGCCTTTCTGGAAGCCACCCGCCTCGCCGGCTTCGCGGTAACGGAGGCGCGCGCCTTCTTCGGCGCGCCCTGCCCGCTCGACCCGGCGACGGAGAGGGATTATCTCACCCCCTGGAGCGCCGGTGAGGCCAGCGCGCGCTTCCTCGCCCGCTTCCATGAGCTGGAGGCCGAGGCGGGCGCCTGTCCGCCCACCGCCGCCGCGCCTGATCTTCGGAGCCCGTTATGATCCATGTCTGCCCGCTCTCGCGCCTTGCCGAGACCGTCGAGCGCACCGGCGCCGAGCATGTGCTGAGCGTCATCAATGTCGCCACGCCCGTCGCCCTTCCGGCGCGCGTGATGGCCGACAATCATCTCTTCGTCGGCTTCAACGACATCCTTGCCCCTCAGGAGGGGCTGATCCACCCCTCCGATGAGCACGTCGCGGCGATCCTCGGCTTTGCCCGAAGCTGGCCGCGCCGCGCGCCGCTGGTGGTGCATTGCTATCTCGGCGTCAGCCGCTCGACCGCCGCGGCCTATATCGCCGCCTGCGCGCTGGCGCCCGAGCGCGACGAGGCGGAGATCGCGCAGGAGCTGCGCGCCGCCTCGCCCATCGCCACGCCGAACGCGCTGCTGGTGTCGCTGGCCGACGCCGCGCTCGGCCGGCAGGGCCGCATGAGCGCCGCGATCAAAGCCATCGGTCGCGGCAAGGAGGCGATGGAGAACGAGCCGTTCGAGCTGCGGCTGGGGTAGGCACGCCTCTGCGGCGCGCGATCCCGGATCGGCCTGCGGCCGTCCGGGATAACGACCTCACCCCATCCCCGCCGTCATCCCGGCCGAGCACAGCGAGAGCCGGGATCGCTCTCCGCGTTCAGTGGTGCTGGCACCGGCTTTTCGGCCCGCGATCCCGGATCGGCCCTCGGCCGTCCGGGATGACGTGCATGCCGGCGCGTGACCCTCAGCTCAGCGCGCCGCCGGTTGCCGGCAGCACCACCACGCGCGAGCCGGTGGGCACACGGCGGTACAGGTCGATAATGTCCTGATTGATGAAGCGGATGCAGCCGGAGGACACCATGGTGCCGATGGTCAGCGGCTCCGTCGTGCCGTGCAGGCGGTAATAGGTGTCGCGCCCGTTCTTGTAGAGATAGAGCGCGCGCGGCCCCAGCGGATTGTCCGGTCCGCCGGGCAGGCCGCCGGCATAGGGGCCATAGCGCTCCGGCTCGCGGGCGATCATGTCGGGGGTGGGCGTCCAGCGCGGCCATTCGGCCTTGCGGGCGATGATGCCCTCGCCGCGGAAATTGAAGCCTTCCTGCCGGCCGACACCGACGCCGTAGCGCAGCGCCCGGCCATTGGCCATGACGAGATAGGCGAAGCGCTCATTGGGATCGACCACGATCGTGCCCGGCTGGTAGGGCGAGTTGTAGGCCACTTCCTGGCGCAGGAAGCGCGGGTCGATCTGGCTGATGTCGACCGCCGGAATCGGGAACGGCTCGTCGGTGACCGCCCCGTACATCCGCACATATTGCGGGTCGAGCGCGGGCGGCAGCATCTGGCTGACGCGGGGGCTTCCCGTCGTGGTGCAGCCGGCGAGGGCGACAGGGGCGGCAAGCAGAAACAGGCGACGGTCAATGAGCATGGGGGAACGCAACCGGGAATGGGACAGCAGGTCTCCCCTATACTCCCCACCCCTTGCTTTGCTCCTAATCCGGGCTTCACGGTGGCGTTATGCGCCGGATTCCCCGCCCCCCTGTGGCGCCAGCGCCGCACTTGGCGGGCCATTCCGCCGTGTCCCGGCACGCGAGCGGTAGGCTGATCCCGTCGAGGCCCGCGCGGCGGTCCTGTGCGGCGGTGGCGGCTCCCTGCCGGGCGTGGCGTGCCCTCAGATTCCCGCCGCGCCGCCATCCGCACGCGGGTCGTGCGTGCCTTCAAAACCGCGCTTGGCGGGGTGGATGACCACGGCGCCGGCGTGGCCAAAGCTGTCGGCCTCGGCGGCGCCGAGCATTTCCACCTCATGGCCGGCGCGCTCCAGCCGTTCGGCGAGGGCGCCGTCAAAGCCGTCCTCGAGCTTCAGCGTGGTGGAGGGCGAACCCCAGCTACGCCCGAGCAGCCAGCGCGGGCGGGCCACCGCGTCGCCGAGCGGCACGCCGTGGAGGGCGTAGCGGCTCATCACCGCCGCATTGGTCTGCGGCTGGCCTTCCCCGCCCATGCAGCCAAAGGCGACGAGCCGACCGTCCGCCAGCTCGGTCATGCCGGGGTTGAGCGTGTGGAAGGGGCGCCGGCCCGGCTCCAGCGGGTTCAACGCCTTGGGATCCAGCGAGAAGCTGGTGCCGCGATTCTGCATGAGCACGCCGGTGCCCGGCAGGACGAGGCCGGAGCCGAACTCCCAGTAGATCGACTGGATGTAGGAGACGAGCGTGCCGTGCCGGTCGGCGGCGCCGAGCCAGATCGTGTCGCCGGGCGCCGCCTTGTGCGGCCAGGGCAAGGCGCGGCCCATGTCGATGGCGGCGACCTCGCGCTCCAGAGCGAGAGCGGTGAGGAACTCCGCCGGCTCCTCCTTCACGCGGTTGAAATCCGTCACTACACGGTCGCGGATGAGGAAGGCGCGCTTGGTCGCCTCGATCAGCCCGTGGACATGGGCGAAGCTCTCCGGCTCCTTCACGCCTAGTTTGGCGAACAAAGCGAGGATCATCAGCGTCGCCAGCCCCTGCGTCGGCGGCGGCGAGCCCCAGAGCCGCAGCGTGGGCAGGGTGACGGTGAGCGGTGGGCGGCGCACCGCCTCATAGCCGTCGAGATCCTCGCGCGTCACCGGGCTGCCGGCGTGGTCGAGATCCGCCGCCAGCTCGCGGGCGACGTCGCCGCGGTAGAAATCGCTGAGACCCGCCCGGCCGAGCTGCTCCAGCGTGTCGGCGAGGCGCGTCTGGCGCAGCAGGGTGCCGATGGCGGGCGCCTCGCCCGTCTCATCGAGGAAGGTGGCGGCAAAGCCCGGCACGGGGGCGAGCTCGGCCTTTTTCTGCGCGGTGTGCCGGTGCTGCGAGGCGGAGACCGGCGCGCCGGCGCGGGCATGGGCGATGGCGGCTTCCAGAAGGCGGCGCACCGGCATCTTGCCGCCGAGCGCGGTGGCAATCTCGCCGGCGAGCTTCCAGCCGCCGACCTGGCCGGGCACGGTGAGCGCGGCCAGCGCCCCGCGCGTCGGCAGCTCGTCATAGCCGCGCTCGCGGTAGAAGGCCGGGGTCGCCTTCGCCCCCGCCGGGCCGGCCGCCTCGATATAGGCGACGCGGCCCTTGGCGTCGCGGATCAGCCAGAAGCCGTCGCCGCCGAGATGATTCATATGCGGGTAGACCACCGCGATGGCGGCGGCGGCGGCGAGCGCGGCCTCGATGGCGTTGCCGCCCTCTTCCAGCACCGCGCGGCCGGCCTCGGTGGCCAGATGATGCGGGCTTGCCACCATGCCGGCGCCCGCGCGCACGCTCTCATGAACGGAACCGTGACCCATGGCGTCGCCCCCCGCGGCAGGCCCCGCTTGACCCGCGCGCCGTGGCATAGCAGTTTGCCGGCCGCCGAATAAGACGGAACATGATGATGAGCACGGGCCGACGCATCCGCTGGGACAATGTGAGCACGGTGCTGAGCGCCGCGATCCTGCTCGGCGCCGAACTCATCGGCGCGGGCCTCGCCGCCGGCTGGGCGATCGCCGCCCTGTTCAATGCGAGCTGGATGGTGGAGCTGGCCTTCGAGGGCGCCTTCGCCCTGCTCGCCCTCTACGGCATCTACCGCTTCGTGATGAAGGCCAAGTCGGTCGAACCCTTCGTCGAGGGCTAGGCCTTCGAAGGCTAGGGCTTTAGAGGGCTGACGGCTCCCCCGCCGACCGCCGCATGAGAAATGGCCGGGTTTCCCCGGCCATTTGCTTGTTCGATCAGCGCACCAGCACGTTGCGGAACTGCCAGGGATCGCTCTCGTCGATATCCTCCGGGAACAGGCCGGGGCGGCCGACCAGCGGGTTCCAGTCGGTGTAATAGCCCTTCACCGTGCCGAGATAGGGCTTCTGGATCTGAAGGCAGCGCCGGTAGTCCATCTCGTCGGTCTCGACGATCCCCGCCTCCGGGTTCTCCAGCGCCCACACCATGCCCGCCAGCACGGCGGAGGTGACCTGCAGGCCCGTCGCGGTCTGGTAGGGCGCCAGCGCGCGGGCTTCCTCGATGGTGAGCTGCGAGCCGTACCAATAGGCGTTCCTGGCGTGGCCATAGAGCAGCACGCCGAGCTCGTCGCGCCCGTCGACGATCTCGTTCTCGGTCAGGATCGACCACTCGCCGGAGAACTTGCCCTCATTGCCGAACATCTCGTGCCAGGACAGCAGGGCGTCGTTGCAGGGGTGGTAGGCGTAGTGGCAGGTCGGCCGGTAGGCGACCTGCGCGCCGTTGCGCACGGTGAAATAGTCGGCGATCGAGATCGACTCGTTGTGCGTGACGAGGAAGCCGTGCTGCGCCCCGAGGCTCGGGCACCAGGTGCGCACCTTGGTCGCCGCGCCTGGCTGCATCAGATAGATCGCCGCGCCGGAGCCGAAATTATGGGTGAAGCCGTTCGCCGGCATCCAGCCCTCATGCGTGCCCCAGCCGAGCTCGGCCGGCTGCAGCCCTTCGGAAATGAAGCCCTCGACCGACCAGGTGTTGACGAAGGTGCCGAAATCGCGCGGGTCGCGCGCGCGCTGGGTGTCGCGCTCGGCGATGTGGATGCCCTTGACGCCGGCGCGGTGCATCAGCGCCGCCCAGCCCTCGCGCGTGGTCGGCTCCTCGAAATCGAGCGCGGTCTCGGTGGCGATGTCGATCAGCGCCTGCTTGACGAACCAGGACACCATGCCGGGATTGGCGCCGCAGCAGGAGATCGCGGTCGGCCCGCCCGGATTGGCGCGCTTGGCCTTGAGCATGGATTCGCGCAGCGCGTAGTTGGAGCGGCTGGCGGGGGTGGCGTCCTTGTCGAAATAGAAGCCGAGCCAGGGCTCGACCACCGTGTCGATATAGAGCGCGCCGCATTCGCGGGCGAAACTCATCAGATCGACCGAGCCGGTATCGACCGACAGGTTGATGACGAAGCCGCGCCCGCCGGCGGTCAGCAGCGGGCCGAGCACCTCGCGGTAGTTTTCGCGGGTGATGGCAAGCTGCAGGAAGCGGATGCCGCGTTCATCGAGCAGGTTGCGGTGGTCGTCCACCGGGTCGATGACGGTGAGGCTTTCCTTGTCGAAATCGAAATGCCGCTCCAGCAGCGGCAGCGTGCCTCGGCCGATCGAGCCGAAGCCGATCATCACGATGGGACCATCGATTTTTCCATAGACCGGCCATACCGACATTCTCGGGGGGACTCCTTTTGTTTCAACGGGTCAGAAGATGCGGGCGCACCATGGGGATCGCAGCCTGCCGCGTCAATGGTGACGCCCGCGTGACGGGGAACGGTCGGGTTGCCGATGAAACACGGGCGGTGGCATGAGGGGTCGCCCAGGCCGATCTCGGTTGCACGGGAGGCTGCCACAAGAACCACGTCATGGCCGGGCTTGGCCCGGCCATCCATGACTTTCAGCGGGCGTCACAGGCAAGTCGTGGATGCCCGGCCCAAGGCCGGGCATGACGGTGCGTGGGGTGGGGAGTCCAGTGCCTTCATGCAGTCTGCGTCGCGGTGCCGATCTTGCGCGGGTATGGGCCAGCTGCCACGCTCCGTCCATGAAGGGCGGCTTCGTCTATCTCCTCACCAACCGGCCGAACGGGACGCTTTATGTCGGCGTGACGTCGGACGTTGTCCGCCGCGTCTGGGAGCACCGGGAAGGCGTGGTCGATGGCTTCACCAAGCGGCACGGTCTGAAGCGGTTGGTCTATGTCGAGGCGCATGACGACATCGTGCTGGCGATTACGCGCGAGAAGGCCATCAAGCATTGGCCGCGCGCATGGAAAGTCCGGCTTGTTCACGCGGCCAACCCGGAATGGCGTGACCTTTACGACGAGATCGCGCGTTGATGGAGGCGACCCGCTAGAACCACGTCATGGCCGGGCTTGGCCCGGCCATCCATGACTTTCAGCAGGTGCCACAGGGAAGTCGTGGATGCCCGGCCCAAGGCCGGGCATGACGGTGCGTGGGACGGGAAGCCCCCTCACGCATCCGCGGCGAGGATGTGGTTGCGCACGAGCGGGTAGACCTGGCCCTTCCAGCGGCGGCCGGAGAAGACGCCGTAATGGCCGACGCCGGCCTGCAGATGGTGGCGGCGCAGATGCGGGCGCAGGCTGGTGCAGATGTCCTGCGCGGCGACTGTCTGGCCCACCGCACAGATGTCGTCGCGCTCGCCCTCCACGGTGAGCAGCGCGGTGCGGCGGATGGCGCGGAAGTCGATCGGGTCGCCGCGATAGGTCAGTACCCCGCGCGGCAAATCGTGCTCCTGGAAGACGATGCGGATGGTCTCCAGATAGAACTCGGCGGAGAGATCGAGCACCGCGAAATATTCGTCATAGAACGCCTTGGCGGTGCGCGCCTTGTCGTGCTCGCCCATGGCGAGGTTCTCGAACAGCTCCACATGCGCCTTCACATGGCGCTCCATGTTCATCGACATGAAGGCGCCGACCTGGATGAAGCCGGGATAGACCCGCCGCCCGGCACCGGCAAAGCCCGGCGGCACGGTGGCGATGAGGTTCTTCTCGAACCAGTCGAGGGGCTTCGAGGTGGCGAGCTCGTTCACCTTGGTCGGGTTGACGCGGGTATCCACCGGCCCGGCCATCAGCGTGATGGAGAGCGGCTGCGCCGGGTTGTCCTCCTGCGCCATCACCGCGCTCGCGGCGAGCACCTGCACGCAGGGCTGGCACACGGCGAGGGCGTGCGCGCCCGGCCCGATGGTCTCCAGGAAGCGGATGACATGGGCGACATATTCGTCGAAGCCGAAGGAGCCGACCTTCAGCGGCACGTCGCGCGCATTGGTCCAGTCGGTGATGTAGACGTCGTTCTCCGGCAGCAGGGTCTTCACCGTGTCCTGCAGCAGCGTGGCGAAATGGCCGGAGAGCGGGGCGACCACCAGAAGGCGCGGCTGCGGCTGGTCGATGTCTTTGGCGAAATGGATCAGCCGGCCGAAAGGCAGGTCGAGCGCCACCTCCTCGCGCACCTCCACCTCGCGGTTGCCGACGCTCACCGTGTCGATGCCGAAGGAGGGGCGGGCATGGCTGAGGCCGGTGCGCTCCACCATTTCCAGCGCGGCGGTGAGGTTGCGCAGCAGCGCCGTGTCGGCGAGGCCGATGCCGCCCAGCGTGGTGTCGAGAAAGCGGCGCGACATGCGGGCGGCCAGCCGCACCGGGTCGAACAGGTCGGACTGGGCCTGATAGGCGGCGTAGATCATGCGGGTGCGCCCGGACGGAACCGGGACGACCGGCGGCAGGCAGAGACAGGGCAGGCGGGGTCGGGGCAGGCGAGCTTCACGGCAAGTCCTCACAGGCGGCGGGACGTGTGAACGGCGACAGGCGGGCGGGCAATAACCGGCAGCCAGCCGGCAAGGCTCGCGCGCCGGCGCGCGGCCGGCAAGCGGAAAGATGACCGGCCGGTGACAGGAGAGGGGCAAACACCGTGCCGCGCCCCGGCGCGGTGCCGGCCCGGCCGATGAGGGCCGCTATCGGGGATGGCACGAATAGTGTTTGCCGCTCCGTTACCGATCATCCGGCGGGGTCGGCGCCCTGCCCTCCGCCGAGCTGGAACAATTTCATGCCGCCCGCCTCCAAAGCCGCCGCCACCAAAACCACCGGAAGCAAGACCACCGGCGCCAAAAAGGCCGCGAAACCCCGGCCGGCCAAGGCTGTGGCGGGCGAAGCGACCCCCACGCCGGTCGCCGCGCCGGCGGCGGTGCTCACCATTTCCAGCAAGAACTACTCGTCCTGGTCGCTGCGCGGCTATCTGCTCTGCCGCATGGCGGGGCTCGAGATCACGGAAGCCCGCGTCTCGGCGGATGATCCCAGCATCCGCGCCGAGCTGCTGCTGCAATCCTCGTCCTTCCTCGTGCCCCGGCTCGATCATGAGGGCCTGCGCATCTGGGACACGCTGGCCATCGCCGAATATCTCAACGAACTCACACCCGAGGCCGGGCTTCTGCCTAGGGATCGCGCAGCGCGGGCCCATTGCCGCGCCATTTCCGGCGAAATGCATTCGGGCTTCGCCAATCTGCGGTCGGCCCTGCCGATGAACCTGAAAGCGCGCCATCCCGGCTTCAAGGTCTGGGCGGGCGTGCAGGGCGACATTGCGCGCATCCTCGCCATCTGGAGCGAGTGCCTTGCCACCTATGGCGGGCCGTACCTCTTCGGCGCCGCGCCGACGGTGGCGGATGCGATGTACGCCCCGGTCTGCACGCGCTTCCACACCTATGACGTGGCGCTGCCGCCCGACGCCGCGGCCTATTGCCGGACCATGCTCGATTTCGCCCCGCTGCGGGACTGGACCGCCGAGGCGCTGGTGGAACCGGACGAGATGGAGGAGCTCGACGTCGAGTTCTGAACCCGGGGGCGGGCGAACCGGCGGAGCTCGACCCCATCCCGTCCGATGGGGAAAAGGGCAGGGAAAGGGGACGGAGGGGCGGGCGCCGCGCCATCAATCCCGGCCGCGGGTGCGGCGGCCGGGAGACCGCGAGGCTCGACAGCGCCCCTCCGATGGGAATGGGGTGGTAACCGGTTCGACCCCGTCACCGTGAATCCTCAGGCTTGCCCGAGGATGGCGCCGGCGATGGGCTCCCGGACGATCCTGCGACCGTCCGGGGAAAAGCCTCAGGCGCTGCGCTTCAGCGCCGGGGCGGTGGCGCGGGCGATGAGGTCCGTGAGGCTCGGCGCCTCAATGAGGGCGCCGGTCGGGCTGACAAGGCCGCGCGCGCCGGTGAGCGCGCCCGGCTGCAGCTCCAGCCCGAGGAAGCGGGCGCGGTCGAACGAGCCCGGCAGCCACAGCCCTTCCGTCAGCGCCACATCGAAGCCGAAGCGCGCATAATAGGGCGCGTCGCCGACCAGCAGGATCGCGCCATGGCCGAGCCGCGCCGCCTCATTGATGGCGGTGGTCATCAGCGCCTTGCCGAGGCCCCGGTCGCGGAACCACGGATGCACGGCGAGCGGGCCGAGCAGCAGCGCCGGGCGCGACGGGCCGGCCGTCACATGCCACAGGCGCAGCGTGCCGATCAGCCGGCCATCCGCGCCATGCGACGCGAAGGCGAGGCCGTCGGCCGGCTTGCGGCCTTCGCGCAGGCGCTCGGAGGTCTTGGCGAGGCGCGCGGCGCGGCCGAAAGCGAGATCCAGCAGCGCCTCGCGCGGGGCGACATCGGCCGCGGTCTCGAGCGAGATCACGGGGGCAGCGGTTTGGGTGGTGGCGACGTAGGTCATGGCAGCCTCCAACGCCCGGGATCGGCCGGGCAAAGAGGTGAAGGGAATTGTGAAAGCGTCGTCATCCCGGCCGGAGCCGGAGGCGGAGCGCCGGGATCGCCTTCCGCCTCTCGCGGTTGGCGATCCCGGATCGCCGTGCGGCGTCCGGGATGACGTAAGGCGCTCAGATCACGTAGGAGCGCAGCGGTTCGAAGCCGTTGAACGCCACCGCCGAATAGGTGGTGGTGTAGGCGCCCGTCGCCTCGATCAGCACCTTGTCGCCGATGGCGAGCGACACCGGCAGCATCACCGGGGTCTTCTCATAGAGCACGTCGGCCGAATCGCAGGTCGGGCCGGCGAGCACGCAGGGCTCCACCGCATCGCCATCGCGCGGGGTGCGGATGGGGTAGCGGATCGCCTCGTCCATCGTCTCGGCGAGGCCGCCGAACTTGCCGATGTCGAGATAGACCCAGCGCACCTCGTCGGTGTCCGCCTTCTTCGAGATCAGCACCACCTCGGCCTCGATCAGGCCGGCCGCGCCGACCATGCCGCGGCCCGGCTCGATGATGGTCTGCGGGATGGCGTTGCCGAAGTGACGCGACAGCGCGCGGAAGATCGCCTCGCCATAGGCTTCCGCCGCCGGCACGTCCTGCAGGTACTTGGCCGGGAAGCCGCCGCCGAGATTGACGAGGCTCAGCGAGAAGCCGCGCTCGGCGCAGGCCGCGAAGATCGCCGCGGCCGAGGCCAGCGCCGAATCCCAGGCGTCGACATTCTTCTGCTGCGAGCCGACATGGAAGGAGACGCCATGCGCCTCCAGCCCCAGCCGGTGCGCGTGCTCGAGCACGTCGACCGCCATTTCCGGCTCGCAGCCGAACTTGCGCGAGAGCGGCCATTCGGCGCCCGCGCCGTCGCACAGGATGCGGCAGAACACCCGGGCCCCGGCGGCGACGCGCGCGACCTTCTCCACCTCTTCCACGCTGTCGACGGCGAAGAGCCGCACGCCCAGCTCGAAGGCGCGCGCGACATCGCGCTCCTTCTTGATGGTGTTGCCGAAGGAGATGCGCTCGGCGCCCGCGCCGGTGGCGAGCACCATGGTGATCTCGTTCACCGAGGCGCAGTCGAAGCACGAGCCCATCTCGGCCAGCGCGTTGAGGATCGCCGGGTCGGGATTGGCCTTCACCGCATAGAACACGCGGGTGTCGGGCAAAGCGCGGGCGAAGGCGGCATAATTGGCGCGCACGACCTCGAGGTCGACGACGACGCAGGGACCATCCTCGCGTCGGTTGCGCAGGAATTCGCGAATACGGTCGGTCATGGCGCTCTCCACAGACCCGAAGCAAGACCCATGGATGCGAACACCCGCCCGCGGCGCCAATGGGCCGCAGGAGTGGCAGGAATGCGCATCCGTTCGCCGGCCGCACGGTTTTTGCCGCAAGGCCGGATGGAAGGGAGCCGTGGCACGAAAGCGAGCCGGCGCGTGTGGAGAGCGCCAGCGCGTGTCCGATGCCTTCGCTTGGTACGGGAGACCCGACCGCACGCCCGGCAAGAAGTAGTGCCTCTTCAGTTTCCCGACCTTTGGAGGGCCGACAGAGACCAAAAAAGCCCGCTACGTCGTTGCTTCAAGTCACGTTCCCCGCTGAGAGCGAGGTGCGCCGGTTTCGCCTCCGGCTACCGATCTGACTGGCGACTTTCCGGCCTCTTGTCCGGACTTCCGCCGATCGGCACGCGACCACAGGCACGTGCGAATATTGGGCGAGAAGGGATTTAGGGAATCAGGCTGTCACATGCAAGCGGGTGGGGGAGATTTTTTTAGGGGGCATACGCTCGAGGTGCGGGCAGCTCGATCTAATCCCTGTTTGGGATTGATTGGGCATCGCCTTCACTTCGCTAATTAGTATCACGAGGTGAAAAATAAAGAGAAACGGGAATGTGCCGAACCCGAAAAGGAAGTCCCGTCCGCTGATGAAGGTGAGTGCTGATCCTTCGATTTGGATCAGTTTGGCAATGATTTATAGTCACATCAGTTCGCTCAGATTGCAGCTTCTCGACCCATTTTTCTATAACATGGTCAATTCTTTGCTGAAAAATGAATATGATTAGGTCACCACTATCCTGCCCTGGCATTCCCGTGGAGTAACGAGTGTCAATTTGATTAAACCCCTTCAGAAGCCAGTCATATGACCCATGTATTTTAGATTCTCCTATCCATAAAAATCCACCTCTAAGCTGTATTACGATGTCGCAATGCCCCCCTATCTGTGTATCATGAGTAGGGTTTAGTCCCAATCCAGACAAGAAATTCATCATAGAGTTTGTAAGTTGATCTTCCGTCATGCCCTGATATAGTTGCGGAACCTTTATCATTTCTTGAACAGCATAATCAATGCCGCGTTCGACGCAAGATAGCTGCTTTGAAGGGCTATCTGCACAAAGTAAGTCGAGCACAATCTGAGCTGGCGTGGATTGTGACGCCATCAACTTCAAGTCTCTGAGAGTAATTTCATCGTTCATTGAGCGCTAAACCGCTCAGATGGGACAAAAAAAGGAACAATACGATCTTCGAAATCAGGAACTAGTCGCCCACTACTAGGGTGCGCAAATTCTCCGGACGACTGAGCTTGAAATAAATCTTCAGCAGAAATCTCAAACTCATCGTCATTTTCATCAATGAAAAGCCCGAAAATATCAAAAGCATGAATATTAGAAGTTGAGAGTATTGTAAGTGCGGCCATTAAATCTTGGTCAACGCGCTCTTTTCCAGCCGCTTTAATGAAGGTCCTGTATGTCAGCATTTCACGCTGGTCTGAGGGTAGACTTGCAACGTAATCAACAAGACGGAGGCATAGCTGTAGGATCGGGGAATTGGCGCCCCGCTCTTTCAGGTCTCGTTTGATGGCGTCAGCAACCATCCTCTATGTTCTCATTTCGTTCTTCGTTCATCAATCGATAAAAATGTAGCATACGGCTGCGCACGTGTTCGAACTCCGTATCGTCTGCACAGTTCCGAATCATCGCATTGGTTAAGATCGGATGCGTTGCACCTGCGCTCCTGGCCGAGGCGCTCAAAGTAAGTTCGGGCCTTGAGAGGGCGCGCCCCAGCGGGAGGGGCCAAAGTACGCTCAGTCGGTGTATCTCAATATCGGACGCCAGAGCGCGCTTCCCTCCTCGATGATAAGCTTCTTGCCGCAGGCAAGTCCTTCGGCGCCTCATTTTTTCGTGCTTGAGTGAGGCTGTCGTTGTGCCAAACGCGAGTTCAACGACTATGCCCTCTCCCTCCGCCTTGTAAATTCGGTCGATCAGCGGGAACAGGTTCATCGGTTGAGGCAACAGGTCGCCGACCGTCATAAGCGCCAGCTCTTTCCGAATGAGAGCGTGAACGACGTCACCCGCGGTGGAAGGCATTCCTAGCGGGGCGTCGACTCTCACATCAATCTCAGTAAAGTCTGGCGAAATCTTTACCACGTCCATTGCTTGCCACTTGACGTGGCGTATCCCCACCAATTCGTCAAATCGACTAAGAGCGTCGGCAGCTTCCTCGGGAAAGTCTTCACGCTCCAGCTCCTCCCTAACGGAAAGCACTCTCACCGATGCGAAAGTTGCTACCGTGCCGCCGTCGCCGACCGTCACATTCACGAGGGTGGGCGTCGTCGACAGGCCGTTCAACTGGTCGCTGGGGACGAGGGCCGGATAGTGCTCCAGAAATGACGATGGAGGAATTACCGCATCACGAATTGCCGACGCGATCTGCTCGCCGATAGCGCGATCAACGGAATGCAGTCTCAGCATTTTCTCGCCGCACTGATAGTGCTTAATAAGATATTCCAGTACGCGATTACGATATTCGTCGAGGTTTTCACCCTCAGCGATGATTTTTTCTACGGTCTTATCCCATCCTTGACCTCGCGGGAGCTCAAGGAAAGAAAGGATTTTCTGGCCGACGTTCCACGGCATGCGATCTCGCATACATCTTGCTTCTACAGCTAAAGTCATGGATTCGTTTCCTGTGATTTGCTTAATTTGGTCCCGGACTCGGTTGACGAGCAACCTCCATCCAAGAGTTCTCAACAGGGCCAACAGCAAATTTGGATACATTTCGCCTAGCCTGCGTACCCTAGGGTACGTTGCGAAATGCGGCACTTGAGCTCCAGCGGAATCTGATTGGAAGCTCCATGCAGTCCTCCCCTTCCCCTTCCCCCCGCGACCGCCTATCTAAAAAGCGATCCATCCCCGTCGCCGCGGCCTTGAACCGTGGTTGGCAAGGAGCGCTAAAAATGTTCATCCAGACCGAAGCCACCCCCAATCCCGCCACGCTGAAGTTTCTGCCGGGCCGTTCCGTGCTCGGGGCCGGCACCTTCGAGGCGCGCAATGCGGAGGAGGCGGCGCGTTCGCCGCTCGCCGCGAGCCTGTTCGAGGTGCCGGGCGTCACCGGCGTGTTCTTCGGGTCGGATTTCGTCACCGTCACCAAGGAAGGTGGCGAGTGGGCGCATCTCAAGCCCGCCATTCTCGGCGCCATCATGGAGCATTTCGTCTCCGGCAAGGCGATCCTGCCCGAGGACCACTCCCATGCGGCGGACGATGCCTTCTATGAGGAGAAGGATGCCGGGGTGGTCGATACCATCCGCGAGCTGATCGACACGCGCGTGCGCCCGGCGGTGGCCAATGATGGCGGCGACATCACCTTCCGCGGCTATAAGGACGGCATCGTCTTCCTGGCGATGAAGGGCTCCTGCGCCGGCTGCCCCTCCTCCACCGCGACGCTGAAGAACGGCATCGAGAATCTGCTGCGCCATTTCGTGCCGGATGTGGTCGAAGTCCGTCCGGTGTGAGGGACGCCCTGTGTGAGGCGCGCCCGGTCGGACCGGGCTCGCCGAGGGGTTGGACCGGGGGAGCGGATCGGGGCCGGGCGGCGGCGGGACGGGCGGTCGCGCACAGACTGGCCTGACCGGCCATTCGCCCCCGGTTTTTCCGCACAGACTGGCCTGATCGTCCACCTGACTGCACTCACTGGTCACCGGTTTCGCCCACCGGTTCCCGCGCTCTTTTCTTCCCGCGCGCGACCTGCGCATGGTGGGGGCCGGTGAAGGATTTTCGATGCTGATTCTGGCTCTGGATACCGCCCTCGAGGCATGTTCGGTCGCGCTGCACGACATGGCGCGCGACATGACGCTGGCCCGCGCCGGCCGGGTGATGGAGCGCGGCCACGCCGAGGCGCTCATCCCGATGGTCGAGGGGGTGATCGCCGATTCCGGGCTAAATATCTCAGATATCGGGATTTTTGCCGTGACCGTGGGACCGGGCAGCTTCACCGGGCTGCGGGTTGGGCTCGCCGCCGCGCGCGGTTTCGGCCTCGCCACCGGCCGCCCGGTGCTCGGCATCTCGACGCTGGCGACGCTCGCCGCGCCCTTGCTGGCGGAGGACGACACCATCCCCGTCGCCGCCGCCATCGACGCCCGGCACGGCAATGTCTATCTGCAAATGATTGGCCCCTCCGGGCGCATCCTCGTGGGCGCCCGTGCAATGGCCGCCAAGGATGCCGCCCGCGCCGTCGCCATCGGCCCGGTGCGTCTGGTCGGCTCCGGTGCGGCGCTGCTACTGGACGCCTGGCCCCCCGGCGAGCGCCCACCTGTTGAGGTTTATCAAGAGGTTACGCCCGATCCGGTGTGGCTCGCCCGGCTCGCCAGCGTGGCCGATCCCGCCCGTTCCGAGCCCCGCCCGCTCTATTTGCGCGACGCCGATGCCAAGCCGCAGACGGCGGGGCGCATCGCCCGGCGATGAGCGGGGGCTTCCTCGATTTCCTCGGGCTCGGCCGTCCCGACGCCAGCCTGCGCGCGGCCGTGCCCGGCGATGCCGAGGCGCTGGCGGCGCTTCACGCGGGCGCCTTCCGCATCGGCTGGGACGCGGCGGAGTTCGAGCGCCTGCTGGCCAACCGGCTGACCCGCGCGCTGGTCGCCACCGAGGGCGAAAAGCTCATTGGTTTCATTCTGTTGAGTGGCGTGGCGCCGGAGATCGAGATCCTCTCCGTTGCGGTATCAAAACACCGGCAGGGGCGCGGCATCGGCGGCAGGCTGATCGCGAGCGCCTTCGGCACGCTGGCGGCGGAGGGCTTCACCACGGTTTTCCTCGAGGTGGAGGAGGGCAATGCCCCCGCGATCCATCTCTATGGGCGCTGCGGTTTCACCCAGATCGGCCGCCGCACCGGCTATTACCGCGACAAAACCGGCCACCCCGTCGCCGCCCTCGTCATGCGCCGGGATATCGCCTGAATCCGGCGGACGAAACGATTGCCCTTCCCGCCCCTCCTGCGCGATAACGCAGCACAGACGGAGTGCAGGCGTAGATGAACGAGAAGCTGACCGCCATTGAGGAAGCCTGCGTGACGCGGGGTTTGCGCATGACGGACCAGAGGCGCGTCATCGCCCGCATCATCGCCGACGCGCAGGACCACCCCGATGTCGAGGAACTGCACCGGCGGGCGGCGGCGGTGGATGACCGCATCTCCATCTCCACCGTCTACCGCACGGTGAAGCTGTTCGAGGATTCCGGCATCATCGAGCGCCATGATTTCCGCGACGGCCGCTCGCGCTACGAGCCGGTGCCGGACGAGCACCATGACCATCTGATCGACCTGCGCTCCGGCCATGTGGTGGAGTTCCGCTCGGAGGAAATCGAGCTTCTGCAGGAAGAGATCGCCCGCAAGCTCGGCTACCGGCTGGTCGGCCACCGGCTGGAGCTCTATGGCGTGCCGCTCGACACCAAGAAAAGCTGAGCGACCTTCATGCGCGCCTGGCTGGTGCTGGTGCCGGTGGCGCTCGTGACCCTGATCGGCCTGCCGCTGCAATGGCTGTCGATCGCCCTCAACCTGCCGACGCGCCGCGTCATCCCCTTGATCTATCACCGGATTCTGCTCGCACTGATCGGTGTGCGGGTCACCCTCCATGGCGCGCCGGCCGCCACCCGGCCGCTGCTGATCGTGTCCAACCACGTCTCCTGGCTGGATATCCCCGTGCTCGGCGCGCAGCTGCCGCTGTGCTTCGTCGCCAAGAGCGAGGTGGCGCGCTGGCCGGGCATCGGGCTGTTGGCGAAGCTGCAGCGCACGGTCTTTGTCGACCGCAGCTCGCGCACCGCCACGGCCAAGGTCGCCGGCGAGATGGCGGCGCGGATGAAGGATGGCGATCCCGTCGTGCTGTTCGCCGAGGGCACGTCGAATGACGGTAATAAAATACTCCCGTTCCGCTCGGCGCTGATTGGCGCCGCCCGCCACGCCATGGCGGAGGGCGAGGGCCGGGACGCACCGGCGGCCACGATCCAGCCGCTCGCCATCGCCTATGTCGGGCAGCAGGGCATCCCGCTGGGGCGGGCCCGCCGCCCGCTGGTGGCCTGGTATGGGGATATGGAGCTCGTGCCGCATCTGATGGCGCTGCTGCGGCAGGGCGCCATCGATGTCGAGCTGCATTTCGGCCCGCCCCTCGATGGCACGAACCGCAAGAGCGCCAGTACCGAGGCCGAGGCGAGCGTCCGGCGGATGCTGGCGGGCGCGCTCACGGGCCGCCCGCGCTGATGGCGCGCCAAAGCGTTGACCGGCCTGCCGCGCGCATTCCCTTTTGGCGGGAATCCCGTTACACAGGACGCAGGGCGTTCTTTGTGGAGACGTGGACGATCTCGACCTCGGTGCGAGCGGCGATGTGCGAGAGCGCCCTTTCAGGGGCGCGATTGGCGCGTGCCCGCAGCTTCAACGGAAATGACCGCCGGCGCCCTGGCGCCGCGTGGCAGGTCGAACGAACCGCATGAGTGAGCCGCGCAAACTTTACGTCCGCTCCTTCGGCTGCCAGATGAACGTCTATGACGCCCAGCGCATGACGGACACGCTGGCGAAGGAGGGCTATGTCGAGACCGACACGCCCGATGACGCCGATCTCGTCATCCTCAACACCTGCCATATCCGTGAAAAGGCGGCTGAAAAGGTCTATTCCGAGCTCGGCCGGCTGCGGAAGGGCCAGGAGGAATCCGGCCACCGCGCGATGATCGCCGTCACCGGCTGCGTCGCGCAGGCCGAGGGCGCCGAAATCGTCAAGCGCGCCCGCGCGGTCGATCTGGTGGTCGGGCCGCAGAGCTACCACAAGCTGCCGGAACTGATCGCGCAGGCCGAGGCGCGCGGCGGCAACCGGCGCGCCGGCATTGTCGAGACCGAGTTCCCGGTCGAGGACAAGTTCGATTTCCTGGCGCCGCCGAGCCGCGCCGCCATCGCCAAGCGCGGCCCCACGGCGTTCGTCACCGTGCAGGAAGGCTGCGACAAGTTCTGCACCTTCTGCGTCGTGCCCTATACGCGCGGCGCCGAGGTCTCCCGTCCGCTCTCCAAGATCCTCGATGAGGTGATCCGCCTCGCTGATGGCGGGGTGCGCGAGATCACCCTGATCGGTCAGAACGTCAACGCCTATCACGGCCCCGACGCCGCCGGCCGCCCGGTGGGGCTTGCCGAACTGGTGCGCAAGGTGGCCGAGGTGCCCGGCATTGCCCGCGTGCGCTACACCACCAGCCACCCGCGCGACATGGATGACGAGCTGATCGCCGCCCATCGCGAAATGCCGGCGCTGATGCCCTATCTGCACCTGCCGGTGCAGTCCGGTTCCAACCGCATCCTCGCGGCGATGAACCGCAAGCATGATCGCGAGCTGTTCTTCGAGATCGTCGCCAAGGTGCGGGCCGCCCGCCCGGACATCGCCTTTTCCTCGGATTTCATCGTCGGCTTCCCCGGCGAGACGGACGAGGATTTCGCTGACACCATGGACCTGGTGGAGAAGGTCGGCTTCGCCAGCGCCTTCTCGTTCAAATATTCCTCGCGGCCCGGCACGCCGGCAGCGGGGCTCGGCGAGCAACTGCCCGAAGAGGTAAAATCAAACCGTATCTACGCCCTGCAGGCGCTTCTCGACCGTCAGAAGGCAGCCTTTGACGCGGCGTGCCGTGGTCGGTGCTTCGACATCCTGCTGGAAAAACCCGGCCGCTTCCCCGGTCAACTCATCGGCCGCTCGCCCTATCTGCAGTCCGTGGTGGTCGAGGCGCCCGTGGAGGCGATCGGAACGCTGGCGAGCGTGGTGGTGCGCGAGGTCAGCACCAAGAGTCTTTCAGGCGACATCGTCGGCGGTGAATTCTTCACGGCCGGCAGCGGTGTGGAATCCCAGTTCCGAAGGCAGAGCGAGAAGGTGGAGGCGTGAGCGTGCGTCGACCTGGTTCTTATCCTGACCGTGCCTTGGTAGCCCCCCGCAGCAGCGCGGGCGCAACGACGACGCCGAAACCGAGCCGTCCCGAGGCCCGCTGGACAGAGACCCAGGACGACGCCACCGGACAGATCGTGCTGGCGTTCGACGACAACCGCCTCGCCAGCCTGCTGTTCGGCCATTACGGCCAGAACCTTGCCCTCATCGAGCGGCGGCTGGAAATCGTCGCCGAGCAGCGCGGCAACCATGTCACGCTGGAAGGCCCGCGCGATGCCTGCGACCAGGCGCGTCATGTGCTGGAAACGCTCTATGCCCGCCTGAAGAAGGGCGGCGAGATCGCCCCCGGCGATGTCGAGGGCGTGCTGCGGGAAGCCGCGAGCCAGGGCATCCTGTTCGAATTCGACCCCGCCACCAAGCGCCAGAGCTTCGACGAGATCCAGCTCCGCCGCCGCCCGGTGCGCGCCCGCACCGCCGCGCAGGACGCCTATATTCGCGCCCTCAAGCGCCACACGCTGGTGTTCGGCGTCGGCCCGGCCGGCACCGGCAAGACCTGGCTGGCGGTCGCCTATGCCGTCCATCTGCTGGAACGGCGGGTCGTCGACAAGCTGATCCTCTCCCGCCCGGCGGTGGAGGCGGGCGAGCGGCTCGGCTTCCTGCCCGGCGACATGAAGGAGAAGGTAGATCCCTACCTTCGCCCGATCTATGACGCGCTGCATGACCTGATGGACCGCGCCTATGTCGAGCGGGCGCTGACCTCCGGCGAGATCGAGATCGCCCCGCTGGCCTTCATGCGCGGGCGCACGCTGGCCAATGCCTGCGTCATCCTCGACGAGGCGCAGAACACCACCTCGATGCAGATGAAGATGTTCCTCACCCGCCTGGGCGAGAACTCGCACATGATCGTCACCGGCGATCCCAGCCAGATCGACCTGCCGCCCGGCCAGACCTCCGGCCTCGGCGAGGCGGTGGCGCTGCTGAAGAATGTCGAGGGCGTCGAGGTCTGCCATTTCGAGGCGGCGGACGTGGTGCGCCATGAGCTGGTCGGGCGCATCGTCGCCGCCTATGACGGCAAGCTCGCCGGCGCCCGTGCCCGGGCCGAGGCGCAGGCGGCCGCGCTCGCCCGCACCGACGCGCCGGCCGAGACGGTGCCGGACGCGCCGCGCGCCGCCGTCGAGACGCCGTCGCAATGACGCAGGCCCTCACCATCGAGGTTGATGTCCTCGTGGAAGCACCCGCCTGGGAGGCTCACCCCCAGGCGGCTGACCTCGTTCTCAACGCCGTCCGCGCCGCCTGCGCGGGCGCGCTCGACGCCTTCGAGCTCGACATTGACGGCGCCGAGATCGCGGTGAAGCTCACCGATGATGCGGCGATCCGCGCCCTGAACCGCGACTGGCGGGGCAAGGATTACCCGACCAATGTGCTCTCCTTCCCCACGCCTGAGATGGCGCGGGCGGGTGGTGATCCCCATCTCGGCGACATCGCCATCGCCTATGAGACCCTGGCGCGCGAGGCGGAGGAGGAAGGCAAAGCCTTCGCCGACCACCTCCAGCATCTGGCGGTCCATGGTACGCTGCATCTTCTCGGCTTCGACCATGAGGTCGCCGAGGATGCCGAGGAGATGGAGGCCATGGAGCGCGACGTGCTTGCCGGCCTCGGCGTGCCCGACCCTTATGCCGATACCGACCCCGTTCAACAGCTGAACTGAAAGACCAATGTCCGATCCAGTTTCGAGCGCCGCCTCCAGCACGGGCAGCGAAGGCTCCTCCAGCGGCCCAAGTACCGGCTCCAGCACCGGTTCCAGTACCGGGGTCTCCCAGAGTAGGGGCGCCCCCGCGACCGGATCGGGCGATCTTCGCCCGGCCGACAGCCGCGGTGGCCTGTTCGACCGGCTGCGCCAGCTCATCGGCGGCCGGCGCTTTTCCGGTTCCCTGCGCACCGATCTCGCCGAGGCGCTCTCGGCCAATATCGACACGGCGGCCGACCTCACCCCGACCGAACGCTCCATGCTCAAGAGCGTGCTGGGCCTGCGGGAACTGCGCATCGGCGATCTGATGGTGCCGCGCGCCGACATCGTCGCGGTGCAGAAGGATATTTCGCTCGGCGAACTGCTCACCGTCTTCGCCAATGCCGGCCATTCGCGCCTCGTCGTCTATGACGACACGCTGGATGACCCGGTCGGCATGGTCCATATCCGCGATCTCGTGGCCCACCTCACCCAGCGGGCGATGACGCCGCGCCGGGAAGGCGCCGCCAAGGCGCTGGGGGGCGAGCGTGAGCCTGCCGCGCCCACCTCCAAGACCGTGCCGAGCTTCAATCTCAAGGCCATCGACCTCACCACCTCGCTCAGCGCCGCCAAGCTGATCCGCCGCCTGCTCTTCGTGCCGCCGTCCATGCCCTCGATCGAGCTGCTGGCCAGCATGCAGGCGAGCCGCATCCACCTCGCTCTGGTCATTGATGAGTATGGTGGTACCGACGGCATCGTCTCGATGGAGGATCTGGTCGAGGTCATCGTCGGTGACATCGAGGACGAGCATGACGACGATGACGGCCCGCTGATCGCCCGACAGGCCGATGGTAGCTTCATAGCCGATGCGCGCGCTGGCCTCGAGGAAGTGGCCGAACTGGTCGATCCCGCCTTCGCGCTCGGCGAGGAGGCCGAGGAAGTCGATACGCTCGGCGGCCTGCTGGTCACGCTCGCCGGCCGGGTGCCGGTGCGCGGCGAGATCGTGCCGGGCCCCGGCGGCTTCGAGATCGAGGTGCTCGATGCCGATCCCCGCCGCGTGAAGCGCTTGCGGCTCAGCCCCAGCGGCACGGGCACCAACCGGAACGCCGCTGCCCGCGCCGAGCGGGATGAGCGCGCGTCGCTCGGGAGCCTGCCGCCGCCGGCCGAGCAGGGCGCTGCGCGGGGCGGTGCGAACCGCCAGGATCCGGATGCGGCCGCCTAAGTGTCTCCCGCCATGCTGATGCCGGAGCGGCTGCGGGCCGCGCCCGCCCGCCTCCGCGCACTTGCCGCGTTGTTCGCCGGGGCCTTCTCGGCGCTGGCCATGCCGCCTTTCGGGCTGTGGCCGGTGCTGGCGGCGACGCTCCCCGTCCTCGTCTGGCTGGTCGATGACGCCGCCCGGCTGGAGAGTCGCGGACGCCGCTTCCGCGCGGGCTTCATCGCCGGCTGGCTGTTCGGGCTCGGCTACTTCATCGCCGGCCTGTGGTGGATCGGCATGGCCTTTCTGGTCCAGGCGGACATGTTCGTCTGGCTCATGCCCTTCGCCGTGGTCGGGTTGCCGGCCTATCTCGCTCTGTTCATCGGTCTCGGCTGCGGCCTCGCCAGCCTCCTCTGGAGCCGGGGCGCCGAGCGCGTTCTGGTGCTGGCGATCGCCCTCACCCTGACCGAATGGCTGCGCGGCCATGTGCTGACCGGCTTTCCGTGGAACAATTTCGGCTACGCGCTGGCCGATGATCTGCGCTTTGCGCAGGCGAGCGCCGTCATCGGCCTGCCCGGCCTGTGCTTTCTGACGCTGGCGACCCTCGCCACCCCCGCGCTGCTGTTCGACCGGGACGGCTCAAACGTCGCGCGCCGGGCGCCGCTCGGCCTCGCCGTGCTGCTCCTCGCCCTTCTCTGGGGCGCCGGGCAATGGCGTCTGGCCACGACGGAGATCGGCACGGTGCCGGGCGCGCGGCTGCGCATCATGCAGCCGGACCTGCCGCAGGATCAGAAGTTCCGCTACGACGCGCGGCGCAGCGTGATGGATCGCTACATCGCGACCAGCGAGAGCCAGGGCGGGCTGGCGGGCGTCACGCACCTGTTCTGGCCGGAATCGGCTTTCCCCTTTTTCCTGGAGCGCGACAGCGAGGCGCGCGAGCGCATCGCCGCGCTCCTGCCGCCCGGCGCGGTGCTCATCACCGGCGCGGTGCGGCTCGGCGCGATGCTGCCAAGCGGACGGCCGGAAGCCTTCAACAGCCTGCGGATCATCGACAGCGACGGGGGCTTCGCGGGCGACGCCGATAAGGTCCACCTCGTTCCGTTCGGCGAATATCTGCCGTTTCAGGAAACGCTGGAGAGCTTCGGCCTGGAGCAGTTGACTCGCCTGCGCGGCGGCTTCACCGCCGGCGAGGCCCGCCATCTCTTCACCATTCCCGGCCTGCCGCCCGCCGTGCCGCTCATCTGCTACGAGGCGATTTTCCCGGACGACCTGCTGCCTCCCGCGGCGGAGGGCGCGCCAGCCGTTCGCCCCGGCTTCCTGCTCAACGTGTCGAATGATGCCTGGTTTGGCCTTACGCCGGGGCCCTATCAGCACTTCGAGCAGGCCCGCCTGCGGGCGATCGAGCAGGGCCTGCCGCTTGTGCGTGCCACCAATAACGGCATTTCTGCCATCGTCGACCCGCTCGGCCGCACGACCGGATTGCTACCTCTGGGTGTGCGCGGGGTGCTTGATGGCACGCTGCCGACCCCAATACCTGCGACGATTTATGCCCGATACGGCAATTTGATACCGTTCGGTGTCCTGATATGTGCTGCTCTGCTAGCACTTGGTATGCGGCAGCGCACTATACACGCTTAGATTGATCGACGGTGTGGCGAGCTTTGCCTAGACTGGCCTTGCCAAGGTTCGCTTCCCCCGGTTCCGCCCCCGGGAGAGGTGCTTTTTTGCTTGTCGTCGAGGACGCTCATGACCAAGAAATCTCCGAACCCCATCGATAAGCATGTGGGCAGCCGTGTTCGGATGCGCCGCATGATGGTCGGCATGAGCCAGGAGAAATTGGGCGAGAATCTCGGTATCACCTTCCAGCAGATTCAGAAATACGAGAAGGGCACAAACCGCATCGGAGCCAGCCGGCTTCAGCATATTTCCTCGGTTCTGGGCGTACCGATCTCGTTTTTCTTCGATGGCGCGCCGAGCGCCCAGCCGGCCGCGCAGGGCTTCGCCGACGACGCCTCCCCGGCCTATGTTTCCGACTTCCTCGCGACTGCCGAAGGCATTTCGCTGACCCGCGCCTTCCTCAAAATCACCGACGCCAAGGTGCGTCGCCGCATTGTCGATCTTGTGGAAGCACTGGCTGGCGAGAGCGCAACCTGAGGTGAGGCTTGCATCGCGTTCGTTCTTCCGAACGATTTTCGACCTTAAATCTTGACCGCCGCGTGGCCTCTTGCGAATAAGTTGGGGCCGGATGCGAGCGCGCCGGTCTGATTGAGGAGCGACGCGTGTCCCGCCAAGCCTATCTTTTCACGAGTGAATCGGTCTCCGAAGGGCATCCCGACAAGGTGTGCGACCGGATCTCGGACGAGATCGTGGACGCCTATTTCCGCGCCGCCGTCGATAATGGCTTCGATCCGACGCAGGTGCGCGTGGCCGCTGAAACGCTCGCCACCACCAACCGCGTCGTCATCGCCGGCGAAACCCGTGGCCCCTCCTCCGTGACGCCCGAGCTCATCGACAGCCTCGCCCGCAAGGCGATCAAAGAGATCGGTTACGAGCAGGACGGGTTCCACTGGGAAAACGCCAAGATCGAGATTCTCCTGCACGCCCAGTCTGCCGACATCGCGCAGGGCGTCGACATCGCCGGCAACAAGGATGAGGGCGCGGGCGATCAGGGCATCATGTTCGGTTATGCGGTCAACGAGACCCCCGAGCTGATGCCGGCCCCCATCTTCTACGCCCACAAGATCCTCAAGGTGCTGGCCGATGCGCGCCACTCCGGGGCCGCCAAGCAGCTCGGCCCGGATGCGAAGAGCCAGGTCACCGTGCGCTATGAGAACGGCAAGCCGGTCGGCGTGACGCAGATCGTGCTCTCGACCCAGCATCTGGACGAGAGCATGACCTCGCAGGACGTGCGCGCGCTGGTCGAGCCCTACATCCTCACGGCGTTGCCGGATGGTTGGGTCGATATCGACACCGTCTGGCACGTGAACCCGACCGGCAAGTTCGTCATCGGCGGCCCGGACGGCGATTGCGGCCTCACCGGCCGCAAGATCATCGTCGATACCTATGGTGGCGCGGCCCCGCATGGCGGCGGCGCTTTCTCGGGCAAGGATCCGACCAAGGTCGACCGCTCGGCCGCCTATGCCGCGCGCTACCTCGCCAAGAACGTGGTCGCGGCCGGCCTCGCCGACCGCGCGACCATCCAGCTCGCCTATGCCATCGGCGTTTCTGATCCGCTGGCGATCTATGTCGACCTTCACGGCACCGGCAACGTCGCCGAGGACAAGCTGGAGGAGGTGCTGCGCGAGGTGGTCAATCTGCGTCCCCGCGGCATCCGCGAGCATCTCGGCCTCAACAAGCCGATCTATGCGCGCACCGCCGCCTATGGCCATTTCGGCCGGGCGCCGGACGCCGATGGCGGCTTCTCCTGGGAAAGCACCGATCTCGTTGCCGCGCTGAAGTCGGCTCTCGCCTGAGCCGGTTGCACGCGTCCCCTCGGGACGATAAGGGGGCGGGCGGCAACGTCCGCCCCTTTCGTTTGAACGCCATGTGTTGCCGATGATCCCGACCGATGAGCCCGCCCCGCGTGGCGACCTGAGCGACGACGGCGCATCGCCGCCGCGCGAGCTCGCCTTTTATGGCCGGCGCAAGGGCAAGCCGCTGCGGGCGCAGCAGGCGGCGCATCTGGCGCAGGAACTGCCCTCGCTCGCCATCGCGCCGGAGGATCTGGACGGGCGCCCGCTGGCGAGCCTGTTCCGCGTTCCGGTGCGCGCGGTGCGGCTGGAGATCGGCTTCGGCGGCGGCGAGCATCTGCTGGCGCGGGCGCGCGCCAATCCCGACATCGGCTATATCGGCGCCGAGGCGTTTCTCAACGGCATCGCCAAGGTGACGGCGGCGGTGGCCGAGACCGGGCTCGACAATCTGCGCCTGCACGGCGACGACGTGGTTCCTCTGCTCGACCGCCTGCCCGCCGGCTCGCTCGACCAGATCGACCTGCTTTATCCGGACCCCTGGCCGAAGCGCCGCCATTGGAAGCGCCGCTTCGTGCGGGCCGACAACATCGCGCGCTTCGCCCGTCTGCTCGCCCTCGGCGGGCGCTTCCGCTTCGCGACCGACATCGAGCATTACGCCGCCTGGACGCTGTCGCGCCTTGCCGGCGACCCGCGCTTTGCCTGGACCGCCGAGCGCGCCGACGACTGGCGCCAGCCCTGGGCCGGCTGGCCCGGCACGCGCTATGAGGCCAAGGCGAAGCGCGAAGGACGGACACCGGGCTATTACGAGTTCCTGCGCATCTGATTACCGCGTAAGGTGGAACCTCACCGGCGGGTCGGCGTTGTCAGGCGCATTCCCCGGGGACGTGGCGAAGGAGACCATCATGGCCGAACCGAACGCGCAGGAAGATTTCTCCAAGCTCACCAATGATCTGGCCGTTCTGCGCGCCGACGTGGCGAAGCTGGCCGATACTCTCACCACGCTCGCCCGCAGCCAGAGCGGCGCTGCCGCCGATGCGGTGACGAGCCGCGTGCGCGAGGGCAAGGCGAAGGCCGAGGCGACCGCCGCCGAACTGCTCGACGAAGGCCGCGCGGCCTATGACGAGGCCCGCGAGCGCGCCAGTCAGCTGGGCGGCGATGTCACCTCCGCCATCGAGCGCAACCCGCTCGGCGCCGTTGCCGCCGCGCTCGGCGTCGGATTCCTGCTCGGCCTGCTGACCCGGGGTCGCTGATGCTCCGCTTCCTGCTTGGCATGGTCGGCGTCGAACTGCGTCATACGGCGCGGCGGGCGGCCATTACCGGCCTGCTCTTTGCGCTCGGCGCGCTCATGCTGAGCGGGGCGGCCATCGCCTTCCTGACCGCTTTCTACATCCTTCTGGCGGTCCGCTACGATCCGATCGTCGCCGGGTTCATCATCGGCGGGATTTGCCTCATCCTGGCGCTGATCTTCTTCTTCATCGCCTATGTGCGCCTGCGCTCGCCGCGTCGCACGGTAAGCTATGGGAATGTGGCCGGCCTTGCCGCGCGGGCGCCGGTTTCGCGCCCGGTCGCCGTGGTCGATCCCGCCGCTGTGCCGACGCGCCCCGTCGGTTCCACAACTGTGATCGCGGTTGCCGCGGGAGCAGCACTCCTCGGCCTTATTCTTGGCCGACGCATCTGAAACCGTCGCGCGGAGTCGGCAAGTGACCCGCTGAGACGGTCCTGGATTGTTGCAGGGGACGTCAAAAAGGACCAATCTGCCGGCACTTCGTGAGCGGCGCGAGTCACCCTCGCCCGTTCTGTTTGCGCGCCGCAGGAGGCTTCCAACTTGACGTTCCGCCGTTTGTCGCTGCGGCCCGGTGCGGCCCTTCTCGCGACCCTTGCCGCGCTTGGCGCGACACCGGTTCTGGCGGAGGCGCCTCCGGACGCCTTCATTGCCCATTCCGCACCCGCCGGCAATTATCTCGCCGCCCGCCTTGCCACCGCCGAGCGCGACACGCCGGCGGCCGCCGCCTATTACCGCGCTCTGGCCCGCACCTTCCCGCGCAGCGGCGAAATTCTTGAGCGCGCCTTCCTCGCGGTGTTGTCGCAGGGCAATATCGACGAGGCGGTGGATTACGCCCAGCGCATCGTGCGCATTGATCCCGACCACTCGCTGGCGCGGCTGGTGCTTGGCGTGCGCGCCATCAAGTCCAAGCAGTTCGTCACCGCCCGCAGCAATCTGCGCCGGGCCGGCGGCCAGGGTGCCATCGCCGAGCTGAACGCCACGCTCCTCGGGGCCTGGACGCAATATGGCTCGGGTAATCCGCGCGCCGGCGTCACCGCGATCGACGAGCTGAAGGGGCCGGAATGGTATGCCGGCTTCAAGGATTTCCACGCCGGTCTGCTGCTCGACGCGGCCGGCGCCAAGCGCGAGGCCGGCCCCCGGCTTGAAGCGGCGCTGAAGCTCGATCCGCGCACGTTGCGCGTGGTCGATGCCTATGGCCGCTGGGCGTCGCGCTCGGGCAACAAAAAGCTCGCCATCGACACTTATGAGGCGTTCGACAAGCTGGTGCCGAATGATCCGCTGGTCGCGCAGGAACTGGCCGATCTGAACGCCGGCAAGACGCTCGCCCCGCTCATCACCACCGCGAATGGCGGTGCGGCCGAGGTGCTGTACGGGCTGGGCGCGGCGCTGGGGCGGCAGGGCGGCGAGGATCTCGCGCTCATCTACCTGCAGCTTGGCCACTGGCTTGATCCCTCGCACCCGCTGATCGAGATCACCCTCGCCGATCTTTTCGAGAGCCTGAAGCGCTATGACGAGGCCATCGCGCTCTATCGGGAGGTCGACAAGGACTCGCCCTTCAAGGTCAATGCCGAGGTGCAGCTCGGGCTCAATCTCGAGCAGACCGGCAATTTCGACGAGGCCCGCAAGATCCTGACCGGCGTCGTCGCGGCCAATCCGAAAGACCTGCGCGCCATGATGGCGCTCGGCGACGTTCTGCGTTCCAACGAGAAATATGCCGAGGCCGCCGAGGTCTACTCGCAGGCCATTGCCCAGCTTCAGGCGCCCACCGGCAATAATTGGATGCTCTATTACTTCCGGGGCACCTGTTATGAGCGCACCAAGCAGTGGGACAAGTCGGAAGCAGACCTGAAAAAGGCGCTGGAGCTGAAGCCCGACCAGCCGCATGTGCTGAACTATCTGGGCTATAGCTGGGTCGACCAGGGCATCAACCTGGAGGCCGGGCTCGACATGATCCGCAAGGCGGTCGAGCTGCGGCCGGATGACGGCTTCTTCATCGACAGTCTCGGCTGGGCCTATTACCGCCTCGGCCGTTATGACGATGCGGTGCGTGAACTTGAGCGCGCCGTTGAGTTGAAGCCGAATGAAACGGTGATCAACGACCACCTTGGCGACGCTTACTGGAAGGTTGGCCGTAAACTTGAGGCGCGCTTCAAGTGGAGCCACGCCAAAGACCTGAAGCCGGACGCGGAAGAGCTTGTGCAGATCGACCGAAAGCTAGCGGTCGGGCTCGATGAGGCGGAAAAGCTGAAGGATCAGAAGCCGGACGTGCAGAAGACCGAGGCGCCGGCCGAGCCGACGCAGAAGGCCGAAGCTGCGACGCCGGCCCCGGCCGCCGCGCCGGCACCGGCCGAGGCGAAGCCCGACGGCGGCGGCTAAGCGCTTGATCTCAATGAAAAAAGGGCGGGCGCCGGAAGGCGACCCGCCCTTTTCTTTTGGGAGCGTCAGGCGGTGGCGGGGCGGCCGACGAAGAGCAGCGGGCGCGAGCGCAGGGCGAAGGCGCCGTCGCCAATAAGCCAGAGCGCAAAAGAGGTTACGATCAGGAAGCCGGGATATTCCCAGCCGCCGCCGGTGGAGGAGAACAGCCAGCCATTGGGGATGTGCACGCTCATCGCGCCGGCCATGACCGGGATCAGCAGCAGGGCGACGTGGCGGGCGTAAACCCCTGAAATGATGAGCAAACCGCCGATCAGCTCGGCGAGGAACACCGGCCAGGCGAGGCCGGCCGGCAGGCCGAGGCTGCCGAGATAGCCGGCGAAGCCCGGAATGGTGAAAACCGCATATTTCAGAAGGGCATGGGAGACCCACATGGCGCCGAGCGCGACGCGGAGCAGGAACACGCCATAGGGCGCGGAGCGGGTGTCGATCATGGTCAGAATCCCGTGGCTGGTCAGTGCAGTGAGGTGGACGATCAGGCCGGTCAGGCCGGTGTGTCCAAAGTGCTAGCTGACAGTGCCGCGCAAGGCGATAGCCGCAATTACCGTTCCGTCATTGCGCGGTTGCAATGAGGGGGTCGGCCTATCGCGGGTCACGGGACAACAGGGAGAGAGACGCTCGGGCGCGCAGCCCGGCGCCCGCCCGCTCAGTGGCGGTCGTCGGGGAGCGCCGGCAGCGGCTCGCTGGCGACGGTGACCTCGACGGTCGGGGCGCGGCCGGCGACCGGGGCGGGCTCGCTCACCTTCGGCGCGCTGCGCTCGGCGAGGCGCGTGCGCCCGCTGCCGCCGCGCTTGAACTCGCACCACATGCGCTCAGCCCCGGCGAGGTTGCCCCGGAAGCTCTGCTCGCTGGTCTTCTCCAGCTCGAAGCAGGGCTGGAAGGCGAGGCCCTTCATCTTGGCGCAGACCTTCTCGCCCTTCACCATCACGGTGCCGGCCGGCAGCGTGACATAGCGGACATTGCCCTTGCCGCGGATTTGCACCGTGCCCTCGACCGAGCCGTCGGGCAGGATGCGCCCGGCGCCGGCCGTGCCTTCGAAGCAGCTATAGGAGAAGGTGCGCCCCACCACGAAGCGCTGGGCCGCGACCGCCGTCAGCGTCTCGCCGGCCTGCGCGGGCGCGAGCGGCGCCAGAGCGGGCGTGAGGAGCGACGCGGCGGCCAGAAGGGCGGAGGAAGCGCGCATGAAGGGTTCCACGGGTCGTTGACAGGCTTACGATGCGCCGCGAAAGCCCTGTCTTGTCAAGGCGCGGCACCCCTGCGCGGCCCGGATCGGGGCCATGCGGCAGGCACCTGTGGCCACCGCGCAACGCCGTCGGCACCACCGCACCGCAGAATGACGCAAGACGGTTAATGTCCTGCAAATGCCGGCGCCGATGCGTCGCCCGCCTCAGGCCGGTTGCGTCTCGCGGGCGACCGGGCGCTCGACGATGGGCAGGTTGATGATGGCGGAGGCGAAGCTCAGCGCTACCGAGAGCCACCAGACGCCGTCATAGGAGCCGAGCTTCTCATAGAGCAGGCCGCCCAGCCACACGCCAAGGAAGCCGCCAACCTGGTGGCTGAAGAAGGCGAAGCCATAGAGCATGGCGAGGTAGCGCGTGCCGAACATCAGCATCACCAGCCCCGAGGTCGGCGGCACGGTGGAAAGCCAGAGCAGGCCGAGCACGATGCCGAAGCCGATGGAGGTGACGGGGCTCGCCGGCAGCAGCACGAAGACAGCGATGGCGACGCCGCGGGCGAAATAGATCGCCGCCAGCAGATAGCGCCGCGACATCCGGCTCGACAGCCAGCCGGAGGAGAGCGAGCCCACCATATTGGCGAGGCCGATCACCGCCAGCGTCCAGCCGCCAATGGCGAGCGAGAGGCCACGATCAGCGAGATAGGCCGGCAGATGGGTGGTCACGAAGGCGAGCTGGAAGCCGCAGGTGAAGAAGCCCAGCACCAGGAAGATGTAGCTCGGGTGGCGGAACGCCTCGCCCAGCGCCGCGCCAATGGATTGCGGGCGCGCCTCGCCGGCGCGGGGGGCGGCGCTCGGCGTCGCCAGCGCCGTGGCGAAGGGCATGACCAGCAGCATGGTGACGCCGAAGACGATCAGCGTCTCGTGCCAGCCGATGCTCGCATTCAGCCCGGCGGCGAGCGGCGGAAACAGGAACTGGCCGAAGGAGCCCGCCGCCGTGCCCGCGCCGAACGCCATGGGCCGCCACTTCTCCGGCAGCACTTTGCCGAAGGCGGCGAGCACGATGTTGAAGGAGCAGCCGGAGAGGCCGAAGCCGATCATCATGCCGGCGGAGAGGTGCAGCGCGCCCGGCGTCGCCGCATAGGCCATGGCGATCAGCCCGAGCGCATAGAGCGCGGCGCCGGCCCACAGCACGCGCACCACGCCGAACCGGTCGGCCACCGCGCCGGCAAAGGGCGTGCCGACGCCCCAGAGCAGGTTCTGGATGGCGATGGCGAGGCCGAACGTGTCGCGCCCCCAGCCATATTCCCCGGTCATCGGCAGCAGGAAGATGCCGGAGGAGGCGCGCGGCCCGAAGGTCAGCATGGCGATCATGCAGCCGCACAGCACCACCAGCAGCGGCGCGCGGGCGGCAAGCGAGGCGGTCGGCGCGGGGGCAGACGCGGGGGGCTGGCTCATCGGGCGACACTCACCGGGGAAGGGGCGGGACGGGCGGAGGGCACGTGAGGCGGGCAAACGGGCTGTGACGAGGCACGATGATCGCGGACGGATGGGCGCACCTTGTTGGCGCACCATCGCGGGCACCGCGCCGCCCGGTCTGAACACCCTCAAGGCGGCCCGGCTCACACCGCGCCATGCTGTGGAATAGGCCCGCCCGTGCCGCGAGGGAAACAAATAGTTTTGCGGACGGTGATCAGCAATGATGATGGAAGGGGGCCGACGGCGGGGGGCGATGTCATCCCGGACGCGATGCCCGTCCGGCCATCCACGTCATCCGGAACGGCATGGCATTGTCGACGTGACGTCATCCCGGACGGCCAAAGGCCGCGCCGGGATCGCGTCCCGCGCGAGGCTGACGGGCCACCGCCAGAACCACGTCATCCCGGGGCTTGGCCCGGGGATCCACCACGTCGACCGGGTGGGCGCCTGACAAGACGTGGATGGCCGGGTCAAGCCCGGCCATGACGGCGCTATTGCGTCTCGGGTCATCCCGGACGGCCAAAGGCCGAGCCGGGATCGCGCAGAACGCGGCGGGTTCCTTCCCGTGTCCCGGACCAGCCACGCCAAGCGTGGCGCCGATCCGGGATCCAGGGGAAAGTCTTTGGCCGTGATCCCTGCACCCACCGAGAACGATTCGGCCCAAGACTCGTGCGCTGGGCCCCGGCTCGGCGCTCCGGCTACGCCGTCGCTGGGCCGGGGAACGTCGCCGGTGGCGACGCGCAGGGTGGTCGAGGTCGGGTCGGCGACGGGACCGGCCGGCGCCGTGACCGTCATCCCGGACAGCCGAGGCCCAGCCGGGATCGCGCGCCACTGCATTCCACGGCCGATCCCAGCGGCACGCTTCCCGGACAAGCCACGCGCCGCGACACACTCGCTGGCTCGCCGTCATGGCCGGGCTTGACCCGGCCATCCACGACTTACTGCCACGTACCCGGTCAACGTCGTGGATCCCCGGGCCAAGCCCGGGGATGACGGCGTAAGGGAGGGGTAGGCCGTCCTAGACAAATACGCCGTCGCTGGGCCGGGGAACGTCGCCGGTGGCGACGCGCAGGGTGGTCGAGGTCGGGCCGACAGCGTCGTGGATCCCCCGATCAAGTCCGGGGATGACGGTGCAAGGGAAGGCCGCCGCCATCCCGGACGGCCGCAGGCCGCGCCGGGGCCCCACCCACGCCTAGGCCAGCGCCTCGATGTCGGCGTCGGTCAGGGTGCCCGGCACGATGGTGATGGGGATGGGCAGCGCCCAGTGGCCGGAGACGAGGGCGGTGAGGAGAGGGCCGGGGCCGTCGGAGCCGGCGGCGCTCGCTAGAGCGAGGATGGCGATGTCTTCATCGGCCTCGACCACCGCATGCAGCGCTTCGGCGACGCTGCCCTCGCGGATCACCGTCTCGGCCTCGACGCCGGCGACGGAGCGGGCGCGGGCGACGTAATGGGCGAGGCGCATCTCCGCCTTGTCGGTCTCCTCCGCCCGCATCAGATTGGCGACGCCGAGCCATTGCGCCGGCGCGTCAGTGAGTTCCAGCACCGCCAGCAGCACCAGCCCGCCTTGCGTGCGGGCGGCGCGGCGCGCGGCATAGGTGACGGCGCGGTCGCATTCCGGCGTGCCGTCGACCATGACCAGGAACTTGCGGCGGTGGCCGGGCGCGAAACTCTGGCGGGTGCGGGGCATGGCGGCTCCTGCGGAAGGGGCGGGCGGCACGGATCGGCGGGACAGGGCGAACGGGCGGGGCGACCTGACGGGGTTTGCGGTCCCGCCCGAGGTCTTACCACAGGTGGCGCCCGGCGGCAGGTGCGGCGTCCCATCTTACCAGTCCAAGCCTGTGCACCGTCCAAGACTAGAGGCAAAACCGCGTAGAACTACGGACATACTTGTACGTTCACGCAAGGTGAGGTTTGATCTTCGTTATCGGGCGCGGCTTTACCGGCTGCAGGCCGAAGGGACAACTTCTGGTACGGGCGCCAGGCGCTGGCCGTGGCCCCGGCGGAGGCTCCATGACCGGACGTGCCATGCCGGCGCCGGGCGCCCATCTCGTCGAGGACGCTCCGCTCGGCGCCATGATCGAGCAGGAAGTGCTGCGCGCCGGCCTCGACCGGGTGCTGCGGGCCGTGCGCCGTCATCTCGGCATGGATGTCGCCTTCATCGCCCGCTTTGGCGATACCGACCGGGTGTTCGAATATGTCGATGCCGACGGCGCCGCGCCCATCGCGGCCGGGCAGAGCCTGTCGCTTCAGGAAGGCTATTGCCAGAAGGTGGTGAGCGGGGAGCTGCCGCAATGCATCCCCGACACCGCGGTCCTGCCGGCGACACGGGAAATCCCCGCGACCGTGGCGGTGCCGATCGGCGCCCATATGAGCGTGCCGATCAGCCTGGAGAGCGGGGCCGTCTATGGCACGCTGTGCTGCTTCAGCTATGTGCCCAATCCCGATCTGACCGCGAGGGACATGCGGCTGATGCACGCCTTCGCCGACGTGCTGGCCGCGCGCATCGACGAGGCGCTGGCCGCCGGCGCGCGCAGCCGTGGCCTGCATGAGGAGATCCGCCGGGCGCTGGAGGGCGGCGCGCCGCGCATGGTGTTCCAGCCGATCTACCGCGTCGGTGGGGGCCGTCCGGGCGTGACCGGGGTGGAGGCGCTGGCCCGCTTCGATGGCGAGCCGCTGCGCGGGCCGGACCGCTGGTTCGAGACCGCCGAGGCCGTAGGATTGCGGCACGAGCTGGAGCTGGCCGCCATCGCCCATGCGCTGCCGGCGCTGGAGCGGCTGCCGCGCGCGCTCTTCCTGGCGCTGAACGTGTCGCCGTGCCTCATCCTGTCGGGGCGTCTCGGGCCGGCGCTGGCGGGCGTGCCGGGCGAGCGGCTGATGCTGGAGGTCACCGAACACGCCACCATCGCCGATTATGCCGCGCTCGAGACGGCGCTGTGCCCGTTGCGCGCCCGGGGAATCCGCCTCGCGGTGGACGATGCCGGGGCGGGCTTCGCCAGCATGCGGCACATCCTCAATCTCGCGCCGGATATGATCAAGCTCGATATCAGCCTGACGCGCGGCATTGACGGCGATGCCCGCCGGCGGGCGCTGGCGCGCGGGCTGGTCGCCTTCGCCCATGACATCGGATGCGCCATCGCCGCCGAGGGCGTGGAGACGCCGGCCGAACTCGACACGCTGCGGGGCCTCGGCGTGGACGAGGCGCAGGGCTATCTGCTCGACCCGCCACTCGGGCTCGACGAGGTGCTGCGCCGCCGCCCGGCCGCCAGCGCGGCGTGAGGGGGCTGGCCCGTGCGCTCAGCGCAGAAGGCCGTCCCCCGTGCGCTCAGCGCACGAAGCCGCCCCCTGTGCGCTCAGCGCACGAAGCCGACAATGTCCTTCACCTGGCCGAGGGTCTCGTCGGCGATGACGCGGGCACGGGCGGCGCCGTCGCGCAGGATGGCGTCGATATGGGCGGGATCGTCCATCAGCCGCTTCATCTCGCCGCCGATCGGACCGAGCTTGGCGACCGCGAGATCGACCAGCGCCGCCTTGAAGGTGGAGAACTGGCCGCCGCCGAATTCGGCGAGCACCGCCGCCTTCTCCGAGCCGGCGAGCGCGGCATAGATGCCGACGAGGTTTTCCGCCTCCGGCCGGCCCTTGAGTCCGTCGGCCTCGGAGGGCAGCGGCTCGGGATCGGTCTTGGCCTTGCGGATCTTCGAGGCGACGGCGTCGGCATCATCCGTGAGGTTGATGCGCGAGAGGTCGGAGGGGTCGGACTTCGACATCTTCTTGGCGCCGTCGCGCAGGCTCATGACGCGCGCCGCCGGCCCGCCGATCAGCGGCTCGGTGAGCGGGAAGAAGCTCTCGCCAAGGCCATGGGCGGCGATGGAGGGGCCGAAGTCGTTGTTGAATTTCTGCGCGATGTCGCGCGTCAGCTCCAGATGCTGCTTCTGGTCCTCGCCGACCGGCACATGGGTGGCGCGGTAGATCAGGATGTCGGCGGCCATCAGGTTCGGGTAGGCGTAGAGCCCGACCGAGGCGTTCTCGCGGTCCTTGCCGGCCTTGTCCTTGAACTGGGTCATGCGGTTGAGCCAGCCGAGGCGGGCGACGCAGTTGAACACCCAGGCGAGCTCGGCATGGGCCGAGACCTGGCTCTGGTTGAAGACGATGTGGCGCGTGGGGTCGATGCCGGCGGCGATGAAGGCGGCGGTGACCTCGCGGATCTGCTTCTTCAGCTCGGCCGGATCCTGCCAGACGGTGATGGCATGCATGTCCACGACGCAATAGATGCAGTCATAGCTGTCCTGCAGCTCGACGAAGCGCTTGATGGCGCCGAGATAATTGCCGAGATGCAGGTTTCCGGTGGGCTGGACGCCGGAAAAGACGCGCTGCTTGAATTCCATGTCGGGCCGTCCTGTCGTGCGCTCGCGTGATCGTCGCGCGCGTGGCGCTATCGCATACGGGCACCAGTCGGGCAAGCGAAGCGTGCCCGCTCCAGCGCTTGCCGGGCACGCGAAGCGTGGCGCCTAACGGGTTCTCAGCCCGGCCTTGAGCGCCGCCGGTGACAGGCCACCGAACAGCACCGCTCCCGCGCCATAGGCGAGCATCCCCGCGAGCACGAGGGCGGCCAGCGCCGCCACGGCATGAAGCCCCCCGCCCCCGAGCATTCCCTCCAGCGGCAGGCGGGCGGCCCACACCGCGCCCGCCATGAGGAGGCCGGCGGCGAGAAGCCCGATGAGCCGGCGCCGGTTCGCCCCCGGCAGGCGCAGAAGGCCGCGCCGGATCAGCGACCCGGCGAGCGCGCCGAGGCTCACCGCGCTCGCTGCCAGCACGCCGAGCGCCGGGCCGGCAAGGCCGAGCGGGCCGGCGGCGAGGAAGCCCGTGAGCGCCCCGACCGGCAGGCCGATCAGCGCGGCACGGGTCACGTCCCGCCCGAAGCCGGCAGCAAAGGCGATGGCGGCCAGCACCTTCTCCGCCGCCTGAAGCGGCAGGGTGAGGGCGAGCAGGGCCAGCGCCTGCGCGGTCAATTCGGCGGCGGCGGGATCGAAGGCGCCGCGCTGGAACAGCACGATGACGATGGGATGGGCGAGCACGGCAAGGCCGAGCGCCGCCGGCAGCGAGAGCGCCAGCGCCGCCTCGACGCCCAAGGCGCCGGTCTGCGCCCCCGTCTGGTCGCCAATCTCCTCGCCGACCCCGCCCCGCGCGGCGAGTGCCGGCAGCAGCACCGCCCCGGCGCTGGCGCCGATCAGCCCGAGCGGCAGCTCGACGAGGCGCGTGGCGTAGAACAGCGCGGCGATGCCGCCGGGAATGCCGGAAGCCGCCGCCGCCGCGATGAGGAAGCGCAGCTGCGGCAGGCCGGCGGCGAGCAGGCTGGGACCTGCGGCGGCGAGCATGGGCAGCGCCGACGCCAGCGCCGCGCGCGAGGGCAGCGCCAGCGTGCCCCTCGGCACGGCGAGGAAGATCAGCACGAGCTGTGTCACCGCCCCGGCCATAACGCCGGCGGAGAGCCAGACCAGCGCGGTCTCCATCGCCATGGCATGGGCACCGGAGAGCCAGAGCAGGCCGAGCAAGGCGAGCACCGCGACATTGCCGGCGGCCGGCGCCATGGCCGGGCGAGCCAGCGCCCCGCCGGCATTGGCGAGGGCGGCGAGAGTGCCAGCGGTGAGCGCCAGCGGCACGCCGAGCACGGTGAGCCGGCCGGCGAGCACCGCGCCGGTCTCCCGCGCGCCGTCATCGGGAAAGCCCGGCGCCAGCACGGCGATCACCTGCGGCATGAACACCGCCAGCACGCTCGCGAGGGCGAGGCCAGCACCTGCGAAGATCAGCACCGCCGCACCCGCCCGCCGGGGGCGTTCCGCGCCATCCACCGGGGTCAGGGCCGGCAGCACGGCGGCGTTGAGCGCGCCCTCACCGAGCAGGCGCCGGGCGAGCTGCGCCAGCGACAGGCCGGCGACCGAGGCATCCGCCACCACGCCGGTGCCGAACAGCGCCGCCACCCCGGCGTCGCGGGCAAAGCCCAGCAGCCGCGAGGCGAGGGTGAGGGAGGCGACGGTGGAGGCGCGACGCAGGAGGGCCATGGCGCTAGCAATAGACGGCCCGCCGTGGCGCGCAAAGCGCCGCAATGGCCCGGCCCCATCGCCCGACCTTGCGGCAGCAACGTTGCGGCGGGGCGCCCGCTCTGCTACCGCGAGAGCCCGGCTTACCCGCTCCCGCGGGAGCTTGTTTTCCCCTGCGCAGGAAAAGGGCGTCCATGACCACCCAGCAGCTCGACGTCATCGGTTTCGGCAATGCCATCGTCGATGTGATCGCCCGCTCCGAGGAGGCCTTCCTCGACCGCCACGGCATGCGCAAGGGCGGCATGACGCTGATCGACGAGCCGCGCGCCGAGGCGGTCTATGGCGATATGGGGCCGGGCGTGGAGATTTCCGGCGGCTCGGCCGCCAACACCATGGTCGGCATCGCCTCGCTCGGCGGGCGCGCCGGCTTCATCGGCAAGGTGCGCGACGACGAGCTGGGCGGCATCTTCGCCCATGACATCCGCGCCGCCGGCGTCGCCTATGCCACGCCCGCCGCGACCAGCGGCCCGACCACGGCGCGCTGCCTCATTCTGGTGACGCCCGATGGCGAGCGCACCATGAACACGTTTCTGGGCGCGGCGCAGGATCTGACGCCGGGCGATGTCGACGCGCCGACCGTCGCGGGCGCCGCCGTCACCTATCTCGAAGGCTATCTGTGGGATCCGCCGGCTGCGAAGGAAGCCTTCCTCACCGCCGCGCGCATCGCCCATGAGGCCGGCCGCACCGTGGCGCTGACGCTGTCCGATGCCTTCTGCGTCGGGCGCTACCGGGCCGAGTTCCTGGAGCTGATCCGCTCCGGCACGGTCGATCTGGTGTTCGCCAATGAAGCCGAGCTGATGTCGCTCTACGAGACCGATTTCGACGCCGCGCTCGCCGCCCTGCGCAAAGATGCCAAGCGCGCCGTGGTGACGCGCAGCGCCAAGGGCGCGCTCTCGGTGGCGGGCGATGATCTCGTCACCGTGCCGGCCTTCCCGGTGGCGCAGGTGGTGGACACGACCGGCGCGGGCGATCTCTTCGCCGCCGGCTATCTGCACGGCTTCGCCCGTGGCTTCACGCCCGAGGAATCGCTGAAGCTCGGCGCACTCGCCGCCGCCGAGATCATCAGCCATATCGGCGCCCGCCCGGAGAAGAACCTGCGCGACCTCGCTCTGGAGCACGGCCTGCGGGTGTGAGGGGGCGGCCGGCGGGCGTGTCGCCGGCGCCTGTCGAACGAGCGACATGATTGGGGCGGATGCTAGGGGTTCTCTATGCTGACGCAGGAGCCCCGTGATGGATGCCGCTCTTTCGCCTGTCGCCGCGCCGACCGTGCCTGCCCCGATCATGCCGTTCGACGCCGCGCGGTTCCAGTCGACCGTCGCCTTCTATGAGCGCTACCGCACGCCCTACCCAGCCGAGCTGATCGCCTCCGTCGCCCGCCATCTCGGCCTGCGCTACGCCGACCGCGTGCTCGATCTCGGCTGCGGGCCCGGCCCGCTCGCCCTCGCCTTCGCCCGGCTGGGGCTGGAGGTGACCGCGATGGACCCCGAGCCGACCATGCTTGAGGCGGTGCGCGCGGCCGCGGCGGCGGCGGGTGTGGTCATCACCACGGTGGAGGGCTCATCCTATGACCTGCCGGGCGCGCTGCCGCGCTTTCGGATGGTGACCATGGGCCGCTCCTTCCACTGGATGGACCGGCCGGCCACGCTGGCCGGTCTCGACCGCCTGATCGAGCCCGATGGCGCAGTGGTGCTGATGGGCGACCGCGCCCTCTGGGCCGCGCCGGACTACCGGCCGATGCTGGAAGAACTGGGCGATCACTATGCGGCGGAGCGGGCGGCCGAGCGCCGGCTGCGCCGCTCTTCCGCCTGGGCGCCGCATGAGGCGGTGCTGCTCGCCTCGCCCTTCACTGAAGTCGAGCGCCTCGCCCGCATCGTTCGGATCGAGCGGTCGGTGGAGGATATTGTCGGGCTCGCTCTGTCGCGCTCGGGCACCTCGCCGGCCGTGCTGGGCGATCGGCTGGACGCCTTCACCGATGAATTGCGGGCGCGGCTCGACGCTCTCGCGCCGGAGGGGCGCTTCGAGGAGGTGACGGAGATCAGTGCCGTGGTGGCGCGCCGCCCGGGCGGCTGAACCTAAGGTGCGCCGCCCGGCCTCGTGAGCGGACGGCGCGGGATCAACCTCAGCGCGGGGCGCGTTTGGCCAGGATGCGCTGGAGCGTGCGGCGGTGCATGGAGAGGCGCCGGGCCGTCTCCGAGACGTTGCGCCCGCACAGCTCATAGACCCGCTGGATGTGTTCCCAGCGCACCCGGTCGGCCGACATCGGGTTTTCCGGCAGCTGGGGCTTGTAGTCGCCCTGCGCGTTGAGCGCGGCGCAGATGTCGTCGGCATCCGCCGGCTTGGCGAGATAATCCACCGCGCCCACCTTCACGGCGGTGACGGCGGTGGCGATGTTGCCATAGCCGGTGAGGATGATGCCGCGCGCTTCCGGCCGGCGCCGCTTCAGCGCGGAGATCACGTCGAGGCCATTGCCATCGCCGAGGCGCATATCCACCACGGCATAGGCCGGGGCGGAGCCTTCGACGCTGGCGAGGCCGTCGGCGACGGTCTCGGCGGTGGTGACGTTGAAACCGCGCGATTCCATCGCACGGGCGAGCCGTTGCAGGAACGGGCGATCGTCGTCGACGATCAGCAGCGAGCGGTCCTGCGCGTCCGAGGTGATATCAAGCATCTGGGCCTTCCCATGTGCCGCGCCGGGCGACATTTCTTTTTCTGGTCTTTGTACGAACGTACACGACCCGGCTCGGCAGCGCAAAATTGTCGCATGTTGCGCAAGGTCAAGGCAGTGTCACAAACCGGTGCGCGGGATCGGATCTTCCGTCAACTCGCTCTCCGGGGCGGGCTCGTCCCCTTCTTCCGAAATGTCGATCTTGGCGCGCGGCCAGCGCACGGTGACCGAGGCGCCATGAGCGGGCGCGGCGCGGTTGACGAAGCTCAGCTCTGCCCCGGAGCGCTCCAGCAGCGTCTTGGCGATGAAAACGCCGAGCCCGAGCCCCTGGCGCGTCTCCTCCTCGGCCTCGGGAGCGGCGTCGCGCCGCCAGCGGTTGCGCCCACGGCTGGTCACATAGGGCGCGCCGATGGAATCGATCAGCTCGGGCGGGAAGCCCGGCCCGTCATCGGTGAAGGTGACGGCGACTTCGGTCTCGCTCCAGCTGGCGATGACGTTCACCGCGCTCTCGGCGAAATCGACGGCATTCTCGACGATGTTGCCGAGGCCGTAGAGCAGGCCGGGATTGCGCGCGATCACCGGCTCGTCGCCGGCGGGGGCGGGCACGGCGATGGTGATGGCGATCCCGAAATTGCGGTGCGGGGCGACCACATCTTCCAGAATGTGCGACAGCGGCATGCGGTCGAAGGGCGCGTCGCCCGCCTCCAGCGAGGTGAGGCGGCGCAGGATGGTGCGGCAGCGCTCGGATTGCTCGCGCAGCAGGCGGATATCGTCGGCGAGCGGGCTGTCGTCGGGCACGGCGCGGGCGAGTTCCTTGGCCACCACGGTGATGGTGGCGAGCGGCGTGCCCAGCTCATGCGCGGCGGCGGCGGCGAGCCCGTCCAGCGCCGAAATGTGCTGCTCGCGGGCCAGCACCAGCTCGGTGGCGGCCAGCGCCTCCGACAATTCGCGCGTCTCTTCCGCCACCCGCCAGGCATGCACGCCGATGAAGCCGATGGCGATGGCCAGCGCCAGCCAGATGGCGGCGAGGTAGAGCGGGGGCAGCACCGGCGCCATCGGCGTGCCGTCGGTCGCCCAGGGCAGCGGCATCTGCCACAGCCCGACGAGGCCCGCGCAGATCGCCGCCAGGATGCCGAGCAGGATCGTCGTGCGCGGCGAGAGCGCGGTGGCCGAGATCAGCACCGGGGCGAGGAAGAGCAGCGCGAAGGGGTTGGCCAGCCCCCCGGTGAGGAACAGCAGGGCGGCGAGCTGGAGGATGTCATAGGCCAGCAGCCAGGCCGCCTCGACATCGGAGAGCCGGCGCGCGCCAGGGTTGCGCAGCCGCAATGCAAGGTTCAGCCAAGCCGAGAGCGCGACAACGGCGAGGCACGCGCCGAGCGGCAGGGTGAAGCCGAGCAGCCATTGCACCACCACGATCGCCAGCGTCTGGCCGGAAATCGCCAGCCAGCGCAAGCGGATGAGCGTGTCCAGCCGGAGGCCGAAAAACCGTTCGCCAATGGGATGATCGAGCGAAAGCGTCATGTGTTCCCCGTCGCGGCTTCCTCTATACAGGCAGATACGACGAAAGGGCGAGGGCGCGCCCGATTTGACGGCGCGGCGAAAGAGCCTATTTATGCTGCAACGCACAAAGCATCGCGTCTCCGGCGGACAGTCCCGCCGGCACGGAGATGGAGGACTTCAATGGCCATCGGCGTCTTCGGCGATCTGACGGATCTCGACGAGGCGGCCCCGCCGCCGGAGGCCACGCTGGAAGCGGCATCGGCCTTCTCGCGTCCGCTCTACTGGATGTATGAGATGGGCCATGCGGCGCTCGATCCGCTGCGCATGCTGGTGGATGCCAACCGGCTCTACTACCGCAACCCGGCCAACCCGCTCGCCCATACCGGCTTCGGCAAGTCGATCTCCGCCGCCTGCGAGATGTTCGAACGCACGACGCGGCGCTACGGCAAGCCGGACTGGGGCATCACCGAGACGGTGGTCGGCGCTACCCGCGTGCCCGTCCATATCGAGACGGTGTGGGAGCGGCCCTTCTGCCGCCTGCTGCATTTCCAGCGCGATTTCCCGGTCAATCCGCGCCGGCCGCAGCCGCGCATGCTGATCGTCGCCCCGCTCTCCGGCCATTACGCGACGCTGCTGCGTGGCACGGTGCAGACGCTGCTGCCCAATCACGACATCTACATCACCGACTGGACGGACGCCCGCAACGTGCCGATGAGCGAGGGGCGTTTCGATCTCGACGACTATATCGACTATGTCATCGACATCTTCCGCCATCTCGGCGGCGGCGTTCACGCCCTCGCCGTCTGCCAGCCGGCGGTGCCGGTGCTCGCCGCCGTGGCGCGCATGGAAGAGATGGGCGACCCGGACGTGCCGGCCTCCATGGTGCTGATGGGCGGGCCGATCGACACGCGCGAAAGCCCGACCGCGGTGAATGATTTCGCCAAGGAGCGGGGCATCGACTGGTTCCGCCGCAACGTCATCACCACCGTGCCGTGGCCTAAGAGCGGCTTCATGCGGCAGGTCTATCCCGGCTTCCTGCAGCTGCACGGCTTCATGGCGATGAATTTCGAGCGCCATCTGCAGGCCCATGCCGACATGTTCCGCCATCTGGTGAAGGGCGACGGCGATTCCGCCGCCAAGCACCGCGAGTTCTATGACGAGTACCTCTCGGTCATGGACCTGCCGGCGGAATATTATCTGCAGACGCTGCAGACCGTGTTCATCGACCATGCGCTGCCGACGGGTCAGATGACCCATCGTGGTGCGAAGGTGGACCCGTCCAAGATCCGCAATGTCGCGCTGCTCACCATCGAGGGCGAGAACGACGACATTTCCGGCGTTGGCCAGACGCGCGCGGCGCAGACGCTGTGTTCGGGCCTTTCCGACGACAAGCGCGCGCATTACCTCCAGCCGACCGTCGGCCATTATGGCGTGTTCAACGGCTCGCGCTTCCGCGCCGAGATCGCCCCGCGCATCTCCGACTTCGTGCTCTCGCACAACTGGCCGCGCAAGGGCCACAACGCGCCGGCCGACGCGCCCGCCTCGTGAGGTGAGCGCGCCCTGACCGAACCGGTCACATGGCCGGCTCGGCCTCTATCCCGGCTTCCCAATAGGGCGGATCGCCGAAGGCCGCGCGCAGGCACTCCGCCAGCGCGCGCAGCTTGGCGGTGGGATTGCGGCCCTCGGGATGCGCGACATAGATGAATTCTGCTTCCGGTTCGGCGCCGACCTCGATCACGCGCAGCGTACCGTCGCGGATGGCGGGTCCGGCGATGAACAGCGGCAGCATGGTGATGCCGAGCCCGGCGATGGCCGCGTCGCGCATGATCATGCCGTTATTGACCTGCAACCCGACCTTGGCGCGCACCTGCACGCGGCCGGACTCGGCCATGAACTGCCAGTCGGCAAGGCCGCGATGGGTGTAGAAAATCCCGCGATGGTCATTGAGTTCTGTCAGGTCGCGGGGCGTGCCGTGCTGTTCCAGATAATCGGGTGAGGCCACCAGCACGCGCCGGCTGCGGGCGAGAAGCCAGGCGGTGAGCGGGCTGTCGCGCATCGGCCCGTGGCGGATGACGCCGTCATAGCCTTCCGCCTGCGCGTCGACCACGCGGTCATCAAGCTCGATGCTCAGCTCGATCTGCGGATGGCGGCGCAGGAACGGGTAGAGCGCCGGGCCGATATGCAGGGCGGTGAGCGTCACCGGGGCGGAAATCCTCAGCGGGCCGGCCAGCGTGCCGCGCCGCTCCGCCAGCGTGGCGACCGCCGCGTCGAGCCCGCGCAGCGATTCCGACGCCATCTCCAGAAAGGCCGCGCCATCCTCCGTCAGCGACAGCCGGCGGGTCGAGCGATGCACAAGGCGCGCGCCCAGACGCTGCTCGAGCTGCGCCAGCCGATCACTGACCACCGATTTCGACAGGCGCAGCCGGCGCGCCGCCTCGCTGATCGAGCCGGCCTCGGCGATGGCGACGAAGGCGGCGATGCCGTCGAGTTTCATCGTTCGGTTTTTCCGGACATGAATTCCATTTCCGGCAGTCTAATCCGAACGCACAGCGCGGGCCATACTCTGTGACGAAGCGGGCCGGCCGGGATCGTCCGGTGGCAGGCCCTTCTGGAATCACGGAGAAATCTCATGTCACGTCTCAATGGCAAGGTGGCGATCGTCACCGGGGCCAGCTCCGGCATTGGCCGCGCCACCGCGCGGCTGTTCGCCGCCGAGGGCGCGAAGGTCGTGGTCGGCGCCCGCCGCCAGGCGGAGCTCGACACGCTGGTCGCCGAGATCGCGGCCGGCGGCGGCGAGGCCGTGGCGCTGGCGGGCGACGTGCGCTCGGAAGACTACGCCAGGGCGCTGGTGGCGCTGGCGGTCGAGCGTTTCGGCCGGCTCGACATTGCCTTCAACAATGCCGGCACGCTGGGCGAGAAGGGGCCGAGCACCGGCGTCTCCGGTGGGGGGTGGGAGGACACGCTGGCGACCAACCTCACCAGCGCCTTTTTCGGTGCCAAGCACCAGATTGCCCAGATGCTAACGACCGGCGGCGGCTCGGTGATCTTCACCTCGACCTTTGTCGGCTACACCACGGCGTTTCCGGGCCTTGCCGCCTATGCCGCCTCGAAATCCGGGCTGATCGGCCTCACCCAGGCGCTGGCTTCCGAATTCGGCCCGCAAGGGGTGAGGGTCAATGCCGTGCTGCCTGGCGCGGTGGAGACGGAGATGTACCGCGAGGCCAATGACACGCCCGAGGCGCAAGCCTTCGTCACCGGCCTGCATGCGCTGAAGCGCGTCGCGCGCCCCGAGGAACTGGCCCGCTCGGTGCTCTATCTCGCCTCGGACGAGTCGTCCTTTGTCTCGGGCACCGCGCATCTGGTCGATGGCGGCCTGTCGATCACCCGGACCTGAGAGGCCGCGAGGGAAGGACGGGCGGGGAAATAACCGCCCGTTTTCCGGCGGCGAGGGCGCCCGCGCGGTGCTAGCGTCCGATCATGGCGACCGACACGCTACATGATTTGTTCGACCTGACCCTGCCGGACCCGGCGACACTCTACCGGGCGCTGCTGGCGCGCGAGGCGACCTATGAGGGGCGCGTCTATGTCTGCGTCGCCACTACCGGCATTTTCTGCCGGCTGACCTGCCCGGCGCGCAAGCCGCTCGCCGAGAACTGCACCTTCCGGCCGACCATCGGAGAATGCATCGAGGCGGGGTTCCGCCCCTGCAAGAGGTGCCACCCGCTCCAGCCGGCGGCGGAAGCCGATCCGATGATCGCCGCCCTGCTCGCCGCGCTCGATGCCCGCCCGGCCTACCGCTTCGGCGAGGAGGACATCACCCGCATGGGTTATGACCTCTCCACCGTGCGGCGCGCCTTCAAGCGGCATTTCGGCATGACCTTTCTCGACATGGCCCGCCACCGGCGGCTGCGCGAGGGCTTCGAGACGATGGCGCTTGGCGGCTCGGTGATCGCCGCGCAGCAGGAGGCGGGGTTTCAGTCGGCGAGCGCCTTCCGCGCCGCCTTCGCCCGGCTGATCGGCTGCGCCCCCGGCGACATCGCCGGCGAAGGGCGGCTGCTGGCCGACTGGATCGGCACGCCGCTCGGCGACATGATCGCCATTTCCAGCCCCACCCATCTGCACCTGCTCGAATTCGTCGAGCGGCGCGGCCTGCCGGCCGAGATCGCCCGGCTGCGCCAGGGCGTGAAGGGCGCGCTCGGCATTGGCAGCACGGCGCCGACCGAGCAAATCCGCGCCGAGCTCGGCGCCTACTTCGCCGGGCGCTCGGCGGATTTCGCGACGCCCGTCGCGCTCGACGGCAGCGCCTTCACCCGCGCCGTCTGGGCGGAGCTGCGGCGCATCCCGGCGGGGGAGAGCGTGAGCTATGCCGAGATCGCCCGCCGCATCGGCACGCCCGCGGCCATTCGCGCGGTGGCGCGGGCGAACGGCGCCAACCAGCTGGCCCTCATCATCCCCTGCCACCGCGTCATCGGCGCGGATGGCGCGCTCACCGGCTATGGCGGCGGCCTCTGGCGCAAGCAGCGCCTGCTGGAGATCGAGGCGCAGTACCGCGTGCGGCCGCAGCGGACGGGGTGAGGCGCGCGTCTTTCCCTACAGCGCTAGGACGCGGCGCGCGTGGCGCGCGCGGGCAATGCAGGCCAGCGAGGTGACGATGACCAGTGCCGCGAACACGCCGGGCGGGAAGATGTAGCGCGCATCCCCCGCCGGGGCGGCGACGAAGAGCAGTCCCAGAAAACCGAGCGTGCCGGCATAGAGCGCGAGCGGCAGTATTGCGCCCCGCCGGTCGATCCACAGCGCCGGCAGCAGGAAGAACAGGGCAAGCCCCGCCAGCACATAGCCACGCCGCCACGGCGCGTTGGCGCCCTCGACGATCATCTGGATGAGGCGGGCCGCGCGCTCGGGAAAGGCCAGGGTGAAGCCGTAGGGATTGTCGTCGATGCCGCCATGGGTCGGGTAATAGGTGACGGGGGTGTTGAGGCCCATCTGCTGCTCGAACACCGCAAGGCGGGTGGCGAGATAGCAGCCGGGATGCGCGACCAGAATCTCCCGCCAGCGCTGCTCGATGGCCGGCACGCTGCGCCACACATAGCGGGTGCCGAGGCGCTCATTCCATAGCGGCGTGTCGAAGGTCAGGTTGATATGGCGGGGATTGTACAGCGCCCGCAGCTCCTCCACCGTGAACGGGTCGCCGGGGGTGACGACATCGGTCAGCAGGGACTGCCCGGCGCAGACCGAGGTGCCGGCGATGTCCCACAGCTTGATGTTCGTCATCATCGGCGCGACCGACGGCAGCCGCTGGAGGTCCGGCAGGCGCCAGAGCGTGCTCGCATAGGCAAGAGCCAGCGTCACCACGATGCCGAGACCGGCCGCCGCCTGCTGCCGGCCGGTCGATGCGGGACCGGCGGGCCGCCAGACGACCAGCAGCATGAAGGGCAGCACCAGCGGCAGGGCGTTGTAGCGCAGTGCGATGGAGATGGTGACGCAGGCGAACAGCGCGAGGAATCTCGCCCAGGAGAAGCGGCGCGTGCCTGAGAGCCAAAGGGCGACCGCCATGACGGCGAAGGTGCCGACGGTCACGTCCTTCCACAGCACGATCAGGGCGCCGAGCAGCGTGGGAAACGCGACGAACAGGCCGAAGAACATCGCCATGAGCGGGACCGACACGGTGGCCGATGGCGCGAGATGGCGGATGATGAGGTTGGCCGAGAGGAACAGGGCGAAGGACTGGAAGAGCAGCAGCCCGCCGGGATTGCCGGGCAGGTGCCGGAAGATGAAGAACAGATAGTCATGCACGGGCGGCCATAGCGCCGTGTCGACCCCCTCAATGGACTGGCGGTAGGCATAGAGGCTGTCGAACGACATCAGCCCCGGCCAGACTGTGAAGGCGATAAAGGCGGTCGCGAGGCCCGCCAGCAGGAAGGCGGCCCATAGATCGGCCCGTCGGGCCTCGCCGGCGTCTGCCTCCGGCAGAGGCGCGCTCTCGGGCGCTGACATTGACGTGACCATCCGCTCTCCATCGGGAGGACCGCGCCGGCAGGGAGCGAATGAGACGCGCACCGTCGCGGTAGGCGGATGATGTTTCATATCCCGCCGCGGGAGGCAACGCGGCAGGGGCGCGGTAGGGGCTGGCACGCGGGCTCCGCGCCTTCATGAAAAAGCCGCCGGTCCTCGCGGATCGGCGGCTTGTCATTCAGGTTCCGCGCCTAGGGCACGGGGGCGAACATCGCTTCGCCCCCGCTCAATGGGCGCGGGCGAACATCTCGTTGAACGAGTAGCCCGAGCCGCGCACGGTGCGGATGGGGTCCGGCTGGCGCGGGCGATTGAGCGCCTTGCGCAGGCGGCCGACATGCACGTCGACCGTGCGCTCGTCGATATAGACGTCCTGGCCCCACACGCCATCGAGCAGTTGCTCGCGCGAATAGACCCGGCCGGGCGACTGCATGAGGAATTCGAGCAGCCGGAATTCGGTCGGGCCGAGATGCAGCTCGCGCCCGGCGCGGTGGACGCGCTTGGTCTCGCGGTCGAGCTCGATGTCGCCGGCGCGCAAGAGCGTCGAGACATGCTCGGGCTTGGCCCGGCGCAGCAGGGCCCGCACGCGGGCGACCAGCTCGGGCACCGAGAAGGGCTTCACCACATAGTCGTCGGCGCCGGTGGCGAGGCCGCGCACCCGCTCGGTCTCCTCGCCGCGGGCGGTGAGCATGAGAACGGGCATGCGCTCGGTCTCCGGCCGGGCCCGCAGGCGCCGGCACAGCTCGATGCCGGAGAGGCCCGGCAGCATCCAGTCGAGGATCAGGAGGTCCGGCACGCTCTCGCGCAGCCGGGTCTCCGCCTCGTCGCCGCGCCCCACGCTGTCGACGGCATAGCCTTCGGATTCGAGGTTGTAGCGCAGCAGGAGGGTGAGGGGCTCCTCATCCTCCACGATCAGAATATTGGTGGGCATGGCGTCATCCCCGGTCGTCGGTCACGCCGGCCTCAGGCCGGGAAGGGCAGCGAGGTGAGGCTGCTGGTATCCTGCTTCGGCCGCTCGTCGGTGAGCTGCTGACCGGTGGCGAGATAGTTCACGGTCTCGGCGATGTTGGTGGCGTGGTCGCCGATGCGCTCGATGTTCTTGGCGCAGAACAGCAGATGCGTGCACAGCGAGATGTTGCGCGGATCCTCCATCATATAGGTCAGGAGTTCGCGGAACAGCGAGGTGTAGAGGACGTCGATGTCGCCATCGCGGCGCCAGACTTCCAGCGCGCGGTCATTGTCGCGGCTGGCATAGGAGTCCAGCACCATCTTGAGTTGCTCCAGCACCATGCCGGACATGTGCTCGACGCCGCGCACCAGCTTCTGCGGGTGGAACTCGCCGGTCAGCGCCAGCACGCGCTTGGCGGTGTTCTTGGCGAGGTCGCCGATGCGCTCGAGGTCGTTGGCGATGCGCATGGCGGCCACGATCTCGCGCAGGTCGCCGGCCAGCGGCTGGCGGCGGGCGATGGTGAGGATGGCCTTTTCCTCGATCTCGCGCTGGAGCAGGTCGACCGGGCCGTCGAGCACGATCACCTTCTGGGCGAGCTCGGTGTCGCGCTTGACCAGCGCCTCGACCGAATCCGCGACGAGGCGCTCGGCCTGACCACCCATCTCCACCACGCGGCGGCTGAGTTCCTTGAGGTCGGCGTCGAAGGACGAAACGATATGTTCGGTCATGGGAGGCTCCTCTGCCGGCTCAGCCGAAGCGGCCGGTGATGTAGTCGCGGGTGCGGGCCTCGCGCGGATTGGTGAAGATCTCGTTCGACGCGGCGACCTCGATCAGCTCGCCGAGATAGAAGAAGGAGGTGATGTCGGCGCAGCGCGCCGCCTGCTGCATGTTGTGCGTCACGATGACGATGGTGAATTCCTGCTTCAGCTCGTCGATCAGGTCCTCGATCTTCGAGGTCGAGATCGGGTCGAGCGCCGAGGTGGGCTCGTCGAGCAGGATCACTTCCGGGCGCACGGCGATGGTGCGGGCGATGCACAGGCGCTGCTGCTGGCCGCCGGACATGCCGAGCGCGGAGGTGTGGAGACGGTCCTTGGTCTCCTCCCAGATCGCCGCCTTGCGCAGGCACCACTCCACGCGCTCGTCCATCTGCGCCTTGGAGAGCCGCTCATGCAGCTTCACGCCGAAGGCGATGTTGTCATAGATCGACATCGGGAAGGGCGTCGGCTTCTGGAACACCATGCCGATGCGCGAGCGCACCACGGTGGAGTCCAGCTCCTTGGAGAGCAGGTCGACGCCGTCGAACAGGATCTTCCCTTCCGCGCGCTGGCCCGGATAGAGCTGGTACATGCGGTTGAAGATGCGCAGCAGCGTGGACTTGCCGCAGCCCGAGGGGCCGATCATCGCGGTGACGCGCTTCTCGGGGATCTCGAAATTGATGTTCTTCAGGGCGTGGTTGTCGCCATAGAAGAAATTCAGCCCCTCGACCTTGAGCTTGGGCTCGGCGGACGGCGCGGTGGCGCGGTTCACGGCGGAGGCGATGTCGATCGACGTTTCAGCAGCGAAATTCATGGTCCGTCTCACTTCATCTTCGCCAGGACGAGGCGGGAAAGAATGTTCAGGGTCAGCACCCCGACGGTGATGATGAGCGCGCCGGCCCAGGCCAGGGCGACCCAGTCCTCGAAGGGGCTGGCGGCGTACTGATAGATGGCGATCGGCAGCGAGGCCATCGGCGCGTTGAGGCTGATCGACCAGCCATTATTGCCGAGCGAGGTGAACAGCAGCGGCGCGGTCTCGCCGGCGGCGCGGGCGACGGCCAGCAGGATGCCGGTGACGATGCCGGCGCGGGCCGCGCGCCAGGTGATGAAGGTCACGACCTTCCACTGCGGCGCGCCGAGCGCGAAGGCCGCCTCGCGCAGGCCGATCGGCACCAGGTTCAGCATGTCCTCGGTGGTGCGCACCACGACCGGGATGACCAGGATCGCCAGGGCGATCGAGCCGGCCCAGCCGGAGAAGCCACCGACCGGGACGACGAGGAGCTGGTAGACGAACAGGCCGATGAGGATCGAGGGCGCCGAGAGCAGCACGTCATTGACGAAGCGCACGGCGTTGGCGATCTGCGTGCCCCGGCCGTTCTCGGCGAGGAAGGTGCCGCACATCAGCCCGATCGGCGTGCCGATGACGAGGGCGACGCCGATCTGGATCAGCGAGCCGACGATGGCGTTGAGCAGGCCACCGCCCGCGCCGGGCGGCGCGGTGATCTTGGTGAAGACGTGCGGGCCGAGCGCGGGCAGGCCGCGCGAGAGCAGGGTCCACAGGATCCAGGCGAGCAGCACCAGCGACAGGGCGGCAAAGCCGGTGGAGATGGCCTTGACCGTGTAGTCGGTGGCGCGACGGCGGGCGAGCGATGACATCGGCGTTCCCTCAGCCCTTGAGTTTCGAGCGGACCAGCAGGCGCGAGAGCGCCAGCACGATGAAGGAGATGACGAACAGGATGAAACCGAGCTCCAGCAGCGCCTGCAGCTTCAGCGAGCCCTGCGAGGCTTCCGGGAACTCGTTGGCGATGGTCGAGGCGATGGTGGCGCCAGGGGCGAAGAGCGAGGCGCTCATGCGCGTGGCGTTGCCGATGACGAAGGTCACGGCCATCGTCTCGCCCAGCGCGCGGCCGAGGCCCAGCATCACCGCGCCGACCATGGCGGCACGGCCATAGGGCACCGAGACGTTGCGGTAGACCTCATAGGTGGTGGCACCGACGCCATAGGCCGATTCCTTGATCATCGGCGGCACCGATTCCAGCACCTCGACGAACATGGCGGTGATGAAGGGCAGGATCATCAGCGCGAGGATCAGGCCGGCGGTCAGCATGCCGGCGCCGAGCGGCGGGCCCTGGAACAGCGCGCCGATGAACGGGATGGGGCTGAGCAGTTCGATCAGCGGCGGCTGCACATAGGCGGCCATCAGCGGCACGACGATGAAGAAGCCCCACATGCCATAGATGATGGAGGGGATCGCGGCCAGAAGCTGGACGGCGACGCCGATCGGCCGGCGCAGCGGGCCGGGCGCGATCTCGGTCAGGAAGAAGGCGATGCCGAAGGACAGCGGCAGCGCCACGATGACGGCGATGACGGCGCTGAACAGCGTGCCCGACACCATGACGCCGGCGCCGAAACGCTCGGTCACCGGGTTCCACGAGGTCGACCACAGGAAGCTGATGCCGAATTCCTTCAGCGCGGGCAGCCCGCCCTCGAACAGCATGGCGATGATGAGGCCGAGCAGGATCAGCACGAAGATCCCGCTGGCCCAGAGCAGGGCGACGAAGATCGGATCGCTGATGCGGCCGGTCGGCTTGTGTGCGGTGGCGATGACCGAACTCGCCTGCGTTCCGGTGAGAGTGGCGTCCATGTTCCTGTGATCCTGACGGCGCCGGTGGGGGCCCCGCGGGCGACCTTTACGGCCGGCATCCGGGACCGGGCTCGGGCGGCCCGTATGTCGGGCGGGTGCTCGAAAAACGTGTCGGTTCGTCGGTTCGGGTCGTTGTCGGGCCGCCGTCGGAAGGCGGCGGTGCCGGGAGAGGCTGGTGAGCGCCTAGCACTGACACAAAAGGGGCGGCCGCCGCAACGGCCGCCCCTTCGGCAGGGATCGGGATCCGATCAGTTGGTCCAGACGGCCTTGCCGTCGGCCTTGACCTCGGCGGACCAGGCCTTCTTGATGTCGGTGACGACGGCGTCGGGAAGCGGGATGTAGTGCAGCTTCTCGGCGATGGCGTCGCCCTCGGCGGTGTAGGCCCAGTTGAAGAACTTGATGACGTCGGCCGACTGGGCGGCGTTGGTCGGGTTCTTCGGCAGCAGGATGTAGGTGGCGGAGGTGATCGGCCAGGCGCCCGGGCCGGCGGTGTCGATCATCGAGGCGGCGAAGTTCTTCGCGCCCTTCCAGTCGGCGGCGGCGGCGGCCTCGACGAACGCCTTGGTCTCGGGCTTCACGACCTTGCCGGCCTTGTTCACGAGATCGGCGGCCGAGAGCTTGTTGGCGGCGGCGTAGACGAACTCGACGTAGCCGAGGGCGCCCTTGGTGTTCTTCACGGTGCCAGCAATGCCTTCATTGCCCTTGGCGCCCGCGCCGGTCGGCCACTGGACGGAAGAAGCGGCGCCGACGTTCGACTTCCAGTCGCCGCTGGCGGCGGCGAGGTAGGAGGTGAACACGAAGGAGGTGCCCGACGAGTCCGAACGGTAGACCGGCACGATCGCCTGGTCGGGGAGCTTGGCGCCCTTGTTCAGCTCGGCGATCTTGGCGTCGTTCCACTTGGTGATCTTGCCCTGATAGATATCGGCAAGCACCGGGCCGGAGAGGACGAGGCTGTCCACGCCGTCGAGGTTGAAGATGGCGACGACCGAGCCGATCACGGTCGGGAACTGCAGCAGGTTGGCTTCGACCAGCTTGTCGTCCTTCATCGGCGCGTCGGAGGCGCCGAAATCGACGGTGCGGTTGACGATCTGGTTCTGACCGCCGCCGGAGCCGATCGACTGATAGTTCAGGCCCGTGCCGGTCTTCTCCTTATAGGCCGCAGCCCAGGCCTGATAGACCGGGGCGGGGAAGGACGCGCCAGCGCCGTTGATATCGGCCGCGAAGGCGGCGCCCGGCAGCGTGAGGCTGAGCGACAGCGCAGCGCCGAGGATGTGGGTGAGCTTCAAGGGTCTTCTCCTGATCTGGGAGACCAGCAGCACACGGGCCCTTGCCCGGTGCTCCGTTGGCCGGAGGCGGCGGAAATGGGTGACACGGGCTTATCTAACGTCCCGGCGCCACGGTTGTATGACGGGTGGGTGACGCCTTGATGACAGCCTAAGCTGTTGAATTATCGCGCGCTTTTGCGTCGGTCGCGGCGAGTGCGGCAAGCCGTACGGAAAAGGTCGAGCCCTCGCCCGGCGTGCTCTCGATACCGAGCCGTCCGCGGTGGCGCGCGACGATGTGCTTGACGATGGCGAGGCCCAGCCCCGTGCCGCCCTGCTCGCGCGAATGGGCGGTGTCCACGCGGTAGAAGCGCTCGGTGAGCCGCGGCACATGCTCGGGCGCGATGCCCGGGCCGAAATCACGCACCGCCACAAGGGCATCGCCCCCCTCGCGGGTGATGGTGACCTCCACCTTGCCGCCGGTCGCGCCATATTTCAGCGCGTTCTCGACGAGGTTCTCGAACACCCGGAACAGCTCGTCGCGGTCGCCCTTCACCGTCACCGGCGCGGCGGGATGGACGAAGGCGACCTCGACGCCGCGTTCGCGCCCGAGCGGGGCCAGCGTGTCGCGCACATGGCCGACAATGGCGACGAGGTCGATCTCGGTCTCCGGCCGCAAATGGGCGTTCAGCTCGATGCGCGAGAGCGAGAGCAGGTCGTCGATGAGCCGCGACATGCGGCGCGCCTGCTCGCCCATGATCTTTAGGAAGCGCTCGCGGGCGTTGGTGTCGTTGCGGGCCGGGCCCTGCAGCGTCTCGATGAAGCCGGAGAGCGAGGCGAGCGGGGTGCGCAGCTCGTGGCTGGCATTGGCGATGAAGTCGACGCGCATCTGCTCGATGCGGCGCTGCTGGGTGAGGTCGATGAAGCTCACCAGCACCGCGTCAGTGGCGCGCCGGTCGGCCCGCTCGCGGGTCTCGGCCGAGCGGATCGGCACGATGTCGGCGCGCAGCCAGCGGTCGATCGGCACGCGCTCGGCGAATTCGATGCGGCGCGGCTGGCCGTCGGCGGCGGCGGCGCGGATCGCCTCCAGCACTTCCGGCACGCGCACGGCGAAGGAGACGGGATCGCCGACCCGGACGCTGGCGACGATGCCGGTGGCGCGGGCATTGGCGACCAGCACCGTGCCGCGCGGATCGAGCAGCAGGGCCGCCTCGGGCAGTGCGCGCACCAGCGCGGTCAGGCGCTCCTCGCCGGCGCCGAGGCGCAGCGGGCGGGGTTCGCCTTGCGTCGTGAGCCGCGCGAGGGCGGCGGCCACGGGGCGACGCGGGCCGGGCAGGAGGGCGCCGGCGAGCACCAGCGCGCCGATTATCAGGGCGGGTGTCGGCGCTATAGCATCCATCCACACCGCCCCGGCGAGCCCCAGCGCGGCCGCGCCCAGCGTGCCGCGCGCGCCGGCGAGGCGCCCGCCGAGCGTGTCTTCGGCGGTGGACGCGGGAGCGTGAGATGCGGGTTCGCTGGCCATGCTGACCGTTTCCTGAGAGCGGGGGAATTCGCTATGCTTGCCGCCCGATACGGAATCGGTCCCCGCGCGAGCATGAACGAGACCGCGCCTTATTGTACAGTTGCGAGGCTTCCATATGACGAAGAAGCCGGAAACGGCCGCCAAGGCTTCCCGGAGCGAGTCTTCCCGGAGCGAGTCGGCCTCGGCAAGCGGCTCCCGCAAGGCCGACAAGAAGGCTGACAAGAAGGCGGCCAAGGGCGCCGCCAAAGCCAACGGGACGGCGGCATCGGGCATCGACGGCGAGGAGAGCCGGCTCGCCCGCGCGCTCGCCACCTTCTCGGTGGACGCCCCCGAGCTGCCGGAGATCATCGACAGCCGCGCCTATGGCAGCGGCAACTACCCCTACACCGACCGGCCCAAGCGCGGCGTGTATGAGGAGGAGTTGCGCGCGCTGCAGATCGAGCTGCTCAAGGTGCAGGACTGGGTGAAGAAGTCGCGCGAGCGCATCGTCATCGTCTTTGAGGGGCGCGACGCCGCCGGCAAGGGCGGCACGATCCACCGTTTCGTGCAGCATCTCAACCCGCGCTATGTGCGGGTGGTCGCCCTCGACAAGCCGACCGAGATCGAGAGCGCGCAATGGTACTTTCAGCGTTATGTCGCGCACATGCCCTATAAGGGCGAGATCGTGATGTTCGACCGCTCCTGGTACAACCGCGCCGTGGTCGAACCTGTGATGGGCTATTGCACCCCCGCGCAGACGGCGCAGTTCCTCGACCAGGTGCCGATCTTCGAGAAGATGCTGGTGGATGACGGCATACGCCTGTTCAAGATCTGGCTCGATATCGGCCGGGAAATGCAGCTCAAGCGTCTGCATGCGCGGCACAAGGATCCGCTCAAGCAGTGGAAGCTCTCGCCGGTGGACCTCTCCGCGCCCTCGCGCTGGGACGCCATTTCGGCGGCGCGCAACGCCATGATTGAGGCGAGCCACAGCGCGGCCGCGCCGTGGACCGCCGTGCTCTCCAACGACAAGATGCGCGCCCGCCTGGGCGCCATCCGGCAGATCCTGTCGCATCTTCCCTATGAAGGGCGCGACGACCGCGTGGTCGGCGTGCCCGATCCGGCCATCGTGATGGATGGGCGGACCTTTCTGGAACGCCAGGCGTTCTGAGGTATTAAGGTCGGTATGACGGGCGGATTCGAGGACATGATGACGGCGCTGGAACGGGCACGGCACCATAGCCGAGGAGGCGCGGCGGCCCGGTGGGCGGCGTTGCCGGTCTGCGCCGTGCTGGCCTTCCTGCCCGTCCGGCCGGTGGGTGCAGGGCAGGCGACCGAACCCTTGCCACGCCCGCAGGTCGATTATCGTCTCACGGCCAAGGGCCCGCAGGACGCCCGGATGACGATCGCCCATAGCGGCGAACGCATGCGTGTCGAGCTCACGCAGGCCGACATGCCCGGCGACATGACCGGTATCGTCGATCTCGCCCGCAACCGCATGCTGATGCTGGTCGCCCTACCCGGCATGGGCAACCGGGCGTTCGATGTCGAATTGCCGGCCGATTTCGCCGCCTTCGATCCCGGCGGGCAAGGCACGCGGGGCGGCACGGAGAAGGTGGCGGGCGAGACCTGCCATGTCTGGCGCACCCGCGAGGACCGCACCGGCACGCCGGTCGAGGCCTGCATCACCGAGGACGGCATCGCGCTGCGGGCGAAGGCCGAGATCAGCGGCAAGCCGCGCGTGCTGTTCGAAGCCACCGAGGTCGTGCGCCAGCCGCTGGACGCGGCCTTGTTCGAGCTGCCGGCGGGCGTGAAGGTCACCCGCCTGCCCACCGGCATGCAGAGCATGATGCCCGGTTTGCCCAGCCTGCTGCGCTAGCGAGCGCGATCAGCCATTCAGCACGCGGCGTGGCGCGGGCTCGGCCGCCTCAGGTTCCAAAACCGGCGGCTCGGCCAGCGGATCGACCGATACGGCCGGCGGGGGAATGTGGCGCTTGCGCCGGCTCATCAGCACCTCGCGAATGCCGAGGATGATGAGGGCGAGCGCGAAGGGCGTCACATAATAGAGCAGGCGCAGCAGCAGCAGCGCGCCCAGCAGCGCCTCGGTCTCGAACTGCGACAGCGCCACCAGCATCGCCGCGTCGAACACGCCGAGCCCGCCCGGCGCGTGGCTGGCGAAGCCGAGCAGCGTCGCCGAGATGAAGACGACGCCGAGCGCGATCGGGTCGATATAGGGCGTCTGCGGCATCAGCACATACATCGCCGCCGCGCAGAAGGCCAAGTCGATGATGCCGATGCAGATCTGCAGCAGCGTCAGCTTCCAGCCGGGCAGCGTGACCGTCCAGTGGCCCTGCCCGACGCCGATGCGGCGCGGCTTGAGCCCCACCCAGACGACATAGGCGGCAAGGCCGGCCAGCAGGCCGAGGCCGATCAGCCGGTTGATCCAAGCCGGCAACTGGTCGACGGCGCTCGCCGCCCAGGGCTCGACGGTGATGCCGAGACCGAGCATGGCGATATTGCCGAGCCAGAAGGTGAGGCCGGTGACGAAGCAGAGCTTGGCCACATCCACCGCGCCGAGCCCGTGCGCCGAATAGATGCGGTAGCGCACCGTGCCGCCGGTGAAGGCGGAGAAGCCGATATTGTGGCCGATCGAGTAGGAGGTGAAGGAGGCGAGCGCCGCCGTGCGGTAGGGCACATGCGGCTTGCCGATGGTGCGCAGGGCGAACCAGTCATAGAAGGTCAGCGTGAAATAGGCCGCCGCTACGAACAGCGCGGCCAGCGCCACCCGCCACGGATCGGTGTCCGTGAGGGCGTCCAGCACCTCGGCCGGATGGATGTTGCGGAGCATCTCGTAGAGCACCACGGCGGCGATGCCGATGATGACGAGACTGGCGACCACGCCGAGCGTGTGCCAGCCCACATGCCCGCGCAGCCATCCAAGTATGGCCTTAAGCCCCTTCATCGCTCGCTCACCATCATCTTTGCCGCGTTCGTGGTGGTTGGCCGCAGCCCTATCAGACCCGAGGGCCGGGCGAAACCGCTTAGGCGCCCGGGCGGCGCATTACCGCATGTCGGCATGGGTGGGGGTGTGACAGCCACGCGGCGGCTGGCTTGTGCGCACAGATGGGGGCGGCGGCGTGGCGGCGCGCCCCCGCTCGCGCCAGCGTGATCGCCCAAGCCCGATGACGTCGCGCCGTATTGCTCCGTCTTGATGACCCCCGGCCTCACAAGCGGACGGGGTAGCCGATCTCGATGGTGCGCGGGCGCGGCAGCCCGAAGCGATCCACCGAGCGTTCGGCGTTGCGCGCCAGGAAGGCGAAGACATGGGCCAGCACGTCGCGCACGCCACGTATGTCTTCCGGCGGGATGATGCGCTCATGGCCGATGACATAGACCGCCTCGTCCGGGTCGATGCCCTGCGCGTAGAGCGCCGGGCCGAGCACCGCCGGCACGTCGATCGGCTGCATGTAGCCGAAGCGCACATCCACCCGCACATGGAACGGGTCGAGCGGCAGCACCCGCACGCGCTCGTCCACCGGAACGCGCGGGCGCGAGGCGATCCAGACCGACACGATGACGGATCGCTCGAACTGGACGTTGAGCAGGTCCGACACCCGCCCGAGCGCCACCGGCGTCACCGCCCCGCCGCGCGACAGGAAGATGGCGGTGCGCGGGCTGATCGCGCAGGCCGGCGGCCGGCCGCGGGCGACGAAGGCGTCGAGCGGCTCGGTGAAGCGGCGCTGCTGAATACCCAGCCCCTCCAGCCCGCGCCGCCACGACACCATGATGAGGAGCACGATGGCGGCGATGGTCACCGGCAGCCAGCCGCCATCATGCAGCTTGGTGAGGTTGGCGGCGGCGAAGGACAGGTCGATGACCAGAAGGCCGCCGGCGAGCACGATGAGCAGAGGCAGCGGCCAGTGCCAGCTGCGCCGCACATAGGCGACGAACAGGATGGTGGTCGAGACCATCGCCATCGCGACCGCGATGCCATAGGCCGAGGCGAGCCGGTCCGACGAGCCGAAGGAAATGACGATGAGCGCGCAGGCGATCATCATGATCCAGTTCAGCCGGCCGACATAGATGTGCTGGTCGTTGTGCTCGCTGGTGTAGCGGATGCGCATCGGCGGCAGGTAGCCCAGCTCTATGGCCTGCTTGGCCAGCGAGAACACGCCGGTGATGATGGCCTGCGAGGCGATCACCGTCGCCGCCGTGGCGAGGATCAGCAGCGGCACGTCGAACAAATCGGGCGACAGGTCGTAGAACGGGTTGCGCACCGCGTCGCGGTTCACCAGCACGATGGCGCCCTGGCCGTAATAGTTGAGCAGCAGGGCCGGCATGGCGACCAGGAGCCAGGCGCGGGTGATGACCTTGCGCCCGAAATGGCCGAGATCGGCATAGAGCGCCTCGCCGCCGGTGATGGCGAGGAAGGTGGCGCCCAGCACGGCGCCGGCGAACCAGATGTGATCGTTGAGCAGGGCGATGCCGTGGCGCGGATCGAGCGCCCACAGCACCTGCGGCGCCTGCAGAATGCCGTACACGCCGAGCGCCGCGAGCGAGCCGAACCAGAGCAGCATGACCGGCCCGTAGAAGGTGCCGATGCGCTCGGTGCCGGCCCGCTGCGAGAAGAACACCAGCAGGATCACCAGCACGGTGACGGCGACGATCCAGTGGTCGAGCGCGGGGGCGATGACCTCGAGCCCCTCGATGGCGGAGAGCACCGACATGGCCGGGGTCAGCACGCCGTCGCCGATCAGCATGGCGGCGCCGATCAGTCCGGCGACCAGCAGCAGCAGCCTCTTGCCGGTCGCGCTGCGGTGCAGGTCGAGCAGGGTGACGAGGGCGAGAATGCCGCCTTCGCCGTCATTGTCCGCCCGCAGCACCAGCGAGACATATTTGATCGAGATGGAAAGGATGATGGCCCAGGTAACCAGCGAGAGCAGGCCGAGCACCTCGGCATCCGTCACCGCCGCGCCGCCGACCGCGATCAGGCCCTGCTTGAAGGCGTAGAGCGGGCTGGTGCCGATATCGCCGAACACCACGCCCAGCGCGGCGAGCTCGGCGGCGAGCGGCAAGGCTCGCCCGGACGTCGCGCTGCGGCTAGCCATGATGGGGATGAGCCGCCCGTACGCGGACGCATACGTCCGACGCCGGGCGCGCAGCGCGGCCTTGCCGTCGGCGAACAGGGAATATCAGCGTCATGAGGCTCCGCAATCGCGCAGACCGGCCGGGGCACGGCAGCGCAGCATTACCCCGCTCTGGCCCGCGCGCCAAGGGGGAGCCGACTGCGGTGACCGTTCGATCGCGCGATCCCGGCGGACGGCGCGGCGCAACGGGTGGCCGCGACGGCTTCGTTGGCCGGTACGCCGGTGCGGGGGAGGCTGAGGGAGGAGGATTGGGGGGCGGAATTAACCCTCCTCCCTCGACCATCGGTGCCGGCTTCGATGAAGGCTTGCGGGGACCTTCAAGCCAGCGCCGCGGCTGAGCACTCTTCTACCCACGACGCGGGACGTCGGCAAGCAAAACTGAACGGTTTGGTCAAAAATTTCGACGGAGCCATCTGACGCTTGGGAGAAGGGGCGCTTCGTGGCATGGTGTCGCAATCGCACTTTGAACCTTTTTCCGGTTGTTTTGCGCCTAGTCAGGTCCGACTCGTGAACGTATTTCCCGCCCTGTCGCCGACCCTCGCCTGTGATGCGCCAAGCTGTGGCGTGTCGGTCCCGCCGGGACGCGATAAGTCGCGGCAGATCCTGAACGGCGCCCGCGAGGTGTTTCTGGCGCAGGGTTTCGACGGCGCCAGCATGGGTGAGATCGCCCGCGCCGCCGGCGTCTCCAAGGGCACGCTCTATGTCTACTTTCCCTCCAAGGAGGAGCTGTTCGCCGCGCTGGTGCGCGAACAGTCCGAGCGGACGGCCGAGCACTGTTTCGTGCTCGACCCCAACGAGGACGTGCAGGCGGCGCTGGTGGCGCTGAGCCATCGCTACATCCGCGCCATGATCCAGCCGGCCAATGTCGCCACGGTGCGCATGGTGATCGGCGTGGCGGAAAAGCTGCCGCAGATCGGCCGGCTCTACTACGCCTCGGCGCAGGAGCGGGCGGTCGCGCTGCTTTCCGAGTGGCTGCGGGCCAAGGTCGCCGCCGGCGAGCTGGTGATCGACGATGTGGAGCTCGCGTCCTGGCAGTTCGTCATCGGCTGCCATTCACGCATCGTGCTGCCGGCCTTCTTCTGCGGCAGTTCCTCCTCGGATGAGGAGATCGACCGGGTGGTGACCTTCACGGTCGGGGCCTTCCTGCGTGCCTATGCGCCCCGGTGCTGCCCGAGCGATCAGCCCGGCTGACCGGGCGCGGCGCGGCCTTCGCCCTCCGCGAGCAGCGCGGTGAGCCCCTCGCGATAGGTCGGGTAGGTGAGAGCCCCGCCGAGCAGCGCGTGCAGTCGGTCGTTACGCACCCGCCGGTTATCCGCCCAGAAGGACAGCGCCATGGGCGACATGGTGGCCGCCGCGATCTCGAAGGGGACGGCGGGCGGCGGTTCCACCCCGAGTAGCCCGGCGGCGAAGCGCACCGGGGCGCAGGAGGGCGAGGGCTCGTCATCCACCACATTGACCACGCCGTCGAAAGCCTGCGTCGCCGCCGCATGGATGGCCCCGGCGATGTCCCCGACATGGATACGGTTGAACACCTGGCCCGGCCGCTCGATGCAGCGGGCGGTGCTGGCCCGAATGTCGAGCAGCGCGTTGCGCCCCGGCCCGTAAATGCCGCCGAGCCTGAGCACCGCGACCGGCCGGCCGGCCGCCTGACCCGCCCTCCGCCACGCCGCCTCCGCCGCCACGCGCCGGCGGGCGCGGGGGGCTTCCGCGTCGAGCGGGGCCGTCTCGTCGATCCAGGCGCCGCCGCTGTCGCCATGCACGCCGATGGTTGAGAGGTAGATCAGCGGGCCTTTTCCGCGCGCGGTGGCGAAAGCGGGGCCGAGAGGCCCGAGAAACGGATCGCCCGCCTCGCCCGGCGCGGCGGAGGCGAGCACGACATCGGCCGTCTCCAGCGCCGCGTAGAGCTCATCGCTCGGCACCCCGTCAAAGGCGAGCATGTCCACGCCCGGCTCAAACCGGGGCGCACGGGCAGTGCCGATGATGTGCGTGAAGGACGCCCCGTGCCGGGCGACGAGGTGCCGGGCGCTATAGCCATAGCCGAGGCAGAGAAGCGTGGTCATGCGGTCGTCCGTTCGGCGGCGGGCGGCAGGGAAGCTGGCGGCGGGGAGGCGGGGTGCCCGGCGAGGTGCCATTCGGCCCGCACCTCGGAATCGGGCTCCCCGGCATGGCGTGCGGCATGACGGGCGAAGGCGTCGGCGTCAAGCAGCCGTGCCAGCGCCCACACCGCCGCGCCGCGAATGAGCGGGGCGGGATCGTCGAGCAGTCGTTCCGCCGCCGGAACGAGAGCGATATCACCCGAGTTTCCAATGGCGATCAGCACATTGCGCAGGAAGCGGGTGCGCCCGGTGCGCTTGATCGGGCTCTTGGTGAAGCGCGCGCGAAAGGCGGCATCGTCCAACCCCGCCAGTTCGGCGAGCGGCGGGGCGCGGTTCTCGTCGCGAGCGGCGAGGCGCGCCTCGTGGCCGGCCTGCGCGAACTTGTTCCACGGGCAGGCGGCGAGGCAGTCGTCGCAGCCATAGATGCGGTTGCCAATGCCTGCGCGCAGCTCCTGCGGGATCGGTCCGCGATGCTCGATGGTGAGGTAGGAGACGCAGCGCCGGGCGTCGATCTGGTAGGGCGCGGGAAACGCGCCCGTCGGGCAGGCATCGAGACAGGCGCGGCAGGAGCCGCAATGGTCGATCTCGGGCGCGTCCGGCGGCAGCGGCAGCGTTGTGGCGATGGCGCCGAGGAACAGCCACGAGCCCTTGGCCCGGGAGACCAGATTGGTGTGCTTGCCCTGCCAGCCGAGGCCGGCGGCCTGCGCCAGCGGCTTTTCCATCAAGGGCGCGGTATCGACGAACACCTTCACCGCGACCGCCTCCGGCCCGCCGGCGCGCGGCACGAAGCGCGAGCAGATGCGCTTGAGCTTGCCCTTGATCAGCTCGTGATAATCGTCGCCGCGCGCATAGACCGAGATTGCCCCGTTGGAGCGGGCGGCCAGCACGGCGCGGGGATCCTCGTCCGGCCCGTAATTGAGGCCGAGCATGACGACGGCGCGCACCTCCGGCCACAGATGGGCGGGGGAGGCGCGGCGCTCCGCCGTCTCCGGCATCCAGTCCATGTCGCCATGACGGCCCTGCGCGATCCAGTGCTGGAGGCGGGGGCCGGCCTCGGGGATGGAGTCTGGCGCGGCGACGCCGATGGCGTCGAAGCCCTCCTCGCGGGCAAGGGCGGCGATAAGCGCCTTGGCGGCGGCCGGGTCTAGAAGTCGAGATCCGCGTAGCACGGCGCCGGCGGCATCCCCGCCATGGTCACGGCGAGCAGCGGCCGGAAGGCCGGACGCGACTTGATGCGCGCGTACCAGATCTTCGCTCCCTCATCCTCGTCCCACGGCACGTCGCCCAGATAGTCGACGCAGGAGATATGCGCGGCGGCGGCAAGGTCGGCATAGCTCATGCGCTCGCCCGCCAGCCAGTTCCGCGACTTCAGCAGCCAGCCGATATATTGCAGATGATAGCGGATATTGGCCCGCGCCGCGCGGATCACCGCCATGTCCGGCGGCCCGCCGCCGAGCTCGCGCGGCATGTAGCGCTTGTACACCTTCTCGCGCACCAGCGGCTCGGACACCTCGGTGTAGAATTTGTGGTTGAACCAGGAGGCGAGGCGGCGCACCTCGACGCGGGCATAGATGTCCTGCGGCAGCAGCCGGCGGTCGCCCATGGCGTGGCCGCGTGTCTCGTCGATGTATTCGCTGATCGCGTCGACGCCCGGCACGACGAGGCCATCATCCTCCACCAGCACCGGCGTGGTGCCGGCCGGGTCGAGCATCAGGAACTCGGGGCGGCGCTCCCAGGCCCGCTCTTCGATCAGCACAGGCGTGATCCCCATCTCCCCGAGAGCGAGGCGGATGAGGCGCGAATGCGCGCAGAAGGGATGATGATAAAGCTGCATTGTCCGGGAAAAGCCTCGGCGCGCCCCGACGACGGCGCCGCCTGAAGGACCGATCTAGAAGGGTTGACGCCTCATCGCAAGTTATCGCGGCGTCAACATGGCACCCCGCCCCGCCCGTGCGCAGGGTAAGGTTCATGCATTTTTCGCGGCAGGGTGTAAGGATCGTTAACGCGCCGACGGCGTTTTCACCCGCGCGCCCCGCGCGCGCGGCCCACGTGGCCGCTCGTCCGGGGGCTTATGGGAGATCCACATGGCGAACCAACCCGAGCACGGCAATTTCATCTGGAACGAGCTGAACACGCACGACCCCGAAAAGGCCAAGGCGTTCTATACGGAAACGCTCGGCTGGACCTTCGAGGCGATGCCGATGGAAGGCGGCGCCGACTACACCGTCATCACCCGGGGCGAGCGCCGCATCGGCGGCATCTTCACCCTGGCGGCGGCCGAGTTCGCCGGCATTCCCGATCACTGGATGACCTATGTGGCGGTGGATGACGTCGATGCGCGGCTCGCCAAGGTGGAGGCGGCCGGCGGCAGCATCATCCGGCCGGGCTTCGACGTGGCGGGTGTCGGACGAATCGGCATCGTGCGTGATTCGGGCGGGGCGTTTCTTGCCTGGATGACGCCGCGCATGTGAGCCGCGATGCCGGCTAAGTTGCTGGCGACACGCCGGATTCGGCGCTTTGTAATGCGTGTGCCATAAAACCGGCGCAAGCGTGAACGGGCGCGGCCCCTCAAAGCCGTTTCCGTCGTTACCGCCCCACGGCCCTTGCGGGCCCCCGTCGAAGGAACAGCGACGCATGCAGATGCATAGGCCGGCCTCCCCCATTCGCGCCAGCGGCTATTCGATCCTCGAAGGCAGCCCGGAATTCGACGATCTCGGCGCGCATCTCGACGAGGCCGAGGCCCTCGGCGTCGATCTGGTGGAACTCCCGGCCTATGCCTGGCACCTCATCGTCGGCGGCCGCCTGCTGAAGAACCGGCTGGACGACCTGGTGCGTGCCCTTTCCGGCCGCAAGCTCGCCTATTCCATGCACGGCACCCTCGCCATCAACCTGATGGACATTCCCGAGCGCCTGCCGCGCCACGAGGCGGTGCTGGCCGCCAATATCGAGATCGCCGCCGCCATCGGCGCGCATCACCTCGTCATGCACACCGGCCATGTCTCGGACCCGGCGGATGATGTCGAGGTCGCCTATTCCCGCCAGCGCGAGGCGCTGGTGCGGGCGGGCGACCACGCGGCACGGCTGGGCGTGCTGCTCTGCGTCGAGAACATCTTCCGCTTCCGCGACGTGCGGGAGACGGCGACGCCCGCCAAACTCGCCGGGGAATTGTCGGCCATCGAGCACCCGGCGGTGCGGGCGACGCTCGACGTGAGCCACGGCTATATTCGCTGCACCGATGCTCGGCTCGATCCGATCGCGGAGATGGCGCAGCTCGCGCCCTATGTGGCGCATTTCCACCTGCACGATTCCTTCGGCCGGCCGAGCGAGATGTGGACCTACCACCCGGCGGAAGCGGTGGCGCTGGGCGAGGGCGACCTGCACCTTCCCATCGGCTGGGGCTCCATCGACTGGGACGCGGTGGTCGAGGCGGTGCAGCCGCCCGCCGGCGCCGTCGCGGTGATGGAGCTGGAGCCGCGCCACTGGCGCGAGCTGAAGGACCAGGTCGGCGTGCTGCAGGCCCTCGCCGCCCGCTTCCGCAGCCCGGCCGCGCTCGTGGTCTGAGCCCGTCTGGAGCCGCTAGACAGTAAGGTAGCGGGGTGGCACTGATCGTCTCCAAACCCGCATTCGCCGCGCTTATGGGGACATGTCGTGTCATCCTCGCTTCCGGTCACGCCTGACCATCTGCCCTTCTTCATTACCGCGCCCGGAGGCACCGACTTTCTGCTCGGCATGGCGACCGCCACGCTGATCGGCGCGGTTCTGGTCGGCGGCGTCCTGTTCCTGGCGCTGCACTCGCTGCCCGAGCGCATGGCGCACAAGGCGCAGAAGCTGCAGATGGAAATCGTCGCGGTGCTGTGCCTCTTGGCGCTGTTCACCCACATCCACCTGTTCTGGGTCGCGGCGCTCTTGCTGGCCTTTATCGACCTGCCGGATTTCGGCACGCCGCTGACCCGCATCGCCCGCGGGGTCGAGCGGCTGGCGGGTGCCTCTCCGCCGGCCGAGGCCCCGCCGCCGGAGACGCCGGCCGGCAGTCCCGCCAGCGCGAGCCGTCCCCATGCTTGAGCTGCTGCTGTGCTCGCTGGTCACGGTGTTCCCGGATTATCTCATCCGCCGCTACGCGCAGGGAAAGCGCTTCGGCCATGAGATCACGCTCTATTCGGTCTGGTACGAGCTGCGCTGGGGTATCACCGCCTGCCTGATGCTCACCGTCGGCCTGATCGCGGTGATCTTCTACAACCACCCCGCCTCCACCAATGTGACCGCCTATTTCCGCGCCGTGCCGATCGTGCCGGAGGTTGGCGGGCGCGTGAGCGAGGTTCTGGTCGGCCAGAGCGCCCATGTCGCCGCGGGCCAGCCGCTGTTCCGGCTCGACGATTCGCTTCAGAAGGCGCAGGCCGAGACCGCGCGCCGCCGCATCGCCGAGACCGATGCCGCGCTCGTCGCCGCCCGTGCCGACATCGCCGCCGCCGAGGGGCAGCTGCGCCAGGCCGAGGAAGCGCTGCAACAGGCGCGCGACGAGCTGGCGACCCGTAGCGAGCTTCAGCAGCGCAATGCCGGCGTGGTGAGTGTGCGCGAGATCGAGCGGCTGCAGAATGTCGTCGATGGCCGCGAGGGCGGTGTCGCCGCCGCGCTGGCCGCGCGCGAGGCGGCGCAGGCCCGCGCCACGCTGCTCCTGCCGGCGCAGAAGGCGAGCGCCGAGGCCGCGCTGGCCGAGGCGCTGGTCGCGCTCGACAAGACGGTGATCCGCGCCGGCACGGCCGGGCATGTCGAACAGTTCGCCCTGCGCGTCGGCGATCTCGTCAGCCCCATGCTGCGCCCCGCCGGCGTGCTGATCCCCGATGGGGCGGGCCGCCAGCGCCTCGTCGCGGGCTTCGACCAGCTTGAGGCGCAGGTGCTGCGGCCGGGCATGGTGGCCGAGGCGGTGTGCCTGTCGAAGCCGCTCACGGTCATCCCAATGGTGGTGACGGATGTGCAGGACGCCATCGCCGCCGGGCAGTTGCGCGCCGCCGAGCAGCTGCAGGACGCCCGGCAGGTCGCCGCGCCGGGCACGCTGACCGTGATGCTGGAGCCGCTCTATGAGGGCGGCCTTGCCGGCGTGACGCCCGGTTCGAGCTGCATCGCCAATGCCTATTCCAGCAATCACGCGCGCCTCGCCTCCGGCGAGGTTGGCGGGCTCACGGCGCTTTATCTGCACGCGGTCGATGCGGTCGCGGTGGTGCACGCGCTGCTGCTGCGGCTGCAGGCGGTCATCCTGCCGCTGCGCATCCTGGTGTTCAGCGGGCACTGAAACAGGGCGGGCCGGGGCGCCGGCTTCACGAGCGCGCGATTTTCGCCGCCGGCACCTTCTTGCGGCGGAAACGGGCGCCCCCTATATCGGCCACGAACGGCGCGCATGGCGCCGTACCCAATTGCTATGGGGGCCGGTCCCGGGGGACGGCGGCGGTTCGCCGCCGCGCTGTTCCTCTCCGGGTGCTTCAATAAGGTCCGGCCGGCCTGCCGGAAGGAGAAACAATATGTCTAAAGTCATCGGCATCGACCTCGGCACGACCAATAGCTGCGTCGCCGTCATGGAAGGCAGCACGCCCAAGGTGATCGAGAACGCGGAAGGTGCGCGCACCACCCCGTCCATCGTCGCCTTCACCGAGGACGGCGAGCGCCTCGTCGGCCAGCCGGCCAAGCGCCAGGCGGTTACGAACCCGGAGCGCACCTTCTTCGCGGTGAAGCGCCTCATCGGCCGCCGCTATGACGACCCGACCGTGGCAAAGGACAAGGGCCTCGTGCCCTACCAGATCGTGCGCGCCGACAATGGCGACGCCTGGGTCGAGTCGGACGGCAAGAAATATTCGCCCTCGCAGATCTCCGCCTTCACGCTGCAGAAGATGAAGGAGACCGCGGAGGCCTATCTCGGCGCCAAGGTCACGCAGGCGGTCATCACCGTCCCGGCCTATTTCAACGACGCCCAGCGCCAGGCCACCAAGGACGCCGGCAAGATCGCCGGCCTCGACGTGCTGCGCATCATCAACGAGCCGACGGCGGCCGCGCTCGCCTATGGCCTCGACAAGAAGTCGGCCGGCACCATCGCGGTCTATGACCTCGGCGGCGGCACCTTCGACGTGTCGGTGCTGGAGATCGGCGACGGCGTGTTCGAGGTGAAGTCCACCAATGGCGACACCTTCCTCGGTGGCGAAGACTTCGACATGCGCCTCGTTGGCTACCTCGCCGATGAGTTCAAGAAGGAGCAGGGCATCGACCTGCGCAACGACAAGCTCGCCCTTCAGCGCCTGAAGGAAGCGGCCGAAAAGGCCAAGATCGAGCTGTCCTCCGCCACCCAGACGGAGATCAACCTGCCCTTCATCACGGCGGATGCCTCGGGCCCGAAGCATCTCACCATGAAGCTCACCCGCGCCAAGTTCGAGGCGCTGGTGGACGACCTGATCCAGCGCACCGTCGAGCCCTGCCGCAAGGCGCTCAAGGATGCGGGCCTTTCGGCCGGGCAGATCGACGAGGTCGTGCTCGTCGGCGGCATGACCCGCATGCCCAAGGTCCAGGAAGTGGTGAAGCAGTTCTTCGGCAAGGAGCCCCACAAGGGCGTCAACCCGGATGAAGTGGTCGCCATCGGCGCCGCCATCCAGGCCGGCGTGCTCGCGGGCGACGTGAAGGACGTGCTGCTGCTCGACGTGACCCCGCTCTCGCTCGGCATCGAGACGCTGGGCGGCGTGTTCACGCGCCTCATCGACCGCAACACCACCATCCCGACCAAGAAGAGCCAGACCTTCTCGACCGCCGAGGATGGGCAGACCGCGGTGACCATCCGCGTCTTCCAGGGCGAGCGCGAAATGGCGGCGGACAACAAGATCCTCGGTCAGTTCGACCTCGTCGGCATCCCGCCGGCGCCGCGCGGCGTGCCGCAGATCGAAGTCGCCTTCGACATCGACGCCAACGGCCTTGTCAACGTGTCGGCGAAGGACAAGGGCACCGGCAAGGAGCAGCAGATCCGCATCCAGGCCTCCGGTGGTCTCTCCGACAGCGACATCGACAAGATGGTGAAGGACGCCGAGGCGCACGCCGAGGAAGACAAGAAGCGCCGTGCTGTCGTCGAGGCGAAGAACCACGCCGAGGCGCTGGTGCATTCGACCGAGAAGGCGCTGGCCGAGCATGGCGACAAGGTCGGCGCGCCGGAGAAGGCGGCCATCGAGACCGCCATCACCGAGCTCAAGAGTGCGCTCGAAGGTGACGACGCCGAGGCGATCGCCGCCAAGACCAACACGCTGGCCCAGGCCTCCCTCAAGCTCGGCGAGGCGATGTACGCCTCCCAGCAGGGTGGCGACGATGCCGGCGCGGCGCCGAAGGACGACGTGGTGGACGCCGAGTTCACCGAGGTCGACGACGACAAGAAGAAGTCGGCCTGACCTCTTCACGGCTCATGCCGCCCCCGGAAGCCATTCCGGGGGCGGAACTCTGTTTGGCAGTGCCGGACGATGTGGGCGCCCGCCGGGGCTTAAAGGCTCGGACGCGGCAGGATTCCTGCATGAAGCGGCTGCTTTGACCGGAACGGGATGGCGAGGGCGCCGCCTTCATCCGGTCCAAACCGTGCGACGGCTCAACCATCCATGTCCAAGACCGATTATTACGAGCTGCTCGAAGTCTCCCGCACCTGCAATGACGGGGAGCTGAAGAGCGCCTATCGCAAGCTCGCCATGAAGTGGCACCCGGACAAGAACCCCGGCAATGCCGAGGCCGAGGTGCGCTTCAAGGAAATCAGCGAGGCCTATGACTGCCTGAAGGATCCGCAGAAGCGCGCGGCCTATGACCGCTTCGGCCATGCCGCCTTCGAGAATGGCGGCGGCGGTGGTGGGCCCGGTTTCGGGGCGGACTTCGCCTCGACCTTTTCCGACATTTTCGACGACCTGTTCGGCATGGCCGGCGGGCGGCGCGGCGGCGGTGGCCAGCGCGGCGGGCGCGAGCGCGGGGCGGACCTGCGCTACAACATGGAAATCACGCTCGAGGAGGCCTTCTCCGGCAAGAACGCCACGGTGCGGCTGCCGACCTCCATCGTCTGCGAGACCTGCTCCGGCTCGGGCGCCAAGCCCGGCACGCAGCCCACCACCTGCCGCACCTGCGGCGGCGCCGGCCGCGTGCGTCAGGCCCAGGGCTTCTTCACGCTGGAGCGGACCTGCCCGAGCTGCCAGGGCCGTGGCCAGGTGATCGAGGATCCCTGCCCGTCCTGCGCGGGCGCCGGGCGCACCACCAAGGAGCGCACGCTCGAAGTCGCCATTCCGGCCGGCGTCGAGGACGGCACGCGCATTCGCCTCGCCAATGAGGGCGAGGCCGGGATGCGCGGCGGGCCGCCGGGCGATCTCTACATCTTCCTGTCGCTGGCCCCGCACGAGTTCTTCCAGCGCGACGGCGCGGACCTGTTCTGCCGCGCGCCGATCTCCATGGTCACGGCGGCGCTCGGCGGCACCTTCGAGGTGCCGACCATCGAGGGCGACACCCACAAGGTGAAGGTCCCCGAGGGCACGCAGTCCGGCAAGCGCTTCCGCCTCGGCGGGCGCGGCATGCCGGTGCTGCGCAGCCGCACGCGCGGCGACATGTATGTGCAGGTGGTGGTGGAAACGCCACAGAACCTCACCCGACGTCAGCGCGAATTGCTCACCGAATTCGAGCGGGAATGCTCCGGCGAGACGCACCCAGAATCGAGCGGCTTCTTTGCCAAGGTAAAGGATTTCTTTGCCGGGGATGCGGATTAGTGATGACGGCGTAACGCCGCCGTCATCGCGGGGACTTAACATCGTCAGGCAACCACTTTAGTCTGACGCCGCTTCCGCCCGTGGCCCTGCCGTTTCTTCGCGGCCGAATGGAATCAAAGTCGCATGCTCGACCGCGCTACCGACGCCTCGAAGTCCGACCGCCTGAAGGCCAAGGCCCGCAAGCTGCGCTCCCTGAAATTCCGCGACCTCAAGATCGGCGACCGCACCCTCGGCGAGCACGCCGCGGCGGGCCGCAAGGTGGGTGGCGATGCCCGCCCCGACGAAGTGCGGTTTCTCCAGTCCTGGCTGCAGAACCCGCTGCGCACCGGCGCGCTCTCGCCCTCCGGCCGGGCGCTCGCACGCACCATGGCCGGCTATGTCGATCCCGCCGGCGATGGCCCGGTCATCGAGCTCGGGCCCGGCACCGGCCCGGTGACGGCGGCGCTGATCGCGCGCGGCGTGGCCGAGGAGCGGCTGGTGCTCATCGAGTACAACCCGGAATTCTGCACGCTGCTGCGTGCCCGCTTTCCCCGCGCCACCATCATCGAGGGCGACGCCTACGGCATGAAGGCGACGCTCGACGGCCGGCTGACTGGCAAGGCGGCGGCCGTGGTCTCCAGCCTGCCGCTGTTCACCCGGCCGGTCGAGGAGCGTTACAGCCTGCTCGACCAGGCGTTTGAGCTGTCGCAGGCCCGCGCGCCCTTCATCCAGTTCACCTATGCCGTGGTCTCGCCCATGCCGCTGGCGCCCTCGCGCTTCGAGGCGCATGTCAGCCCGCGCATCTGGGCGAACCTGCCGCCGGCGCGCGTGTGGGTCTATCGCGGCCATGAAGCGGGCGTGAAGCTCGTCCACGACCTGCCGCTCGCCGCCGCTGGCTGATCCCTTCCGGCCGCGCCTCCTTTCAGCCCCGGGGTGCCCCGCGCCACGGGCGACGACCGGGAGAACCCCCATGCGCCCGCCTCGCATCCTCACCTTCGCCGGCTCGATCCGCACCGGCTCCTACTCCCACGCGCTGGCGGCGCTCGCGGCGAAGGAACTCTCCAGCCTCGACTGCGAGCCGGTGCTGATCTCGCTCGCCGACTACCCGTTGCCGATCTACGACGCGGATCTCGAAGCCGCCGAGGGCGTTCCCGGCCCGGCGAAGCAGTTGCGCGACCAGCTTGCGCAGGCGGACGGCGTGTTCATCGTCACCCCCGAATATAATGCGGGCCTGCCGTCGCTGCTGAAGAACGCCATTGACTGGGCAAGCCGCGCCAAGGGCGAGGGCGACGCCTTCAAGAAGCCGGTCTACGCCATTGGCTGCACCTCGCCGGGCGCGCTCGGCGGCTACCGCGCCTCGATGATGCTGCGCCAGGTGCTGGCTCTCGGGCTCGGCGCACTGGTGCTGGCCGAGCAAGCGATGGTGGCGGGCGCGGGCAGCGCCTTCGCCGAGAATGGCGATCTCAAGGACGAACGCGCGCAGCAAAGGTTGCGCGCGCTGATGACTGCGCTTATCGAGCAGGCGGCGCTCAGGGCGGGTCTGCGCGCCTGACCAGCCGCGGAGACAGACTGTGACGAGCGCGCCCCTTACCGATCCGAAAGACCGGCTCATTGTCGCGCTCGACCTTTCCTCCGTCGGGGCGGCCGAGAGCATCGTCGCCCGGCTGGGCGACAGCGTGACCTTCTACAAGATCGGCTATGAGCTCGGCTTTGCCGGCGGCCTCGGCTTTGCCCGCGAGCTGATCGCCGACGGCAAGAAGGTGTTCATCGACTTCAAGCTGCACGACATCGGCAACACGGTGGCGCGCGGCGTCGCCAGCCTCGCCGCGCTGGGGGCGAGCTTCGCCACCGTGCACGCCTACCCGCAGACCATGCGCGCGGCGATGGAGGGCAAGGGCGCGAGCCCCTTGCGCATCCTCGCCGTCACCGTGCTGACCTCCTATGATGAGGCGGATCTCGCCGAGGCCGGCTATGGCGCCGGCGTGGACGAGACCGTCGCCCGCCGCGTCGCGCAGGCGCGCGAGATCGGCGTCGATGGCATCGTCTGCGCCCCGACCGACGCCACCCGCGTGCGCGGCATCCTCGGCCCCAAGGGCGCCATCGTCACCCCCGGCGTGCGCCCGGACGGCGCCGCCACCGGCGACCAGAAGCGCATCGCGACTCCCTATGCGGCGATCCGCGCCGGGGCCGACCATCTCGTGGTCGGCCGGCCCATCGTCGCCTCGCCCGATCCCGCCGCCGCCGCCCGCGCGGTGCAGGCCGAGATTGCCGCGGCGCTCGCCGCCTCCTGACCCGCCACGAAGGACACATGCTATGGCCAAGGGCTACTGGATCAGCCGCCTCGATGTGAGCGATGCCGAGGGCTACAAGCCCTATCTGCAGGGCGCCATCCCGACCATTGCCGCCTTTGGCGGGCGCTTCCTCGCGCAGGGCGGGGCGTTCGAGACGCTGGAAGGCACCTCCCGCGCCCGCAATGTCGTGGTCGAGTTCAAGGATTACGAGACCGCGCTCGCCTGCTTCCACTCGCCCGAGTACCAGGCCGCCTACACCCACCGCCTCGCCCATTCCGAAGGCGAGCACCTCGTCATCGAGGGCTATGAGGGCGACCAGCCGGCGGCTGGCGTGATCGACGGGCCCGCGCAGGGGCCGGGCACCGCCTATTGGGTCATGCGCATCGATGTGCACGACCTCGAGACCTACAAGTCCTACATCGCCGCCGATGCGTTGGCGGTGCGCAAATATGAGGGCTGGTTCCTCGTGCGCGGCGGCCGGCACGAGGCGGTGCATGGCAGCGCGCGCTCGCGCAATGTGATTCTCGCCTTCAAGGACTATGAGACCGCGCTCGCCTGCTACCACTCGCCGGAGTACCAGGAGGCGTTCGGCTTCCGCTCCAAGGCGGCGGTGGCCGAAGTGCTCGCCATCCACGGCGCGTGAACGCGGCAGGTAACCGGATAGCGCGCGGCGATTGTGCAGCGCGCTGAGTCGCTTGGCAGCGCGTGCATCGCGCGGGGGGCGATGGACAAGGCCGCGGCGGTCTGCTATGTGCCCTCACCTTGATCGGTGGCCCGTGTCCTTGGGCGCCCGCCCCGGTCGCCCAAATTCAACGCATGCGCGGCACCGCGAAGCACGAAGAGGAAGACACGTGCAGGTTCTCGTTCGGGACAACAACGTCGATCAGGCCCTGAAGGCGCTCAAGAAGAAGATGCAGCGCGAGGGCATTTTCCGCGAGATGAAGCTGCGCGGCCACTACGAGAAGCCGTCCGAGAAGCGCGCCCGCGAGGAAGCCGAGGCTGTTCGCCGCGCCCGCAAGCTGGCCCGCAAGCGCGCCCAGCGCGAGGGTCTGCTGCCGTCCAAGCCGAAGGTCGTCCCCGGCGCCCGCTGATCGGCTCGGCCTTCCGGCCGTCCCAGCACTTAAGATTGCACGAAGCGCGGTGACGCAGGTCACCGCGCTTTTGCCGTTTGTAGCCGCCGGAGAAGCCGCGTGATGCCGGACTGCTGTGCCATCCTTGATTTGCGCGACGCGCCCGGCTTTGCCGAGATCGTGGCGTATCGGGTCTGGCGGGCGTGGTGGAAAGATGAGGGTGTGCCCTTCGCCGCGCTCAAGGCGCGGCTGAGCGAGAGCCTCGGCCCATCCGAGGCCGCGATTCCCACCAGCTTCATCGCCTGTCGGGGGGCAGAGTTCCTCGGAACGGTCGCGCTGATCGCCAGCGATGTCGAGGAGAGGCCGGGCCTCACGCCCTGGGTCGCCGCGCTGTGGGTCGAAGAGCCCGCGCGGGCGCAGGGTATCGGGCAGGCGCTGCTCACCCATGCGAGCGATGTCGCCTTCGCCGCCGGCCATGCCGGCCTGTATCTGTGCGCCACCGCCGCCAACGCGCCCTATTATGCGCGGCGCGGCTGGAAGCGGATCGAGCGAGATGTCGACGGCGTCGACATCTTCATGCGCGAACGCGACGACGCCTGAGGCTTATTGCCGGTTGAACGGCACGGTGTATTCGCCCGCGCGGATGCGTTCGGCGAGGCGCTCGGCAAAGCCGGCGGCGGCTTCCTCGCCATAGGTCGCAACCATGGAGCGGATGGCGGTGAACAGCGCGGCCTGCGCCAGGCAATCTTCGTCGAGGCCGTCATAGACCGCCTCGTTCCACGCTTCATCGAGATAAGCGAGCGCCGCGTGACGCTCGTCCTCCTGCGCCTGATCGGCCGGACCATCGATGTCGTGCGTTTCCGGAAGCTCGGACAAACTCATTCCTCCGCTGAGCGAAACGCTCGGTTGGACCTTAGCACGCAGCGCGGGGTGATCTGCCCAAGAATTGAAGGAGGGTTAACATGGCGCGGCATAAAAGTAACAGGTGCGGCCAAAAGCGCACAGAAAGCGCCGGGAACGGTGCCTAGTTGCTGCCGTAGCGGGCGGCGATGTCGCGCGAGAGCTTGGCGCCGGCTTCCAGATACCTCTGGCTGGCCAGTTCCGCCGAGGGGGTGCAGCTCCGGTAGACCTGCTTGTAGCTCTCATAGCCGAGATTGAACGCGCCGATGAGCTGGCCGCGCCGGGCCTCGGAGGGCGCCTCGGTCTGCAACAGCCCCGCCATCTCGTCGCGCCAGCGCGTCTCCTCCGCCGCGCCGCAGAGCGGGCGGATATAGTGCAGCGCGCCGAGAATCTCCGCGAGCCGCAGCAACTCGCCCTCATAGGGCGGCGTGCCGCCCTCGTTCTGGGCGCGCGCGGGGGCGGCGCCGAGCACGGCGAGGATGAGAAGGGCGCGCGCGAACATCGTCATGGCGTTGTGGTGATCCGGCGCGCGGGCAAGGTCAAGCGGGTTGTCACGGGGTGAGCCGGGCGCCGGCGTCTGCGCTCTGCGCGCCGGCGACGAGGCGGGCCGCCGCCGCGACGATCTCCCCGAGGCCCGGCGTGATGTCGGCGGGCAGCGCCTCCGGCTCGAACCAGCCGACCTCCGCCGCTTCCGGCCCGATGGCGGGCTCGCCCGCCTCCCAGCGGGCGGCATGGCTGACGACGACGTAATGCGCCTTCAGGCTCCCGTCGTCCGCCCGCAGGATCACGTCCACCGCCCCGGCAACGCCGATGATCGCGCAGGCGACGCCGACTTCTTCCATCACCTCGCGGGCGGCGGCCGCCGCCAGCGTCTCGCCCGGCTCGACCCGCCCACCCGGCAGCGTCCACACGCCGATGGAGGGGCGCTGGCCGCGCCGCGCCAGCAGCACGCGCCCCGCGCGGAACACGGCGGCGCTGGTGGCGAGGACGGGACGCTCGACGGCAACCATGGCGGGGGATCTCACGCGAATCGGTACAGGGCGGACGATAGCAGGCCCGCCGGCGCGGATTGGCCGCAATTCGCGCGGAAGATTCAGGCCATCCGCGCCGGATCGGCGGCCGGAGGATGGCTGAAACGGGAGGCCGCATGAACCGGGTGATGCATCTGCGCCGCCGTGGAGCCCACGCCGTCACAGGGATGGGGTTCGCCCTTTTGGCGCTCGCCTTGGCGATGGCGCTCGTCCTGCCGGCGCGCGCCGAGACACCGCCCGGCGTATCGGCCTCCCCCGCCAAGACCACCAGCGCGGCTATGCCGCCCGCCGCGTCACCCGATCCGTTCTGCGCGGCGCAGGGGGCCGGCTTCGTGCGGCTGGAGGGCACACAGACCTGCCTGAAGCTCGGCGGCTATGTGCAGATCGACAGCACGACGCAGAACGGTCCCGCCGCGGGCCTTCCCGCCGCGCGCGCCCCGGCGCTCCAGTCGCGCTGAACCCTCAGCGGCCGAGCGCGGCGAAATAGCGGGCGATGATGCCGGCATAGACGCGCGTCAGCGCCGCCACCTCGTCCACCGGCGTCGCCTCGTCCACCGCGTGCATGGTGGTGCCGACGAGGCCGAACTCGATCACCGGGCAATAATCCTTGATGAAGCGCGCATCCGAGGTGCCGCCGGTGGTGGAAAGCTCGGGCCGCTGACCGGTGGTCTGCGCAATCGATTCGACCACCAGATCGACGAAGGGGCCGGGCGCGGTGAGGAAGCTGTCGGACGAGCGGAACTCGAAGGCCGCGCTCCAGCGCACGCTGTTGCCGGCAGCGCGGGTCAGCCGCCGCTCGATCTCGGCCTGCAGCGTCTGCGGCGTCCAGAGATCGTTGAAGCGGATATTGAACCGTCCCTGCGCCTGCGCCGGGATGACGTTGAAGGCGGGGTTGCCGACATCGACCGAGACGATTTCGAGGTTCGACGCCTGGAAATGCGCGTTGCCGCCATCGAGCGGCTCGGCGATCAGCGCGCCGAGCAGGGTGATGAGGCCGGGAATGGGGTTATCGGCGAGATGCGGGTAGCCGACATGGCCCTGCTTGCCATGGACGGTAAGGGTGCAGGAAAGCGAGCCGCGCCGGCCGATCTTCACCATGTCGCCGAGCACGGCGCGCGAGGAGGGCTCGCCCAGCACGCAATGGTCGAGCCGCTCGTCGCGGTCGGCGAGCCAGCGCAGCAGCTTTGCCGTGCCGTTGATCGCCGGGCCTTCCTCATCGCCGGTGAGCAGGAAGGAGATCGAGCCAGGCAGCGCGGGATTGTCGGGGTCATTGCCATGGGCGCGGGCGAAATCGAGCCCGGCGGCGATGAAGGCGGCGACACCGCCCTTCATGTCCACCGCGCCGCGGCCATAGATCAGTCCGTCATGGATCGCGCCCTCGAAGGGCGGGAAACGCCACTGCTGGGGATCACCGGGCGGCACCACGTCGGTATGACCGGCAAAGCACAGATTGGGCCCGCGCGTGCCGAAGCGGGCATAGAGATTCTCGATGTCCGGCGTGTCGGGCGCGGTGAGCTTCACCCGGTGCGTGGCGAAGCCGGCGCCGCTGAGCAGCGCGTCGAGATAGGCCAGCGCGCCGCCTTCCGCCGGGGTGACCGACGGGCAACGGATAAGGGTGCGCAGGATCTCGACGGGGTCAGCGGGGGGGTGGAGGACCGGCTCGGAGTGCCCATTCGGGGTGGTCGCCATGCTCGTGTCCTCTCCTCGTCATCCCGGACGGCCGAAGGCCGATCCGGGATCGCGTCCCGGCAGCGTCGCCGCCTGTCGCGAACGATCCCGGCTCTTCGCTACGCTTCGGCCGGGATGACGGTCAAGCGGTGCCCCGGGCCGCTCAATCGCGCAGCAGGTCGTTGATCGAGGTCTTGGAGCGGGTCTGCTCGTCGACGCGCTTGACGATCACCGCGCAGTAGAGCGAGGGGCCGGGCTGGCCGTTCGGCAGCGGCTTGCCGGGCAGCGAGCCGGGCACCACGACGGAATAGGGCGGCACCTCGCCGACGAAGACCGCGCCGGTGGCGCGGTCGACGATCTTGGTGGTGGCGGAGATGAACACGCCCATGGAGAGCACCGAGCCCCGGCGCACGATCACGCCTTCCACCACTTCCGAGCGCGCGCCGATGAAGCAGTCATCCTCGATGATGACCGGGCCGGCCTGCAGCGGCTCGAGCACGCCACCAATGCCGACGCCGCCCGACAGATGCACATTCTTGCCGATCTGCGCGCAGGAGCCGACCGTCGCCCAGGTGTCGACCATGGAGTTGGAATCGACGCGGGCGCCGAGATTGACGAAGGAGGGCATGAGCACGACGTTCGGCGCGATGAAGGCCGAGCGGCGCACGATGGCGCCCGGCACGGCGCGGAAGCCCGCCGCGCGGAATTCGCTCTCGCCCCAGCCCTCGAACTTGGAGGGCACCTTGTCCCACCATACGGCCTGGCCGGGGCCGCCGGGAATGACGCTCATGTCGTTGAGGCGGAAGGAGAGCAGTACCGCCTTCTTCAGCCACTGGTTCACCGTCCAGTCGCCATTGGCGCCCTGTTCGGCGACGCGGGCCTTGCCGGCGTCGAGCAGGCCCAGCGCCTCGTTCACGGCCGCGCGAATCTCGCCGCCGGTCTCGAAATTGACCTCGGCGCGGTTCTCGAAGGCGGTCTCGATGATGCTCTGAAGCTGGCTCGACATCTGGCTCTCCCTGTTCGCGGCCGTCTTGTCCGGTCGCGGCGGGTTTCTGTCAACGGCAGAGTGCGGTAAGGCGGGCGCCCGCCTCAGGCGAGCGAGCGCAGGAAGGCGGTCAGGTCGTCCGTCACCACGTCGATATGGTCGCCGTCGCGGCCTTCATGCTCCCACGCCTCGCGGTCGGCGGGGCTCACGGCTTCGCCCGGCGGCACCACCAGCACGGTGCGCATGCCGAGCTGGGCGGGCACTTCGAGGTTGCGCGCGAGATCCTCGAACATCGCCGCCTTGGCCGGGTCCACGCCGAAGCGGGCGAGGAAGCCGCGATAGGCGGTCTCCTGCGGCTTGGGGTGGAATTCGGCGGCAACGATGTCGTGCACATCGGCGAAGTGCTCGGAAATGGCGAGCTTGTTGAGGATCTGCTCGGCATGGCCGCGCGAGCCATTGGTGTAGACCAGCTTGCGGCCGGGCAGCGCGCCGAGTGCTTCGCCAAGCTCAGGTGCGGGGTCGAGGGAGGACAGGTCGATCTTGTGGGCGTTGGCGAGGAACGGGTCCGGGTCCATGCCGTGCTCGATCATCAGCCCGCGCAGCGAGGTGCCGTATTTGCGGTAATAGCCCTTTTGCAGCGCGAAGGCGTCGTCCAGCGACAGGCCGAGATAATCGGCGATGTAGCTGCGCATGCGCATGTCGATCTGCCGCCACAGGTCGAGCCCGGGCGGGTAGAGCGTGTTGTCGAGGTCGAACACCCAGGTCTCGACATGGGCGAAATCGACGCGCGCGGGGGAGTCGGTGCGGAAGGACGTGGTCATGGCGCCATCCATAGCGAAGAGCGGCCGGCGCGGCGAGGGGCAAAGGTTCGCCTCAAGGCATCGTCATGGCCGGGCTTGACCCGGCCATCCACGACTTGATTATGCCCCCGAAGACGTGGATCCCCGGGCCAAGCCCGGGGAAGACGTGCAGCGTGGCGGGAGACACCCGCCTCAGCGCGTGATCAGCGTGCCGGCGCCGTGGTCGGTGAGCAGCTCCAGCAGCACCGAATGCGGCACCTTGCCGTCGAGGATCACCACCCCTTCCACGCCCTGCTCCAGCGCGTAGATGCAGGTCTCGACCTTCGGGATCATGCCGCCGGAAATCGTGCCGTCGGCGATGAGCGCGCGGGCCTGGGCGATGGTCAGCTCCTTGATGAGTTGCTTGTCGCGGTCGAGCACGCCGGGCACGTCGGTCAGCAGCAGCAGCCGCTTGGCGCCGAGCGCGCCGGCGATGGCGCCAGCGAAGGTGTCGGCATTGACGTTGAACGTGCCGCCCTCGAGGCCGGTGGCGACGGGGGCGAGCACCGGGATCAGCTCCCGGCCGAGGATCTGGTCGAGCACGGTGGTGTCGACGGCGGAAGGTTCGCCGACAAAGCCGAGGTCGATCTCATGCTCGATATTGGAATCGGGATCGCGCACCGAGCGCGTGACCTTGGTCGCGCGCACCATGTTGCCGTCCTTGCCGGTCAGGCCCAGCGCCTTGCCGCCGGCCTCGTTGATGAAGCCCACCAGCGATTTGTTGATCGAGCCGGCCAGCACCATCTCGACGATCTCGACGGTGGCCTTGTCGGTGATGCGCAGCCCGGCGGCGAATTCCGACTTGATGCCGAGCTTGGCCAGCATGGCGCCGATCTGCGGCCCGCCGCCATGCACCACCACCGGGTTCACGCCCGACTGTTCGAGCAGGACGATATCCTGCGCGAAGTCGCGTGCCACCTGCTCGTCGCCCATGGCGTGGCCGCCATACTTCACGACGATGATGGCGTCGTCATAGCGCTGCATGTGCGGCAGCGCCTGGACGAGGACGCGGGCCTTGGCGTGGTCGTCGGTGATGTCGGTCATGGCGGATTCCAGTGCGGGCGGGCGACGGCAGGGCCTGAAGCCCACGGGGCGTGAAGGCGAGCCCTTCTAGCCGATTTCGATGACGCTTCTCAATCGCCACGCCGCGCGTCTTCGCGCTGGCGCCGCAGGCGCGCGCGGCCCGGCAATGCCGCAATCGCACGGTTGCGTGCCATCGCCTATCTGGAGGCGGCCGCGCCGTGGCATAGATGGCCGGCAACAGCGAGATGTCATGAGTAAACCCGCCCGTTCCTCCCGCCCGATCAAGGCCCGTTTCGTCGAAGGCTCGACCATGCGGCATGTGGCGGTGATGACCGCCACCGGCTCGATCGGCCTCGTGGCGGTGTTCGTCGTCGACCTTTTGAACCTGTTCTACATCTCGCTGCTCGGCGAGGAGGAGCTGGCGGCGGCCATCGGCTATGCCGGCACGGTGATGTTCTTCACCACCTCGGTCGCCATCGGGGTGATGATCGCCGGCTCGGCGCTGGTCTCGCGCGCGGTGGGCAGCGGCGACCCACAGGAAGGCCGGCGGCTCTCCACCTCCGCCTTCGTCTATATGACGCTCGCCACCGTGGCGATGACGGCACTGATGCTGCCGCTGCTCTCTCCCATGCTCGGCCTGCTCGGCGCCACCGGCCGCACGCAGGAACTCGCCCGCGACTTCCTGCTGATCGTGCTGCCCTCGACCCCGCTGCTGGGCATCGGCATGGCCGCGTCCGGCACGCTGCGCGGCGTGGGCGATGCGCGCCGTTCCATGTGGGTCACGCTGTCCGGCGGCATCGCCACCGCCGTGCTCGACCCGCTGCTTATTCTCGCTCTCGGCCTCGGTGTGGAGGGCGCGGCGATCGCCTCGGTGCTCGCGCGCCTCGTCATGGCGGGCTACGGGCTCTACGCCGTGGCGAAGGTCCATGGCCTCGCCGAGCGCCCGCGCCTTGCCGCCTTCCTGCGCGATGTCGGCCCGCTCTCGGCCATCGCCGTGCCGGCGATCCTGACCAATATCGCCACTCCCGTCGGCAACGCCTATGTCACCTTCGCCCTCGCCCCGCATGGCGATGCGGCGGTGGCGGCCTGGGCGGTGATCGGGCGGTTGATCCCGGTCGCCTTCGGGCCGATCTTCGCCCTCACCGGCGCCATCGGCCCGGTGATCGGCCAGAATGTCGGCGCGCTGCGCTATGACCGGGTACGGCAGGCGGTGCGCGACAGCTTGGTGCTGATCCTCGTCTATGTGGCGCTGGTCTGGCTGGTGCTGGCGCTGGCCCGCCAGCCGCTCGCCAGCGTGTTCGGCCTGTCGGATGAGGGCGTGCGGCTGGTCGAGTTCTTCTGCCTCTACGCCGCCGGCAGCTTCATCTTCATGGGCGCGCTGTTCGTCGCCAATGCCGCTTTCAATAATCTCGGCGCCCCGCTGCTCTCAACCCTGTTCAACTGGGGCCGGGCGACGCTGGGCACCATGCCTTTCGTCTGGCTCGGCGGGCGCTGGTATGGCGCGGAAGGGGTGATCGGCGGGCAGGCGGCGGGTTCGGTCGCCTTCGGCGTCGCCGCGCTGATCTGCGCCTTCGCCGTGGTCCGCCGGCTCGGCGCCAGCAACGCCCCGCCGCCGGCCCCGCCCGCGCCGCTCACCGGCGCGCAACTCCCCGCCTTCTCGCGCGGCGAGGACGCCGCCGCCATCGAGACTGCGCCACTGCCGGAGTAAGCCGTTCAGATCACCCCGAGCGCGCCCAGAGCGCCGCCGGCGGCGAGCATCCAGAGCGGGCTCAGGCGGGTGAAGAACAGCACCAGCGCGGCGATGAGGGTGAAGGCGGCGGTAGCGGGCGTGCGGGCGGCGCCGTCGCTCAGCAGCACGCCGGAGGCGGCGATGAGGCCGATGGTCAGCGGCATCAGCCCGCCCTGTACCACGCGGCGCCAATGCGCCTCGCGGAAGCGGTGCCAGGCCCCGCCCACCACATAGGCGAGCACGCAGGTCGGCCCGCACATGGCGAGCGTTGCCACAAGCGCGCCCCAGATGCCCGCGACATGCCAGCCGATCAGCGTCACTACCAGCATGTTCGGGCCGGGCGCGGCCTGCGCGATGGCGAAGGTCTGGGCGAATTGCGCGTCGGTCATCCAGCCGGCGATGTCCACGACCTGCCGGTGGATCTCCGGCAGCACGCTGTTCGCCCCGCCAATGGCGAAGAGCGAGATGATGAGGAAGTGCAGCGCCAGCGCGCCCAAAGGGTTGCTGTCGTTCATGCCCGCCGCTCCGCCCACCAGGAGAGCAGGATCGACAGCGGCGCGAGCACCAGCATCATCACCGGCAGCGACAGCGGCGTCGCGAGGATGCCGGCAAAGGCGAGCAGCGCGATGAGGAGGGGGTGCAGGCGCGGGCGCCCCCACAGCGGCTCGGCCATGCGCGCGGCCATGGCCAGCACCAGCCCGGCGGCAGCGGCGGCAAGGCCGGCCAGCATGTCGGAGACCGCCGACACATCGGCGTAGCGGGTGAACAGCATGCCGGCGAGCACGACGCCGATGGCCGGCACCGCCGTGAGGCCGAGAAAGGCCGAGATCGCGCCCGGCACGCCGCGAAAGCGCGCGCCGACAATGACCGACAGATTGATGATGTTCGGCCCCGGCAGGAACTGCGAGAGCCCGACCAGTTCGGTGAACTCGTCCGCCGTGAGCCAGCCATGGCGTTCGACCAGCGCCCGGCGGGCGATGGGCAGCACGCCGCCAAAGGCCACCACCGCGACCGACAGGAAGCCGAGGAACAGCGCCGCGCAGCTCGGGCTCGGGCGCTCCGGGATGCCGGGCGTGGCCGCATCGGTCGAGAAGGCGGGGAGGGGCCGTTCGGTCATGGCGCAAGCCCGTGTGAGCCCGCCCGCTATAGACGAGTCGCCCCCGGCGCATAAGCCGCGCCCGCGATGTTTTCGCGGCATGGTTGGGCGGCTTGGGTGAGGCTGGCTCCGGCATCCCACTTCCCATCGCGCCATGAGAACGGATAGGGTACACGCCATGAGCGAGATGCGCGGCGATACGCGTGGGGGCGAGGCCCTCGCCCTGCCGGTGGACGGGCGGCAATCGGAAGCCGCGCGCGCCATCCAGCGCGGGGCGCTGCGCTATCTCGCGGCTCGCGGGCTGGTGGGGCTGCCGGAATTCGTCCTCGCCTCCGGCCGCCGGGCCGACATTGCCGCCATTGATTCGCGCGGCGAGGTCTGGGTGATCGAGATCAAGTCCTCGGTGATGGACTTCCGCACCGACCGCAAATGGGCGGAGTACCGGCTCTATTGCGACCGGCTGTTCTTCGCCGTCGGGCCGGATTTCCCGGTCGAGATCCTCCCCGAGGATGCCGGGGTGATGCTGGCCGACCAGTTCGGCGCCGGCCTCGTGCGCGAGGCGCCCGCGCATCCTTTACCCGCCGCCACCCGCAAGGCGCTGACGCTCCGCCTCGCCCGCACCGCCGCCGGGCGGCTGATGGGGCTGATGGACCCGGAGGCGCTGCGCGGCATCGAGCTGTGAGGCCGGGCGGCTCACCTAGGAGGGGATAAGCGGCCCCACCAGGCCGGCGTGGCTTGAAAGCCGCCCCCTGCCTCTGCCAGCGTCAAGCCATGAACGCTCCCCTTCCGACCGCCGCCGACGAGACGCCCGCCGCCGCCGTGGAGGCGCGGGTGACGCCGATGATGGCGCAGTACATCGAGATCAAGACCGCCAATCCCGGCAGCCTGCTGTTCTACCGGATGGGCGATTTCTACGAGCTGTTCTTCGAGGATGCCGAGCATGCCTCGCGGGCGCTCGGCATCGTGCTGACCAAGCGCGGCAAGCATCAGGGCGAGGACATTCCGATGTGCGGCGTGCCGGTCGAGCGCGCCGAGGAATATCTCAACAAGCTCATTGTCGCCGGCTACCGCGTCGCCGTCTGCGAGCAGGTGGAAGATCCCGCCGAGGCGAAGAAGCGCGGCCCGAAAAGCGTGGTAAAACGGGACGTTATCCGCCTCGTGACGCCCGGCACGCTGACCGAGGACGCGCTGCTCGATGCGCGGCGCGAGAATGTGCTGGCGGCGCTGGCGCGGGTGAAGAGCGGCGAGGGCGAGGACGGCTATGCCTATGCGCTGGCCTTTGCCGACATCTCCACCGGCTCGTTCCGCGTCGCCGAGACCGACGCGCTGCGCCTTTCCGCCGACCTCGCCCGCATCGAGCCGGCCGAGCTTCTGGTGCCGGACGCGATCTATGACGAGCCGGCTTTCCGGCCGATCTGGCGCACGCTCCCCGCCGTCACGCCGCTGCCCAAGGACAGCTTCGACGGGACGAGCGCCGAGCGCCGCATCGCCGGTTTCTTCCAAGTGGCGACCCTTGATTCCTTTGGCGTTTTCACCCGTGCCGAGCTCGCCGCCGCCGGCGCCGTGGTCGCCTATATCGAGCGCACCCAGCTCGGCGCCCGCCCGCCGCTGAACCGGCCCCGCCGGGAATCCTCGGCCGACGTCATGGTCATCGACCCGGCGACGCGGGCCAATCTTGAGATCCTGCGCACCACCACCGGCGACCGCGCCGGGAGCCTCTGCGCCGCCATCGACCGCACCGTCACCTCCGCTGGTGCGCGCCTGCTCGGGCGGCGCCTCGCCGAGCCGTTGACCGACCCGAAACGGGTGGCCGATCGGTTCGATGCGGTGGAGCATCTGGCCAATGAGACCAGCTTGCGCGCCGCCCTGCGCGCGCGCCTCGCCGGTGCGCCGGACCTTGCCCGCGCCCTCTCGCGCGTGGCGCTGGGCCGTTCAGGGCCCCGTGACCTCGCCGCCATCGGGCGCGGTCTCATGGAAGGCGCCGCGATGGCCGAGCTGATCGCCGCCTCGCCCGCCCCGCTCGAACTCGCGCAGGCCGCCGGCGTGCTGGCCGGCATTGATCCGTCACTCGCGGCGACGCTGCAAAGCGCGCTCGACGACGAACTGCCGCTCAATCGGCGCGATGGCGGCTTCATCCGGCCGGGCTATGCCGAGGACCTCGACGCCACCCGCGCGCTGCGCGATGAGAGCCGGCGCGTGGTCGCCGCCCTTGAGCGCCGCTATGTCGAGGAAACCGGCGTGCGGGCGCTGAAGATCCGGCACAATGCGGTGCTCGGTTATTATGTCGAGGTCAGCCAGCAGAACGCCGACAAGCTGCGCGAGCCGCCCTTCGACGCCATCTTCATGCACCGCCAGACCATGGCCGGGGCGATGCGCTTCACCTCCACCGAGCTGGCCGAGCTGGAGGCGAAGATCTCCAGCGCCGGCGACCGGGCGCTTGCGCTGGAGCAGCGCCTGTTCGACGAACTGGCGGCCGCCATTCTGGAAAAGGCCGACGCCATCCGCGCCTGCGCCGAGGCGCTCGCCGTGATCGACGTCACCGCCGGCCTCGCCAAGCTGGCGGTGGATGAGGGCCATGTGCGGCCCGAGGTCGATGACGGGCTCGATTTCCGCATCGAGGGCGGGCGCCATCCGGTGGTGGAGCAGGCGCTGCGCCGGGATGGCGGGCCCTTCGTTGCCAATGATTGCGACCTCTCCCCGCCGGAGCGGGCGCGGGCCGGGCGCATCTGGCTGGTCACCGGCCCGAACATGGCGGGTAAATCGACCTTCCTGCGGCAGAACGCGCTGATCGCCATTCTCGCGCAGGCCGGCGCCTTCGTGCCGGCGACGATGGCGCGCATCGGCGTGGTCGACCGGCTGTTCTCCCGCGTCGGCGCGGCCGATGATCTGGCGCGCGGGCGCTCGACCTTCATGGTTGAGATGGTCGAGACCGCCGCCATCCTCAACCAGGCGACCGAGCGCTCGCTCGTCATTCTCGACGAGATCGGGCGCGGCACGGCGACCTTTGACGGCCTGTCCATCGCCTGGGCGAGCCTCGAGCATCTGCATGAGAGCAATCGCTGCCGGGGCCTGTTCGCCACCCATTTCCATGAGCTGACCGCGCTGTCGCAGCGCCTTGCCCGCCTCGTCAATGCGACGGTGAAGGTGAAGGAGTGGGAGGGCGAGGTGATCTTCCTGCATGAGGTGGTGCCCGGCGCGGCGGACCGCTCCTACGGCATTCAGGTCGCCAAGCTCGCCGGCCTGCCGCACGCCGTGGTCGAGCGCGCACGCGCCGTGCTCACCGAGCTGGAAAGCGCCGACCGCGCCGCCCCAACCCAGCGCATTCTCGATGATCTCCCGCTCTTTGCGGCCCTCAACCGCGCCCCGCCGCCCGCGCCGGTGTCACCGGCCACCAAGGCGGACCCAGTGGCCGAGGCGGTCAAAGCCCAGCTCGGCGCGCTCGACCCCAACGAGATGACCCCGCGCGAGGCGCTGGAAGCGCTGTACCGGCTGAAGGCGGCGGCGAAGGGCGGGTAGTGGCCTTTGCGTTTGGCGGGTGAAGACCTATATTCAGACCCGAATAAAGCACTGTTCTGGATCGTAGGAAGCCGCCATGCAGCGTGTCGAAGCCGAGATGGCGGTGAGCGTCTCCGACCTCAAGAAGAACCCGACCGCCATTGTCGAGGATGCCCGCGGCGCGGCGGTGGCGGTGCTGAACCATAACCGCGTCATGGCCTATATGGTGCCGGCCGCCACCTATGAGGCGATGATCGACGCGCTGGACGACCGCGCTCTGGTGGAGATCGCCAAGGCCCGCGCCGGCGAGCGTGGCGTGCCGGTCCGCCTTGATGAGCTATGAGCTCGAATTCCTGCCCTCCGCCCGCAAGGAATGGGACAAGCTCGGCGCCACGCTGCGCCAGCAGTTCAAGAAGAAGCTGGCGGAACGGCTGATCCGCCCGCGCGTGCCGGCCGATGCCCTCAGCGGGATGCCAGACCACTACAAGATCAAGCTGCGGGCCGCTGGCTATCGCCTGGTCTACCGGGTGGAGGAGGCGCGGATCACCGTAGTGGTCGTCGCAGTCGGCAAACGCGAGCGTGGCGACGTCTATGAGGCGGCGCGCCAGCGATAGGGTCAGATCACTTCAGCCGCCCGCACCACGCGGCAATATTCGCCGTCCATGTTGGCCAGCGACATGGCGTGGACCTCGGCGGCGCTGCGCAGCGTGCCGGCGTGGTCGCGGCGGGCGAAGGTGAAGCAGGCGTCTTCTACCAGATGCACGTCGAAGCCGAGATTGCCGGCCATGCGCACGGTGGCTTCGACCGAATTGTTGGTGATGACGCCGCAGATTACCAGCGTGCCGATGCCGTCCGCGCGCAGCCGGGCCTCCAGATCGGTGCCGATGAAGGCGCTGTTGACGTTCTTGGCGATCACCGGCTCGCCCGGCAGCGGCGTCGCCTCGGGCTTGAACGGGCTGCCCGGCCCGTCCGGGGCATAGGTCGAGCCGGGCTCGGTCGATTCATGGCGCACATGGAACACGGGCCGGTCCCCCGCGCGCCAGGCCGCGAGCAGCCGCGCGACGGTCGCCTCGGCCTGCGGGTTGTTGCGCGGGCCCTGCGCCGCCCATTTGGGATGGTCGATGGCCTTTTGCAGGTCGATCACGATCAGCGCCGCATTGGCTGGCAGCATGGCGGTCCTCCCTGCGCGATGGTAACGCAAAATGGCCGGGCGTCAGCCCGGCCATCTGGCAGTCAACTGTCATCCCGGACGGCCCGCAGGCCCAGTCCGGGATCGCGTGATCGGGCGGCGATTCCGGTCTTCTGCGCGACGGTCGGGAGGCCGGCTCTCGCGGCGCTGGAGGGCTATGCCCCCGATTCTGCGGCGCTTTGCGGCGCGAAGACCTCCTTGGCGGCAAACAGTCCGTTGAGTGCCGCGGGGAAGCCGGCATAGACCGCCATCTGCATGATGATCTCGGTGATCTCATTGCGGGTCAGGCCGACATTCAGCCCGGCGGCGATATGGACCTTCAACTGCGGGGCGGCGTTGCCGAGCGCGGTCAGCGCGGCGATCGTCGCGATTTCCCGCGCGCGCAGATCGAGACCGGGGCGGCAATAAATGTCGCCGAAGGGGAACTCGAGCAGATAGGTGGCGAAATCCGGGGCGATGTCGGCGAGGGCGGCGACGACCTTTTCGCCCGCCTCACCGTCGATCTCAGCGAGGGCGCGCCGCCCGCGCTCCAGCCGGCTGTCGTCTGCGCTGCAATTGTGTTGCGTCATCATCCCGAATCCTCTGCTCCAGACCGGCATAGCCGGCGATCTTGGTGTCGAGGACGAGAAGGCAGTCCTGAAGCTCGGCCAGATGAAGCGCCACGCGCTCGCGGTGCTGCACCAATAGCGCGCGTCGCTCGGCTTCGGTTGCGACCCCGGCTTCCCGCAAGGCTGCGTAGCGCAGCATGTCGCGGATCGGCATTCCGATCGTTTTCAGGCGACCGAGAAAGGCGATCCACGTCAGGATGGAGGCATCGTAATCGCGCTGGCTCGAACGGTTCCGGTCCGCATAGGGCAGCAGTCCGATCCGCTCGTAATAGCGGATGGTGTGGACCGATAATCCCGATAGCTTGGCCAGTTCCCCGATCTTCATGATCGCCCTTTTCGCCACGACGCAGCCGAGGCTAGGGGTTCGAGCGCGCTCGAAGTCAAGCGGGACTGTCTTTCACGCAGGTGTCTGTCGCGGCCGGCCGGGCCGGCCGCGACAATGTTATCGCCGGTCAGGTCACGCCTGCGAGGCGACCTTGCTCTTCAGCGCGGCCTGCGCGGCGGCCAGCCGGGCGATCGGCACGCGGAAGGGCGAGCAGGACACGTAGTCGAGCCCGACTTCCTCGCAGAAGGCGACCGAGGCGGGGTCGCCGCCATGCTCGCCGCAAATGCCGAGCTTGAGGTTCGGGCGCACCGCGCGGCCGCGCTCGGTGGCGATCTTCACCATCTCGCCGACGCCGTCCTGGTCGATCGACACGAAGGGGTCGACCTCGAAGATGCCCTTGGCGATGTAGGTGCCGAGGAACGTGCCGGCGTCGTCGCGCGAGATGCCGTAGACGGTCTGGGTGAGATCATTGGTGCCGTAGGAGAAGAACTCCGCCGTCTCCGCGATCTCGCCCGCCTTCAGCGCCGCGCGCGGCAGCTCGATCATCGTACCGACCTGGTACTCGATCGTGTCGCCGGTCTCCTGCTCGACGGTCTTGGCGGCGGCGTCGATCACCTCCTTGACCAGGTCGAACTCGCGCTTGCCGGTGATGAGCGGCACCATGATTTCCGGCACCACCGGCTTGCCGGTGCTCTTCTGCGCCGCCACGGCGGCCTCGAAGATGGCGCGGGCCTGCATTTCCGCGATCTCCGGGAAGGCGATGGCGAGGCGGCAGCCGCGGAAGCCGAGCATCGGGTTGAACTCGTCGAACTCGCGCTTGCGGGCGGCGAGCTTGGCGGCGCTCACCCCGAGCCCTTCCGCGACCTCGGCGATTTCCGCGTCGGTATGCGGCAGGAATTCGTGCAGCGGCGGGTCGAGCAGGCGGATCGTGACCGGCAGGCCGTCCATGATCTCGAACAGCTCCTGGAAGTCCGAACGCTGCGCGGCGAGCAGCTTGGCGAGCGCGGCGCGGCGGCCCTTCTCGTCATCGGCCAGGATCATTTCGCGCACGGAACGGATGCGGTCGCCCTCGAAGAACATGTGCTCGGTGCGCGAGAGGCCGATGCCCTCGGCGCCGAAATTCTTCGCGGTGCGCGCGTCCAGCGGGGTTTCCGCATTGGCCCGCACCTTGAGCCGGCGCACCCCGTCCGCCCAGCCCATGAGGGTGGCGAACTCGCCGGACAGCTCCGGCTGGAGGGTGGGCACGGCGCCGGCGATCACCTGGCCGGTGCCGCCGTCGAGGGTGAGGATGTCGCCCTTCTTCAGCGTCACCCCGCCCGAGGTCAGCGTGCCCGCCGCATAGTCGACGCGGATGGTGCCGGCGCCGCAGACGCAGGGCTTGCCCATGCCGCGCGCGACCACCGCCGCGTGGGAGGTCATGCCGCCGCGCGTGGTGAGGATGCCCTGCGCGGCGTGCATCCCGTGGATGTCTTCCGGCGAGGTCTCGATGCGGACCAGGATGACCTTGCGGCCTTGCGTCTTCAGCAGCTCCGCCTCGTCGGCCGAGAACACGATCTCGCCCGAGGCGGCGCCGGGCGAGGCCGGCAGGCCGGAACCGATGATCTTCTTGTCGGCCTTGGGGTCGAGCATCGGGTGCAGCAGCTGGTCGAGCGCGGCGGGGTCGACGCGGGCGATGGCTTCCTCGCGGGTGATCACGCCGTCATTGGCGAGCTCGACCGCGATGCGCAGCGAGGCTTTCGCGGTGCGCTTGCCCGAGCGGGTCTGCAGCATCCACAGCTTGCCGCGCTCCACCGTGAATTCGAGGTCCTGCATGTCGCGGTAATGGCTTTCCAGCACACCGGCGATGCGGGTGAATTCGGTGTAGACCTCCGGCAGCGCCTTCTCCATGGAGGGCTTGTCGGAGCCGGCCTCGATGCGCGCGACCTCGGTGATGTTCTGCGGCGTGCGGATGCCCGCCACCACGTCCTCGCCCTGCGCGTTGATCAGGAACTCGCCATAGAGCGCGTTCTCGCCGGTGGAGGGGTTGCGGGTGAAGGCGACGCCGGTGGCGGAGGTCTCGCCCATATTGCCGAACACCATGGCCTGCACGTTCACCGCCGTGCCCCAGCTCTCCGGGATCTGGTGGAGGCGGCGATAGACGATGGCGCGCTGGTTCATCCAGGAGCCGAACACGGCCCCGATGGCGCCCCACAGCTGGTCATGCGCGTCCTGCGGGAAGGGTCGGCCGAGCTCGTGCACGACCAGCGCCTTGTAGCGCGCGACGATGTCCTTCCAGTCCTCGGCGGTGAGGTCGGTGTCGAGGGTGTAGCCGTGGTCGGACTTGTAGCCGTCCAGCACTTCCTCGAAGTGGTGGTGCGGGAAGTCGAGCACCACATTCGAGTACATCTGGATGAAGCGGCGGTAGCTGTCATAGGCGAAACGGGCATCGCCCGAGGAGGCCGCCAGCGCCTCGACCGTGACGTCGTTGAGGCCGAGATTGAGCACCGTGTCCATCATGCCTGGCATGGAGGCGCGGGCGCCCGAGCGCACGGAGACCAGAAGCGGGTTGGCGGGATCGCCGAAGGTGCGGTTGGCGAGAGCGCCAACCTGGCCGAGAGCTGCCTCGACCTGGGACGCGAGTTCGTCCGGGTACTTGTTGCCGTGAGAATAGTAGTAGGTGCAGACCTCGGTCGAGATCGTGAATCCGGGCGGCACTGGCAGCCCGAGGTTCGACATTTCCGCAAGGTTCGCGCCCTTGCCACCCAGCAGATTGCGCAGTTCCGCTGTACCTTCCGCGGTGCCGTCGCCGAAGGTGTAGACCCATTTCGTCATGTCAGAGTCCTTTGGTGAGGCGCAACCTGGTGCGCCCTCAACGTGTGGTGGACATTCAACCGAAGTCGAAATTTAAGCACCGTCAAAGGGTTCGTCCGCCCGGCCGTCGCCGCGCAAAACCGCTCCCCATAAAGTGATCTAGCGGTTTGAGGGGCCCCGTTCAATCCATCATTTGCACTGCACCATCCCTAGCGGCAGCGCACCACAATGTGACCGAATGGACGTATTGTCGCGGGGTCGGCAATCGGGCACCTCTGTGCGGGCCGGAAACCGATCCGTCGCAAGGGGCATCCTATGATTGCAACACTGAACCGACTCGCGCCGCATGTGCTCAGCCTGCTGCGCGTCGCGTCCGCCCTGCTGCTGCTGCAGCATGGCACCACCAAGATTCTGGGCTATCCCGCCACGCAGATGACGGGTGTCAGCCTCACCTCCCTGCCCGGCATCGCCGGCATTTTCGAGCTGGTCGGCGGCGTGCTGCTGCTGATCGGCCTGTTCTCCCGGCCCGTCGCCTTCATCCTGTCGGGCCTGACGGCGGTGGCCTATTTCCTCGTCCACGCGCCGCAGGCCTTCCACCCCATCGTCAATGGCGGCGAACTCGCGGCGCTCTACAGCTTCGTGTTCTTCTACCTGACCTTCGCCGGCCCCGGCCCGTGGAGCGTCGACAAGCTGCTCGGCAAGGCGTGATCCGCGCCGGCCATCTCTGACGTAGGGCCCGGACCGGCTTGGGGAAGCCCGGTCCGGGCCGTCGTGTTTTACAGGCCCAGCCGCTCCAGCCCGCCGGAGCCGAGCAGGCCCATGACGCCGATGAAGATCAGGTAGACCGCGACGATGTAGGCGAGCAGGCGCGGCATCACCAGAATGAGGATGCCCGCGATCAGCGCGACGATCGGCTGAAGGGCGACAAAGCTGACGGCCATAAGGGGTACTCCTGTGAGGTCCCCCTAGAACGGCCGGCGGTTGGGATGGTTCCGTGATGGGGGGCTTACGTCTGGCCCGGGGATGACGTGGTGAGCGGCGGGAACCGTTAGCAGAGAGACCGTTCGCGTAATGCGCGGGCGGGGTTCTTCACCCTCTCCGTGCAACGTCTTGGCCGGGCTTGGCTCGGCCATCCACGTCTTCCCTCCGATGCGCCACCCTAGTCGTGGATCCCCGGATCAAGTCCGGGGATGACGTTGAGGGTGAGGCACCGGTCCGGCAGGGGTGGTGCGCCGGGCGAGGCGCCTATCCCCACACGCCGTCATCCCGGCCGCAGGCGAAGCCGGAGAGCCGGGATCGCGTGGGAGTGGGGCGGGAACAGCGGGACGCGATCCCGGATACGGCCTGCGGCCGTTCCGGGATGACGATTTCCAGAGGGATGACGTGGCGAGAAGTAGGACGCCCGCCCATGACGCTCTTCATCCCACACGCCGTCATGGCCGGGCTTGACCCGGCCATCCACGACTTCCCTCCGATGCGCCACCCTAGTCGTGGATCCCCGGATCAAGTCTGGGGATGACGTTGAGGGTGAGGCACCGGTCCGGCAGGGGTGGTGCGCCGGGCAAGGCGCCTATCCCCACACGCCGTCATCCCGGCCGCAGGCGAAGCCGGAGAGCCGGGATCGCGTGGGGAGTGGGGCGGGAACAGCGGGACGCGATCCCGGATACGGCCTGCGGCCGTTCCGGGATGACGATTTCCAGAGGGATGACGTGGCGAGAAGTAGGACGCCCGCCCATGACGCTCTTCATCCCACACGCCGTCATGGCCGGGCTTGACCCGGCCATCCACGACTTCCCTCCGATGCGCCACCCAAGTCGTGGATCCCCGGATCAAGTCCGGGGATGACGGTGTGAGGGGTGGCATCGACTCGGCAGATGACAGCGGGACGCCGCCGGCGCCTAGCCCTCGATGCGGTCGAAGTCGGCGACGGTGCGGGTCAGCGCCCGGATTTCCGCCAGCAGGCGCAGGCGGTTCTGGCGCAGGGCGGCGTCCTCGGCGTTAACCGTCACCTTGTCGAAGAAGGCGTCGACCGGCGCGCGCAGGCGGGCCATCAGGCCCATGGCGCCCTCGAAATCCTCCGCCACCAGCGCCGCCTCGATCTGCGGGCGCAGGCCAGCCAGCGCCTCGCTGAGCGCGCGCTCCTCCGGCTCGGCCAGCAGGCCGGCGTCGATGCCGCCCTCGTAAGTATGGCCGTCCTTCTTTTCCTCGATGCGCAGAATATTCGCCGCGCGCTTGGTGCCGGCGAGCAGCGTCTTGCCGTCCTCGGAGCTGAGGAAGCGGGACAGGGCTTCGACGCGCTTCACGATGAGGAGCAACACGTCATTCGTGTATTGGCTGACAACGGGTGCCGTCGTTTGTCCGTTTGCTCCGATGGTCCCATGATTGACCAACTGTCCCGAAACTAGCACCGCATCGACAAGATCATGTCGCGTCCCTTGCTCGCGAAGCTGCACTTTCAGACGATCAACAATGAACTCAAGCAAGCTATAGCTTTCGAGAGTATTGTCGACTGGCCTGTTCAGAAGGTCAAAATGCTTAAAGAATACAGGGAGTAGGCCCAGCTTGATCTGGTTCTCCAGCACCATGCGCACCACGCCCAGCGCGGCGCGGCGCAGCGCGTAGGGGTCCTTGCTGCCCGTGGGCTTCTCGTCGATGGCCCAGAAGCCGACCAGCGTGTCGAGCTTGTCGGCCAGCGCCACGGCGACGGAGACCGGGGCGGTGGGCACGCGGTCGGTCGGGCCCTGCGGCTTGTAATGTTCCTCGGCCGCGGCGGCGATGGCGGGGTCGAGCCCTTCCAGCTCCGCATAATAGCGGCCCATAAGGCCCTGCACTTCCGGGAACTCGCCGACGACTTCGGTGCGCAGGTCGGACTTCGCATAAAGCGCGGCCTGCTCGGCAAGGTCCGGGTCGGCGCCGACCAGCGGGGCCAGCGTCTTCGCCAGAGCCGCGATGCGCCGGATGCGCTCCAGCTGCGAGCCGAGCTTCTCGTGGAAGGTGACATTGCCGAACTTCGCCAGCCGGTCCGGGAGCGAAACCGTGGCGTTGGTCTTCTTGTCGGTCTCCCAGAAGAACTTGGCGTCGGACAGGCGGGCGCGGATGACGCGCTCATTGCCGGCGATGATCGCCGCGCCGCCATCGGAGGCGATGAGGTTCGACACCAGAATGAACTTGTTGGCGAGGCGCCCGGTGGCCGGGTTCTTCAGGACGAAGCACTTCTGGTTGGCGCGGATGGTGGCGCGGATCACCTCGTCCGGCACATCGAGAAAGGCCGGGTCGAAGGCGCCCATCAGCACGACTGGCCATTCGACGAGGCCGCAGATTTCCTCCAAGAGGCCGGCATCCTCGACCAGCTCCAGCCCCTGCGCCAGCGCAAGATCCTTGGCGTCGTTGAGGATGATGTCCTTGCGCCGCTCGCGGTCGGCGACGACATTGGCGGCCTCAAGCTTGGCCATCCAGTCCTCCAGCCGGCGGACCTTGATCGGGCCGGGGCTGAGGAAGCGGTGGCCGCGCGTCACGTCGCCGGCCGTGATGCCGTCGACATCGAAGGCGACGATTTCCGGTTCCTCGGTCTCCGGCCCGAAGGTGCAGAGGATCGACTGCAGCGGGCGCACCCAGCGCAGCGCGCCGGGCTGGGCCGAGGCCTTGCCCCAGCGCATCGACTTCGGCCACGGGAAAGAACGGATGATGGCCGGCACGATCTCGCCGATCACCTCCGGCGTCGGGCGGCCATGCTTGTGGATATGGGCGACGTAGGAATCGCCCTTCTTCGGGTCGCTGACGATCTTCGCCTGGTCGAGCGAGGTCAGCCCCGCCGCCTTAAGGAAGCCGTCGATGGCGCCCTGCGGAGCGCCGACGCGCGGGCCCTTGCGCTCCTCATGCGTGTCCGGCTGCTGCGCCGGCAGGCCGTGCACGGCGAGCGCGAGGCGGCGCGGGGTCACGAAAGCCTTGGCGCCCTCATAGACCAGACCGCGCTCGACCAGCGCATCGGTGACGAGCTTCTTCAGGCTGTCCGCGGCGGCCGCCTGCATGCGGGCGGGGATTTCTTCGCAGAACAGTTCGAGCAGGAGATCGGGCATGGCGCTGTCGGCTGATGTGGCGGGGCAGGATGAGGTCCGCACGCCCTAGCACGTCACGCCGGGCGAGGGGAGTGCGTTTAGCCCAAGGGACGCGTTAGCCAAGGGATGGTTAGCCCAGAGGCGCGCCGCGCCGCTCGGTCATGGTCAGCGTCGCCGCGAGCGAGATGACGGAAAGCCCGATCAGATACCAGGCCGGGCCCATGTCCCAGTGCTCGCGGCTGACCAGATAGACCGCGACCATCGGCGCGGTGCCACCGGCAAGGCCCACCGAGATGTTGTAGGACAGCGAGAGCGCCGAGCAGCGCGTCGCCGAACGGAACATCTCCACCAGCGCGCAGGGGATCGGCCCGGCATACATGGCGATCAGCACGGCAAAGCCGATCTGGCCGAGCAGCGCGCCTTCCGCCGTGCCGGAATCCAGCAGGCGGAACAGCGGCCAGGACAGCAGCACCATGCCGATGAGGCCGCTGGCGATCATCCATTTGCGCCCGATGCGGTCGGACAGCCCGCCGAACACCGGCGCGAGGATCAGCACCGTGACCATGGAGATGGTGTTGATCTGCAGCGAGAGCCGGGCGGTCAGGTTGTCCACCTGCTGCATGTAGGTCGTGAGGTAGACGAAGATCAGGTAGAAGCTGACGCCCAGCGTCAGGTTCATCAGCAGGGCGCGCAGCATGTTGGCGCTGTCGGTGCGCAGCGCGAGCGCCAGCGGCAGCCCTTCCGTCACCGCGCGGGCCGGGGGCGCCTCATCCTCGCCGATGGAGGCGCGGCGCAGATAGAGCGTGAAGCCGCCGAGCAGGATTCCCGCGAGGAAGGGGATGCGCCAGCCCCAGGCGGTGAGGTCGTCGGTGCTCATCATCATCGCGGTGACCGCGCCCACCGCCGAGCCGAGCAGCGTGCCCGCCGAGGCGCCGCAGCCGGCGAAGGAGGTGATGAGCCCGCGCCGCTCGGCCTTGGCGTTTTCCGCCAGATAGATCGCCGAGGTCGTGTATTCCCCGCCGATGGACAGCCCCTGCAAGAGGCGCATCACCAGCAGCAGCACGGGCGCGGCCGCGCCCAGCGTCGCGTAGGTCGGCAAGAGGCCGATGGCGACGGTCGAGCCGGTCATCAGCGCGGCGGAGATCAGCAGCGCGCGCCGGCGGCCATAGCGGTCGCCGATATGGCCGAACACCACGCCGCCGACCGGGCGCATCAGGAAGGAGGCGGCGAACACGCCGAAGGCCGAGATCAGCCCGACAAAGGCGTCGCTGTCGGGGAAGAAGTTCTTGGCGAAGATCGCGGCGAGGAAGCCATAGGCGGCGAAGTCGTACCACTCCAGCACATTGCCGAGCGCGCCCGCGACCAGGCTGCGCACCGGCGCGCGCCGGGTCGAGCGGAGATCATCGATGCGTCCTGCGTCACTGAATTCGGCGACCGACACCGGCGCGCTCCCTTGCGGCGCCGCCGGAATGGCGGCCTGTGGGCGGCCAGCCTAACCGCCCTCGCCGTTCAGGAACATGGCTTTTCTGCGGGCAGCGTCAGGGAGCGGCCCGGTCGAGCGCCACATCCTCATACCAGGGCTCGCGGTGGCCGGCGATGAGCCGGGCGATGATGCGCGAGGCCATGTAGCTGAAGGTGATGCCGTTGCCGCCATAGCCATAGGCCGCGAACAGGCGCGGATGGCCGGGAACCTCGCCGATCAGCGGCAGGCCGTCGCTGGTGCGGCCGAAGACGCCGGACCAGACCATGTCGGCGGCGATTTCCGCCTGCGGGCGGAGCGTAGCGAGCTTGCCCAGCAGCGCCGCCGCCTTGGCCGGGCCCTTGGCGGCCCGCTCCGGCGCGTCGGTCATGCCGTCCTCGTCCTCGCCGCCGATGACGATGCGCCCGTCGGCGGTCGTGCGCGCGTAGAGATAATCCTCGGAGGCTTCCCAGATCAGCGCGCGCTCGCGCCAGAGCGCGGCGGGTGCCTGCGCGGGGGTCGCCAGCGCCCAGCTCGCGCCGATGTCGTGCAGGTCCGACCGGACGATGTCGGGCAGCACATAGCCGGTGGCGAGAACCACCGCGCCCGCCTCGATGCTGTGGCCGCTGGCGAGCGTCACGCCGGCGCGGCGGCCGAGGCTTTCATAGCGGACCGCCTCGTCATGAAAGAGCCGCGCCCCGCGCGACAGGGCGCGCGTCAGCAGGCCGTGGGCGAGCCGCAGCGGATCGGCCTCGGCCGAGCCGGGCGACAGGAGGGCGCCCTCGCGGGTGATGCCGAAGGTGCCGAGCAGGTCGGCATGGCCGAGGAAGGCGCCGGGCAGCTCGGCGCGGTGGCGCAGCGCCAGCTCGTCCATCAGTGCCCGCGCGCCCACCTCCTCCGCCGCGAGATAGAGCGAGGGGCGGAGCGTGAAATCGCAGGCGATGGCCTGTTCCTGCACGAGGGCGGCCAGCCCCGCGACCGACCGGTAGCTGTAGCGGTAGATGTTGGCGGCCCGTTCGAAGCCGATGCGGTCGGTGAGGAAGCCCAGCCGGCGGTCGATCTCCCACAGCAGCATGGCGGTCGAGGCGACGGTCGAGCCCCGCCCCGGTTCCTCCCGGTCGATGAGCACCACATCATGGCCGAGCGCGGTGAGATGCTCGGCCATCAGCGCGCCGCTGATGCCGGCGCCGACGATCAGCACGTCGCAGGAAATGTTCTGCGCCAGCGGCCGGAACGGGCTGGCGACCCCGTCGCTGTGCCAGGGGGACCGGCCTTCGCGAAGGTCGGATTGCTCGGTGGTCTCGGGATCGAACATGGGGTCTCGCTGCTGGAGGCGATGCGAGAACCCCGGCCGGTGCGAAAGGTTGCGCGGGTCAGCCCGCCGGCGTGCCGCCCGCTTCCGTGGCGAGCCAGGCGGCGCCGCAGGCCTTGGCCAGTTCGCGCACCCGCAGGATGTAGCTCTGGCGCTCGGTCACCGAGATGACGCCGCGCGCATCCAGCAGGTTGAAGACGTGGCTCGCCTTGATGCACTGGTCATAGGCCGGCTGCGCCATGAGGTGGCGGGTCTTGGAGTCATCCTCCCAGCCGGCCTCGAGGTACTTCGCCGCCGCGCTCTCGGCCATGCGGAACTGCTCGAACAGCATGGCGGTGTCGGCGTGCTCGAAATTGTGCCGGGAATATTCCTTCTCGGCCTGCAGGAACACGTCGCCATAGGTGACCTTCTCGTCACCCTCGCGGCCGTTGAAATTGAGGTCGTAGACGTTTTCGACGCCCTGCACATACATGGCGAGGCGTTCCAGACCATAGGTCAGCTCGCCCGCGACGGGGGCGCATTCAAAGCCGGCGACCTGCTGGAAGTAGGTGAACTGCGAGACTTCCATGCCGTCGCACCAGCACTCCCAGCCGAGGCCCCAGGCGCCGAGCGTCGGGCTCTCCCAGTCATCCTCGACGAAGCGCACATCGTGCAGCTTGAGGTCGATGCCGATGGCTTCCAGCGAGGCGAGGTAGAGTTCCTGCAGGTCCGGCGGCGAGGGCTTCAGGATCACCTGATACTGGTAATAGTGCTGGAGCCGGTTGGGGTTCTCGCCATAGCGGCCATCCTTGGGCCGGCGCGAGGGCTGCACATAGGCCGCCTTCCACGGCAGCGGCCCGAGCGCGCGCAGCGTGGTCGCCGGGTGGAAGGTGCCGGCGCCGACTTCCATGTCGTAGGGCTGGAGCACGACGCAGCCCTTGTCCGCCCAGAAGGCATGGAGCGCGAGGATGAGCCCCTGGAACGACTTGTCGGGGCGCATATGCGGCGGCAGCTTGGGATCGATCATCGGGAAGGCCGGCGGTTGGCGGGAAAAATCGCGCGCAACCTAGGCCGCGCGGGGGCGGGGATCAAGGTGGCGGGGCCTGTTCCGCGCAGCGTCCCGCGGGACGTCATCCTGAGTTGCCCGGTCAGCGGCCGGGCCGCGCCCGCTTGCCGTCATCCCGGACGGCCGCAGGCCGATCCGGGATCGTGAGCCGGATGGAGAGCGATCCCGGCTCTACGGCTGCGCCTCCGGCCGGGATGACGGTGGGCCTGCGGCCGGGATGACGGTAGACCCCACCGGTTCCCGCCCTCGGCAAAACCGACTATCACTCCCCCCATGCCCGACCTCGCCCCCGAATCGCCCGTCTCCAACGCCCCCGACTGGACCGTCTCGGAACTCTCCGGCGCGCTCAAGCGCACGGTGGAGGATGCGTTCGGCCATGTGCGGGTGCGCGGAGAAATCTCCGGCTATCGCGGGCCGCATTCCTCGGGCCACGCCTATTTCAGCCTAAAGGACCAGAACGCCCGCATCGACGCGGTGGTGTGGAAGGGCGTGTTCGGCCGGCTCAAGCTGCGGCCCGAGGAAGGGCTGGAAGTGGTCGCCATCGGGCGCATCACCACCTTTCCCGGCAAGTCCTCCTACCAGATCGTCATCGAGCAGCTGGAATTCGCCGGCGCCGGCGCGATCATGGCGATGCTGGAGGAGAGGAAGCGCCGGCTCGGCGCCGAGGGCCTGTTCGCGCCCGAGCGCAAGCGCCGCCCGCCCTTCCTGCCGCGCGTCATCGGCGTCGTCACCTCGCCGACCGGCGCGGTGATCCGCGACATTCTCCATCGCCTCGCCGATCGTTTCCCCCGCCATGTGCTGGTCTGGCCGGTGCGGGTGCAGGGCGACACGTCCGGGGCGGAAGTCGCCGCCGCCATTCGCGGCTTCAACGCGCTTCCCGCCAACGGTCCCATTCCCCGCCCGGACGTGCTGATCGTCGCGCGCGGCGGCGGCTCGCTGGAAGACCTCTTGGGCTTTTCCGATGAGGCTGTGGTGCGGGCGGCGGCGGAAAGCGCCATCCCGCTCATTTCCGCCGTCGGTCACGAGACCGACGTGACGCTCATCGACTTCGCGGCGGATGTGCGCGCCCCGACGCCCACGGCGGCGGCGGAAATGGCGGTGCCGGTGCGCGGCGAGCTGATCGCCGGCATTGAGAGCCTCAAGGCCCGGCTCACCGGCGCGCTGGTGCGCGGCACGGAGCGCCGGCGCACCGATCTGCGCTCCCTCGGCCGCCTGCTGCCGAGCGCCGATGCGCTGCTCGCCGGCCCACGCCAGCGGCTGGACCTCGCGAGCGGGCGCCTGCCGCGCGCGCTGAAAGCCAATGCCGGCGCGCATCGCCTGCGCCTCACCCGCGCCGAGGCGCGCTTCTCGCCGCAGATGCTGGCGACGGCGCTGGGGCGGCGGCGCGAGCGGTTGATGCTGGTCGCCCCGCGCCTGCCCCTCTCGCTCACCGGAAATACCGGTACGCACCGCAAGCGCCTGTCGCGCCTCGAAACCGGGCTCGGCCTTGCCGCGCAGGCCCAGCGCAACCGGCTGGAGCGCGGCCGCGACCGGCTCGCCGGCCTTCTCGACCGGCTGCACCGCTGCCACCTGCAAAGCCGGCTCGACCGCGAGCGGCGGCTGGAGCGCGCCAGCCGGCTGCTCGACGCGCTGTCCTATAAGGGCGTGCTGGAACGCGGCTTCGCGCTGGTGCGCGATGGCGAGGGCACGCCGCTCCACGCCGCGGCGGCGGTCAGCGCCGGGCAGGCGCTGGAGATCGAGTTCCGCGACGGCCGCGTGGCGGCGACCGCAGGCGAGGGGCTTGCCCCGTCCGATCCCGGCACGCCCCCGCCCGCGCGCGCCCCGCGCAAGGCAAAGTCGTCACGCTCCTTGCCGGACGCGACCCGCCAACCCACCTTGTTCGGCAATTAGCCGCTTCTCGCCGGTTGCCCCCTCGCTTGCGGGAAGGGCGGCCGATCCTTATTGTCGGGTAAAGCCGACCAACCGCATGAGCGGAAGCATGAACCGCTTCGAACGTTTTTCTGCCTCCGGCGAAGCCGAGGTGCGCTATCTCGACGGCGACTTCCGGGTCGTGCGTCCCGGCACCTTCGTGCGCTGCGCCGTGACCGGCCAGTCCATCCCGCTCGACGAGCTCCGCTACTGGAGCGTCGATCTGCAGGAAGCCTATGCGACGCCGCAGGCGGTGCTGGCGCGCCTGCACCCGGATCGGCTCAAGTCCAGCTGACGTCCCGCTGACGCCCGTTCAGTCGACGCGCAGGGCGCTCGCCATCAGCCGGTCGAGCGTCTTGGCGCTGCTCGGCTCCAGCGCCAGCCGCACCGGCAGAACCTCGCTCATTTCCAGCAATCCCCGCCCGGCCTCGGTGCTGGCGAGCCGCGCCGCGTCCTTTTCCGTGGTGACGAGCAGCAGGTCCGCGCGCGCCGCCTGCACCTGAAGCTCGGCGATCTCACCGGGCGTGAACACATGGTGGTCGGGGAAGGCGCGGGTGACCGTGGTGAGCACGCCGAGCGTGCGCAGCGTGTCGAAGAACTTGGCCGGGCGGCCGATGCCGGCATAGGCCAGCACGCGCCGGCCGAACAGCCGGGCGACCGTGTGCGCATCCGGCGCGAGGCGCCCGCGCAGCACATGGATGCCCGCCGCATAGCCGTCGCGCGCCACGCGCTCGCCCGGCGCGCCCTCGCCGACGATCAGCAGCGCCTGCGCCCGGTCGAGCTGCGGGCGCAGCGGCGCGCGCAGCGGACCCGCCGGCAGGCACAGCCCGTTGCCGACGCCGACCCCCGCATCGACCACGAGGATGGACAGAGTCTTGGCGATGGCGGGGTTCTGGAAGCCGTCATCCATCAGCACGATATCGGCGCCGCTCTGCGCCGCCATCTGCGCGCCGAGCAGCCGGTCGCGCGCCACATAGGTCGGCGCGGCGCGGGCGAGCAGCAGCGGCTCGTCGCCGACATCGGCGGCGGTGCTGCCGCGCGGATCGACCCGCAGCGGCCCGCGCTCGCGCCCGCCATAGCCGCGCGTGACGATGACCGGGGTGTGCTTCTGCGCCAACAGCCGCCGCGCGAGCTGGATCACCGTCGGCGTCTTGCCGGCCCCGCCCACCGTCGGGTTGCCGACGCAGATCACCGGCACGCCGATGGCGGTGCCGGCGGTGCGCAGCCGCGCCAGCGTCACCCCGCCGACCAGGGCGCCGAGCGGCGAGAGCAGATGCGCCGCCAGCGTGGGGTCGCGTTGCCACCAGAACTTCGGCGCCTGCATCCTTCAGCGCCTTTCGAGACGGATCTGCACCAGATAGGGGTCGATGGCGACCAGCGTGCGCCCCAGCGCCCCGCCGAAGCTGTCGATGGTCGCCTGTCCGTCGCGGATCATGCGCTCGCGCGCCGCCGTGTCCTTCAGCAGGGTGAAGGCGGTGGCGGCCAGCGCGCGGGCGTCCTCCACCTGCACCGCGCCGCGATTGGCGTCGAGCTCGCTGTAGAGATCGCTGAAATTGGTGGTGTGCGGGCCGTGCAGGATGGCCATGTCGAGCTTGATCGGCTCGATCGGGTTCTGCCCGCCCTTGCGGGCCAGCGAACCGCCGAGAAAGGCGACGGCGCCGAGCCGGTAGAACAGGCCGAGCTCGCCGATCGTGTCGGCGACATAGATCGCGGTGCCCTTGTCGGGCAGATAGCCGTCGCTGCGCAGCACCGCCGGGCAGCCGGCCTCATTGGCGAGGCGCGCCACCTCCAGCCCGCGCTCGGGATGGCGGGGGGCGATGATGGTGAGCAGGTTCGGAATTTCCGCCGCGAGGCGCTGATGCGCCTCGATCAGCACCTCCTCCTCGCCCGGATGGGTGGAGGCGGCGACGAACACGGTGCGCCCGGTGGAGGCGGCGCGGAGCTGGTCGAAGGCGACGAGATCAACCGGCGGCGGGGGCGAGTCGAATTTCAGATTGCCGGTCACCGCCACGCGCGGCGCGCCGAGGCCGCGCAGCCGCTCGGCATCGTCCGGCGCCTGCGCGAGGCACAGATCGACCCGCGCCAGCAGCGCGCCGACGCTGCCGCCCACCTTCTGCCAGTTGGCGAAGGATTTCGGCGACATGCGCGCATTGACCAGCACCAGCGGCGTGCGCCGGGCATTCACCTCGATCAGCAGGTTCGGCCACAGCTCGGATTCGACCAGCAGCACGAGGTCCGGCCGCCAGTGCTTGAGGAAGCGGCGCAGAAAGAGCGGGGAATCCAGCGGCACGAACTGGTGCACGATGTCCGGTGGCAGGCGTGAGGCGGCGAGCCGGGCCGAGGTCACCGTGCCCGAGGTCAGCAGCACCTTGAAGCCGCGCGCCCGCAGCTTGTCCATCAGCGGCAGCACGGCCAGCATCTCGCCGACGCTCGCGCCATGCACCCAGACCAGCGGCCCCTTGGGGCGCGGCAGCCCGGCCCGGCCGAAGCGCTCGCGCAGCCGCGCCGGTTCCTCCTTGCCGCGCTTCAGCCGGCCGATCAGCATCAGCCGGACAAAGGGCGTGGCCAGCCAGGTCGCCAGCCGATAGCCGCGGATGAGGAAGGTCGAGCGGGCCTTAGCCATTGGGCGTTCCGGCGCCGGCATCCCGGCCGGCGCTGGCCGGTGCGGGCCGCCCGACCAGCGCCTCGGCGCGCGCGGTGGCTTCCTCGAGCTGGCGCTGCAGCTCGCGGCGGGCGGCCTCCAGCTCCTGCGGCCCGGCATCCGCCGGCACCAGCACGCCATCGCCCGCCACCACGGCGGCGCGGCCGAAGGGCAGATGGATCGCCGCGCGGTCCCAGCTCTTCGCCAGGATGCGGCGCGAGGTGGCGATGGCGACGGGATAGATCGGCCGGCCGGAATGCTTGGCGATGGTGATGACGCCGAGCCCGGCGATGCGGGAGATCTTCGGCACATCCGCCGTCATCGCGACATTGGTGCCTTCCGACAGATGGCGGATCATCTCCAGCGTCGCGTTGAACCCGCCCTTGACGCGGAAGTCGCGCCCCTGCGCGCCCGAGCCGCGCACCGTGCCGATGCCCAGCGCCTCGGCGGCGATGGCGTTCACATCGGCATCGGCGCTGCGCGAGATCATGACACGGGCCCGGTGATACGGCTTCACCAGGAACGGGGTGAGGAAATGCTGCCCATGCCAGAAGGTCAGGATCATCGGCAGTTGGGCATCGGCCAGATCATAGAGATTGGCCGGCTCCATCACCACGCGCTGGGTACGCCAGACGAAACGCAGATAGCCGGCCATGCTCCGGCCGAGCACGGTCCGCACTGTCTGCGACGTGCGCAGTCTACGCCACATTGTCCGGGGCCGCAGCGTCAGCGCGCGGCCGGGCTGGTCTCGGGATCCAGCAGGCGATGCAGATGGACGACGAAATAGCGCATCTGGGCATTGTCCACCGTCTGCTGCGCCTTGGCTTTCCAGGCGGCATGGGCGGTGGCGTAGTTCGGAAAGATGCCCACGACGTCGAGCTTGTCGAGATCCTTGAAGGTGACGCCGTCAAGGCTTTCGAGTTCGCCGCCGAAAACCAGATGAAGAAGCTGAGGGGTGGTCATGAGCCCAGTCTGCTGCCGTTGTTTCCGATCCGGGTAGCTCGCCCGCGCGGATTCCGTCGCCGCGCCCTCAGCGCACGGCATCCATCAGCGAGGGATGCAGCAGCGCGCCGGACGACACCAGCGCTCCATGGCGCGGTATCGGAGCGTTGTAGGCGAGCGGAAGCCCGTCGAGGGTGGTGAGGCGTCCCCCTGCTTCGTGCACCAAAAGGTCGGCGGCGGCAAGGTCCCAGTCGTTACCATTGGGCGAGGCGAAGGCGGCATCGAGCTCGCCGGTGGCGACGCGGGCGATGCGCAGGGCGAGCGAGCGGATCCGCTGCACCCGGTGGGCGGTGCCCGCGCGGTCGATATGGTTGAGGAAGGGCACCGGCCCGTCGACGCGCGCCCCGGCAAGATTCGGCGCCTGCGAGGCCTCGATCGCCCGCCCGTTGCGGGTCGCCCCGCCGCCGCGCACGGCGATGAACAGTTCTTCCGTCACCGGGGCGAACAGCGCGCCGGCGATGGGGCGGCCATCCTCCACCAGCGCGGCCTCGACGCACCAGTCCGCCCCGCCGGCCATATAGGCGCGGGTGCCGTCGATCGGATCGACGATCCAGACCCGGCGGCGCGTCAGGCGCGAGGGCTCGTCCACCGTCTCTTCCGACAGCCAGCCATAATCCGGGCCGATGAGGCTGAGCCGCTCGCGCAGCATCAGGTCGACGGCCAGGTCCGCCTCGGTCACCGGCGAGTCATTGTGCTTCGACCAAGACTTCACCCCGTCGCGGAACATGGCGACCGCCACGGCGCCGGCGGCGACCACGGCTTCGGCAAGGTGCCCTGCCGCGACGGCCGGATCGGCCAGCGGATCAGCCAGTGGGGCGTGCGGCGGGGTTGGGCGGTCGGCGGCGTTCTCGCTCATGCCGGGGGCTTAAGCGCAGCGGCGGGCGCTGGCAACCGCCAGATGAGCATGGAGGCCCCGCGCGGCAAGCTTCCGTCAAGCATAGCGGGCGGAAGTGGCTGTGCTTCCGGCGCGAAGAAACGGTCAACCATGTCCCTTAAGCCGGAAGCGAGGGGTCGAACGTTAGCTTGCCGATACGACCGGGGCCGTCAGAGCCTGAAAACCGGCAGGGATTACGATGATGCGTCCATTCCGAGCGGCGGCGCGAGCTGCCGAGCCGATCTTTCCCTATGTCTGCCTGGAACGCCCGCGGGCGGCGACCGACTGGCCGCTGGTGTTCCAGTCGATCGACCCCCCCGCCGACAATGGCGTGCGCCGGGTAGAGCTGCATCCTGACCATCTGGTGCTGCGCCGGCGCACGGCTGGCGTGCCGATGAAGCTCACTCTGCCGCTCGCGGCCTATCAGGGCCTCGCGGTCGCGCTGCTCGACCCGCAGGGCGAGGATGAGGGCGTCGCCATCGTGCTGGTCCATGCCGATCCGGCGCTGTCGGTGACGCTCTATTCCGCGCCGCATATCGACGATGTCGTCGCCGAATGGCGCGGCTGGAGCGCGGCGCTCGGCCTGCCCATGCTGGTGACGGAAGCCGACGGTACCCGCCGCCCGGCCTATGGCATGATCGGGCGCGTCACGGTCGCCACGCCCCGGCTGCGCCGGCGCGGGCGCGGCGCGCTCAAGCACCGCCGCCCGACCATGCTGCGCCGCCGTGCCGCCGGCCGTCCGCTCGGCGATCTCGACGTGCATCGTGGCGAGCGCGAGCTGATCGCGCGGGACTGACGCGGCCCTTGGGCGCGCGCCGCCATGGTGCTGCTGCAATGGCGGGACATGACACGGGCATTCCGTCACCCCGCGCGTTGCAGCGCCGTCGCGTTCGAGACCCATCATGACGAACAGGCTGTCCCTCGCTTTCGCCGCCTTGCTGCTGGCGTCGACCGTTGCCTCCGCCAGCCCCTGCACCCAGGCCGCCGACGACACGCAGGCGGCGCTCGACCGGATGATCGCGGATCTCGCCGCCGGCGGCCCGCCCGCGCCGGAAAGCGACGCGGCGCTGCTTAGCCATGACCCCTCGCCGTCCAGCATGGCCAAGGTCGAGGCGGAGATCGGCGATGGCGTGAAGCCGGAAATCGCGCAGAAGGCGCTGGAGCGCGCCCGCGCCGCCGCCGCCGCCGGCAATGAGGATGGCTGCCAGAAAGAGGTCGCCGCCGCGCGCGACGCCATCGGGCTGCAGTAGCGGCCGGCCTGCAGGAGCGGTTCAGTCGCCGCCGGAGCGGCCGACCGGATGGATGAGGTGGCCGTGAAACGCCCAGGCGGTCAGCGATAGCCCCGCCAGCAGCACCGCGCCGCTGATGAGCGCCCGGCTGAGGCCGGCGGCGTCCAGCATCAGGGCGCCGATGCCGGCACCCACGACGAAACAGCCCCAGGAGCCCGCATAGGCGATGGCCTCGGCCGGCTTGCTCGTGCCCTTGGACAGCCGCGCCAGCGACTGGCCGAGGCCGAACAGCGCCCCGGTGACGAAGCTCTTGCCGATATCGGCGCCGGCGATGATCTGGTGCACGCTGTTCTGCATGCCCATCGCCACGGCCACCGGCACCAGCGAGGACACGCCGAGCCCGGCGGCGGTGAGCCCGGCCGCCAGCGCGAACAGCGCCACCTCGACGCCGAGAATGCTCACCAGCTTCCAGTCACCGGTGGCATCGGCCACCCGCGTGCCGACAAAGGCGCCGAGCACGAAGCTGGCGATGATGGTGGCGGTGAGCCCGGCGAGATCCCAATGGGCGTTGGCGATCTGGATGCCGAGGCGCGTGCTGTTGCCGCTCATGAAGGAGAGGAACAGTCCACCCAGATGCGCATAGCCGACCGCGTCGACAAAGCCGGCGATCAGCGTGGCCAGGCTGGCGAAGATGAGCGGGCGATAGGCCGTGGGCATGGCGGAGAATTCAGCTCGGCGAAGAAAAGGGCGCTCGAGGCGCCCCTTTCGATGCGATACGGCGCGCGCGGCGCCGGGCGGGCAGGCGACGATGCCGCCTCATCCGGCCGATCCGAGGTGAGCCGGATCAGGCCGGACGCGATCCGGGGATCACGCGATATCAGGGGCAGACGTGGGTCCAGCCGCCACCCCAGTTGCGGCGCCAGAAGCAGCCGGGACGCTCCGGCGGGCCCCAGGCGCGGGCATAGGGCGGCACGGTGCCGTAGGTCCAGTTGGGGCGCCACCAGCAGTGCCACACGCCGCAGACCCAGCGCACATTCTCGGTGAGCTGGATGGAGGGCATGGCGGTGCCGAGCGCCGGGCCGGCGACCGCGGCGTGCGCCGAGGTGCCGCCAAGGCCGGCGGCCGCGAGGGTGGCCGCGCCGACAGCGAGGCCGAGAAGGTTCTTGCGCAGGGATGAGGAGAAGGCCGCGAAACGGTTCCGCATGGAACGCTCCCGAGGATGTGACCAGACGGGTCAAACTATCACGGGCTTTGCGGCCCGGCACGCCTAAGTCCATGCCAAGGCGAAAATTTCTTGAACATGGTTTCTTCTCAGCCGGCTGGATTTCGTCCCGCCGGCTCCCTTAAGCTCACGGACAAACGCGCCCTGACGCGCCGGAGGTAACGCCATGCGCTCGAAGATCATCGGCACCACCCTGCCCGTGCTCGAAATCTATCTGGAAGCCGGCGAAAGGGTGGTCGGCGTGCCCGACCAGCTTTCCTGGATGTCCGGCGACATCGCCATGACCACCTCGACCGCCGTGGGCGGCGGTGGGGGTGGCGGCCTGTTCGGGCTGGTCAGCCGCGCGGTCTCCGGCGGCGGGCTGTTCATGACCGAGTTCGCCGCCCAGCGCGGGGCGGGCAATGTGGCCTTCGCCGCCAAGCTGCCGGGCACCATCATCGAGGTCGAGGTGACGCGCGAGCGCGGCTATCTCGTCCACCGCCACGGCTTTGTCTGCGGCACGCCGGGGGTCGAGATCGCCTCCGCCTTCCAGCAGACGCTGGGCGGGGCGGTGTTCGGCGGGGAGGGCTTCATCCTCCAGCGGCTCTCGGGCGACGCCAAGGCCTGGATCGAGGTCGGTGGCGAGATCGTCACCTATGATCTCCAGCCCGGCCAGTTCCTCATGGTGCATCCCGGCCATGTCGGCTTTTTCGAGGACAGCGTGTCCTTCGAGCTCACCGCCATTCGCGGCGTGCGCAACGCGCTATTCGGCGGTGACGGGCTGTTCCTGGTGAAGCTGTCCGGCCCCGGCAAGGTGTGGCTGCAGACCCTGACCGCGCCGGGCCTTGCCCACACGATCAGCCATTACCTGCCAGCCAAGCAGGGGTGAGAGGCGCGAGCGTCAGCTCAGCAAAGCCAGCCCGACCACGCCCCCGCCGAGCACGAAGATGGCGGGGTTGACCTTCTTGACGAAGAACACGCCGAGGAACACCGCCACCGCGATGGCGACGGTGAGCGCGCCGTCGATCGCCGTCTTGGCGATGGAAATGGCGCCCGCCGCCATCAGCCCGACCACCAGCGGCGCCATGCCCTTCTGCAGCGAGGCGCGCCAGGGCGAGCCCTCGAAATGGTCCCAGACCCGCGAGGCGCCCCAGGAGATGATACCCGCCGGCACGAAGAAGCCGAGAAAGGCCAGCAGCGCGCCGGTATAGCCGGTGACGTGATAGCCGATCACCATCACCATCAGCATGTTCGGGCCCGGCACCACCTGGCCGAGGCCATAGATGTCGCGGAACTGGTCGTCATTCAGCCAGTGATGGGTTTCCACCACCAGCGCCTTGGTTTCCGGCAGCACCGCCGCGCCGCCGCCGACCGCGAGCACCGAGAGCAACGAGAAGACCGCGAGGACGGAGAGGTTCTCATTCATTCGCCGGTCTCCGGTGGCACGTCCTTGCGGGGGCGATAGATGAACACCGCTGCCGGGCCGACGGTGATGAGCACCCAGACCAGCGAGATGTGCAGCACGCTCACCATCAGCACGGTGACAGCGATGATGGCGGCGTCGATCAGCCCGCCGAACTGCTTGCGGCCGATCTGCACGGTCACCGCGGTGAGCATGCCCACCGCCGCGGCGCCAACGCCGACCAGCGCGGCGTTGACATAAGGATTATGCGCGTTCGAGGCGTAGAGCACGCCGAGCAGCATCACCAGCGCCGCGCCGGGCAGGGTGATGCCGAGAAAGGCGATGATCGAGCCGGGCACGCCGCGCAGCCGGTCGCCGACGATGATGCTCATATTGGTCGCGTTGAGCCCCGGCAGCGCCTGCGAGATCTCCAGCGCCGACATGAAGTGCTCCTCGTCGAGCCAGCGCTTCTTCAGCACCAGCCCGGCGCGCAGATAAGCGACGACGCCGCCGCCGAAGCTGGTGGCGCCGATGACCAGGAAGGTGACGAAAATCTCCCACAGCGAGACGTCGCGCGGCAGGCTGTAGCCGCCGGCATCCTCCGCCGGGGCGGGCTCGACGGTGCCGCTCATCGCCGCGGGCTCACTCGTGGCTTTCCGCGAGCTGCTTGCCGAAATTATAGACCAGCGAGGTCTTGGTGGTGCCGAGCTGCACCCATTCCGGCGCCTCGTTCTGGATCGCCTTGAAGAATTCCTCGGAGCGGGTGCGGGCCTTGGCGTGGAGCTGGTCATAGCGGTCGAACTTCGCCTGGAAGGCGAATTCGCCGATGATCGAGCTCTCGGTCGCCCGGTCGCGCCACACGGCGATGGTCGCCTTGGCGACCAGCCCGTGGCCGAAATCGAAGGAGCCGACATTCACCTGCACCTCTTCGACCGGCAGGTTGTTCACCAGCGAGACCTTGTCGTCATTATGCGAGTCGCAGCGCTCGCCAATGGCCGGGAAGACGCGGGAGATGCGCTCCAGCCCCTCGTCGAGGATGAGGCCGGGCGAGAGCAGCACGCAATTATGCGAGTAGAGCGAGCGCATGCCGCCGAGGCTGTCCTTCAGCGGCAGCAGCTCTTCCTTGAACTTGATGTTGGCCGTGCCGCTCAGATGCGGCGTGACATCGACGCTCGCCGCCGTATCGAAGTCGGCATGGCGGAACTTGAAAGTCAGCTCGTGCTCGGGATCGGGCCAGCCATCGGTGTAGAAGGTGCGTTTGCGCAGGATGAAGGCGTGCCGGTAAAGATTGTAATCCGGCGTATCGTAGAACAGCACCTCGCGCACATGGCGCTTGAAGCCGTCCTTGTTCGTGGTCACGCCGACCTTGAACTCGGGGGCAATGAGGCCCAGTTTGTGCCAGTAGACCTCGAACTGGTGCGGGTCAAAGAAACGCTCCGGCCGCAGCAGGATCTTGTATTCACGGTAGTGAATATCGTCCATCGAACGCCTCGCACGCGCCGGTCCGGGACCGGCAGGGGGATTACGAGCCCGGTATGATGTCACCTTGGAGCGGGCTGCGCCAGAGCCCTGCGCGACCCGGTGGACTGTCCCGCCGGATGGTTTCATCCGGTTGTGAAGATCGCTAGGATTTACGCCTAGTCGCGATGTGTCACAAGAGCGTCGCCGGGACGGTGCAAGGCCGAACACAGCTTGAACCGGGGGACCAGTCCATGGTCCAACCCGCCCGACCATCCGCCGTCGCCGACGCCCCTCACGGGTAGCCGCAAGAAGAGAGATCGTCCCATGCCGTCCAAGCTCGACCAACTCCGCTCCATGACCGTCGTCGTCTCCGATACCGGCGACATCGAGACGGTCCGCCGGCTCAAGCCGCAGGACTGCACCACCAACCCGACCCTGCTGCTCAAGGCGGCGGAGATGCCGGCCTATGCGCCGCTGGTCGACGAGGCGATCGCATGGGGCCAGACCCAGAGCGGGGCGCGCGAGGCGGTGGTGGACGCCACCTGTGACCGGCTGGCGCTGAATTTCGGCGCCGAGCTCTCCAAGATCGTGCCCGGCCGCGTCTCCACCGAGGTGGACGCCGACCTCTCCTTCGACACGCAGGCGACGCTCGCCAAGGCGCGGCGCTTCATCGCCGATTACGAGGCGCGCGGTGTCGGCCGCGAGCGCATCCTCATCAAGATCGCCTCGACCTGGGAAGGCATCCGCGCCGCCGAAGTGCTGCAGAAGGAAGGCATCGACTGCAACCTGACGCTGCTCTTCTCCATGGCGCAGGCGGTGGCGGCGGCCGATGCCGGCGCCTTCCTCATCTCGCCCTTCGTCGGTCGCATCCTCGACTGGCACGTCAAGGCGGGCGAGGGCCCCTTCACCTCGGAGACCGATCCGGGCGTGAAGTCGGTGCGCGAGATCTACGCCTATTACAAGACGCACGGCATCAGCACCGTGGTGATGGGCGCCTCCTTCCGCAACACCGGCGAAATCGAGGCGCTGGCGGGCTGCGACCGGCTGACCATCGGCCCCTCGCTGCTCGACGACCTCGCCAAGGATGAGGGCGTGCTGGAGCGCAAGCTCGACCCGGCGAAGATCGACGTGACCCCCGCCAAGATCGTGCTCGACGAGAAGGCCTTCCGCTTCGCCCTCAACGAGGACGCGATGGCGACCGAGAAGCTGTCGGAAGGCATCCGCCAGTTCGTCAAGGATCTGCGCACGCTGCGCGGGCTGGTCGCCAAGCGGCTGGAAGGCGCGAAGGCCGCCTGATAGAGGAGGGCCCCGCCCGCCTCATCGCACCCGAGAGGAGGGCTCCCGCCCTCCTCGTTTCGTTCAGGAGGAGGGCTCCCGCCTTTCTCAGCCACGTTGCCGCTTATGCTCCCCATTGATCCGGCCTTTGCCGCCGCCGCCGTCCTCGCGGCCTTCTGCGTCGGCATGGGCAAGGGCGGCGTGCCGATGATCGGCACGCTCTCCGTGCCGATCATGGCGCTGGTCATGCCGCCCATCGCCGCCGCCGGCCTGCTGTTGCCGGTCTATGTGGTCAGCGACATGTTCGGCGTCTGGGCCTATCGGCGCGAATTCTCCCGCCGCGTGCTCGCCATCGTCATTCCCGCCGCCGCCATCGGCATTGCCATTGGCTGGGCGACCGCTTCCATCGTCACCGATGCGATGGTGGAGGTGATCGTCGGGCTGATCGGCCTCGCCTTCTGCCTCGTGCGCTGGTTCGGCAATGTCGGGGCGACGCCGCGCCCGGCCGATATTCCACGCGGCCTGTTCTGGGGCGCGGTGTCCGGCTTCACCAGCTTCGTCACCCATGGCGGGGCGCCGCCCTACCAGATGTATGTGCTGCCGCAGCGCCTGCCGAAAATGGTCTATGCCGGCACCACCACCATCGCCTTCGCCGCCATCAACGCGATGAAGCTCCCGCCCTATTGGGCGCTCGGCCAGCTCAACCCGTCCAATCTCAAGATCACCGCCGCGCTGATGCCGGTGGCGATCCTCGCCACCTTCGCCGGCGTCTGGGTGACGCGCCGCCTGCCGGAGAAGCTGTTCTACCGGCTGATCGTGGTCGCGCTGTTCCTGCTCTCGCTGAAGCTCTTGTGGGACGGCACGCGCGGCATGCTCGGGATCTAAACCCGGTCGGCGCCGCGCGTGAAAAACACCGCGCTCCAGAAGCCGGCGGCGACCACCAGCGCGGCGAGGATGATGGCGGTAAGCACCGCGTCATAGGAGCCGGTCAGGGTCCACAGCCCCGCCATGCCGACGGGGGCCAGCGCCCGCGCGATGGTGGCGGGCACGGCCATCGCCCCGTTCACCGCGCCATAGGCCCGCCGCGTCAGCATTTCCGGCACGACGAGGCCGCGCACGATGGTGGTGATGCCGTTCACCGCGCCGAACACCATGCCGAACAGCGCCACCCAGACGAAGTCCGGCGGCATGAATTCCAGCGCCAGGAAGGCCACCGGGAACTCCGCGACGGCGAGCGCGCCAACAAGGCGCATCGGCGCGCGCGGCGCCAGCACCCAAAGCGCGATGCGCCCGGTCACCTGCGCCGGGCCGATGATGGCGATGGCGCTCACCACCGTATGCGTGTCGAAGCCGCGCTCGATCAGCAGCGGGTAGGCGTGGAAGGTGAAGCCCGAGAACACTACCGCATAGGCGGTGAAGGCGATGGCGAGCGCCCAGAAGGCGGGCTGGCGCATCACCTCGGCGATAGCCGAGCGGCCGGGCGCTTCGTCCTGCGGGCGCGGCGGGGCGATGGGCGCGTCCGCGCGCGGGTCGATCACGACGAAGTTCAGCACCGCCGCGACTAGAATGTTGATCGCGCCGAGGATCATCAGCGTGTCGCGCCAGCCCACCGCGTCGAGGAGAAGCTGCACCAGCGGGATGAAGACGGTGGAGGCGAAGCCGCCCCACAGGGTCAGCGCGGTGATGCCGCCGCGCGCCTGAAGCGGGCCGACGCGGCGCGCGACCACGGCGAAGGCGGGGTCGTAGAGCGTTGCCGCCTGCATGGCGCCGATGCCGGCGACCGCGAGGTAGAACAGCGCCATGCTTTCGGCCTGGGACCACAGCATGAACAGCAGCCCCGCCAGCACCGAGCCGCCGGCCATGATGAGCCGGCCATAACCGGCATCGATGCCCGCGCCGACCGGATAGGCGACGAGGCCGGCGAGCGCGAGGCCGAGCGTCGCCGCGCCATAAAGCTCGGCCTTGGACCAGCCAAGCTCGACCCCCATGGCCTGCGCGATCAGCGGGAAGCTGTAATAGAGCGTGCCCCAGGAAATCACCTGCCCGACGCCGAGCCCGGTGATGAACAGGCTGCGCCCGCCGGGGGGCCGGTGCGGGGCGGCGGCGGCGGCGCTCATGGAAGATCTCGGGCTCAGGCCGCCGGGCGCAGCAGGGAATGGACGAGGTTGACCCAGTAGCTGGCGCCGATCGGCAGCAGCGCGTCGTTGAAATCATATGCGGCGTTGTGCAGGTTCGGTCCCGGCCCGCTGGCCAGGCACACATAGGCGCCGGGCACCGCCTCCAGCATGTAGGCGAAATCCTCCGCCGCCATGATCGGCTCGAAATCCGTCACCACCTTGTCGGCGCCGACCGTGGCGCGGGCGGCGGCGAAGGCGGTCTCCAGCTGGGTCGGCCAGTTCACCGTCGCCGGGTAGCGCCGCTCATAGCGGATCTCGGCGTTTGCTCCCTGCGCGGCGCAGACGCCCTCGACGACCGCACGGAAGCGCGTCTCAATGAGGTCGCGCACCTCTTTGGCGAAGGTGCGCACCGTGCCGCGCAGCACCACCTCGTCGGGAATGACGTTCCAGGTGTCGCCGCCATGGATCTGCGTGACGGTGACGACCGCCGCCTCCTGCGGGCTCACCGAGCGGGCGACGATGCTTTGCAGCTGGGCGACGATGAGCGAGGCCGCCAGCACCGGGTCGATGCCGCGCTGGGGCATGGCGGCATGGGCGCCGCGCCCGATCACCTTCACCTCGAAAATGTCGAAGGCGGCGAACATCGGGCCATGCCGGCCGAGCACCGTGCCGAAGGGGGCGTTCGGCCAGTTGTGCAGGCCATAGACCTGATCCATCGGGAAGCGCTCGAACAGGCCCTGCTCGACCATCACCTTGCCGCCGCCCTCATTTTCCTCGGCCGGCTGGAAGATGAAATGCACCGTGCCGGCGAAATCCGGGTTCGCCGCCAGATGCCGGGCGGCGCCGAGCAGCATGGTCATGTGCCCGTCATGGCCGCAGGCGTGCATCTTGCCCGGCGTGTCCGAGTGGTAGGGCAGGTTGGTGGCTTCCAGAATGTCGAGCGCGTCCATGTCGGCGCGCAGGCCGATGGAGGGGCCGGCGCCCCGCGTGCCCTTCAGCGTCGCCACCAGACCGGTGCCGGCAAGGCCGCGCACCACCGGCAGGCCGAAGCTCTCCAGCCGCTCGGCGACAAAAGCGCTGGTGCGGTGCTCCTCGAAGGCGGTTTCCGGCATCGCGTGCAGCGTGCGCCGCCACTGGGTGAGTTCCCCGGCCTGCGCCGCGAGCGCAGGAACAATGCCGGCCTGTGACTGCTGTTCGCTCATGCGTCCGCTCGCCCTGCGGGGTGCCCGCCGCCTGTATGGCGCGGGCGGGCGGACGAGACAAGCGCGCGGGGGTGGCGTTTGCGCAGGACCGATCTGTCCTGTCTGCAGGGCGGTACTGCGCGGGGGAACCTTGGCGCGCGGCGGCGGTTGACGGCGGGAATCAGGCGCCGCCCCGCGCGACCCGGAGACCCGACCACCATGCCGCAGCTCGCCGAAGACATGATGGAAAACGCGCTCGCCGAGCGCCCGACGCCGGTCAAGGCCTCCCCGCCCGCGCCGCTGTCGGAAGGGCCGGTGCTGCGGCCGGGCCGCAATGTCTGGCGCATCGAGCACGCCCCGCGCGCCGCAATCATCGCCGATGGCGCGAATTATTTCGGCGCGCTGCGCCGCGCGCTGATCGAGGCGCGCGAGACCATCCACATCGCCGGCTGGGATCTCGACAGCCGCATGAAGCTGGTCGGCCCGGAGGGCACCGCCGATGACGGCCTGCCGGAGACGCTCGCCGCCTTCCTCTCGGCGCTGGTGGCGCGCAACCCGCGCCTGCGCGTGCGGCTGCTGCTGTGGGACTATTCCGTGCTGTTCGCCTTCGAGCGCGAGCTGACGCCGATCTATTCCTTCCTGTGGTCCACCCCGCCGCAGATCGAGCTGTGCCTCGACGATTCGCTCCCGCTCGGCGCCTCGCACCACCAGAAGATCGTGGTGATCGACGACGCCATGGCGTTTTCCGGCGGGCTCGACCTCACCCGCCGGCGCTGGGACACCAGCGACCATGTGCCGGACGACCCGCGCCGGATCGACCCGACGGGCGCGGCCTACGCCCCGTTCCATGATGTGCAGATGGCGGTCGATGGCGCCGCCGCGTCCGCCCTCGGCCGGCTTTTTCGCGACCGCTGGAAGCGCGCGGCCTGCGAGCGCCTGCCCCCGCCCCGCCGGCGCGTCACCACTGACCGCTGGCCCGAGGGGCTGGCGCCGGATTTCCGCGACATCGGCATCGGCATTTCCCGCACCCTGCCCGCCTTCGAGGCGGAGCCGGAGGTGCGCGAGGTCGAGGCGCTGTTCTTCGACATGATCGACAGCGCCGAGCGCCAACTCTACCTCGAGAATCAGTTCTTCACCTGCGAGCGCTTCACCGAGCGGCTGATCGCGCGGCTGCGCGAGCGGCCCGCGCTCGAAGCCATCATCGTCGTGCCGCAGGGCTACCGCAGCTGGTTCGAGCACCAGTCCATGGGCGCCGGCCGCGCCCGCGTGCTGCAGCGGCTCGATGCCTCCGGCGTCGCCGACCGCGTGCGCGTCGTCTTCCCGCAGGTGGAGGGCGAGGGCGAGGGTGACGCGGCGTCGGCCCCGATCATGGTGCATTCCAAGGTCACCATCGTCGACGACCGGCTGCTGCGCATCGGCTCGGCCAATCTGTGCAACCGCTCCATGGGCTTCGACAGCGAGTGCGACCTCGTGATCGACGCCGATGACGCGGATGAACGCGCGGCCGTGCTCGCCGTGCGCGACCGCATGCTCGGCGAGCATCTCGGCCTTTCCGCCGAGGAGGTCGGCGCCGCCATCGAGCGCGCCGGCTCGCTCACCGCCCTCATCGACAACGCCGCGCCCGCCAAGGGGCGCCGTCTCGTGCCGGTGCCGCGCGAGGGCGAGGCGGACATGCTGATCGGCATCGATTCCCTCGCCGATCCCGTCGAGCCGATCTATGAGGAGCGCCCGGAAGAGGCCGCCCGCAACCCGCGCAAGCGCTGGCTGGTGGCGCTCGGCGTCGCCGCGCTGGTGGTGGTGGGGCTGCTGATCGCCTGGGCCTATTCCCCGCTCTCCGAGCCCGAGCGCATCATCGCCGCGCTGGACAGCATCGCCCACCGGCCCTGGGCGCCGGCCTTCATGGTCGGTGTCTTCATCGTTGCCGGTTTCCTCATCTTCCCGGTCTCGGTGCTCATCGTGGCCACCGTCGCTTTGTTCGGCGGCTGGACCGGGGCGCTGATCGCCGGCATCGGCGCCATGGCGAGCGCGCTCGCCACCTATGGCATCGGCCGCCGGCTGGGTTCCGGGCTGGTGCGCCGCTTTATCGGCCCGCGCATCAACCGCATCCGCCGCCGCCTCACCGAAAGCGGCGTGCTGGCGGTGGCGACGGTGCGCATGGTGCCGGTGGCGCCCTTCACCGTGGTCAACCTCGTCGCCGGCGCGGCGGGCGTGCGCTTTCTCGACTACACGGCGGGCACCGCGCTGGGGCTGCTTCCCGGCCTCGTCGTGCTCACCGCGCTCGGCCGGCAGATCGTCGATGTCATCAGCCAGCCCTCGCTGGGCAGCGTCGCCATGCTGGCCGGCTTCGTCGTGCTGTGGATCCTGGTCTCGCTCGGCCTGCAAATGCTGGTGGCGCGGATGCGGGGCCGCGCGTGAACGCCGTGCAGCCCCGTCCCTCGGCCGCGACGCTGAAGGTGATGAGCTGGAACATCCATGGCGGGGTCGGGCCGGATGGCGCTTTCGACCTCGACCGCATCGCCGCGCTGATCGCCCGCCACAAGCCGGATATACTTGCCCTTCAGGAGATCGACACGCGTGGGCGTGGCATTGAGTGCCTCGCCCCGCTGGAGGGGCTCGGCATCGGCCATTTCACCGAGGCGCGCACCATCGTCGCGCCGGACGGGCATTACGGCCACGCCCTGTTCTCGCGCTGGCCGACGCGGGCCGTCGAGCTGCACGACCTCTCCGTGCGCCGGCGCGAGCCGCGCATCGCGATCGAGGCGCAGGTGCTGACGCCTTCGGGCCCGCTGCATGTGGTCGCCGTCCATGTCGGGCTGGCGATCGGCGAGCGGCGCCGGCAGGTGATGACGCTCGCCGCCATGGCCAAGCGCCGCCGGCCGCTGCCGACGGTGATGATGGGGGATTTCAACGACTGGTTCTCCTTCGGGCTGGTGACCCGCACGCTGACCCGCGTGCTGCCCGAGCGCACCGAGCTGCGCAGCTTCCCCGCCCGCTGGCCGGTGATGCGGCTCGACCGTATCTATGGCAGCCATGAGGGCATGATCGCGCGAGCCTGGACCGACCGCGAGGCGCGCTTCGCCTCCGACCACCTGCCCGTCATCGCCGAGATCCGCCTGCCGTCGGGCACGGCGGCGTGGGAACCCGCGGGCGAGGGGGACGTTGCCCCGGACTGGTGGCAGACCGGAGGCTCAGTCCATGGCGCCGCAACTGACTCCCGACAACCCGTCTCCCTCACCGATCCCGCCGGGAGGCCCGCCCCTGCCGGGGCCGGCCCCGACGCCGGAACCGATCCGCGACCCGGTGCGCCCGCCGGTGCGTGATCCGGAGGTGCCCGCCATTCGCGACCCCCGGCCGCCCGTCATCAGCGACCCGCCGCCCGCGCCGCCCGTTCCAGGCGAGCGCCCGACCCCCGGTCCCGACCAGCAGCCGACGCAGATGTGAAGGGGGCGGTGAGCCGCGTGCGGCGGGGGTGAATGAGACGCGCTTGCCTGCACACATTCGTCCACCTCCTCGTACACATCGTCCACCTGACTGCACTGACTGGTCATCCGGTTCGATGTGTGCAGCCTGTCGCGGTGTTCCGATCCTGCGGATATTACGGTTAATAAATCCGGGAACGGCCCGTCTCCTCGTGTGTTGTTCTGCCAGAAGCTGCCGGTGCGAGCTCCTAATACCGCGCGCGATGGCGGTAGAACCAAGCCATTCAGGAGGAAAATACAATGGGTCTGTTTTCCAAGGACATCCAGACGATGGACGATCTGTTCGTCCATCAGCTTCAGGATATTTACTACGCCGAGAACAAGATCGTGAAGGCTTTGCCGAAGATGATCGACAAGGCAACCGATCCGCAGCTCAAGGCAGATTTCACGGGCCATCTCACCGAGACCAAGAATCACATCGTGCGCCTGGAAGAAGTTTTCCGGCTTCACGGCGTAGAAGTGAAATCCGTTACTTGTCCGGCGATCGACGGGATCATCGACGAGGCCGAGGAGGTCGCCGGCGAGGTGGCCGATAAGCAGGTGCTCGACGCCGCCCTGATCGCCGCCGCGCAGGCGGTCGAGCATTACGAGATGACCCGCTACGGCACGCTGGCCGCCTGGGCCAAGCAGCTGGGCCGGCCTGACTGCGCGAGCATCCTCGAAAAGACCCTTGCCGAGGAAAAGAACGCCGATTCCAAGCTGACCCAGCTTGCGGAATCCAAGGTCAATCTGCGCGCTGCCGAGTAAGGCAGGTGGCAGATGACGGTGGCGGGAGGGCTTGTCCCTCCCGCTACAGCCGCGTTCGGTTTCCCGAACAATCATGGAAGGAGGCTGTCATGCCCGCAAAATCCAAGGCCCAGCAGAAAGCGGCCGGCGCCGCCCTCGCCGCGAAGCGCGGTGACATGCCGGCGCGTGCGCTCAAGGGTGCCTCGAAGTCGATGGAGCAGTCGATGAGCGAGCGCCAGCTTGAGGAACTCGCCGCCACGCCCCGCACGGGCAAGCCCGACCATGTCGATGACCGCAAATCCTGAGGTCATGCCGCCCGACGATCCGAGGAGATCCGCGATGACCGCCCATTACCCGAAGCCGCCTTTTGCCGAACAGCCCCAGCCCATGCCCGGCATGACCGCCAGCATGCAGCCCCGCCCGGACCATGGCGAGGAGAGCTATAAGGGCTCCGGTCGGCTCCAGGGCAAGCGCGCGCTCATCACCGGCGGCGACAGCGGCATTGGCCGCGCCGTCGCCATCGCCTATGCCCGCGAAGGCGCGGATCTCGTCATCTCCTACCTCAATGAGGGCGACGACGCGGCGGAGACCCAGCGTCTGGTCGAGGAGGCCGGCCGCCGCGCTATCCTCGTGCCCGGGGATATCCAGCACGCCGACCACTGCCGCGAACTGGTGGAAACCGCGCAGCGCGAGCTCGGCGGCATCGACATCCTCGTCAACAATGCCGCCCATCAGGCAAGTTTCGAGACGATCGAGGATATTTCCGACGAGGAGTGGGAGCTGACCTTCCGCGTCAACGTCCACGCCATGTTCTACATCTGCAAGGCGGCAGCGCCGCACATGGAAGAGGGCGGCTCGATCATCAACACCGCCTCGATCAATTCCGACAAGCCGAGCCCGAACCTGCTGGCCTATGCCACCACCAAGGGCGCGATACAGAACTTCACCGCCGGCCTCGCCCAGATGCTGGCGGCGCGCAATATTCGCGTGAACGCGGTGGCGCCGGGGCCGATCTGGACCCCGCTGATCCCCTCGACCATGCCGCCGGAAAAGGTGAAGCATTTTGGCGAGCAAGTGCCGATGAAGCGGCCGGGCCAGCCGGCCGAACTCGCCACCGCCTATGTGATGCTGGCCGATCCGCTCTCCAGCTATGTGTCGGGCGCCACCATCGCGGTGACCGGCGGCGCGCCGATGATCTGACGCGGGCGATGATGGGCGGGAACGCGCGCCGCGCGCGGGCGTTCCCCTCGGTCCCGTCATGTGGACGGCCGAGTGGATGTCAATGAGCCCCCGCAGCACGTCCGGCGCCCCGCGCCGCTCCTTCTTCACCCGTTTCTCGCAATGGATCTCGCTTCAGACCGGCAAGCCCGTGGTTTTCGCGGGCGCGCTCGGTCTGATCGTGCTGTGGGGCGCCAGCGGGCCGCTCTTCGGCTTCGGCGATACCTGGCAGCTGGTGATCAACACCTCGACCACCATCATCACCTTCCTGATGGTGTTCGTCATTCAGAACAGCCAGAACCGCGACACCGCCGCGCTGCACATCAAGATCGACGAGCTGATCGCCAAGAACGACCGCGCGCGGCGTATCCTGCTCGATCTCGAGGAGCTGGATGACACCGCTCTCGAGCGGATCCGCCGGGAATATGAGGAACTCGCCCGCCGCGAGCGGGAGAGCGGCGCCACCGCCGACGGCAAACCGGCGGTTCCGCCCGGCGACTGAGCGGCGCGGTTGCGACGGGCGCCGCGCCCGGAAAGGGCGGCGCCCGTCACCGGATCAGTCCTTCGCCTTTTCTTTGGTTTTACTCCGCTTGGCAGCGGCTTTTTCTTCCGCATTCGGCCGGTTGCGATTGGTGAAGCGGGCATTGCCCAGCCCGGTGCCGATGGTCAGCACGCCCCAATGGGCGACGTCCTGCATGAAAGGTACGACGCTAAGTCCCTGAACAACCGCATCATTATGCATCACGATGGTGGTCTCGCGACCGCCGATCTGCGGGATCGCCTCCCACAGCGCCGCCGGCAGGTTGAAGCGCGAGCTCTCCCAATTCCCCGGCAAATTCTGCGCTCCCGCCGCGATAGAGCCATCGGATTCAATCAAGCCGGGGCAGCCAATGCCAATGAAGGGGGCGAGCGATAGTCCCTCCTTCTCCGCTTCAGCGACCATATCCTTGAGCATGTCGACCAGCCGCTCCACCGCGTGCTCGCGCTTGGGATCCTCGTCGCCATGCCGCCAGATCTGGCTGGTGCGGACCTTCGCCTTCGACAAATCTTCAGCTTTATCAAGGCTCAAGCGCACAATGCCGGCGCGGATGTTGGTGCCGCCAATATCGACGGCAAGGATCTCGCCGAAGCTGGCGAACATCCAGCTCGGCGCCAGATGAACCGCGCCGATCAGCCCGGCCTCGTCCGGGTGATGGGGAATCGGGCGCAGTTCGATGGGCACATCCTGCGCGCGGGCGATGAGTTCGGCGCGGGCAATGGCGATTTCCGCGAACCGCCCCGCCTTCAACCCGCCACCGACGGCGATCCGCTCGGTCCCGCGCCACTCCTTGGTCCGCAGCAGCCGGCGCACGACGGTAGAGAGCTCCTGCGCGTATTCCTCGATCGCGCTCAGCACGATGGCCTGCTCGACCGGGTTACCCTCGCGCAGGAAATCATCGATCTGCCGCTTGGAGATAGCCGAGGTTGGTTCCTCGCCGAGCGGATTTTCGCCCCCCGCCACCTCGCGCCAGCGGTCGAGAAACTCGAAAAATGCCGCCCGCCGCGCCCGGTCACCGAGGAAGCCGTCCTCCTCGCGAAGCTGGCTGTTGCTGGCGTCGATCGTTACCGCGCTGAGGGTTGGCGAACCATGCGACACGGCGGGTGGGGCGGGTTTGGCGGGAACGGCGGCGGCACGGGATTTTTCAGCCATGATGGTTCGTCACACTCCGCCCGAATTGATGCTGCGGGAGAACGGATGGAACGGCCCGGCGTTCCCTGTTCGCCGGTCGCGAAAAATTCGTGCGAGGGTGGGAATAATCTGCGGCAGGGCTCCGTATACCCCACATGAAGCGCGATCAGACCATGTTCGACGTACCGGCCCAGTTGGGGGTGCTGCGACGCTATGCGCGTTCGCTCACCCGCGACGACGCCGATGCGGAGGATCTCGTCCACGACGCGCTGGTTCGCGCCTATGAGAAGCGCGGCAGCTTTTCGCCCGAGCGCGCGGCGGCGAAGGGGTTGCGCGGCTGGCTCCTGTCCATCCTGCACAACACCTTCATCGACAAGCGCCGCGCCCGCCTGGCCGACGATGAACGCAGCCGCCGCGTGCTGGAGCTTGCCGAGCCGGCGGGCGAACCGGCGCAGGAGCATCATGTGCGCCTCGCCCAGGTGCGCGAGGCCTTCATGCAGTTGCCGGAGGAGCAGCGCGCCGCGCTGCATCTCGTGGCGATTGAAGGCCTTGGCTATGCCGAGGCGGCGGCCGCGCTCGGCATTCCCGTGGGCACGCTGATGTCCCGCCTGTCCCGCGCCCGCGCCAGTTTGCGGGCGATGGAGGAAGGCGGGGCGGCGCGCCCGACCCATTTGCGACTTGTAGGAGGTGCGGATGAACCGTCCGCTTGATCCCGTCTCCGATGACGACCTGCAGGCCTATGTCGATGACGAGCTGAACGTCGCCCGCCGTATCGATGTCGAGGCGTATCTCAGCGTCCATCCGGCTGAGGCCTCGCGGGTGATGGCCGATCTGCGCATTCGCGACGAACTGCGCCTTGCGCTGGCGGATACGCCGCGCTCGGTGCTAAGCGCCCCGGCGCGGCTGGCCACCGCCGATGCGGCGCGCCGGCTGGAAGGGGCGCTGTCGCGCGAGCGCTGGATGCGCCGGCTGCGCCTGGCCGCCTCGGTCGCGCTGCTCATCGGCGCGGGCTGGCTGGCGCATGGGCAGTTCGGTCCGCTCGGTGTGAGCCGGGTCGTCGCCTCCGATCTGCCGCCGGCCTATCTGGAGGATGCGGTGCGCGCGCACCGCACCAGCCAGCTGCGCGCCGGCATGAGTTCGCAGCCCGGCTCTGCCGCCTATGACCCGGCGGAGATCCGAGCCGCGACCGCCATCGTCGTTCCGCAGCTGCCGGAGGACTGGCAGGTCTCGGACGTCCAGGTCTTCCCGTCGGCCTTCGGTCCGAGCGTGGAAGTCGCTGTGAAGACAAAAGATTTCGGCGCCGTGTCGCTGTTCGCCGTCCGGCCGGGCAGTTTCGACGTGGTGCCGGCCACCACTGTTCCGCGGGAAGACCTCAACGCCGCCTATTGGCAGGTCGGGGAGGTCGCCTATGCCCTGGTCGCCCAGGGCGAGACCCGCGAACTCGATCGGGCAGCCGCCGCTCTGGCGCGCTCGCTCTACTGACCCTGACGGGTCGTTTTCTCGATGGAGAGAGACATGAACACGCCGAATTTCGGCTACCAGTGGCAGACCGCGTCGCGCGGCATCGACCAGGCCGTCTTCGACGAGGGCCTGCGCCGCCACATGCTGCGCGTGTACAACTACATGGCGCTCGGCCTCGTCATCACCGGCGCCGTGGCCTTTATCGTCGGCACCACGCCGGCGCTTTACGTGCCGATCTTCTCCACCCCGCTGAAGTGGGTGGTGATGCTCGCCCCGATCGCCTTCGTGCTGTTCTTCTCGTTCCGCATCCAGTCGATGTCGGCCAGCGCGGCGCAGTCCATGTTCTGGGCCTTCTGCGCGGTGATGGGTCTGTCCATGGCGTCGATCTTCCTGGTGTTCACCGGCACCTCGATCGCGCGGACCTTCTTCATCGCCGCGACCATGTTCGGTGCGACCAGTCTTTATGGCTATACCACCAAGCGTGATCTGTCGCAGTTCGGCTCGTTCCTGATCATGGGCCTGATCGGCGTCGTCATCGCCAGCGTGGTCAACATCTTCCTCGGCTCGACGATGCTGCAATTCATCGTCTCCGTGGTGGGTATTCTTGTGTTCGTCGGTCTGACGGCTTGGGATACGCAGAGCATCAAGGAGCAGTACGCCGACAACTTCGATGCGGAATCGCAGCAGAAGCTCGCTGTGTTCGGCGCGCTGTCGCTCTATCTCAACTTCGTCAACATCTTCCAGCTTCTGCTCAACCTCGCGGGCGAGCGGGAGTGAGATTGGACGAAGCGAGGGTATCCGTGATGAACGACCAGGATCGCCAAGCTATTGACGGGCTTTTCGAAAAGCTCGTCGAGGCGGAACGCCGCTCGCCCCCGCGCGACGGGCAGGCCGAGGGCTACATCGCCGAGCGCATCGCCCGCCAGCCGGCGGCGCCCTACCTGATGGCGCAGACCATCGTGATGCAGGACTACGCCCTTCAGCAGGCGCAGGCGCGCATCGAGGAGCTGGAGCGTCAGGCCGAAGAGGTGGAGCGTCAGGCCAGTGAGTCGCGTCCGGCCAGCTCCGGCGGGCTGTTCGGCAGCCTGTTCGGCTCGGGTGCGACGCCGGCCCGGCGCGGCTCGGTCCCGTCCATGCCGCGCACGACCAGCACCGCCTTCGGCTCGGGCGCCGGCGCGGCGGCGGGGGCTTCCTCCCCCGCCTGGGGCGGCGCGCCCACGGCACAGCCGGGACAGCCCGGCTATGGCCAGCCCGGCATGGGAGCTCCCGGCATGGGGCAGCCGGGGATGGCCCAGCAGCCCGGCGCCTTCGGCCGGCCGGGCTTTGGCGGCGGTGGCGGCGGGTTCCTCGCCGGCGCGGCGCAGACGGCGATGGGCGTGGCGGGCGGCGTGCTTCTGGGCAGCGCCATTTCCAGCATGCTCTCCGGCGGCGAGGCGAAAGCCGCGGAAGCGCCGGCCGAGCCGGCGGCGGATGCGCCTGCCGACAATGCGGCCGATGCGGGCGCCGACGACATCAACGCCGCCGATGAAGGCGGCTGGTTCGACGGCGGCGGCTGGTTCGGCGGCGACGAAGAGATTTGACCCTTCCCTCGGATCCCCCGTGGATCCTCTCCTTGGGGCCGGTTCACGCCGGCCCCATTTTTCTGTCGCCAGCTCGGTTGCCGGGCCAGCGAGGCTCCGTGCCCTCGGCTTTGTGAGCGAGCTTTCCGCCGGGCATCCGGGAAAGTCCGGTTGTCGGACGGGGCTCAGCCGCTAGCGTCGCTTTTCGCTCACGCAACGGAAGGCGCCCGCCATGACCCTCGCCGATCCCGCGCACGCCCCCGAGGCCCGCTGGCACGCGCTGAGCCACACCGACGTCGCCGCGCGGCTGGACGCCCCCGCCACGGGGCTTCCCACCGAGGAGGCGCGCCGTCGCCTCGCCGCGCATGGGCCGAACGCGCTGCCGGAGCCCAAAGGGCCCTCGCCGCTCCGCCGCTTCCTCGCCCAGTTCAACAATGCGCTGATCTACTTCCTGCTGGCCGGCGCGGTCGCGGCGCTGATTCTCGGCCATTATGTCGATGCCGGCGTCATCATCGCGGTGGTGCTGGCGAACGCCATCGTCGGCTTCGTGCAGGAGGGGCGGGCCGAAGAGGCGCTGCGGGGGATCCGCAATCTGGTCGCGCCGCACGCCAACGTCATTCGTGCCAGCCAGCGTCAGAGCATCGCCGCGCGCGATCTTGTGCCCGGCGACCTCGTGCTGCTGGAGGCGGGCGACCGGGTGCCGGCCGATACCCGGCTGATCGAGGCGCGGGGCATGCTGATCGACGAGGCGATGCTGACCGGCGAATCGCTCGCCGCGCAGAAGCGTGAGGCGCCCGCCCCGGCGGAGGCGCCGCTCGGTGACCGGCACTCCATGGCATTCTCCGGCACGACGGTCGCGGCCGGGCAGGGGACCGGCATCGTCGTCGCCACGGGGGCGCGCACGCAGATCGGCCGCATCGGCACGCTGATGGCGGGGGTCGAGCCCATGGCGACGCCCCTGCTGCGCGAGATCGACGCCTTTGCCCGCCGCTTCACCGGCGCGGTGCTGATCGCCGGCGGCGTGCTGTTCCTCGTTGCCGTGCTGCTGCGCGGCTATGGCTGGAGCGAGGCGCTGATGGCGGTGGTGGCGCTCGCGGTCGGCGTGGTGCCGGAGGGGCTGCCGGCGGTCATCACCATTACCCTCGCCATCGGCGTGCGCCGCATGGCCCGGCGCAACGCGGTGATCCGTCTCCTGCCGGCGGTGGAGACGCTGGGCGCGACCTCGATCATCTGCTCGGACAAGACCGGCACGCTCACCCGCAACGAGATGACGGCGCGCCGGCTCTTCGTTCCCGGCGACGCCGTATCGGTGGCCGCCATTGACGTCTCCGGTATCGGCTACGCGCCGGAGGGCGAGCTGAGCGGGCCGGAGGCGTCGGGCGCCGCCGTGGAGGCGCTGCTGCGCTGCGGGCTGCTGTGTAATGACGCGCATCTGCGCGCCGAGGCGGGCCATTGGCACGCCGAGGGTGATCCAATGGAGGCGGCGCTGGTGGCGCTTGCCGTGAAGGGCGGGCTGGTGCCGGCCTTTGAGCGCGGGGCGTGGCAGCGGCTCGACGCCATCCCTTTCGATGCCGCCTATCGTTTCATGGCGGTGCTGGCGCGCGGGCCGTCCGGCGAGGCGGTCATCTTCGCGAAGGGCGCACCGGAGGCGGTGCTGGCGCTCTGCGCGGGGGAGGGTGAAGCGCGCTGGGGCGCCGCCATCGAGGCGACGGCCCGGCAGGGCGAGCGGTTGCTCGGCTTTGCCGCGAGGCGCCTGACCGACACCGGGAGCGGTCGCCTCGCCTTCAGCGACCTTGAGGACATGGAGTTCCTCGGTCTGGTCGGCTTCATCGACCCGCCGCGTGCCGAGGCCATGGCGGCCATCGCCGAGTGCCAGACCGCCGGCATCGGCGTGAAGATGATCACCGGCGACCACGGGGCGACCGCCCAGGCCATCGCCCGCCAGCTCGGGCTCGGCGCCGAGCCGCGGGTGATGACGGGCGCGGAGGTGGATGCCACCGACGATGACGCCCTTATCGGCCGGGCGAAGGAGACAACGGTGTTCGCCCGCACCAGCCCGGAGAACAAGCTGCGCATCGTGCGTGCGCTGCAGACGGCTGGCGCGGTGGTGGCGATGACCGGCGACGGGGTGAATGACGCGCCCTCGCTCAAACAGGCCGATGTTGGCATCGCCATGGGCCGCAAGGGCACCGAGGCCGCCAAGCAGGCCGCCGAGGTGGTACTGCTCGATGACAATTTCGCCTCCATCGTCGCGGCGGTGAAGGAGGGGCGCACCGTCTATGACAACATCCGCAAGATGATCGCCTGGACCCTGCCGACCAATGGCGGCGAGGTGCTGGGCGTCGTCGTCGCCATTCTCATCGGCGCGACGCTGCCGATGTCACCGGCGCAGATCCTCTGGCTCAACCTCATCCTCAGCGTGACGCTGGGCCTTGCGCTGGCCTTCGAGCCGACCGAGCCCGGCACCATGGCGCGCCCCCCGCGCCCGGCACGGGCGAGCCTGCTCACGCCCTTCATGATCTGGCGCATCGCGCTGGTGTCGCTGCTGTTCATGCTGGCGTCCTTCGCCATCCTGCATCTGGCGCTGGCGCGCGGGCAGGATCTCGCCACCGCCCGCACGCTGGTGGTGAACACCATCGTGGTGATGGAGATCTTCTACCTGTTCAATGTGCGCTTTCTGCACATGACGTCGCTCACCTGGCGCGGGGCGCTCGGCACGCGGGCGGTGCTGATCGCGCTGGCGGGGGTGACGCTGGCGCAGTTCGCCTTCACCTACGCGCCGCCGCTGCAGGCGGTGTTCGACACGCGACCCGTCAGCTTCCTCGACGGGGTGATGGTGGTGGGCGTCGGCGTGCTGCTGATGGTCGTGCTGGAAGCCGAGAAGGCCGTGCTGCGCCGGCTCGGCCTGTTCCGCGACGAGCTGTGAGGCTCAGAGCCGGCGCACGCTGCGCAGGGGCGTGCCGCTGGCCTCGATGCGGGCGAGCGCCGCGCCGAGCGGCTCGCGCACCACGGACATGAAGAAGGCGGTGGCGTGGAGCAGCGTCTCCCCGTCCTCGACGATGCCGACATGGCCGGGCCAGAACAGCAGGTCGCCGCGCCCGAGCGCGGTGAGATCGCCGTCGAAGGCAAGAGCGGCGCCGAGCGCCTTTTCCTGCATGTCGCTATCGCGCGGGCAGGCGATGCCGCAGGCGGTGAGCGCCATTTGCACGAGGCCCGAACAGTCGAGCCCGAGGCTGGAGCGCCCGCCCCAGAGATAGGCGGCGCCGAGATAGCGCGCAGCCTGCGCGACGACATCGCCCTCCACCACATCGAGCGGGGCGAGATGGGCGCTGAAGATGAAACCGCCTTCCGCCGTCACGCTGAACCGCTCGCGCGCCTCGACCACGATGACCCGGCTGCCGAGCGAGAGCAGGCCCTGCGGCGGCAGCTTGATCGAGGGACCGGCGAAGACCGGCGTGCGCAGCGCCACGACCTTGTGGGTGGCGGGTGCCGCCACCGGGCCGAGCGCTTCCGCCGGCAGCCACCCGACATAGCCGTCGCCATCAAGCTGGCCCCAGGCCCAGCCTTCCTCGGTGAATTCGTAGATCGTCGCCGTCTCGCCGAACAGCGCCTCGGTGGTCAGCGGCGCGTCGGGGGCGGGCTCCTTGCGCACCGGAGCGGCGGGATGCACGACGCGGTAGGCCGTGCCCTCCACATAACGCGGCGCCTCGATAAGGCCGCGCAGGTGGGCGGCGGCGAGGTCCGGCCGGGCGGGGGTGAGGCGCGGATCGAGTTCGGTCACGGAAGTCCTCGTACAGGCGCAGCCGGTCAGCGCAGATGGCGGGCGACGGCGACGACCTGGTCGCCCAGCTTTTCCAGATACAGCGCGCCGTCAACCGTGCGCTGGATGATGACGTTGCGCTTGTCCGCCTCGTCGCGGCGGCGCGAGACGAGGCCGAGCGCGCCCATCGTGTCGAGGGCGCGGGTGATGACCGGCTTGGTCACGCCGAGGCGAGCGGCGAGGCCGCGCACCGTGTGCGGCGGGGCTTCGAGATAGACGCAGAGCAGGATGGCGAGCTGGCGCGGGCTGAGGTCGGGCGCGTCATCGCGCACCTGCGCGAGCGACAGCTCGTGCAGCAGGCGCAGCGCCTGCGATGGGCGCAACTCGACCGCCATGGTCCGAACCTCGTTGGCCCCGTAACGCTAATCGTTACGGCTGCGGATTGTTCGTACCATGCGGCGGCCTGCGCCAACAATTCCTTAACGCGCGTAACGCTCCGCCAGCAGGGCGTCGAGGGCACGGATGGTCTGCGCCTCGCCCCCCTCTGGCCGGCCCGGCCGGTTGGACGGGTTCCAGGCGTAGATATCGAGATGCAGCCAGCTTCCCGCCCGCTCGACGAAGCGCTGGAGGAACAGCGCGGCGGTGATGGAACCGGCAAAGCCGCCGCCGGGCGCGTTGTTCATGTCGGCGATCGGGCTGTCGAGCATGGAGGCATAGGGTCGCCACAGCGGCATGCGCCAGAGCGGATCGGCCTCCGCCGTCGCGTGGCGGGCGAGGTCGAGGGCCAGCGTGTCGTCATCCGTATAGGCGGGCGGCAGCTGCGGGCCGAGCGCGACGCGGGCGGCGCCGGTGAGGGTGGCGAAGTCGATCAGCAGCTCCGGGGCTTCCTCATCGGCCAGCGCCAGCGCGTCGGCGAGGATCAGCCGGCCCTCCGCATCGGTGTTGCCGATCTCGACCGAGAGGCCCTTGCGCGAGGGCAGGATGTCGCCCGGCCGGAACGAGGCGCCGGACACCGCATTCTCCACCGCCGGCACGATGAGGCGCAGGCGGATGGGCAGGTTGCGGCCCATGATCATCTGGGCGAGGCCGATAGCGCTCGCCGCGCCGCCCATGTCCTTCTTCATCAGCAGCATGCCGGCGGACGGCTTGATGTCGAGCCCGCCGGTGTCGAAGGCCACGCCCTTGCCGACCAGCGTGACCTTCGGCGCGTCCTCGTCGCCCCAGGCGAGGTCGATGAGGCGCGGCGCGCGCGGGCTGGCGCGGCCGACGGCATGGACCATCGGGAAATTGGCGGCGAGCAGATCATCGCCCGTCGTCACCCGGACGCTGCCGCCGAAGCGCGCGGCCAGCGTGCGCACGGCAGCCTCGATCTCGGCCGGGCCGAGGTCGTTGGCGGGCGTGTTGACGAGATCGCGGGTGAGCGTCACCGCCTCCGCCGTGCGCTCCAGCGCCGCCTTGTCGACGCCCTCGGGCACAACGAGACGGATGGCCGGCTGGCTGCGCTTGCGGTAGCGCGTGAAGCGGTAGGCGCCGAGCAGCAGGCCGAGCGCGGCAAGGCGCGGGTCCGCCGGGGCGCGTTCCAGAACATAATCGCCGGCGGGCAGGGAGGTGGCGAGCTTGCCGAAGGCGAGCGGGTCGCGCGGGGCTTCCTCGCAGCCGAACAGCACGCCGGCAATGCTGCCATCGGCCGCCGGCAGGACGAGGAGCGCGCCGGGCTCGGCCTTGAAGCCGGTCGCTTCGCCGAAAGCGAGCGCGGGGGCGGGCAGGCCCTTGGCCACCTCGCGCCAGTTCTGCGGCGTCACGCACCAGATCGGGCGGGGATTGGCGGCCTCCGAGGCGGTGATCAGCGTGGCGGCCATGATGTTCCCCTGTTGTGCGGGCGGCCGTCAGGCGACGGCGAGTTCAAACGCGCCGTTCTCGACCATGTAGACCGCGCCCTGGCGCACGGGCAGGTCGACAGCCTGTTCCGGCGGCATGCCGGCGAGGACATGCAGCATGGCGCGCACGACGCCGCCATGGGTCACTACCACGCTGTCGGTGGTGATCTCGTTGATCGCCCCCATGACGCGCTCGGTCAGCATGGCGTAGCTCTCCCCGCCCGGCGGCACGAAGTTCCACGGGTCGGTCTTGCGCACGGCGACGCTGGCGGGATCGCGGCGGCGCAGCTCGGTCCAGCTATAGCCTTCCCAGCGGCCGAAGCCGATTTCCTTCAGCCGCGCGTCGCGGCGGAACTCGTCCGGGGGCAGACCAAGCTCGGCGCGCAGGATCGCCATGGTCTGCGAGGTCCGCCCGAGCGGGCTCGCCACATAGTCGAGCCCGGCCGCGCCGCCAGCGAGGCGGTCAACCACGCGCGCGGTCTTGGCCGCCTGCTCGCGGCCGAGATCGTTCAGCGGAATGTCGTGATGGCCCTGGAGACGCCCGGCGAGGTTCCAGTCGGTTTCGCCATGGCGAACGAGAAAAATGCGGCAGCGGCTCATCGGGCGGGCAGCGCCACGGTCTGGGTGTAGCTGCGGCCGAGCCGGCCCACCTGCGGGTAGGAGATCTTCAGCGTCGCCGTGGCGCCGCTGCGCGGCAGGCGGCCGGTGACGAAGACCCGTGTGCCCTGGATGACGCGGCCGAGGCAGAAGGAGGAGCCCGCCTGCACCGCGTCCACGGTGAAGTTGCCATAGTCGGTCGAGAGCTTCACACCGGCCGGGGCGTTGAGAATGGTGATGGTCGGCGCCTGCTCGGTCTGGCAGCGCGTGTCGGCGGTGCCGGCCGCGAACACCATCCGCCCGCCGCCGCCGGTGAGCAGCGAGACGCGGGTGTCCTCGTTCTGGTCGATCGGCGAGACATAGCCGGGGAAAATCGCCCCACCCGGCCCGAAAATGCGCGGCAGGAGCGGGTATTGCTCGAGCGTCGGCGGCACGCCGCGGTCCTGCGGGCCGGGTGGCGGCTGCACGGTGAGGGAGGTCTGTGCCTGCGCGCCCGTCGCCAGAGCGAGGCCGAGAGCCACGATCGTCGCCAGTGCCGCAAGACGCGGAGAAGCCAAGGTCGGAGCGGGGTGAGGCTGGGTCATCGCTGTCTCCTTAACCGGGGCTCGGGCGGCGCGTGGGCGGATCAGTCGCGATCCAGCGTCAGATCCGGCGCCTCGGGATTCTTCATGCCGACGACATGATAGCCCGCATCGACGTGGTGAATCTCGCCGGTGACGCCGCGTCCGAGATCCGAGAGCAGGTACATGCCGGTATCGCCGACCTCGTCGATGGTGACGGTGCGGCGCAGCGGGGCGTTCAGCTCGTTCCACTTCAGGATGTAGCGGAAGTCGCCAATGCCGGACGCGGCCAACGTCTTGATCGGGCCGGCGGAGATGGCGTTCACGCGGATGTTCTTCGGGCCGAGATCGGCCGCGAGGTAGCGCACGCTCGCCTCCAGCGCCGCCTTGGCGACGCCCATGACGTTGTAATGCGGCATCCACTTCTCGGCGCCGTAATAGGTCAGCGTCAGCATGGAGCCGCCATTGGTCATCAGCTTCTCGGCGCGCTGGGCGACGGCGGTGAAGCTGTAGCAGGAGATCAGCATGGTCTTGCTGAAATTGTCCGCGGTGGTGTCGACATAGCGCCCGTCCAGCTCGCTCTTGTCGGAGAAGGCGATGCAGTGGACGAGGAAGTCGAGCCCGCCGAGCTGGCGCTCGGTCTCGGCGAAGACGGCGTCGATGGTGGCGGGGTCGGTGACGTCGCAATGGCCGACAATGGCGGCGTCCAGCTCATTGGCGAGCGGCTCGACGCGCTTCTTCAGCGGCTCACCCTGATAGGTGAAGGCCAGCTTCGCGCCCTGAGCATGGACGGCCTTGGCGATGCCCCACGCGATGGAACGGTTATTGGCGACCCCCATCACGAGCCCGCGCTTGCCGTTCATCAACCCAACCGATGCCATGCCCGTCACACCGTGCTCCGTCCTGTCGTCCCACCTTGCGGTGGCGAGGGGTTCCTATCGCACAGCGGCAAGACGCGCTCAAGCGAGCGGTTACAGTCAGACATGCGGCCGCGAAAGAGGCGGGCGCGGCCGACGTAGCGGCAGGTGGGTGCCGCCCGCCCGCTCAGGCCCCGCTGCGCTTGCGCAGCAGCGCCTCCAGCTCGGGGTCGCGCTCGGCCGGGAGGGCAATGCGGACGGTGGCCAGAAGATCGCCGTCGCCCCCATCGGGCTTGGGCAGGCCCTTGCCGCGCAGGCGGAAGGTGCGCCCCGAATCGGTCCAGGCCGGGAGGGAGAGCTCGACCTCGCCCTTCAGCGTCGGCACACGCAGCTTGCCACCGAGCACCGCCTGGGCGAGCGGCAGCGGCACGTCGGCGCGCAGATCCGCGCCCTCCACCTTGAACAGGCGGTGCGGGGCATAGGCGACGACGACATAGGCGTCGCCCGGCGTGCCGCCAAAGGCACTGGGCTCGCCCTGCCCCTTCATGCGCATGCGATGGCCCTCGGCGACGCGGGCGGGGATCTTGACCTCCATCACCCGGCCATTGGGGAGGTGGACCTTGACCGGGCCACCCTCGACCACGGTTTCCAGTGGCACCGGCACGGTGATGTCGATGTCGTTGCCGCGCGGCGTTTCCGCCCGGCCACGCCCGCGCGCCCGGCCGCGTCCGCCGCCGAGGCCGCTCAGAATGTCGGAGAGCACGTCGTCGAAGCCGCCGGCGTCATGCGGGCCATGGCCGGAGCGCCGCGCGCCCTCCTGGCCGAAGGAGAAGCTCTCGAATATCGTCTCGCCCGCCGGGCCCTGCTGGAAGCCACCGCCGCCCCGGCGAAAACCGCCGGCGCCGCCGGGAAAACCCTCGAAGCCTTTCGGCTTGCCTTCGGCGTCGATCTCGCCGCGGTCGAACTTGCCGCGCTTGTCGGGGTCCGAGAGAATTTCGTGCGCGGAGTTCAGCTCGGCGAACTTGTCCTGCGCCTTCGGATCATCCGGGTTGGCGTCAGGGTGCAGTTTCTTGGCGAGCTTGCGGAAAGCCCGCTTGATCTCGGTTGCGTCGGCGCTGCGGGCAACGCCGAGGATGTCATAGGGGTCGCGCATGGATGATACGTCTCGTCCGGCGGTTCCGGCTCTGCGTCATGTAGGAGACGTGTTGCCGCTCTGCAACGGCGCGCGGCAAAGCTGGGTGCGGCCGGATGGAGGGATGCGGGGCTAGCTGCGCTCCAGCAGGCGGGCCTGATCTACCTTCCAGCCGGTCTTGGTGCGGCAGGCCGCGCCCTGCAGCCATTCCTCGCCGCTGTCCTTGACGAAGCTCATGAGGAACTCGCGGCAATGGCCACCACTCGCGTCGGCGGTCTTGCTGAGCGGGGTGACGGTGCCGCGCGTGGCGCTGACATAATTCTCCCACGGCACGCTCGGGGCGGCGTCCTTTTCGACCAGCGCCTCGGCTAGCGCCTTGCGCGCGGCCACCCAGTCCTCCGGGGCGACGCCCTTGGGCACGGGTTCGGCGGCATAGGCGGCCGGGGTGGCGCTGATCGAGCCGGTGGCGATGGGATCGAGCGCGGAGGTGCCCGAGCAGCCGGCGAGCAGCAAAGCGACCGCGACGAAGGATACGGAGCAAGCCGCTGTCCGAAGCGCGCCGGCGTGCGTATATGGAGCCGGAATGCGCATCATCGCGGATGATGCCGTCCGTCGCCGCCTTAGGAACATCGTCGGGCCCTCGGGTCCACTTATCGAGACTGCCCTTATGGAAGCGCCTGAAGAGTTAACATCCGGTGATTTCACGGAAGCCGCCGAGCCGTTCCAGCTCTTTGAGGACTGGTTCGCGGAGGCAAAGGCGAGTGAACCCAACGACCCCAACGCCATGGCGCTGGCGACCGTCGATGCCGACGGGCTGCCGGATGTGCGCATGGTGCTGCTGAACGCCCGTGACACGCGCGGCTTCGTGTTCTTCACCAACTCCAACAGCGCCAAGGGCCGCGAGCTCGCCGGCACGCCCAAGGCGGCGGTGCTGTTCCACTGGAAGTCGCTGCGCCGGCAGATCCGGGTGCGCGGGCCGGTGGAGATGGTGACCGAGGCGGAGGCGGACGCCTATTTCGCCAGCCGTCCGCGCCTGTCGCAGATCGGTGCCTGGGCGAGCCAGCAGTCGAGCGCGCTCGAAGGTCGCTTCGCGCTGGAGGCGGCGGTGGCGAAGTTCACTGCCAAGCACGCCCTGGGCGAGGTGCCGCGCCCGCCGCACTGGAACGGCTACCGCATCCGCCCGGTGCAGATCGAGTTCTGGCACGACCGCCCGTTTCGCCTGCATGACCGCGTGGTCTTCGAGCGCGCGACGCCCGAGGTGGACGGCTGGAGCAAGACGCGGCTCTACCCTTGAGCCTATTCTTCGCTGCGATGCGGGGTCCGGCATCCTACGGACGTCACCCGGCCGCGCTATTGTCCTGACACCCGCCCCGAGCTGAGCTAAGACTGCCCCATGACCAAGGGTTCCAACCAGCCTCGCCGTACCTTGCTGCTCACCGGCGCCTCGCGCGGGATCGGCCACGCCACCGTCAAGCGGTTCTCCGCTGCCGGCTGGCGGGTGATCACCTGCTCGCGCCATGCCTTCCCGGAAAACTGCCCGTGGGAGATGGGGCCGGAGGACCATATCCAGGTCGACCTCTCCAATCCCGAGGACACGCTGCGCGCGGTCGACGAGATCAAGAGCCGGCTGGAGAATGGTGAGCTGCACGCGCTGGTCAACAATGCCGGCATCTCGCCCAAGGGCGCGGGCGGGTCGCGGCTCAGCACGCTCAACACGCCGCAGGAGGCCTGGCACAAGGTCTTCCAGGTCAATTTCTTCGCCCCCATCCTGCTGGCGCGCGGCCTGCTGGAGGAGCTGAAGCGCACCCATGGCGCGGTGGTGAACGTCACCTCCATCGCCGGCTCGCGGGTGCACCCCTTCGCCGGCGCGGCCTATGCGACCTCGAAGGCGGCGCTGGCCGGGCTGACGCGCGAGATGGCGGCGGATTTCGGCCCGCTCGGCGTGCGGGTGAACGCCATCGCCCCCGGCGAGATCGACACCTCGATCCTCTCGCCCGGCACGGAGAAGATCGTCGAGCAGATCCCGATGCAGCGCCTTGGCACGCCCGACGAGGTGGCCAAGATCATCTATGTGCTGTGCACGGAGACCTCGTCCTACCTCAATGGCGCCGAGATCCACATCAATGGCGGCCAGCACGTCTGAGCGTGCGGGCCTGCCGGCTCACAGCCAGCGGCGCCATTTGAAGATCCAGTAGGGCACGATCGCCGCGATCAGCATGGCGATCAGCGCCGCCGGGTAGCCCCATGTCAGGGCGAGCTCGGGCATGTGCTCGAAATTCATGCCGTAAATCGAGGCGATCAGCGTCGGCGGCATCAGCACCACCGAGAGCACCGCGAAAATCTTGATGATGTTGTTCTGCTCGATGCTGACGAGGCCCAGCGTGGCGTCGAGCAGGAAGGTGATCTTGTCGCCGAGATAGCTCACATGGTCGGTGAGCGATGTGGCGTCGCGCTGGAGGCTCTTCAGCGCCGTCTTCTGGTCCTTCGACATCGCCTTCAGCTCGCCCTCGGCGGCGAGGAAGGTGAAGATGCGGGCCATGCTGACGAGGCTTTCGCGCACCTTGGAGGCGAGGTCGCCGAGCCGGGCGATTCGCGCCAGCAGCGCGCGGTAGCGCTGGTTCTGGTCGGTGCGGGCCTCGCGGTCGAAGATGCGCTCGGACAGCGCCTCGATATGGGCGCTGAGGCGCTCGATGATGTCGGCGGCGCGGTCGACGATGGTGTCGAGCAGTTCCATCAGCAGCCGCTCGCCGGTCATGTCGGCCGGGCAGCCGCGGCCGAGCTCGGCGGTGACCAGCCGGAAGGGCTTGGGCTCGTCATAGCGCAGCGTGACCAGCCGGTGGCGGGCGAGAATGAAGGTGACGGCGGAGAGCGTCGGGCGCTCGTCTTCCGAATGGCAGACCAGGCTGCCTGTGAGGTAGATCGCGCCATTTTCCAGCCGGAGGCGGCTCGATGGCTCGATCTCGATCATCTCGTCGCGCGTGGGGATGGCGATGCCGAGCGCCGATTCGACCAGATCGTCCTCCGCCTCGGAGGGGCGCAGCACGTCGATCCAGATCGTGTCGGGCGGCAGCGTGCTGTCGGGCGTGACGGGCACTCCCGTGAGCGCGCCCTCGCGCACGCAATAGGCGGTGATCATGCGGTTCTCCCCGGAAAGGCCGGCGACGATGGCGGGCGGCGCCATGGGACGGCCGGCTGCGGCTCCCCGGTAATCCCGGAAGGCCGCAGCCGGTTTCAGCCGTCCCTATAGCAGCGACGCGTCATCGGGTCGCCCGCGGCCTGACGGCGGCGGGAGACGATGTCGGTGCGTGGGGGGAGGGGTGCGGACGAGCTCGTCCCGGCCGTTGGCCGGTGGCAATCAGGCCGCGAAATATTCGATGTCGCGAAGCGTTACGACTTTGGCATCACCACCATCGGTCCGCGCCGCACCCGTATTGGGGGCATCGGATACCGTCTTCTTGTCAGACGCATAACGCGCCGCGGCGGCAACCGCGGAAATACCGATCTCGCGCCAGTGAGCACTCTGCTCCGCGCGGTCCCAGCGGTCACTCGGCCGGCTTTGGGGGGCCGGCTTGTCTTCGGTAGACATGACTTCCTCCAAGGTGTCCCACCCGCTCGCCGGGTGGCTGCCGACGAATTGACCGTCGACTGCGACAAAAATAAGCAAAATCGGGGTCGCCGGTAAGGCTCTTGACGTTACGGAGGGGTTTTGCCGCCGATTTTGGATGTCTTCCAGAAGAAGTGAGCTTTTTGCGCAACATTTTCTGCCCGCCTTGCACCGCCACTCATGTGGCCCCTTCAAGGCGGAACCAAGTTCGGTTAATCGACAGTCAAGGGTGAAGCCGCACGCTTGGGGCGTGCAATTGATTCGGAGCATTGAGAAATGAATTTGCGCGGGGCGGGTATCATCCTGTTTGCGCTTCTCGTTGGCGCTTGTACCAGCGTCGAGCGTGAGCCGGCGCCGACGGCGTCGCTGACGCCGCGGGACAAGCAGCTTCTGGCCAACGCGCCGTATCAGAAGGTCCTGCCGCCGGACATCTACCAGCGCTCGATCGTCGATTACGCCGGCACCGAGAAGCCGGGCACGATCGTGGTCGATACCGAGAAGAAGTATCTCTACTTCGTCCAGGACAACGGCAAGGCGATCCGCTACGGCGTGACCGTCGGCGAAGAAGGCCTGGCGTTCAAGGGCGAGGCCAAGGTGGGCCGCAAGGCCGAATGGCCGACCTGGACCCCCACCCCCGAGATCAAGCAGCGTCTGGCCGGCATTCCGAACTTCGTCGGCCCCGGCCCGCACAACCCGATGGGCGCCCGCGCGCTCTATCTCTATCAGGGCAACAAGGACACGCTGTTCCGCATTCACGGCACCAACCAGCCGGAATATATCGGGCAGGCGATCTCCTCGGGCTGCATCCGCATGCTCAATGAGGACGTGATCGACCTCTACAGCCGCGTGCCGCAGGGCACCGAAGTCGTGGTGCTCTGAGCCTCCGCTCCGAGCCTTCACAGGCGAATATGAAAAGGGCGCTGCCGGTCGGCAGCGCCCTTTTTGTTTGCGGGGATCGAAGGCTTCCGCCGATCCGCCGTCATCCCGGCCCCTCGGGTCTTGCCTCCGGCAAGCCCAAGGGCAGCCTCCGCGAAGCCGCAGAGCCGGGATTGCTGGCCGCTCTTTTCCTTCGCGCGATCCCGGAGCGGTCCTGCGGACCGTCCGGGATGATGGTGGAGGAGAGAACCGGCTCTCTCAGGCCGCCAGCAGCTTCTGGCTCACCGCCCAGTCGAGCGTCTTGTCGAGCGCGCGGGTGAGGCGGTCGAACAGCTCGTCGATCTCGGCCGGCGAGATGACCAGCGGGGGGCAGATGGTGACCGCGTCGCCGAACACGTTGCGCACGATCAGCCCCTCGGCCTGCGCGAAGGCGACGCACTTGGCGGCGAGGCCGAGCTTCGGGTCGAACTGGTGCTTGGTCTTCTTGTCGGCGACGATCTCGATCGCCGCGACGAGGCCGGCGCCGCGCGCCTCGCCGACCAGCGGGTGATCCTCCAGCGCCGCGCGGCGGGCGACGAACTGCGGGATCTTGGCCCGCACGCGCTCGAAGATGCTCTCGCGCTCATAGATCTCCAGCGTCTTCAGCGCCACGGCGGCGGCGACCGGGTGACCGGAATAGGTGTAGCCATGGCCGAAGCTGCCGAGCTTGCGGCTCTCGTCCAGCATCGCCTGGTACATGTCCTCGGGGATCATGACGCCGCCGATCGGCTGGTAGGCCGAGGACAGCGCCTTGGCGATGGAGATGGAGTGCGGCTTCATCTCCATGGCTTCGCTGCCGAAGGCCGTGCCGAGGCGGCCGAAGCCGGTGATGACCTCGTCGCCGATGAAGAACACGTCGTACTTGGCCAGCACTTCCTGGATCTTCGGGTAATAGGTCTTCGGCGGCACGATGACGCCGCCAGCGCCCATCACCGGCTCGGCAATGAAGGCGGCGACCGTCTCCGGCCCCTCGGCGAGGATCAGCGCCTCGAGATCGGCGGCGAGGCGGGTAGCGAAGGCCTCCTCGGTCTCGCCCTCCTCGGCCTGCCGGTAATAATGCGGGCAGGTGGTGTGGCGCACGCCGGCGATCGGCAGGTCGAAGTCGTTATGGTTGCCGGGCAGGCCGGTGAGCGAGGCCGAGGCGATGGTGACGCCGTGATAGCCGCGCATGCGGGCGATGATCTTCTTCTTCTTCGGCCGGCCGAGCGCGTTGTTCATGTACCAGACGAGCTTCATCTGGGTGTCGTTGGCCTCCGAGCCCGAGGAGGTGAAGAACACCTTCGAGACGGGGATCGGCGCCATCTCCTTGAGCTTCTCGGCGAGCTCGATCGCCGGGTCATGGCTCTTGCCGCCGAAAATGTGGGTGAAGGGCAGCTTGCGCATCTGCGTCGCGGCCGCTTCCACCAGCTCCTCATTGCCGTAGCCGAGCGCGGTGCACCACAGCCCCGCCATGCCCTCGAGATAGGGCTTGCCCTCGACGTCGTGGACCCACACGCCCTTGCCGTGGTCGAGGATGAGCGGCCCCGCCTCGCGGAAGGCGGCGAGGTTGGTGTAGGGGTGGATCAGCGTCTCGACATCGCGAGTCTGCAGGTTGGTCAACATGGGCGCGGCTCCAGGAAGGTCTATGAGACCAGCCTAGTGCTTCCGCGCCTCGCCCGGAAGCGCGCCCTTCGCATCATTCCGCCACGACCTGTCTTATCCCGTCACGGTGTGGGCGCCTCATCCGCCGGGCCTTCCTCATCCGGCTCGGCGCCCTCGCGTCCCGGCGCCTCGGCCGGGCGGGCGGCAGGAGTTGGTGTTTCCCCAGTTTGTGCCCCAGTTGGCGTTTCCCCCGTCGGCGTGGCCTGCGGCGCGGCGATGCCGGGCGCCTTGGGCGGCGGGCCGGCGACGGCCCATTGGCAGAGCACCGCCCCGCTGCGCCGCTCGGCGCGGTCGAGATGCAGATGCTGCTCGTGATAGTCATCCGAGCCCGGCCCGAGAATGGTGGTGAAGTCGGCGCAGGCCCCCATTTTCAGCCGCTCGCGAAAGGCCAGCGGCATGGCTTCCTCCTTGCCGCCTTCCGGGGTGCCGATGACCACGCGCCGGCCGTCTTCCAGCATCAGGCCCCGCACGTCGATGGCGTTACCGCGCCCGTGCTCGCTGATCTTGGCGCCGGCCACGCGGTTGCGCGGGCGGCATTGCTGGGACGCGGCGACCATGAGGCCGGAGAGCTTCGAGCCCAGCGTGGCGGCGGCGGGGTCAACCTCGTCGCGCAGCCAGTGAGCGACCGACGCCGCCATCTCGCAGCGGAGCACGGCGGCGGGCTGGAGCGGAATGCTCCGGCCATCCTTCAATCGCACCGAGGTGAGGCTGACGCCGCGATCCACCGCGCAGGCCGGATCCGTCGCGGTGACGGTGATCGGGGTGAACGCGCCGAGATCCTGCGCGGAGAGTTCCGGGCAGATGGTGGGGATGCTCGCGCCCGCGGAGGGTTTCTCGGCGGGTGCGGCCTCGGCGGGCGGCAAGGCGGCGACGCGGTCCGATTCGGGCTCGGCCGGCCGGGGCGTCGGGCGTGGGACATCGGCCGCTCCCGTCGCGGCGCGGCGCGTGGCTTCGGGTATCGCGGGAGGCTTAGCCGAAGGCGTGGCTAGAGCCGGAGCCTTGGGCGCAGCCGGCGGGGCCGCTTCGAACGGCGGCGCTACCGGCGCGGCGGCCTCGGTGCTGGTCTGGGCCTCTTGCCGGTCGGATGGCGTCGGCTTCACCGCCTCGCGCGCCACGCCAGGAGCGGGAAGCGCCGCGACCCTGACCGCGTCGGGCGCGGGTGGCGGTGTCGGCGCGGTGGCCGTGGGTGACGGCTCGGCGGGCGGCGGCGGGGCTTCCGCTGGCGCAGGGGGCGCTGTGGGCAAAGCGGCGCTGGCGGCCGGGCCCCCTTCTGCCGGGCGCGGCAGGGGGAGCGGCGCGGTGGCCGGAAGCCGGCGGCGCGTGGTGCGGGCGGGCTTGCCGTCACTGAACCACGCGCCGACCTGCCGGTTGAGCGCGCGGCCTGCCTCGTCGAAGCCGCTGCCGATCTCTTTCAGCGGATCGGCAGCGGCCGGCGTCGCCAGCATCAGCGTGACGGCGGCAAGGGCGGGGAGACGGCGGGCGCCGGGCGAGGTCAGGCACGCGCGGCGCGATGGGAGCCTCGGAAAATCCATGCTATCAGGCCCTTCTCTGTTCTGTTCGGCCGGGCATCGACTTACCGTGAACGCTCCACGCGCCATTCTGTTCGACAAGGACGGTACTCTGGTCGATTTCGACCGTACCTGGGGCCCGGCCGCCGGTGCCGTGATGGCAGCGCTGGCGGGCGAGGACGATGCCGGGCTCGCCGCGCTCCACGAGGTCAGCCACTACATTCCCGCCGAGCGGCGCTTCCTGCAGACCTCGCCGCTGATCGCCGGCTCCTCGCGCCAATACGGCCCCACCTGGGCCAAGGCGCTGGGGCGCGAGGCTGACCTTGCCTTCTTCCGCGAGGTGGACCGGCTGTTCGTGCAGGAAGGCCGGCGCTACCTCACCCCGCTCGGACGTCCGGCGCAGACGCTGGCGCGGTTCCGCGAGCTTGGCCTGCCGCTCGGCATCGCCACCAATGACGGCGAGGCCAATGCCCGTATCCAGGCGGAGATCCTCGGGCTGACGGCGCTGCTCAGCGCGGTCTATGGCCATGATTCCGGCTTCGGCTCGAAGCCGGCGCCGGGCATGGTCGAGGCCTTCGCCACGCTGATGGGGCTGAAGCCCAGCGAGATCGCTCTGGTCGGCGATACCAAGCACGACCTCGACACGGCGAAGGCGGCGGGGGCGCAGGCCATCCTCGTGCGCTGCGGCTCGCAGCCGGTGGACGGCTTTGCCGATGAGGCCGATCTCATCGTCGATTCGGTCGAGCACCTCGCCGAATTGATGCTGGAATGCGTGTGAGGGCGCCGCGATGATCCGCCGCCGGCTTTATGTCGAGGAGCGTGTCTCCAAGCTCGCCGTGTGGAGCCTGCGCGCGGCGGTCTTCGCCCTGCCGGTGACGGCGATCGCCCTCGGCCTCTACGCCACCGAGACGCTGGATTTCCGCAGCGCGGTCTATGCGGTGTTGGCCGGTGTCGGCCTGTCCGCCCTGGCGCTCTTGCTGGCACTCGCCGGCTTCGTGGTGATCTGGAACGAGGGGCTGCGCGGCCTTGGACGGGTGATTGGCGCGGCGGCGCTGGCGCTCCTCCTCATTGCCCCGACCGCGACGGTGGCGGCGCTCAGCGTCGGCCTGCCGGCGCTGCACGATATCACCACCGACATGGACGACCCGCCGACCTTCCAGACGCTCGGCCAGTTGCGCTCGCGGGCGGCCAATAATCTCGCCTATGCGGGGGCGAGCGCCAGCGCCGAGCAGCGCGACGCCTATCCCGGCATCAAGCCGATGATCGTCGATGTGCCGCCGGATGACGTCTACAAGTCGCTGATGGGTCTGGTGACCCGCCACAAATGGCTGGTGGTCGATGCGGTGCCGCCGCGCGGCGGCCAGCGCGAGGGACGCATCGAGGCGGTGGCGCGCAGCCTGCCCTTCGGCCTGCGCGACGATGTCGTCATCCGCCTGCGCCGCACCGCCGAGGGCACGCGCATCGACATGCGCTCGGTCTCGCGCAATTCGGATCGCGATTTCGGCGCCAATGCAAGGCGCATCGACCAGCTTCTGGCGGAACTCGCTGACGCGCAGGGCCGCGCGCGCCGCTGACGCGCGGATCCGCGCCTTCAGCCGCGACCGCCCTCAGCCGAGCCGGAACGTGCCGTCAAAGGCCGCCGGCCCCTCGGTCAGCACCTCGCCGCGCCCGACCAGATCTTCCAGATGCGCCAGCGTCGAGAGCCCAGCCGCGTTGAACAGGCGCGGGTTCAGGCCGATATAGATCGCCCGCACGATCTCCGGGATGCTCATCGGCCCGCGCGCCAGCGCCCGCAGGATGGCGGTCTCGCGCGCCTCGCGGTGGCGGATATAGCGCTCGACGAAGGCGTGCCCCTCCCGCACCGGCCCGCCATGGCCGGGCAGGTAGAAGGTCTCGGGCCGCGCCCGCAGCCGGTGCAGCGAGGCCATGTAGTCGCTCATCGCCCCATCGGGCGGGGCGACGATGGAGGTCGACCACGCCATCACATGATCGCCGACGAAGATGAGCCCGGCGCCCTCAAGCGCGAAGGCCATGTGGTTGGCGGTGTGGCCGGGCGTCGCCAGCGCGGTGAGCGCCCAGCCGCGGCCGTCGATGCGGGCGCCATCGGCCAGCGCAACATCCGGCAGGAAGGCGCGGTCGGCGGCGGCGTCGAGCGTGTTGACCTCGCCCGCATGCAGCGCGCGCGCCGCCCGGTGCGGGCCCTCGCCATAGGTTGCGGCACCGGTCTGGGCGACGATGGCGGCGAGCGCCCCGCTATGGTCGCGATGGGTGTGGGTGAGGATGACGTGGGTGACGGTCTCCCCGCGCACCGCCGCCAGTAGCGCGGCGACATGGGCGGGATCGTCCGGGCCGGGGTCGATGATCGCCACCTCGCCATGCCCGACAATGTAGCTGCAGGTGCCGGTGAAGGTGAACGGCCCGCTATTCGGCGCCAGCACGCGGCGCACGCCAGGCGCCACTTCGTCCGCCACGCCGGGGGCGGCGTCGAAGCGGCGGTCGAACGGGATGTCCTCGGCCATGCGCGTGGCTCCTTCTCGCTTGCCCGCGCTGTCGCCCTAGCTCAGCCGATGGCCGCTGTCGAGGCGCCCGCCCCTCCTTATGCCGTGCGGGCCGGCCGTCTCTCCATGCGGCAGGATTGCCTCCTGCGCGACACGCCTTTAAGGAGCGAAGGCGGCGTGCGTGAGCGAGGGATGACGATGGATCAGCTGGTGGACGGCTATCGCCGGTTTCGCGCGACCTCCTGGCCGGAGCGGAAGGCGTTGTTCGAGAAGCTGGCGGCACGTGGCCAGCGCCCGCAGACCCTGGTGATCGCCTGTTCCGACAGTCGCGTCGATCCCAGCATGATCTTCGATGCCGGGCCGGGCGAACTGTTCGTCGTGCGCAACGTCGCCAATATCGTGCCGCCCTATTCGACCCCAGACCACCACCACCACGGCACCAGCGCGGCTCTCGAATTCGCGGTGCGGGTGCTGGAGGTGCGCGAGATCGTCGTGATGGGCCACGCGCTGTGCGGCGGCGCCGGCGCGCTGATCGACGGCGCGCCCGATGCGGCGCAGGACTTCCTGCCGGACTGGATCCGCATCGCCACCCCCGCCCGCGACATCGCGCTCAACCTCTCGAGCGACCCGGCCGAGCAACGCCGCATTCTGGAACACCAGTGCGTGAAGCTCTCGCTGCGCAATCTCGAGACATTTCCCTGGGTCCGCGAGCGGCTGGAGGATGGCCGTCTGGTGCTGCATGGCGCCTATTTCGCGGTGGCCACCGGGGTGCTGGAACGGCTGGACGAAGACGGCGTGTTCCGCCCGGCCTGAGCCCGGCTCCGCCCCTCCCATGTGGAACTCCAACCGGCAATCCGCGTTAGGCGGGTTGCAGGCTGTGTCCTGCCAATCAAAGCATTGGGAGAGACGCGATGGGGTTGCTCACGAAAGACATCAAATCGCTCGACGACCTCCTTCTGCAGGCCCTCGCCGAACTGCGCTACACCGAGCGTCGGATCCAGCGGGCCCTGCCGATCCTCGCCGGCAAGCTCTCCGACGCCCGCCTGCAGGACGAGATGCAGACATGGGTCGAGGCCTCCGAGGCCTATATGGAGCGCGTCGACGACGTGTTCCGCCTGCATGGCGCGACGCCGTGCCTGGTCGAATCCCCGGCGATCGACGGGATATTCATCAGCGCCGACGAGCTGAATGACGAGATCGACAGCTATCATGTGCTGGACACCGCCATCATCGGCGCGGTCGAGGCGGTGGCGGCCTACAGTCTCACGCGCTATCAGACGGTGATCGGCTGGCTGCGCCAGGGCGGCCGAGTGGAGAGTGCGCGCCTGCTGCATGAGAATCTGAGCAGCCGCCGTCGCGCCACAGCCGCGCTTCAGGTGCTCGCCGAGCGCTGCCTCGCCGAGCAGCGTGTGCGCCGCTCGGGTCGCCTGCCCGCCGTGCTCGCCGGCTAATATCTACCGCTGCAGCGCCCTTGCCGTGCGGGCGGCGAGGGCCTCCGTGTCCGCCGCCAGCCGCTCGACCCGCACCCACAGATTCCAGTCTGCCGCCAGGCTCCAGCCGGCCACGCCGACGCGGGCCACCGGCAGCCGATAGTGCAGCACGGGGCGCGGCTTCACCTTGTCGGTGATGCGCCCGGCTACACGGTCTCCCAGCAGTTCCAGGAACAAGGGCAACAGGTCGAGCCCGCGCTTGCGCGTCGGGTTGGCGGCCAGATAGTCGTCGCACAGCGTCGGCAGGTCCGGCGCATAGGCGGGATCGAGCACGTGCCGCCGATAGGCCGCCGGAAATGGCTCCGGCGCATGCAGCCGCGCCAGCGCGGACGGCAGGATCTCCCCGCGCAATTCGTCCTCCAGCAGCAGATAGGCCCGCAGCAGCGCCAGGATCGTCGCTGGCGCCGGATCGGGGGGCACGATGTTGAGGTGCAGCCCGAGCGAGCCCGCCAGCGTGGCGCGGTCCCCGCCCGCGCCCGCGGCCTGCAGCCGGGCAAGAGCCGCGTCGACGGCCGGAAGGTCTTCCGGCGGCAGGGGCTCGGTCACCAGTTCGCGCGGGATGATCAGGCCGAGGCACGCGGCGACCAGCGTGGAGGCCGGTGGGCGCAGCCAGGGCGCGGGGTGCCGATAGGGCCGGTGCGGGTGGATGTGCCGCAGGTCGCGCTCGACGCTGATACGCCCGAGCGCCGAGTCGACCAGATGGAAGGCGAAAGGGTCTTCCTCCTCCACCCGTCCGCCCAGATGCGCCGCCAGCACGCCGGCGGCCCGGCGCTCCGAGAGGCCGGTGAACTCGACCTCGATCCCGACGCGGCGCGGCCGCCCGGCCGAATCGAGCGGGCGAGGCAAGGCATCAAAGGCGAGGGGAGAACCGGGCTCGACCCGGGGCGCGGCGTTCATCCGCCCAATCTGGGCACGACACCCGGCTTTTTCGAGACGTAACGTCAACCTTCTCCCGACTCGCCCGGAGGCGCGCGGGGAAAGACCAGATGGGGATGGATCTCGGGAATGGATGGTCGGAGTGGCAGGATTTGAACCTGCGACCCCCTCGTCCCGAACGAGGTGCGCTACCAGACTGCGCTACACTCCGCCGCGGCGCGAGCCTCTAACATGCGAATGAGCCGGGTAGCAAGTGCAGGGGGGTCGGAAATCGTGGATCGTGCCCAGCCTGTGGATGACGCGGACCGAGGGATGGTTGAAAGCCGCGCCGTCCTGTGGCTATGTCCGCCCCGCGCCAGCCGGCTGATGGGGCGTCGCCAAGCGGTAAGGCAGGGGATTTTGATTCCCCCATGCGGAGGTTCGAATCCTCCCGCCCCAGCCAGCGGCCGCGCCGTTCACCATCCATCCCGCCAGGCAAAGCCCAGAACGTTCGCCGTATAGCTCTCGACCAGCGCGCTGAAGGCCCGGCCGTCCGGCAGCGTCAGCACGGCGCGGTGTTCCAGCACGAAGCGCGGCATGGCGAGGGGCTGCGCGCCTGGAGCGGGCAGCGGCGTGGTCATCTCCCATCCGTCGGGCAGCGGTTGCCACAAAAGTGTCGCGGCCAGCGTCTGCCTGCGGAAGCGCAGCGGCTGCACGACGCGGCCGAAAGACGTGTCGGTGGTGTCGAGCTGCTGGTTCATCTCAGGCGTAAGCCGCGCGGGCACGTACCAATTGTCGGCTTCCGACAGCACGCGCTCCCCGCAGGCCAGCCGCACACGGCGATAGCGCACCGGCTCCTCCGCGCCGACCCCCAGCATTTGCCGGATGGCGTCGGTGGCGGGCTTGTCGGCGCCCGTCACTCGTTGCGCGACGATCTTCGCGCCGGTCGGCGCCAGCCGGTGCGCGGCGCACCAGCGGTCCAGCGTCAAAGTCGCGCTGGGGTTGCTCAGGAGCTCGGCATTGAGGGTCTGCAACAGGGCGAGCGCGCCGAGGCGGGCGGTGGCCGTGTCCGGCCAGGTGGGCGGCGGGGGCTCCTGCGCCCGCAGGGGGCTGGCGAGCAGGGCGAGGAGGACGGTGGCGGCGAGGCCGGATCGGAGGGGGAAGGAGAGCACGACATAGCCTCGCGGGGAGGGGCGAAAGGGCGACCACCTTTGTGCCTGCCCTCGACGCGAGCTGGCAATCCCGTCGCGTCGCTACCCGCGCCTCTGTGGCCTGGCGCAGGGCGATCTCCGCTCAAATAGTCCTTTGCCCGACGGGGCCCCATGCTAGAAGCGGGCGATCCTTTTCCAGACAGGCGCGTTTCCCGTGCGCATCCATCTCGTCAATCCCAACACCACCGTCTCCATGACCGAGAAGGCCGCCGCCGCCGCGCGGGCCGTCGCGTCGCCGGGCACGCAGATTGTGGCCGCGACGTCCAGCATGGGCCCGGCCTCGATCGAGGGCTTCTATGACGATGCGCTGGCGCTGCCGGGCCTGCTGCACGCCATTGCCATGGCCGAGGCGGGCGAGGGGAGCGCGGTCGACGCCCATATCATCGCCTGTTTCGACGATACCGGCCTCGATGCCGCCCGCACGCTGGCGCGGGCTCCCGTGGTCGGCATTGGCGAGGCGGGCTTTCATCTCGCTAGCCTGATCGCCCATCGCTTCGCCGTGGTGACGACGCTGTCGCGCTCCGTGCCGGTGATCGAGGCCAATCTCGCCCGCTACGGGCTGCTGGCGCGTTGCTGCGCCATTCGTGCCTCGGAAGTGGCGGTGCTGGAGCTCGAAGACCCGGCCTCGGATGCGCGCGCGCGCATTTCCGCCGAGATCGGCCGTGCCGTCGTCGCGGACAAGGCCGAGGCCATCGTGCTCGGCTGCGCCGGCATGGCGGACCTCGCCCGCGCCTTGGCCGACGAACATGGCGTGCCGGTGATCGACGGTGTCGCGAGCGCGGTGGCGCTGGCCGAGGGGCTGGTGCGCACCGGCCTCGCCACCTCCAAGGCCGGGCCCTATGCCGCGCCGCGCGCGAAGCCCTATGCGGGCCTGCTGGCAGACTTCGCCCCGCGCCAGCCCTGAAGGGCTTCAGGCAGCATCACGTCAGTTTCTGCAACAGGGCGACCAGTTGCGCGCCTTCTTTGGGGGTGAGCGGCTCAAGCGTGCGCTGGGTGATGTCCCGCGACGCCTCGATGGCGGCATCGGCAACGGCGAGGCCGCGCTCGGTGAGGCCGGCGGCCTGGCGCCGCTTGTCGAGCGGGTCGTCGGCGCTGAGCACGAAGCCGCGGCCGGTCAGCCGGTCGATCACGCCCTTCACCGTCGGCAGGTCGAGATGCAGCAGGCGGCCGAGGCGCTGATGCGAGCAGGGGCCGACCTCGCGCAGCCGCACGAGCACCGCGAATTGGGGCGCTGTCAGACCCTCGACCATGCCGGCCTCGAACAGCCCGGCATGGCGCTGGGCGGCGAGGCGCAGGACAAAGCCGAACTGGTCGTCGAGACGATAGGGCGCCATCGGGGCGTCGTCCGTCGTCTCGCTGCCCCCGCGTCGCCCGGCCATCATCCCGTCCCTGATCTGTGCGACGCATCTCAGCATGAATGAGCCGGCTCGCAAATCTCGAAGCCGGAACATCGTTAAATTACAGGATGATGCACAGGAATTGGTCAGGCCCCGGTCGGCAGGAGGGGGCCGGCCGGGATGGAGCCGTCGATCAGGCAGCCATGGTCGATGCGATAGCTGCGGTCGCAGATGGCGTCGGTCAGGTCGCTGTTCTGCTCCGAGATGAGGATGGACAGGCCCTGCGCCTTCATGGAGGCGATCGCTTCCATCATCTGATCGACAATGATGGGCGCGACGCCTTCCGAAGGTTCGTCGAGGAGAAGCAGGGCCGGGTTGCTGACGAGCGCGCGCGCCACCGCCAGCATCTGCTGCTCGCCGCCGGACATCTGCCCGCCCGGCCGGTGGCGCATCGTCGCAAGGTTCGGGAACAGCGCGAACACTGCGGCCTCGTCCCACACCACTCCACCGATGCCGGGACGTGGCGGGCGGCGGGCGATGGCGAGGTTCTCCGCGACGGTGAGGTCGGTGAAGATGCGGCGGTCCTCGGGTACATAGCCGACACCGCATCGGGCGATGCGGAAGGTGGGCAGGGCGGTAATATCCTGCCCCTCCAGAGAAAGGCGGCGCGCGCGGCGCTGCACCAGACCGAGGATCGCCTTCAGCGTGGTGCTCTTGCCGGCCCCGTTCGGCCCGATCAACGCCACCGCTTCGCCGCGCGCCACGGTGAGCGACAGGTCGAACAGGATCTGCGCGGCGCCGTACCACGCCTCGAGGCCGTCGATTTCCAGGATCGGGGAGCTCATGGCTGGCCTCCGCCGCGCCGGCCGAGATAGAGCGCGGCCACATTGAGATCGGCCCGCACCGCGTCCGGCGTGCCCTCCGCGATGAGGGCGCCGCGCGCCAGGACGATCACCCGGTCGGCATGGCCGAAGACCACATCCATGGAATGCTCGGTGAACAGTACAGAAATACCGCTGCGCTTGGCGAGGTCGCGCACCAGACCCATCAAGGCGAGGCGCTCCGTCACGCTCATGCCGGCGGTCGGCTCGTCCATCAGCAGCAGTTTCGGCTGCGCGGCCAAGGCCATGGCGAGTTCGAGGCGCTTCACGTCGCCATAGGCGAGCGTCGCGGCGGGCGCCTCGGCCAGCGCGTCCATGCCGGTCTGAGCGAGCAGCGCGTCGGCCTCGCTGCGCATCCGCGTGGCGGTGGGGCGGATGAAGCGGAAGATCTGCCGGGCGGCGGCCAGCAGCGCCATCTGCACATTCTCGCGCACCGTCATCGAGCCGAATACCTGCGCGACCTGGAAGGTGCGCCCGACGCCGGCAAGCGCCATGCGGCGGGGCGAGGCGCCGGTAACATCATGCTTGCCCAGCCACACCCGACCGGAATCGGCGCGGATCTGGCCATTGACGATGTTGAAGCAGGTGGATTTGCCGGCGCCGTTGGGGCCGATCAGGGCGAGCAGTTCGCCGGCGGCGAGGGTGAAACTCACCCCGTCGAGCGCCTGCACGCCGCCATAGGCCTTGCTGAGCTTCTCGACCGCGAGCACGCTCATCGCCCGCCCCCGCGCCGCAGCAGGGCGACCGCGCCAGCGATGCCGCCGGGGACGGCGACGACGATTACGAGGATCAGCACGCCCATAAGTGCCCGCCAATACTCGGTTTCCCGCATGACCGTGTCCTGCAGCACGGTGAAGCCGGCGGCGCCGAGCAGCGGTCCGGCAAGGCTCTGCACGCCGCCGAGCAGCACCATGACCAGTCCGTCGATGGAGCGGCTGACCGCGATGGTCTCCGGCGAGATCGAGCCCTTGGCGAAGGCGAAGAGCGCGCCCGCCGCGCCGCCCAGCGTGCCCGCCACGATGAAGGCCAGCCAGCGCACCCGCTGTACGAAAATACCGCTCGCCTCCGCCCGCCGGGCGGAATCCCGTGCCGCCCGCAAGGCGTAGCCGAAGGGCGAAAATGCCAGTATCCGCAACAGCATGACGCCCGAAGTCACGAGGGTGAGGGCGGCGAGATAGAGCCCGGTGCGCGTGTCGAAGGGCGCTTGCGGCCAGATGCCGAACAGCCCGTTGGAACCGCCGGTAACATCCTCCCACTGATAGACCACGGACCAGACGATCTGCGCCACGGCGAGCGTCAGCATGGCGAAATAGACGCCTTCCAGCCGAACTGCGAGCCCGCCCACCAGCGCCGCGCCGAGCGCGGCGACAGCGAGGCCGACGGCGAAAGATGTCGGCGTATCAAGGCCTAAGGCGGTGGCGGCGAAGGCGGCGCCATAGGCGCCGAGCCCGAAGGATGCGGCGTGGCCGAAGGAGGCGAGGCCGCCCGGCCCCATGAGGAAATGCAGCGAGGCGGCGAACAGCGCGGCGATCATCACATCGAGCGCCAGCACCGGCGCATAGGCCAGCGCGCCGCCGAGGAAGGGCAGGGCCGCAAGGCCCAACCCTATGATAATGAACGTGAATCGCCCCCCGCCGGAGAGCGGGCGCAGCGGCGGCTCGATATGGGCGCGGCTGGTCGATGGCGGTATAAAAACACCGAAAAGACCGTGCGGACGCAGGATAAGTACTACGGCCATCACGAGAAATTCCGCCACCAGCGTCAGCTTGCTCATGTTGAAGCCGAAGCCGGCAACTTCCACGATTCCGAGGGCGGTACACAGCGCCTTGATCTGCGCCACCAGCAGCGCGGCGAGGTAGGCGCCGCGGATCGAACCCATGCCGCCGACCACCACGACGACGAAGGCGTCGCCCAGAACTGTCAGGTCGATCAACAGGTTGGCAGGTTCGCGCGGCATTTGCAGCGCCCCACCCAGCCCCGCCAGCCCCGCCCCCAGCGCGAAGACGGCGGTGAACAGCAGCGCCTCGTTGATGCCGAGCGCGGCGACCATCTCGCGGTCCTGCGTGGCGGCGCGGATGAGGTGGCCGAAGCGGGTGCGGGTGAGTGCAGTGTGGAGGACAGTCAGGACAATGGGGCCAATGAGTGCCAGCAGAATGTCGTATTGCGGCAGCCGCCGGCCGAGCAGGTCGACCGCCCCCGTCAGGCCGGGTGCGCGGGGCCCGAGAATGTCCTCCGGCCCCCACAGCCAGAGCGCGGCGTCGTTGATGATGAGCAGCAGGGCGAAGGTGGCCAGCAACTGGTAGAGCTCGGGCGCGCGGTAGATCCGCCGGAGCACGGTGAGCTCGACCAGCGCGCCGAGCGCCCCCATGGCCAGCGCAGCCGCCAGCACGGCGCCCCAGAAGCCCAGCGGCCCCGGCATCATCGGTGCCAGCGTCACCGCGACATACAGCCCGAGCATGTAGAACGAGCCGTGGGCCATGTTCACGATGCGGGTGACGCCGAAAATGATCGACAGGCCGGCCGCCACCAGAAACAAGGTGGAGGCGGAAGCCAGCCCGTTGATCGCCTGAAAGGCCAGGGCGGGAACCAGCGGCCATTCGGCGGAGAACGCCTGAAACGACGCCTCGAAGGACATGATGGCGGGTTCCCCGGCGCGTTCAGTCGTTGCGCGTCAGTCGAGTGCGGTCAGTCGGCGGCGGGGCGCAGCGCCTTCACCTCGGCGTCGGAAGGCAGCACGCTGGCGCCGTCGATATAGCGCGCGCCCGTCATCACCCCCGTGCCGTGCTTCACCGCCGTGGTGCCGACAAAGGCGCCCATCGTCGCCTGATGATCGCTGGCGCGGTAGATGAACGGCCCGAACGGCCCGCTGACCTCCAGCCCCTTGAAGGCGGCGACCATGCGCTCGGCGTCGATGCCGCCCGCGGCGCTGGCCTTGGCGAAGCCGGCGGCGAGCGACTTGATCGTCGCATAGCCGACCACGGAACCAAGGCGCGGCGGTTCGCCATAGGCGGCCTGATAGGCGTCGAGGAAGGCTTTGTGCGCGGGAAGGGCGATGTCGTACCAGGGATAGCCCGTCACCACCCAGCCGACCGGCGCCTCGGCCTTCAGCGGGTCGAGATATTCCGGCTCGCCGGAGAGCAGGCTGACCACGAACACGCCGTCCAGCGCCGAGCGCGTATTGGCCTCGCGGACGAATTTCGCGAGGTCCGCCGCGAACAGCACGTTGAACACCGCGTCGGGCTTTGAATCGGCGATGGCCTGCACCACCGGGCCGGCATCGAGCTTGCCGAGCGGGGTGGCCTGCTCGGCGACGAACTCGACATCCGGCTGGGCAGCGCTGAGCAGCTTCTTGAAGGTGGCGGCGGCTGACTGGCCATATTCATAGTTGGGGTAGACGATGGCCCAGCGCTTGCGCTTGGCGGCCACCGCCTCCGGCATCAGCATGGCGACCTGCATGTAGGTCGAGGCGCGCAGGCGGAAGGTGTAGCGGTTGCCGTCCGACCAGGTGATCTTGTCGGTGAGCGGTTCGGCGGCGAGGAAGAACACCTGCCGCTTGGCCGCATAGCCGGCGACCGCCAGCCCGACATGGGAGAGGAAGGTGCCGGTGAGCGCGTCCACCTTTTCGCGCGTCACCAGTTCCTCGGCCACGCGCACCGCGTCACCGGGATTGCCGCCATCGTCGCGGGTGATGAGCTCAAGCGGGCGCCCGGCAATGCCGCCGGCGGTGTTGATCTGGCTGACCGCCAGCTCCATGCCCTTGCGGTAGGGCTCAAGGAAGGCCGGCTGCGCCTTGTAGCTGTTGAGCTCGCCGATGCGGATCGGCTCCGCCGCACCCGCTGGCGCCGTGAGACCCAAGGGAGCGCCGAGCGCGAGGGCCGCGCCGAGCAGCACCGTCTGAACCATCCTGCCGCGCATCATCATCTGCCCCACGCTTTGAAACTCGGCGACAAGGTATCGCCCGCCCGCCCCACGTCCAGCCCCAACCCGCCAGCGCTGCCCTTATGGCCCGATCTCGACCTCGGGCTCGGGCACCGGCGAGGGCCGGCGGGACGCCATGAGCGCGCCGCCGACGATCAGCGCGGCGCCCGCGAGCGTGCTCATGGAGGGCACCTCGGCGAAGGCGAAGAAGCCGATGCCGACCGCCCAGATGAAGGCGGTGTATTCGAACACGCCGAGCCGGCTGGCATCCGCGCGCTTGTAAGCCGAGGCCATCAGCAAATGACCGCCCGTGCCCAGCGCGCCGATGATGAGGAAGGTGCCGAGTTCCGAGGGCGCCGGCGCGGTCCAGACCGGCACCGCCAGCGGCACAATGATGAAGGCGGGGAGCAGGTTCTGCAGCAGCACGATGGTCGGCAGCGGGTCATGCGCGGCCCGGCTCTTCAGCGCCACCATGGAGAGCGCATAGGTCACGGCCGAGGTGAGCGCGGCCGCCAGCCCCCACGCATTGCCGGCACCCGCGCCCTCCACCTCGTGCCAGAGCACGACGAGCACGCCGGCAAAGCCCAGCACCAGGGCGACGAGGATGGTGCGGTCCGGGCGCTCGCCCAGCAGGAGGGCGGCGAACAGGGCGATGAAGATCGGCGCGGTGAAGGAGAGCGCCAGCACCACGGCGAGCGGCAGCACGGCGAGGGCGTAGAAGAAGCTCAGCGCCGTCGCCGCCACCACCAGCGAGCGCCACATATGCGGGCGCAGCGTGGCGCGGCTCGGCCAGGGCGTGCGCAGCGCCCGGAACACGGCGAAGGCGATCAGCGTGCCGCAGACATAGCGCATGGCCGCGATCTGCGGCGTCGAATGGCTCGCCGAGGCGTGCTTGATGACGGCGTCCATGATGGAGAGCAGGCCGATGCCGGCAATCGCCGCCATGGCGGGACCGAGCAGGGCCAGCTTGACGCCGGCGCCGGAGGGAAAGCGGATCATGGATCAGTCCGCCCGGCCGGTGACAGCGTGTGGTTCCGCCGGGGCGCCAGCGCCGAGCGGAAGGCGGTAGGCATATTCCCACGTCGCGGAGAGGTCATGGCATTCGCGCGGCTCGCCCTGCCGGCGGAAGCCGCAGACCTCGTAGAAGCGGTGCGCGTTGGTGAAACGGGTGTCGGTCCACAGCCGGATCTCCGGTGCGCCGCGCGTCCGGGCCACCGCGAGGGCGGCGTCCATCAGCGCGCGGGCGATGCCCCGGCGGCGGGCGCGGGCGGCGACATAGACCTTGGTGATCTCCAGCGCGCCGGGCGGGGCGTCGGTATCGCGCGTGGGGGCGATGGCGAGCGAGCCGATAACGCCCGCCTCGTCCTCGGCCACCCAGATGAGGCCGTCGCGGGCGGCGAAATGGCGGGCGATGGCGTCGAGCTCGGGGAATTCAGCGGCGCGGTCGAAGATGCAGCCGGGATATTCCGCGAAGGCCGATTCGATCAGCGCGGCAATGGCATCGCCATCGGCATCCTCGGCCGGGCGCAGGTGAAAGGCGGTCACGACAGCACTCCGGCCACCGGCGTCGTAAAAAATCGGGCGGGACTGCGTGTAGAATTCGACGCGGCGGCGCGGGCGGACTATGTTCGCAAGGTCTTTCCGCGTAAAGCGTAATCCGTATGCTGGTGCACGAATTGAATGTGATGGGCCCATGCCGGACCCTCGAGCGTTGTACCGGCACCCGTCCGTCCCGGAGTCGTCGATGAAGCTTGCCCGTCTCCCCGATAGCCGCCCCACCAGCCGCCTGATGGACCGCCGCCGCCTGGTCAATCTGGCCGGGCTGACGGCGCTCGCCGCGCTGACCGCGGCCTGCTCGGCCACGAATCAGACCTCGGCGCCGCAGCCGATGGAGCCGGCCATGCCGCGCTTCACCTCGCCCATCACGGCGCAGCAGGTCATCGGCAAATGGGGCCTCGCCGCCTATCACCGGCCGGAAGACGCGGCGCGCACCGAGGCGCAGGCCCGCGAAGGCTGCCGCCAGCCTTATGTCATCACCGCCGGCCCCTCGGGCGGCTTCATGATGTATCTCGCCGACCAGTCGCAGCCTTCCGAGGTGGTGTCGAAGCAGGTCGCGCCCGGCCCGATCTATATCGGCCTGCCGGACGAGCCGCCGGGCGCTCAGACCGACCGCGAGGTGGTGCGCTTCGACGGGCAGGTGCTGGTGCTGAAGTGGATGGACCCGGAAGTGGCCGGCCGCTACGGCACCATGGTCTATGTGCGCTGCCCCTGAGAGCGGCTGAGCCAAGCGCGCCTGAGCTGACCCTGCCCTGAGAACGGGCCGCGCCCACGCTGGCGCGGCGGTAATTCGGCACTAACCGGAAATTAACCATGGGGAACCAACCTGTGGTTCATTCCCTGGTGCCGGATTGCCCCCTATGCGCGCTGATTCGTGCCTTGCCCGCCTTACCGCCGCGCTGCGCGGGAGCGTCCTGACCGGCAGCGCCGCCCTGCTTCTGCTGGCGGCCACCGGCGCCGCGCAGGCGCAGAGCGGCATGGAGGGCTTCGCCTCCTCCTACCAGCTCTATTCCGGCCAGCGCAGCGGCGCGGCGCCCGCCCGTGCCCGCCCGGCGAATAGCTGGGGCGGCTCCGGCTGGCAGCCGGGCGCGGCGAGCGTCTATCCCCCGAGCTATGGTGGTCCGCGCCCGAGCGTCGATGTCGGCGCCGGCTATGGCGGCACCGCGCGTGTGGTGGGCGGGGGAGCGGGCAGCACCACTGCGGCCCCGCGCGGCACCATCACGGTCTCGACCTCCGCCACGACCTATTCCACCGCGACCTATGCCGGCGGCGATGTCGTGCTGCCGCCTGGCGCGGTGGGCGCCGCCCCGGCCCACGGCGCGAGCACCCGCACCGCCGCCGTCGCGCCGCGCGCCGGCTACGATGTCGAGAACTCCTATGACGAGGACGGCCCGCCTTTGCCGATCCACCGCAGCGCCAGCGGCGGCAAGGGCGTCGATCCCAAATACAACAAGCAGCTCGTGCGCTATTCCAGCGCCGATCCGCCGGGCACCATCATCGTCGATACCGGCGCGCGCTATCTCTATCTCGTGCAGGGCAATGGCACGGCGCTGCGCTACGGTATCGGCGTCGGGCGCGAGGGCTTTGCCTGGAGCGGCACGCAGCGCGTCTCCAACAAGCGGGAATGGCCGGAATGGCGCCCGCCGGCGGAAATGATCGCCCGCCGCCCGGACCTGCCGCGGGTGATGGAAGGCGGGCCGGAAAACCCGCTCGGCGCCCGCGCGCTCTATCTCGGCGACACGCTCTACCGCATCCACGGCACCAATGAGCCGGAGACCATCGGTCAGGCGGTGTCCTCCGGTTGCATCCGCATGCGCAACGAGGATGTGACCGATCTTTATAACCGCGTGAACGTCGGCGCCCTGGTGCGCGTCATCTGATGCGGGTGATCTGACCCGCCATCCCCCGTCTGCATGGCTCCTGCCCCCGGCGGGCGCTTGGAGCCGGCCGGTCCCTCCGCTATGGTCCGCGCGATTTTGGGTCCGCGCGATTTTGCGAGCGCGAGCAGGAGCGGCACATGGCGGGTAGCGAGGCTGAGAGCGGCGGCGAGACCCATTTCGGCTTCCGCACCGTGCCGCTGGGCGAGAAGCAGCGCATGGTGGACGAGGTGTTCCACTCGGTCGCGCGCCGCTACGACCTGATGAACGACCTCATGTCGATGGGCCTGCATCGCGTCTGGAAAGACCTCCTGGTCTCCCGCCTGCGCCCGCCCAAGACCGACCGGCCCTTCGCGCTCTTGGATGTCGCCGGCGGCACGGGCGACGTGTCGTTCCGCACGGTCGAGGCGGGCGGGGCCGGCACGCGGGCGACGGTCGCCGACATTAATGGCGGGATGCTCGGCGTCGGGCGCGAGCGCGCGGCGTCGCTGGGCCTCGCCGAGCGGGTCGAGTTCGTCGAGGCCAATGCCGAGAGCTTGCCTTTCGCCGACCGCTCCTTTGACGCCACCACCATCGCCTTCGGCATCCGCAACGTGCCGCGCATGGACAAGGCGCTTGCCGAGATGCGCCGCGTGCTGAAGCCCGGCGGAAAGTGCTTCGTGCTGGAATTCTCCCGCGTCGACATGCCGGTGCTGGACGCGATCTACGACACCTATTCGTTCAAGCTGATCCCCGGCATGGGCAAGATGGTCACCGGCGACGCCGAGTCCTACCAGTACCTCGTCGAATCGATCCGCCGCTTTCCCGCGCCCGAGCTGTTCGCGCAGATGATGCGCGAGGCCGGGCTGAAGCGCGTCGGCTACACGCCGCTGACCGGCGGCATCGTCTGCCTGCACGCCGGCGTGCGGATCTGAGCCGGTGGCCACTCCCCTCGGTGATTTCCTTCGCCTCGCCCATGCCGGCTTCGTGCTGGCGCGCGAGGGCGTGCTCTCGCGCATCGACCCCGACCTGCTGCCGCCCGGCTCCGAGCCGCTGTTCCGCCTCGCGCGGCTGGTGGAGCGGCGCGGGCCCGCTTCCAGCGCCGAGCGCCTCGGCGCCGCGCTGTCCCGGCTCGGCCCGTCCTATGTGAAGCTCGGCCAGTTCCTCGCCACGCGCCCGGATGTCGTCGGCCCGCAGCTCGCCCGCGACCTGGAACTCCTTCAGGACCGGATGCCACCCTTCCCGCAGGCGGTGGCGGACGCGACCATCGCGCGCAATTTCGACCGGCCGACCAGCGCGGTCTACGCGAGCTTGAGCGGCCCGCTCGCCGCCGCCTCGATCGCGCAGGTGCATCAGGGCACGGTGGTGGGCGCCGACGGGGCGACCCGCCGCGTCGCCGTGAAGGTGCTGCGCCCGGATGTGCAGCGGCGCTTCCGGGTGGACCTGTCCTCCTTCTACCGTGCCGCCCGGCTCGGCGAGCGGGCCTCGCCGGAGGGGCGGCGCCTGCGCCTCGTCGCGGTGGTGGACACGCTCGCCCGCTCCGTCGCCATGGAAATGGATTTGCGGCTGGAAGCCGCCGCGCTCTCCGAACTCGCGCAGAACACGGAGGCGGAAGAGGATTTCCGCGTGCCGGCGGTCGACTGGGACCGCACGGGCCGGGAGGTGCTGACCACCGAATGGATCGACGGCGTGAAGCTGAACGATGCCGAGGGGTTGCGCGCCGCCGGGCATGACCTGCCCGCGCTCGGGCGCATCGTCATGCAGTCCTTCCTGCGCCACGCGCTGCGCGACGGCTTCTTCCACGCCGACATGCATCCGGGAAACCTGTTCGTCGATCCGCAGGGCCGGCTGGTGGCGGTGGATTGCGGCATTATGGGCCGGCTCGGCCACAAGGAACGACGCTTCCTCGCGGAAATCCTCTACGGCTTCATCACCCGCGACTGGCTGCGCACCGCGCAGGTGCATTTCGAGGCCGGCTATGTGCCGCCGCACCATTCGGTGGAGGATTTCGCGCAGGCGATCCGCGCCATTGGCGAGCCGATCCATTCGCGCCCGGCCGACCAGATCTCCATGGCAAAGCTGCTGACCCTGCTGTTCGAGGTCACCGCGCTGTTCGACATGAAGACGCGGCCCGAGCTGCTGCTGCTGCAGAAGACCATGGTCGTCGTCGAAGGCGTCGCCCGCAATCTCGATCCCCGGCTCGACATGTGGAAGACCGCCGAGCCGGTGGTGCGGACCTGGATCGAGCGCAATCTCGGCCCGGCCGGGCGGCTGGAAGAGGTGGCGGACGGCTTTGGCGCGCTCGGCCGCTCGCTGCAGACGCTGCCCGAGCTAATCGCGCAGGGCCAGCGCATCGCCAGCCAGCTCGACGCCGCCACCCGCGACGGCATCGCCCTCGCCCCGCAGACGATGGAGGCCATCGGCCGGGCGGAAGGGCGCGGCAATCGCTGGATGACCATCGCCCTCTGGGTGATCGCCGCCCTGCTGGCGGGGCATCTGCTGTTCTGAGGGAGGTGCTGCGTGAGCCTCGTTCACAATGAGCGAACGAAACTGTCCGCAACCTATCTGAACGGGGTCGCCATCGCGGTGATGGCCGTCGGCGGCGTTGGCCCGATTGTCTCGGTCCTGAACGGCGGCGCGGCCCCCGCCCTTGGCATCGCCGCCATCAGCGTGATTTGCCTTGTGGGCAGCATCGCCCTACATTTTCTCGCACGGCGTCTTCTCGGGAGCCTTGTGTCATGACAACTGCGGACTTTCTGCTGCTGCTGATCATGCCGGTCGGCGCCCTCATCGTCGGCGGCATCGTCTATCTGGTCGCCTCACGTGCCCGCCGTCCTCATATCGGCCCGGCGGAGTGACGCCTGAACGCTGACGGCGTTGGGCGCCGTCACGGCCGGCCTCGCTGGCCACCTGCCCCCTGTGCGCGGCGGGCGGGGCGCGCTATAGCGCAAGGCGACTTCCCCCGGGGACATCGGCATGTTCGCAGGCAAGACGGTTCTGCTCATCATCGGCGGCGGCATCGCCGCTTATAAGAGCCTCGACCTCATCCGCCGGCTGAAGGAGCGCGGCACGCGGGTGCGCGTGGTGATGACGGCGGCCGCGCAGCATTTCGTCACGCCGCTGGCGGCCGGCGCGCTGGCGCATGACCGGGTGTTCACCGATCTGTTCGACCGCGAGGCGGAGCAGGATATCGGCCATATCCGGCTCTCCCGCGAGGCGGACCTCGTGATCGTCGCGCCGGCGACCGCCGACCTCATGGCGAAGATGACGCATGGCCTCGCCGATGACCTCGCCAGCGCCGTGCTGCTGGCGAGCAACCGGCCGATCCTTCTCGCCCCTGCCATGAACCCGCTGATGTGGGCGAACCCGGCGACCACACGCAATGTCGGCCAGCTCCGCGCGGACGGCCTCCATTTCATCGGCCCCAATGCGGGGGAGATGGCTGAGCGCGGCGAGGCGGGGGCCGGACGCATGGCCGAGCCGCTGGAAATCGTCGCCGCCGCTGAGGCGCTGCTGGCGCCCGCCACGCCCGGCCCGCTCGCCGGGCGGCATCTGCTCATCACCTCCGGCCCCACCCATGAGCCGATCGACCCGGTGCGCTATATCGCCAACCGTTCTTCCGGCAAGCAGGGCCACGCCATCGCCGCCGCCGCCGCAAAGGCCGGCGCGCGGGTGACGCTGGTGGCCGGCCCGGTCAACCTGCCGGACCCTGTTGGCGTCACTGTCCATCACGTCGAGACCGCCCGGCAGATGCTGGCGGCGGTGGAAGGCGCGCTCCCAGTGGATGCCGCCATCTTCGCCGCCGCCGTGGCCGACTGGCGGGTGGCGCGCGAGGCGGGCGAGAAGATGAAGAAGGAGGGCGGTGCGCTGCCGCCCCTGAGCCTCACCGAGAATCCCGACATTCTGGCCGGCGTCGCCCAGCGCAGCGCGGGGCGCCCGCGCCTCGTCGTCGGCTTCGCGGCGGAGACGCAGAATGTCGTCGCCTATGCCACCGCCAAGCGTGCCCGCAAGGGCTGCGACTGGATCGTCGCCAATGATGTCTCCGCCCAGAGCGGCATTGCGGGCGGGGTGATGGGCGGCGACCGCAACGAAGTGCATCTCATCAGCGCCGAGGGTGTGGAGCCCTGGCCCGCCGCCTCCAAGGCGGAGGTGGCCGAGCGGCTGGTGGCGCGCATCGCCGCCTTTCTCGGACCGGAGACCCCCTGATGACCGCCCCCGTCCTTCTCGACCTGCCCATCGCGGTGCTGCCCCATGGCGAAGGCCTGCCGCTGCCGGCCTATGCCACCGCCGGGGCGGCGGGGCTCGATCTCGTCTGCGCCCTGCCCGAGGACGCGCCGCTGACGCTTCTCCCGCTCGCCCGCGCGGCGGTGCCGACCGGCATCGCCATCGCCCTGCCGGCGGGCTTCGAGGCGCAGGTGCGCCCGCGCTCCGGCCTCGCCCTCAAGCAGGGGCTGACGGTGTTGAATGCGCCGGGCACGGTGGACGAGGATTATCGCGGCGAGGTGAAGGTGATCCTGGTCAATCTCGGCGCCGAGCCGGTGGAGATCGCCCGCGGCCAGCGCATCGCGCAGATGGTGGTGGCGCCGGTGACGCGGGTTCATCCGGTTGTTGTCGGGAATTTGGATGAAACAACACGCGGTAGCGGTGGATTCGGCTCCACGGGTCTCGACGCGGCGGCAATAACGGGTTAGCCAAGGCTTGCCGGCCCTTTGCGGCCGGTGCCTCGCGACCGTCCCGCCGCCCCAACCGACGAGAGCCATGCCGCGCCTGTCCGACAAGAGCCTGCTCGCCATCGCCGCTGTCGTCGACGTCGCGCTGCACGCGCGCGGCATGCCGGTGGCCGCCAAGGCGCTGGCCGCGCGGCACGACCTCCCGCCCCGCCATCTGGAACCGGTGCTGCAGGCGCTCGTCCATGCCGGCGTGCTGAAGGGCGTGCGCGGCCCGCGCGGCGGCTATGAACTCGCCCGCGAGCGCCGCCGCATCACCGTGGCGGAAGTGGTTCGCGTCGTGGAGGCGGAGGCCGACGAGGCGCTGGAGACGGCGCCCGCCATTGTCCGCGACATCGTGCAGCCGGCGGTGGCCGAGGCCGAGCGTGCCTTTGAATCCGCGCTGGACGGGGTGACGGTGGAGGATCTCTGCCGGGCCGCCGCGCAGGACACGCTGCGCAAGGGACTGCCCGAAGGCATCGATTTCACCATATAATTTCGTTAATTATTTATATCCTCGACACATCGTCGTGAATAGGCTAGCCATAGCTCAACGAGCGGGGCTGCGCTAAGCGGTTCCGCGCAACAAGCAACGTCGCGGGAGGATGCTGGTTCCAAGCTCCTGGCTTCCAGCCCCCGTGTTCGCAGGAGACGTTTATGGCCGAGGCCGTCAACACGTCCGCTCCCGCCAAGGTGGGGCGCGGCAAGGTCTATAGCTCGATCACCGAGACTGTCGGCGACACCCCGCTGGTGCAGCTCAACCGGCTGCCCGCCGAGCGTGGCGTGAAGGCCCGCATCCTCGCCAAGCTCGAATTCTTCAACCCGATCGGCTCGGTGAAGGACCGCATCGGCGTGTCGATGATCCAGGCTCTGGAAGAGGCCGGCCTCATCCGTCCGGGCACCGTGCTGGTCGAGCCGACCTCGGGCAATACCGGCATCGCGCTGGCCTTCGTCGCCGCCGCCCATGGCTACCGGCTGATCCTCGTCATGCCCGAATCCATGTCGGTGGAGCGGCGCAAGATGCTTGCTCTGCTCGGCGCCGAGCTGGTGCTGACCCCGGCGGCGCAGGGCATGCGCGGCGCGGTGGCCAAGGCCGAGGAACTGGTGAAGGATCTGCCGGACGCGATCATCCCGCAGCAGTTCCGCAACCCGGCGAACCCGGCCGTGCACCGCCGCACCACGGCGGAGGAAATCTGGAACGACACCGACGGTGGCGTGGACATCATCGTGTCCGGCGTCGGCACCGGCGGCACCATTACCGGCATCGGCCAGGTGCTGAAGCCCCGCAAGGCGAGCCTGCGCATCGTCGCCGTCGAGCCCGAGGATAGCCCGGTGCTCTCCGGCGGCCAGCCCGGCCCGCACAAGATCCAGGGCATCGGCGCCGGCTTCGTGCCGGAGGTGCTGGACCGCTCGGTGATCGACGAGGTGGTGACCGTCGGCAACCAGACCGCGTTCGAGACCGCCCGCGCCATTGCCCGCCTTGAGGGCATTCCGGTCGGCATCTCGTCCGGCGCGGCCATCGCCGCGGCGCTGGAAGTGGGCGCCCGCCCGGAGAATGCCGGCAAGACCATCGTCGTCATCATCCCGTCCTTCGCCGAGCGTTACCTCTCCACGCCGCTCTTTGAAGGCCTCTGATCCACCGCCATCCCCAGAGGGCGGCGCCGCTTTCGGTCGCCGCCCTTCTAGTGCGACTCCCGCTTGGGTAAAGTCTCGGTGATTCGGTTGCGCGGCAGGCGGCGCGACCGGACCGTGACGCACCGGGAATCGACAGTCGGCAAGGGGGGACGGGCGCGGATGGCGCAGCCGGCCGGCAGAGACCAGGCCATGGACGGGAACGGGGCGGAGCCGCGCGCGGCGCAGCATCCGTCCGTGCCGCGCGCCCCCGTGTTCGGCCTGTACGCCGCCTCGCCGGAGCCCGAGCGCGACCTGCCCCTGTTCTCCGCCACGCCGCGTCCGAAGCGCGGGCCGCGCCTTATGCGCCGCCTGCTGGCCGTGCTGCTCGTCGCGCTGCCGGCTGGCGGTCTTGCGGCGCAAACCGGCACGACGACCCCCGATGCCGTGGCCGGGCTGCTGGCGGCGGTCGCCGCGCTGGAGCCGGAGGCGCTGATCGCGCTTGCTCTCGTGCTCGGCCTCATCGCCTTTGCCACCACCACAGCCATCGTGCATGTGCGCTTCCGCCGGCTCGCCGCCGAGCGTGAGGGCTTCGCCTTTGGCGAGATCTCGCGGCTGGAGGCCCGGATCGAGGAAGGGCGCGCTTTGCTGATGGCGGAGCCGCAGATCGTCGTGGTCTGGCGGGAGCCGGGCGCCGATCCCGAGATCATCGGCAACACCCCCGCCTTTACCGGCGTCGCCGCGCCGACCCGCATCCTCGCCTATGGCGCCTGGCTCGCCCCGTCTTCCGCCCGTGAGCTGGAAGCGGGTGTCGACCGGCTGCGCGCGTCCGGCATGCCGCTGGCGCTGACGCTGGCGACGCAGGATGGCCGCCATATCGAGGCGGATGGCCGCCCGGTCGGCTCGGCGGTGATCCTGCGCCTGCGCGACATTACCGGCGTGCGGCTCGACCATGCGCGGCTCAGCGATTCCTACCGCGCGCTCGACGCCGAGACCGCCGCGCTGCGCCGCCTGCTCGACGCGCTGCCGGCCCCCGCCTGGATGGGCACCACCGACGGGCAGCTGCGCTGGGTGAACGCCGCCTATGTCCATGCGGTGGAGGCGCGCGACGGCCACGAAGCCGCCCAGCGCGGCCTGCATCTCATCGACCAGCAGGCCCGCGCGCAGGCCGCGCAGGCCCGCGCCAACGGCACGCCCTTCGCCGTCCGCATGCCCGTGGTGGTCGCCGGCAGCCGCCGCGTGCTCGACGTGCTGGAGGTCGGCACACCCGCCGGCGTCGCCGGCATCGCGCTCGACGCCACCGAGGCGGAAAGCGTGCGCACCGAACTCGCCCATGTGGTGAGCGCGCACCGCCGCACGCTCGACCAGCTTGCCACCGCCGTGGCGATCTTCGGTGCCGACCAGCGCCTCGTCTTCCACAACGCGGCCTATGCCAGCCTGTTCGAGCTCGACCCCGGCTTCCTCGACGACCGGCCGACCGACCCGGCGGTGCTGGACCGGCTGCGCGCCGCCCGGCGCCTGCCGGAGCAGGCCGATTTCCGTCTGTGGCGCGAGGAACTGCACAGCGCCTACCGCGCCATCGAGCCGCGCGAGCACTGGTGGCATTTGCCGGGCGGGCGCACGCTGCGCGTCGTCACCGCGCCGAACCCGGAAGGCGGCGTCACCTATCTGTTCGACGAGGTTACCGAGCGGCTCGCGCTGGAGAGCCGCTACAACGCGCTGATCCGCATCCAGAGCGAGACGCTGGACGCGCTCGCCGAGGCGGTCGCGGTGTTCGGCAGCGATGGCCGGCTCGGCCTCAGCAATTCCGCCTTCGCCCGGCTGTGGAAGCTCGACGCGGCGCTGCTCGCCGCCCATCCGCATATCGACAAGGTGGCCGAGGCCTGCCGGGCGCTGGGCGGCGACGCGGAAGTCTGGGCGCGGCTGCGCGCCGCCGTCACCGGTATCGAGGCACGGCTGCCGACCGAATTCCGCATGGAGCGGCGCGACGGCGCCATTCTTGATGGCTCGACCCAGCCGCTGCCGGATGGGGGCACGCTGGTGACGCTGCGCAACGTGACCGACAGCGTGCATGTCGAGCGCGCGCTGGTGGAGCGCAATGAGGCGCTGGTGGCGGCCGACCACCTCAAGAGCACCTTTGTCAGCCACGTCTCCTATGAGCTGCGCTCACCGCTCACCACCATCATCGGCTTCGCCCAGCTGCTCGACGATGCCGGCGTCGGCCCGCTCAATACCCGCCAGCGCGCCTATGTCGGCCACATCACCGAATCCAGCGCGGCGCTGCTCGCCATCATCAACGACATTCTCGACCTCGCCACCATCGACGCCGGGGCGATGACGCTCGACGTCACCGAGGTGGAGGTCCGCGCGGCCATGGAGGCGGCGGCCGAGGGCGTGCGCGACCGCCTCGCCGAGGGCGGCATCCGCCTCGCCATCGAGCCCGGCAGCGCCTCCGGCACCTTCCGCGCCGATGCCAAGCGTGTGCGGCAGATCCTCTACAATCTGCTGTCCAACGCCGTCGGCTTCGCGCCGGAAGGCACCACCGTCACGCTCTCGGCCGAACGCGGCAAGGGCGAGGTGATCTTCCGCGTGCGCGACGAGGGGCCGGGCGTGCCGCCGGAGCTGGCCGAGCGCGTGTTCGACCGCTTCGAGAGCCACACCGCCGGCTCGCGCCATCGCGGCGCGGGGCTGGGCCTCTCCATCGTGCGCTCGCTGGTGGCGCTGCATGGCGGCACCATCACCTTGAGCCCGGCGCCGGGCGGCGGCACGCTGGTTACCTGTACGTTCCCCCTGGAAGCCGGCACCGGCCGGATCGCGGCGGAGTAGCGCCATGGCCGATCCCCGCAGCACCGCCCCCGTCGCCGCCCCGGCCGTCGCCCATTGGGAGGTGGTGCTGCCGGACGAGCACGCCACAGGCCGCCTCGCCATGGATCTCGCCGCCCTGCTTCAGGCGGGCGACGTGGTGGCGCTGGAAGGCGACCTCGGCGCCGGCAAATCCACGCTCGCCCGCGCGCTGATCCGCGAGCTGGCGCAGGATCCGCTGCTGGAAGTGCCGAGCCCGACCTTCACGCTGATCCAGACCTATGACCTGCCGCGCCACCGCGTGGTGCATGCCGATCTTTACCGGCTCGGCGATTCCTCCGAGCTCGAGGAAATCGGCTGGTACGACCTGACCGATGGCGCGGTGACGCTGGTCGAATGGCCCGAGCGGGCCGGCGAGGGCGCGCTGCCGGCCAACCGGCTGGAGCTGCGCATCAGCATCCCGCCGGACGCGCCGGAGCAGCGCCGCCGGGTGCGCCTGCTCGGTCATGGACGGCTCGCTGGCGCCCTGCAGCGCATGCGCGCCATCCGTTCGCTGATCGACACCGCCGGCTTCGGCCCGGCCCAGCGCCGCCATTTGCAGGGCGATGCCTCGACCCGCACCTATGAGCGCCTCGTCGGCTCGCGCCGCAACGCCGTGCTGATGAACGCGCCGCGCCGGCCGGACGGCCCGCCGGTGCGCGACGGCAAGCCTTACAGCGCCATCGCCCATATCGCCGAGGACGTGAAGCCCTTCGTCGCGCTGGCGCGCGGGCTGAAGGGGCTCGGCTTCTCCGCCCCCACCATCTACGCCGCCGATCTCGAGGCGGGGCTCTTGGTGATGGAAGATCTCGGCGAGGAGGGCGTGCTCGCCGGCACCCCGCCCGCGCCCATGCCGGAGCGCTATGAGGTAGCGATCGACGTGCTCGCCGCCCTGCACGCGAGCGAGCTGCCGGACACGCTGCCCGTCGCGCCGGGCATCGACCATGTGATTCCGCCCTATGACCTTGAGGCGATGCTGATCGAGGTCGAGTTGCTGCTCGACTGGTATCTGCCGCATCGCGGCCTGCCGCCGGCCGGTCCGCTCGCCCGCGCCAGCTTCCGCCGGCTGTGGACGCAGGCGCTCGCCGCCTCGCTGGCGCAGGCGCCGACCTGGGTGCTGCGCGACTACCACTCGCCGAACCTCATGTGGATCGAGGAACGCGACGGGCTGGAGCAGATCGGCCTCCTGGATTTCCAGGACGCGCTGATGGGCCCGCCGGCCTATGACGTGGTCTCGCTCACCCAGGATGCGCGCGTCGATGTGCCGGAGGAGCTGGAGCTGGCGCTGCTCGGCCGCTACCTCAAGGCGCGCCGGGCCGAAGAGCCGGGGTTTGACCTCAAGGCCTTCGCCGCCTCCTATGCGGTGATGGGCGCACAGCGCGCGACCAAGATCCTCGGCATCTTCGCCCGGCTGAATCACCGCGACGGCAAGCCCGGCTATCTCCGGCATATTCCGCGCATCTGGCTCTATCTCCAGCGCAGCCTGGCCTTTACCGATCTCGCCCCGCTGCGGGCCTGGTTCGCCCAGCATGTCCCCCCGCCCGAGGGCGAGGTGCCGGCCGAGATGATCCGCGCCGCCCGCGCCGCCGCGCCGCCCTCCTTCCTGGCGCGCGAGGCGCCCGCTCCGGCGGCAACGGTGGCGCCAGCCCCCGCGCCGGTTCCGCCACCGCCAATGGAGGCCGCTCCCGCCGCCCCGGCGGCGGATGTCATCGCCCCGTCATCCGCTTCCGTCACGCCGGAGGAGCCGGGCGTGCCCGATCCGGTCGCTCCCGCCGAGACCACTGAGCCCTCATCCGACCTGCCGTCCGATCCGCAGCCTGACTCTGTATCTGACGGCACGACCAACCCGACACCGCATCCATGACGTCTCCCGCTTCCCCGATCCGCCGCGCCATGGTGCTTGCCGCCGGCCTCGGCACACGCATGCGCCCGCTGACCGACCGCATTCCCAAGCCGCTGGTCGAGGTGGACGGCAAACCGCTCATCGACCATGTGCTGGACCGCCTCGCGGATGCCGGGGTCGAGACCGCCGTGGTCAACCTGCACTACAAGGCGGACATCCTCGAGGCCCATCTCGCCGGCCGCAGCGGACCGCCCGCGCTCATCCTCTCCGACGAGCGCGACGCGCTGCTCGACACCGGCGGCGGCATCGTCCGGGCGCTGCCGCTCTTCGGGGCGGAGCCCTTCTATTCTATCAATTCCGACACCATCTGGATCGAGGGCATCCGGACGAACCTCGTCCAGCTTGCCGCCGGCTTCGATCCCGCCACCATGGATGCGCGCCTGCTGCTAGCGGCGACCGCGACCTCCATCGGCTATGACGGGGCGGGCGACTTCACCATGGACCGCGAGGGCCGGCTGGAGCCGCGCCATGAGCGGCTGGTGACGCCTTTCGTCTATGCCGGAGCGGCGGTGCTGTCGCCGCGCCTGTTCGAGGGGGCGCCCGCCGGGGCCTTCTCGCTGGCGCGGCTGTTCCGCAGCGCGGTGCAGGAGGGGCGGCTCTTCGGGATGCGGATGGAAGGGACATGGATGCATGTCGGCACGCCCGAGGCCATTGCCGAGGCGGAGGAAGCCATCCGCCGCTCGACCGCGTGAGCCAAAAGTGGGATGACGCCGCATGACCGACGTGTTGCGCCGCCCGCCGCGCCTTTTCACCATCCCGCCCTCGGCGCCCTTTCTGCCGACGCTCACCGATGCGCTGCTCGACGGCCGGCTGATCGAGGGCTTCGCCCCCGGCCATGACCCGCTGGCGCTCGCTTCCGCCACCATCTTCCTGCCGACCCGCCGCGCCGGACGCCTGCTGGCCGAGGCGCTGACCGCGCGCATGCCCGGCGGGGTGACGCTGCTGCCGCGCATCGTGCCGCTGGGCGATGTCGACGAGGATGCGCTGGCCTTCGCCGAGAGCTTCACCGGCCCGCCGCGCGCCGTGCCGCCGACCACGCGTCGCCTTGCGCTGGCCAATCTCGTCGCCGCCTGGCGCCGGGCGTTGCGCGCTGATGATGGCCGCGTCGCTGTCGCCGCCGGTCCCGGCGCGGAACTGGCGCTGGCCGACGCGCTCGGCAAGCTGATCGACGAGATGGCGGCGCAGGAAGTGCCGTGGTCGCGCTTCGACACGCTGGTGCCCGGCGAGCACGATGCCTATTGGGACATGGCGCTCGATTTCCTGAAGGTGGCCCGCGATTTCTGGCCGGCGCTGCTGGCCGAGCGTGGCGAGGTCGATGCCAGTGTGCGGCGCGACACGCTGATCGCCGCCGAGGCCGCCCGCCTTGCCAGCCTGCCGGATGCCGGACCGGTGATCGCGGCGGGCTCGACCGGCTCGATGCCGGCGACCGGGCGGCTGCTCGCCACCGTCGCCCGCCTGCCGCGCGGCTGCGTCGTGCTGCCGGGCCTCGACACCCATCTCGACGAGCGCTCCTGGGCGGCGCTCGGCGATGAGGAGGCGCCCGCCGCCAGCCACCCGCAATTCGGTCTGGCGCTGCTGCTGGAGCGCCATATGCGTGTCCCGCGCACGAGTGTCGTCAGCCTCGCGGAACCCGCCCCGTATGGGCGCGAGGCGCTGCTCTCCGAGGCGCTGCGCCCGGTCGCCACCACGGAAGCCTGGGCGAGCCTCGACGAGCGCCTGCCGGGCCCCGCCATTGACGCCGCCTTTGCCGGTCTCAGCCTGATCGAGGCGGAGGATCAGCGCGAGGAGGCGTTGTCCATCGCCGTCGCCTTGCGCGAGGTGCTGGAGACGCCCGGCGCCACCGGCGCGCTCATCACGCCCGACCGCGACCTCGCGCGCCGCGTGGCGGCGGAGCTGCTGCGCTTCGGCGTCGCCATCGACGATTCCGCCGGTGAGCCGCTGTCGGAAAGCGTGCCCGGCCGCTTCGCCCGGCTGGTGGCGGATGCCTGCGCGGAAGGTTTCGCGCCGGTGCCGCTTACCGCGCTGCTGCGCCATACGCTGGCGCGCTTCGGCCTGGCCGCCGACGAGCTTGATGCCGCCGCCGATGCGCTCGAACTCATGGTGCTGCGGGGCCCCCGCCCGGCCGCCGGCCCCGATGGCCTGCGCGCGGCGGTGGAAGGCTTCGACCCGGCCCAGCATCACCGCAGCGACCCGCGCGCGGCGCTGGACGAGGGCGCGCGCGCCCATGCCGCCACGCTCGCCGCCCAACTCGCCGCCGCCCTTGGTCCGCTGGCGGCGCTCGGCGGGGGCACCCATCCCTTCGCGACCCTGCTCGCGGCGCATCGTGCGGCCATCGAGGCGGCGTGGAGCGGGCCGGACGGCGGGACACTCACCGAGGAGGCGGCGCTCGCCGACCTTGCCGGCGCCTTTGAGGCAATGGCGGAAGGCGCCGGCCTCGCCCCGGCGATGACCCTTGCCGATTACGCCGCCGCATTGCCGCTGCTGCTGGCCGACCGGCCGGTGCGACCGCCGCTGGTCGTAGGCGCCCGGCTGCGCATCTTCGGCCCGCTGGAAGCGCGCATGGTGCATGCCGACCGCGCGGTGCTGGCCGGCCTCGTCGAGCAGACCTGGCCGAGCACGGTGCGCACCGACCCCTGGCTCAGCCGGCCGATGCGGGCGGCGCTGGGACTGGAGGCGCCGGAGCGGCGCATCGGCCTGTCCGCTCATGACTTCGTGCAGGCGTGCGGCGCGCCCGAACTCATCCTCTCCCGCCCGCGCAAGATGGGCGGCGCGCCGACCGTGCCCTCGCGCTTCCTCCAGCGCCTCGCCGCCGTCAGTGGCCCGGAGCGCTGGGCGGCGGCGCTGGCGCGCGGCGACCGCTTCCGGCGGCTCGCCGGCCTCATCGAAACCGCGCCGCGGGTGAAACCCATCGAGCGCCCGCAGCCCGCCCCGGATCTGGCGCTGCGGCCGACGCGGCTCAGCGTCACCGAGATCGAGACCTGGCTGCGCGACCCCTACACCATCTATGCCCGCCATGTGCTGCGCCTCGTCCCGCTCGACGGCTTCGACGAGGAGCCGGGCGCGGCCGAGCGCGGCAGCGCCATTCATGAGGCGCTCGGCGCTTTCGCCCGCGATTTTCCCGAGGCGCTGCCGACGGATGCCGAGGCGGTGCTGCGGGACTATGGCCGGCGCGCTTTCGCCCCGCTCGAAGCCTTTCCTGCGGAATATGCGCTGTGGTGGGCGCGCTTCGAGCGGCTGGTGCCGCGCGTTCTCGCCTGGGAGCGCGGGCGACGGCCGCAGGCGCGGCGCGTCTTCGCCGAGATCGGCGGACGGTTGCCGCTGGCGGGCGGGCGCTTCACCCTGACCGGCCGCGCCGACCGCATCGAACAGCTCCGCGCCGGCGGTCTCGCTATCGTCGATTTCAAGACCGGCGTGGTGCCGAGCGCCAAGCAGGTGGCGGCCGGCTATTCGCCGCAACTGCCGCTGGAAGCCGCCATGGCGGCGGAAGGCGGTTTCCGCGACGTGCCGGCGGAAGACGCCGCGGGGCTGGTCTATGTCCGCCTCGGCGTCACCGAGGTGAAGGAGACCAGCGGCGTGGAGAAGGACACGACCGCCACGCTGCTGGCGCAGGAGACGCGCGCGCGGCTGGAACAGCTCATCGCCGCCTTCGAGAACCCCTCCGTCGGCTATGCCTCGCTGGCGCGGCCGATGTTTCGCGGGCGCTTCGGTGATTACGACCACCTCGCCCGCGTGAAGGAATGGTCGACGGCCGGGGAGGGCGATGAATGAGCGGACTTCCCGCCACGCCGGCGCTGCGCGCCGCGACCGAGCTTCAGTCCCGTGCTTCGGACCCGGCCATCTCCGCCTGGGTGTCGGCCAATGCCGGCTCGGGCAAGACGCATGTGCTGGCGCGCCGGGTGATCCGTCTCTTGATGCGCGGCGTGCCGCCCGGTCGCATCCTCTGCCTGACCTATACCAAGGCCGCCGCCGCCAATATGGCGAACCGCGTGCTGGACGAGCTGCGCCGCTGGGTGACGCTTGACGATGCCGCTCTCGACGCCGCCATCATCGCCGCCGATGGCGGGCGGGTGGATGCGGCCCGCCGTGCCCGCGCCCGCCGGCTGTTCGCGCAGGCGCTGGAAACGCCGGGCGGGCTAAAGATCCAGACCATCCATGCCTTCTGCGGCGCGCTGCTGCACGCCTTCCCCTTCGAGGCCGGCGTGCCGGCGGGCTTTGGCGAGCTGGACGAGCCGAGCCGCCAGGAGTTGCTCGCCCGCCTGCGTTCCGAGGTCGTGCTGGAGGCCGCTGGCGCGCCGGCGAGCGCGCTGGGCGAGGCGCTGGGTCTGCTCGTCGATCAGGTGTCGGACGCCGGCATTACCGAGATCATCGAGGCGGTGGTCGCCGACCCACAGGCGCTGGAGGCGAGCGACGAGGAACTGGCCGATGCCGTCGGCCTCGCCGGGCCGATCGACCCGCGCGATGTCGAACGCCTCATCGTCAATGAGGCGCTGCTGCCGCGCGGCGCGTGGCGCGGGCTGGGTGAGGCGTTGATCGAGGAAGGTGGCAATTGCGCCCGGCGCGGGCGTGCCTTGCTCGCCGCCGATGCCGCCCCGGCCGATGCGGCGGCGGACGCTTATGCCTCGGTCTTCCTGAAGGATGATGGCGAGGCCTATGGCGAGAGCCAGTTCGGCGCGGCCAAGGTGCGCGCGCGCTATCCGGCCCTGCTCGCCGAGCGCGACCGCGTGGCCCCGCTCGCCAAGCTGCTCGCCGCCGCCCGCGCCTATCAGCGCAGCCGCGCCGTGCTCACCTTGGGGCGCGAATCGGTGCGGCGCTATGAGCGGGCCAAGGCGGCGCGCGGGGTGCTGGACTTCGCCGATCTCGTCAACAATGCCCGGCGGCTGCTCGCCTCCGGCGCCTCGGCCTGGGTGCATTACAAGCTCGATCAGGGCATCGACCATGTGCTGCTCGACGAGGCGCAGGACACCAGCCCCGAGCAATGGGAGGTGATCCGCCCGCTGGTCGCCGAATTCTTCGCCGGGGAGGGCGCGCGGCCCGATCCGCTCGGCATCGGCCGCTCGCTCTTCGTGGTGGGCGACGAGAAGCAGTCGATCTTCTCCTTCCAGGGCGCCGATCCCCGCCGCTTCGACACGGTGCGCCGCGATTTCGAGCGTGCCGGCGGCAGCGGTTTCGCGCATATCCCGCTCAAGCACTCCTTCCGCTCGGCGCCGGGCATCCTTGCCGCGGTGGACGCGGTGTTCACCGAGCCGGCGGCGCATCGCGGCCTGTCCGCCGAGAATGTGCGGCCGGTGCATGAGGCGATCCACGACGCGCTGCCGGCATTGGTCGAGCTGTGGGAGCCGGAGGCACCGACGCAGGCGGTCGACATCGACGCCTGGCAGCGCCCGCTCGACGCGCCGGCCGCCGATGATCCCAAGGCCCGGCTCGCCCGCAACATTGCGAGCCACATCGCCGCCCGCATCGCCCAGCGTTTTCCCTTGAGCGGGCGGCATGGCGCGCGCCCGGCGCGGCCGGGGGACTTCCTCATTCTGGTGCGCCGGCGCGACGGCCTGTTCGAGGCGATCATCCGCGAGCTGAAACAGGCGCATGTGCCGGTCGCCGGCGCCGACCGTCTGGTGGTCGCCGAGCATATCGCGGTGATGGACCTGATGGCGCTGGGCGACGCGCTGCTGGCGCGCGATGATCAGCTGGCGCTGGCCTGCGCGCTGAAAAGCCCGCTCTTCGGCTTTGACGACCACGACCTGATGGCGCTCTGCCCCAGTCGCACGGGCCGGCTCGAGGAGACGCTGCGCGCCCGCGCGGGGGAGAACCCGCGCTGGGCGGCGGCGGTGGAGCGGCTGGCGCGGCTGCGCGTCGAGGCGCGGCGGCTGCGGCCCTTCGATTTCTTCGCCCGCGTGCTCGGCCGCGAGCGCGGGCGCGCCGCCATGCTGGCCCGGCTCGGGCCGGAGGCGGCGGATGCGCTCGACGAGATGCTGGCGCTCGCCCGTGCCTATGAGAGCGTCGAGGCGCCCTCGCTCGCCGGCTTCCTCGCCTTCCTGCGGCGCGGCGGGGCCGAGGCCAAGCGCGACATGGAGGCGGGGCGCGACGAGGTGCGGGTGATGACCGTGCACGGCGCCAAGGGGCTGGAGGCGCCCTATGTCATCCTCGCCGACACCACCGGTGCGCCGATGATCCGCCGCACGGCGGGGTTGGTCCGGGTTGAGCGGGCGGACGGGCGGCGCATCGCCGTCCACGCCCCCTCGAAGAAGCGCGACACGCCCGCCATCGCCGCTGCCCGGCAGGCCGAGGATGCCGCCCAGCAGGACGAGCAGCGCCGCCTGCTCTATGTCGCGCTGACCCGCGCGGAGACGGCGCTGGTGCTGTGCGGGGCTGATGGCAACCGCGCCCGGCCGGCGGAGTGCTGGTACAACCTCGTCCATGATGCGCTGGCGCCCGACGCGGTGGAGCATCCCGCCCTCGGCTTCGAGGGCACGGTGAAGCGCTGGCGCGCGCCCGATGAGGCGCTGCCCGGCAGCGTGAACGCCGCTTCAGAGGCGACGCCCGCCCCCGACGCCGGCGAGATCGAGACCGCCCGGCGCCTTGCTTTGCCGCCAACTGGTGGGGCTATTCCGCGCCCGGCGCTGCGGCCCTCCGCGTCGCCGGCCGGGCCGGTCATTCCGCCCGACCGGCAGGCGATGGAAGCCGCCCGCGCGCGCGGCGAGCTGCTGCACCGGCTGATGGCGGGGCTTGCCGGCGTGCCGGTACATGAGCGCGCGGCGCCCGGCCGGCGCCTGCTGGCCGCGGCTTCGGACCTGCCGGAAGCCGCCCGCGAGGCGCTGCTGGCCGAGGTGCTGGCGGTGTTGGAGCTGCCGGAGCTCGCCCCGCTCTTCGCTGCTGGCGGGCAGGCGGAGGTGCCGCTTGTCGGTACGCTGGAGGATGGCACCCCGGTCTCGGGCCGAATCGACCGCCTCGCGGTGACGGAAAACCGCGTGCTGGTGGCCGACTTCAAGACCGACCGGCATGTCCCGGCGCGCGCGGCAGACCTGCCCGCCGCGCATGTGCGGCAGGTCGCGGTCTATGCCCGGCTGCTGAGGAAACTGTTTCCGGGCAAGGAGATCGGCGCCGTTCTGGTCTATACGGCGGGTCCGCGTGCCTTCACGCTGGATGCCGTGACGCTGGCGCAGGCTGGGGACGGCGTCACGTCGCCGTGACGCTGCCTTGACGCAAGCTAGGCGGGCTACCTACGTTGGGGGCAACTTGTTAATTCCCGTATAGAGGTATGCGCCATGAGCGTTGAAAAAGTGTCGGACAGCAGCTTCGAGGCCGACGTGCTGAAGTCGTCCGAGCCGGTGATCGTCGATTTCTGGGCCGAGTGGTGCGGCCCCTGCCGCATGGTCGCCCCGGTGCTCGACGAAGTGTCCGGCGAGCTGGACGGCAAGGTGAAGATCGTCAAGCTGAACGTCGACGAGAACCCGAACACCGCGTCGAAGTACGGCATCATGTCGATCCCGACCCTGCTGCTGTTCAAGGACGGCCAGATCGCCGCTCGCCAGGTCGGCGCGGCGCCCAAGGCCAAGATGCTGCAGTGGATCAACAGCTCGATCTGAGACGGCTGTCGCCGCCCTGACCGTGCCGTGACGACAAGCATTGCGAAACCCCCGGCCCGCTCCGCCGCGCCGGGGTTTTTCGTGTGTGCCGCCTGCCGTTTCGGCCTTGCTGTCCGCGCGTGAACGGTCGCGCATCCGGGCAGGGCGCTGCTGCGTATCCGTCGTATGGACACGCGTACCATCGCCGCCGCGCCACCACCCGCCTTTACCCGTCTCGCCTGGCTGCTGGCGGGAGCGGGCACGCTGCCCTTTCTCGGCGGCATCGTCGATCTCGCCTCGGGAGGCGGGGCCGCGCTCATCGTTGTGCCGATCTATGCGGCGGTGATCGCCTCCTTCATCGCCGGCATTCACTGGGCGGCGGCACTGCTGGAGCCGCGCCGCTTCGGCATAAGGCTGCTCATCGCCAGCAATGGCGCGGCGCTGCTCGGCTGGCTTGGCGCGCTGCTGCCGCCGACGCCGGGTTTCCTGCTCTTCGCCGTGCTGTTTCCGGCGCTGGCGGGGGTGGACCGTCAGCTCTGGCGGGCGGGGCTGTGGCCGCTCTGGTTCTGGCGTCTGCGCGCGGCGATCAGCGCCGTCGTCACCCTTGCCTGCCTCGCGCTGGCCGCCCTTGCCGCCGGGAGGCTCGCATGACGCGGATCGCCATTATCGGCGGTGGGGTTGGCGGGCTGACGCTGGCCCATGCGTTGAGGGACGTCGCCGCCATCACCGTGTTCGAGAAGGGCCGGGGGCTGGGCGGGCGCACCTCCACCCGCCGCGAAGGGCCCTTCAACTTCGACCATGGCGCGCCCTGCTTCACCTGCCGCACGCCGGAGTTCGACGCCTGGCTGGCCCCGCTGCGCGCGGCGGGCGTGGTGGCGCAATGGGCGGGACCAGTGGTGAACCTTGCCGGCGGGCGGGTCACCGGGCCGCGCCTGTGGACCGAGCGCCATCTGGTCGGCGTGCCCGGCATGAACGCGATCGCCCAGCACCTCGCCACGGGGCTCGACATACGCGTTGGGACTGAGGTCGCCCCGCTGGTAGCCAGTGGGAGAGAGCGGCGCTTGTATGATCTCACATCCCCCACTGGCGCGCCGCTCGGCCATTTCGATGTGGTGGTCTCCACCGCCCCGCCGCACCAGACACGGGCATTGTTCGGGCCGGCGGTGCCAGCCGAGACGCTGCCGCAGGGCGCGATGAAGCCACGCCATGCGCTGATGGCCGCGTGGGAGCGCCCCTGGCCGGAGCCGTGGATCGCCGCCAAGGTGCAGGATGGGCGGATCCGTTTTGTGTCGGTAGACAGTTCCAAGCCCGGCCGAAACGCCGGCCACACGACCCTCGTCGCCCATACCCGCAGCCGCTGGTCGGCGCTGCATGAGGCGAGTACCAGTGCCGCGCTGGAACCCTTATTGCTGGAGGCGCTGCGCCGGGCGCTGCCGGTCGATCTCGGCGCCCCGGCCCTGGTGCGGGCCCATCGCTGGCGCTCGGCGCTGGTCGCCTCCACACCGCGCTCGGGCCCTTGGTATGATGCCGCCTCTGGGCTTGCCGCCACCAGCGACTGGGCGTTGACCAGCCGGATCGAGGAGGTATGCCTCGCCGCGCTGTCGCTGGCCGACCGCATCAAAGCGGGGCTGTCATGAGCCGGGTCACCGTCTGGTACGATTCGCAGTGCCCGCTCTGCCGGCGGGAAATCGCCGCCATGCGCCAGCTCGACCGCGCCAACCGCATCGCCTTCGTCGATCTGCATGGGGACGGGACTTGTCCGCGCGACCGGGGCGCGATGCTCGCGCGCTTTCACGCGCAGGAGGATGGCGTGCTCTATCAGGGCGCTGCCGCCTTCGCCGCCATGTGGCGGCAAATCCCGCTGCTGCGCCCGCTCGGCCTTGCCGCGCGCAACCGGCTGGTTCTGGCGGGGCTGGAGGTGACCTATCGCGGTTTTCTCCGCCTGCGGCCGCATCTCCAGCGCTTCGCGCGGCGCCTTGAACCCCGCGCGGGGGCCTAGCCGATCTCCACGCCGCGCGCGGGCAGCCCGTAGCGGACGCGAAGTTCGGCCAGCGGCACATCGACGACGCTCCAGAAATCCCAGCCGGGCGCGAAGGTGTCCACCGTTGCCGCCGCGCCGGCCGCCCAGGCGCGCCAGAACACCACCGGGTCCATTCCCCCCGAGGCACCGCCCGCGACCGCGTTGATCTCCAGCCGCAAATGCCAGGAGAAAATCGCCGGCAGGATGTGACCGGCCATGGGGTAATGCGGGTGCATGGCGGCGGTGAAGGTGGAGGTGAGTACTTCGCCGCGCGGGCTGGTGTCGAAGCCGGTCAGCACATGGTTGGTGTCGTGCGGCACCGAGAACACCGCGTTCAATGCCGAGGGGGCGCCGGGGAAGGCATAGCCATTCTCGGTGAAGTGACGCCAGAAGGCGTGGCCGAAGCTCGCCGGATCGCTCTCGGCCAGCGCGGCAAAACGGGCGGCGAGAGCGGGGTCCGCGCCGGCCCCTTCATAGGGCAGCAGCCAGGGGGCGATCGCGCCGGACCATGGCTTGCCCGTGAGGCTCTCCATATTGCGGCGGGCCATGTCGGCCAGGGCCTCCTGCACATGGCCGGCGGCAGCCTCGCGGATCTCGTCAAGATAAGGCGCGGAAAGGTCGAGCGCCCGCGCATAAGTGAGCACGGCGGTGATCTTCGCCGGGTCGAGCGTGCCGTCGACAAAGGCCATGGCGGTGAGCAAGCGCACAGCATCCGCCGCCAGCGTATTGCCGGCCAGGGCGCCGGCCAGCGCCTCCGGCTGAACGGGTGCCAGCCCGGCGGCGTCGCAGGCGGGAAGGCCGAACATATAGAGGGCGGCGCTGTCCAGCGCGAGCCGGTCGCTGGCGCTCAGCGCGCCCCCGCTCTCGGCGACCGCGCGCATCGCCCCCAGAACCGCCTGGGCCTGCGCCGGTGTCGCCCGGCCCAGCAGCGGCCGGATGTCGTCCGTCATCCCAGCCCTGATCGTTCCGCTTGCCATCCCGCCCCTCCGTCGCCACCGCCGGGCCAGTGTGGCGCGAAACCGGCAGCGGAGCCAGAGCCGCTGCCGCAAGGAGAGGGTCGGCGCGGTTGGGTCAGGCGCGCTTCTGGTTGTAGACGTCGAGGCAGACGGCGCCGAGCAGGACGAGGCCCTTGATGACCTGCTGGTAGTCGATGCCGATGCCGAGGATCGACATGCCGTTGTTCATCACGCCCATGATGAGCGCGCCGATCACCGCGCCGCCGACCCGGCCGACGCCGCCATAGGCCGAGGCGCCGCCGATGAAGCAGGCGGCGATCACGTCAAGCTCGAAGCCGAGGCCGGCCTTGGGCGTCGCCGTGTTGAGCCGCGCGGCGAAGATGAGGCCGGCCAGCGCCGCCAGCACGCCCATATTGACGAAGGTCAGGAAGGTCAGCCGCTCGGTCTTGATACCGGAGAGCTTGGCCGCCTTCTCATTGCCGCCGACCGCGTAGATCTGCCGGCCGATCGTCGTGCGGGTGGTGATGAAGGCGTAGAGCGCGATCAGCGCCGCCATGATCACCAACACATTGGGCAGGCCGCGATGCGAGGCGATCAGATAGGCGAAATACACCATGATCGCGAACAGCAGCAGGTTCTTCAGCACGAAGAAGCTGTAGGGTTCGGTCTCGATATGGTGGGCCTCCTGCCGGGCGCGGCCGCGGAAGTTCAGCCACACCAGAGCGAGCGCCAGCAGCGCGCCGAGCGCGAGCGAGGTCGGGTAGAGCGAACCGGCATCCGGCACCAGTTCCGGGATGAAGCCGGAGGAGAGCTTCTGGAACTCGGGGGGAAAGGGGCCGACCGACTGGCCGGCGAGGATGGCGAGCGCCAGCCCCTTGAACACCAACATGCCCGCCAGCGTGACGATGAAGGACGGGATCTTGAAATAGGCGACCCAATAGCCCTGCGCCGCGCCGATGAGCGCGCCGAGCGCGAGGCAGATCAGCGTCGCCGGTATGTAGTGGACGCCGAACTTCACCATCAGCACCGCCGCCACCGCGCCGATGAAGCCGGCGACCGAGCCGACCGACAGGTCGATATGGCCGGTGACGATGACCAGCAGCATGCCCAGCGCCATGATGACGATGTAGCTGTTCTGCAGCACGAGGTTGGTGAGATTGAGCGGGCGCATCAGCGTGCCGTTCGTCACCACCTCGAAAAAGATCATGATGGCGAAGAGCGAGATCATCATCCCGTATTCGCGCAGATTGTTCTTGATGAAGCCGGCGTGGCTCGGCTTGTCCTTCAGCGCGGTGTCGCTCATGCCCGTGTCTCCGTTGTGCGCGGCTCTGCCTTACGCATGATCGCGCGCATGATCTTTTCCTGGGTGGCCTCCGAGCCGGGGAATTCCCCGACAAAGGCGCCCTCGTTCATGACGCAGATGCGGTCGCAGATGCCGAGCAGTTCTGGCATCTCCGAGGAGATCACCACGACGCCTTTGCCGGCATCCGCCAGCTCATTGATGATGCAGTAGATTTCGTATTTGGCGCCGACATCGATGCCGCGCGTGGGCTCATCGAGGATCAGCACCTTGGGGTCAGTGAACAGCCATTTCGACAGCACCACCTTCTGCTGGTTGCCGCCGGAGAGCTTGCCGGTCTCCTGGAACACGCTGTGGCAGCGGATGCGCATGCGCCCGCGGTAATCGGTGGCCACCCGCAATTCCTTCATCTCGTCGATCACCCGCGCCGAGGCGATGGCCGGCAGGTTGGCGAGCGTGACGTTCTTGCGGATGTCCTCGGCCAGCAGCAGGCCGAGATGCTTGCGGTCCTCGGTGACATAGGCGAGGCCGGCATCAATGGCGGCGCGCACATTGGAGAGATCGAGCTCGCGCCCTTCCAGCTCCGCCCGGCCGGTGATCTTCTGGCCCCAGGAGCGGCCGAAGATGCTCATGGCGAATTCGGTGCGCCCGGCGCCCATGAGGCCGGCTATGCCGACAATCTCGCCGCGCCGCACCTCGAAATCGACATTCTTGATGACCTGCCGGTCGGCATGGAGCGGGTGATAGGCCGACCAGTTGCTGACCTTGAAGATCGGCTCGCCAATCTGCGGCTCGCGCTTGGGGTAGCGGTGCTCGAGGTCGCGGTCGACCATCTTGGCGATGATGCGGTCTTCCTCGACCGCACCCTCGTGGCAGTCCAGCGTGTCCACGGTGCGCCCGTCGCGCAGCACGGTGATGCGGTCGGCGACCTTGGAGACCTCGTTGAGCTTGTGCGAGATCAGGATGGAGGCGATGCCCTGCGCCTTGAACTCCAGCAGCAGGTCGAGCAGCGCCGCGCTGTCCTTCTCGGAGAGGCTGGCGGTCGGTTCGTCGAGGATGAGCAGGCGCACTTTCTTCGACAGCGCCTTGGCGATCTCGACCAGCTGCTGCTTGCCGACGCCGATATTGGTGACCAGCGTATCCGGCGCCTCGTCGAGGCCGACCTTGGCGAGCAGTTCCTTGGTACGCAGGTGCACCGCGCCCCGGTCGATGATGCCGAAGCGGCCGGGCGGGCTGGCGATGAAGATGTTCTCGGCGATCGACAGCAGCGGGATCAGCGCCAGTTCCTGATGGATGATGATGATGCCCAGCGCTTCGGAATCGGTGATGTCGCCGAAGCGGCGTTCCTCGCCATCATAGACAATGGCACCCTCATAGGAGCCGTGCGGGTAGACGCCGCTCAGCACCTTCATCAGCGTGGACTTGCCCGCGCCATTCTCGCCGACGAGGGCGTGAATCTCGCCGGGGCGCACGGTGAAGCTCACCTCGCTCAGCGCCTTCACGACGCCGAAGCTCTTGCTGATGCCCCGCATTTCCAGAAGCGCCGGGGCGTCGGAGGACGGGCTCGCCTGCGGGCGGGCACCAGCGTGCAGATGCGCGTTCATGACCGCATTCCCTTGATCGAGATGGGGCCCGCGCCGGCCGGAGCCGGCGCGGGCCGCGACGTGGTGCGTCAGTTGATCTGGCCAGGCTTGTAGTAGCCGGAGCCGATCAGCACGGGTTCCCAGTTGCTCTTGTCGACCACGACGGGCTTGAGGAGGTAAGAAGGCACCACCTTCACGCCGTTATTGTAGGTCTTGGTGTCGTTCACGGTGGGCTGCTTGCCCGACAGCGTGGCGTCGACCATGTCGGCCGTCACCTTGGCGAGTTCGCGCGTGTCCTTGAAGATGGTCGAGTACTGCTCGCCGGCGAGGATCGACTTCATCGACGGCACTTCCGCGTCCTGGCCGGTGACGACGGGCATCTTCATCTTGCCGGAACCATAGCCCACGCCCTTGAGCGAGGAGAGGATGCCGATGGACAGGCCGTCATAGGGCGAGAGCACGCCGTTGAGCGTCTTGTCGGAGTAGTAGGCGCTCAAGAGGTTATCCATGCGCGCCTGGGCGGTGGCGCCGTCCCAGCGCAGGGTCGAGACCTTGTCCATGCCCGTCTGGCCCGAGGGGATCTTCAGCGTGCCGTTGTCGATCAGCGGCTTCAGCACCGAGAGAGCGCCATCGTAGAAGAAGTAGGCGTTGTTGTCGTCCGGCGAGCCGCCGAACAGCTCGATGTTGAACGGTCCCTTGTTCTCGGGATAGCCGAGGCCCTTCAGCAGAGACTGCGCCTGCAGCACGCCGACCTGGAAATTGTCGAAGGTCGCGTAATAGTCGACATTCGGCGTTTCGCGGATCAGGCGGTCATAGGCGATGACCTTGATGCCCTTGTCATGCGCCTGCTTCAGCACGTCGGAGAGGGTGGTGCCGTCGATCGAGGCAATCACCAGCACCTTGGCGCCCTTGGTCACCATGTTCTCGATCTGCGAGAGCTGGTTGGGGATGTCGTCCTCGGCATATTGCAGATCGGTGTTGTAGCCGCGCTCCTTGAGCACCTTCACCATGTTGTCGCCATCGGCGATCCAGCGGGCGGAGGACTTGGTGGGCATGGCGATGCCGACCGTCGCCTTTTCCTGCGCGCTCGCCGGTGCGGCGAAGGCGAGGCCCGCCGCGCCGACAGCGAGGGCGGAGAGGGCGGCGGTGATCTGGCGGCGGGTCAGGCGTTCGGTCAGGCGTTTCATGGAGATCTCCCAGGGAGTGGTTGATGGTGCTGGCCGCCTTTGGCGTGCCGGTTTCTTGGCGGGTAACCGCGGTGCATCGGCGCGTCGTCAGACGGCGCGCGGTGTCTCCTCTGCGCGGGGGAAGGCGGCGTCATAGGCGGCGATGATCGCCCGCGCCTTCGCCCGAACCTCGCTGGCGCTGGCGCCCGGCCGGTACAGGCTGGAGCCGAGGCCGAAGGTGCGTATGCCCGCCGCGCCATAGGCGGCGAACTCGGCCTCGCCGACGCCGCCGACCGCGCCGACCACCGTGCCGGGCGGCAGCACGACAGTGATGGCCTGGATGATCGACGGGCCGAGATGATTGGCCGGAAAGAACTTCAGGCCCGACGCACCAGCCTTCACGGCCGCCAGCGCCTCGGTCGGGGTGAGCACGCCCGGCATGGTCACCATGCCGTAGCCGGCGGCGCGGGCGATCACCGCCGGGTCGACATTCGGGCTGACCATCAGCCGCCCGCCGGTATCATGCAACCGATCAACCTCGGCGGTCTCCAGGACCGTGCCGGCGCCGATCAGCACGCCCGCCGGGGCGAGCTTGGCCGCCCGCTCGATGGAGCGGAACGGGTCGGGCGAGTTGAGAGGGATCTCGATCGCCTCCAGCCCTTCCTCGATCAGCGCGCCGACAATGGCCTCGGTCTCCTCGGGCTTGAGGCCGCGCAGGATGGCGACCAGCGAGCGGGAGAGGCGCGGCCATGGCACGCGGGGTGAGGCGGTCATGATGTCGCTCCTTCAGGGTGGAAGGCATTGAGCGCGGCGGCATGCAGCCCCTCGCGCACGCAGGCTTCCGCGTCGCGCCGGCTCACGCTGCCCGCGCCGGCGAGCGCCAGCGCCTGGGCGTAGAGATCGGCGATGGGGCCGCTGGCAATGAGCACGGCGCCATTGAGCGCGCCGAGCCGCCGGGTAGCCCCGGCCAGTTCGAGGCCGATCAGCAGGCCGGACAGCCGGGCCAGCGTGGCGTCGGGCTTCGCGCCCGCCAGCAGCCAGCGGGCGCGCAGCTCGAACCACAGATTGGTCGCCGTCTCCGGCGCGGCGAAGGCCGCTTCCACGCCCTCACCAAAGGCCGCGCCCGGCGCCACCGCGCCCGCCCCATCCACGGCGTGGGTGATGACGGAGCCGGTGCGCAGCAGCTGGAACAGCTCGCCGGTCATGAAGGTGGCGAAGCTTGTCAGCACGCCGTCCTTCAGCGCCACCCATTTGGAATGGGTGCCCGGTAGGCAGGCGAGGCCGCTGAAGCCTTCCACCGCCAAGGCAAGGCATTGCGTTTCCTCGCCCCGCATCACGTCGGGATGGGCGGTGTCGCGCTGGGCGACCCCCGGCAGGATGCGGATGAGGCGTCGGCGCGAGGGGACATGAATGGCGCGCGCCGCCAGCCCATCCAGAGGCGCGGGCGTGTCGATATAGGCGGCCTCGATCCAGCCGGTGCGCGAGCCGACCATGCCGCACATCATCACCGGCACGCCGTCGGGAATGCCGAGGGCGGCGAGATGGTCTTCCAGCACCGCCTCGAAGCCTTCCGTCGTCGTGACGGTAAGCCCCTGCGCGCTGCGCCGTTCGCCGAGCACGCGGCCCGCGTGGTCGAGCGCCCACAGGCGAAAGCTCGACGTGCCCCAGTCGACGACGACATGCGAGACCGCCATCAGACGCCTCCCAGCCGCACGCGCGGCTCCGGCCGGCCGCGGGCGCCGACATCGAGCAGGAAGGTCTGGCCATGGCCGGGATCGGCGGCGCGCAGCGCCGCGCCCATATTCTCCCAGGCGGAGGTGACAAGGAGACGGTCAAAAGCCGCGCCGACAAAGACCGGGCAGCTCGGCTGGCGGGCGGGGACGGTGACGCGGCGCACCAGCGCCCCGGCCGGGGAATAGACGTTGACGGCCCCGCCGCCCCAGATGGCGCACCAGATCAGCCCTTCGGCATCGGTGACGGCGCCGTCGAGCCCGCCCGGGCCAGCATGGCGGAGCAGCGTGGTCGGGGCCTCGGTCGGCAGACCGTTCGCGGGGTCGAGCGCCACGCGGTAGAGCCGATTCTCGGCCGTGTCGGCGAAATAGCCGGTGGTCCCGTCCGGGCTGAAGCAGATGGCGTTGGGGATGGTGAGGCCGGTGAACAGAGGTGTGATAGCACCATCGTGAAAGGCGTAGACGCTGCCCGCGCCCTTTTCGGCCCGGCGACCCATCGTGCTGGTCCACAAGGTGCCGCACGGATGCACGCGCGCATCATTGGAGCGAGTGCCCGCGTCGTCCGCCTCGATGGCGACGAGCCGCTCCAGATGGCCGGTGGCGATGTCGCGCAGGTGCAAACCGTCTTCCGCGACAAGGAGTTGGCGCTGATCATCCACCATGGCCAGCGCGCTCGCCATCACCGGCAGCGCGTGGACGGCGATGCGGTGGGTGGATAGCGGCGCCTCGTGCAGGGTGCGGCCGAGAATGTCGAACCACCAGGCGGTGTCGCTGGCGGCGTCATAGGCCGCGCCTTCGCCGAGATGGCACCGGGCGGCATCCAGGATTCGCACCGGCACGGTCTCGGCGCTGCGCGTGGTCGGAGCGACGGCTTCAATGGTTGTCACGGGGCAGCCCCATGGTTTGCGCGATGCGCTGATAGCGCACGGCGGGCTCCAGCACCGCGCCGGTCTCCATCTGGCCGACGAAGGTGCGCTGAATCTCCTGCCAGGGCGTCTGGTGCGCGGGATAGGCATAGCCGCCCGCTGCTTCCAGCTCGGCCCGGCGCTTTGCCAATTCCTCATCGGAAACCAGCATGTTGGCGCTGTTGCGCCTGAGGTCGATGCGCACCCGGTCGCCGGTGCGCAGCAGCGCCAGCCCACCGCCCACGGCCGCTTCCGGCGAGGCGTTGAGGATGGAGGGCGAGCCCGACGTGCCGGACTGGCGGCCATCGCCGATGCAGGGCAGCGCATGCACGCCGGCCTTGATGAGGTAATCGGGTGCCCGCATGTTCACCACTTCCGCCGCGCCGGGATAGCCGACCGGGCCGGCGCCGCGCATGAAGAGGATCGAGGTCTCGTCGATGGCGAGCGCGGGATCGTCGATGCGCGCGTGATAGTCCTCCGGCCCGTCAAACACCACGGCGCGGCCCTCGAAGGCCTCGGGGTCGTCGGGATTGGAGAGGTAGCGCACGCGGAACTCGGGCGAGATCACGCTGGTCTTCATGATGGCGGAGGAGAACAGGTTGCCGCGCAGCACGCGGAAGCCGGCCTTTTCCTTCAGCGGCTTGTCATAAGGGCGGATCACCGCCTCGTCCTCGATGGTCTTGCCCTTGCAGTTCTCGCCCAGCGTGCGCCCGTTCACCGTGCGCGCGTCCTCGGCGATAAGTCCTTGTTCCATCAACTGATTGACCACAGCCGGCACGCCGCCGGCATGGTAATAATCCTCGCCGAGATACTCGCCGGCGGGCTGCAGATTGACCAGAAGCGGGATGTCCTCGCCATGGGTCTGCCAGTCGTCGATGGTGAGCTCCACGCCGACATGGCGGGCCAGCGCGTTGAGGTGGATGGGGGCGTTGGTCGAGCCGCCGATTGCCGAATTCACCCGGATGGCGTTGAGGAAGGCGTCGCGGGTCAGGATATCGGAAGGCTTGAGGTCTTCGCGTACCATCTCGACGATGCGCAGCCCGGTCAGATAGGCGATCTCCTGCCGGTCGCGGTAGGGCGCGGGGATGGCGGCGGAGCCGGGAAGCTGCATGCCCAGCGCCTCGGCGAGCGAGTTCATCGTCGTCGCCGTGCCCATGGTGTTGCAGTAACCCGTTGAGGGCGCTGAGGAAGCCACCAGCTTGACGAAGCCGGCATGGTCGATCTCGCCGGCTGCCAGCAGCTCGCGCGCCTTCCACACGATGGTGCCCGAGCCGGTGCGCTGGCCCTTGTACCAACCATTCAGCATCGGCCCGACGGAGAGGGCGATGGCGGGGATGTTGACGGTCGCCGCCGCCATCAGGCAGGCGGGTGTGGTCTTGTCGCAGCCGATGGTGAGCACCACGCCGTCCAGCGGGTAGCCGTATAATACCTCTACCAGCCCGAGATAGGCGAGGTTGCGGTCGAGCCCGGCGGTTGGGCGCTTGCCGGTCTCCTGAATCGGGTGGACGGGGAACTCGATGGCGATGCCACCGGCCTCGCGAATGCCCTCGCGGGTGCGCTTGGCGAGTTCAAGATGGTGGCGATTGCAAGGGGATAGGTCCGAACCCGTCTGGGCGATGCCGATGATCGGGCGGCCCGATTGCAGCTCTTCCTGGCTCAGCCCGAAATTGAGGTAGCGCTCCAGATAGAGCGCGGTCATGTCGATATTGTCGGGGTTGTCGAACCAGGCGCGCGAGCGCAGCGGGCGGTCGGTCTTGGGGGCGTTGCCGTGCATCACCGCGGCTCCTCAATAGTCGAAGGCGTCGACGGTGACCCGCCGACCGAGCAGGAAAGCGTCGGCCACCAGCGCCAGCGGGCTGAGGTCGACATCGGAATGACCGGCCTCGATCAGCCCGGTGAAGTGCTTGTAAATGCCGGCATATTCGGCTTCGGGGGCCTCGCTCAGCATCTTTCCGTCCAGCGAAAGCTTGGCGCCGCCGGATGACAGCACGACTTCGCCGGCATCGGTCTCGATGCGGATGTCCCAGCTCTGCGGGCCGGTCTGCAGGAAATCGAGATCGGCACGGATAGGTATATTTTTACCGCTAACCATCTCCACCGTCGCCGCGATGGGGGCGGCGCGGTTGGCGGGGAAGGCGAGTTCCGCGCCGGTGACGATGACCGGGTGGGGCAGGATGCGGGTCAGTATCGACAAGGCATTGATCGCAGGGTCAAAAACCCCGAGGCCGCCCGGCGCGAAGATCCAGTCCTGGCCGGGATGCCAGACGCGCACATCCTCCTTCCAGATGATGGAGACGGTACGAATATGCCGCTCCGCCAGCAGCGCGCGGGCGGGCTCGACGGCGGGGGCGAAGCGCGAATGCCAGGTGGCGAAGAGCGTCAGCCCGTTCTCCCGCGCGGTCTCCGCGAGCGGGCCGATCTCGCTCACCGTGGCGCCCGGCGGCTTCTCCAAAAGCACGTGTTTTCCGGCGCTTAGCGCCAGGGCCGCCTGCTCGCGCCGGCCCTGCGGCGGGGTGCAGAGCGCCACCGCATCCACCGCGACATCGCTCGCGAGCAGGGCTTCCAGAGTGGTAAAATGCGGCACTCCATCCAGCGACGCGTTGCGGCTGGCGATGGCGGCGAGCTCGATGCCCTCCGTTCCGGCAATGGCCGGCAGATGCTGGTCGCGGGCGATCTTGCCGAGGCCGACAAGAGCGAGGCGGATGGGGCTCATGAACGTGCCTCCCGACTGGACGATGAGTGCAGTGAGGTGGACGATGAGGCCGAAGGGGCCAATATGTGCAGCCCTGTGGCCAGTGTGTGCAGGCTGATCCGCATCATCACTTCCCCCAGCGCAGCACGAGCGGGTCGAGGCGGCGGGCGATCTCCAGCAGCCCCGCGCGGGTCGCCGGGTGGACCGGCGGCAGCGGGGCGCGCAGCGTGTCGTGGCGGATGACCCCGCCCGCCTGCATGAGGATCTTGGCGGCCGCCAGCCCCGCCTGCCGGTTCTCGTAGTTGATGAGGGGCAGCCAGCGCATATAGGCGTCGACCGCGGCCTCGCGATTGCCGGCGACATAGGGGTCGATGATCTGGCGGATGCCGTCCGGGTAGCCGCCGCCGGTCATGGCGCCGGTCGCCCCGGCGTCGAGATCGGCCATCAGCGTGATCGCTTCCTCGCCGTCCCACGGGCCCTCGATCGCCGCCCCGCCGGCTTCGATCAGCGCCCGCAGCTTGCCCGCCGCCTGCGGCACCTCGATCTTGAAATAAGCGAGGTTCTCGATCTCGGCGGCCATCTTCGCCAGGAACGGCACGGAGAGCGGCGTGCCGGCGACGGGCGCGTCCTGCACCATGATCGGGATGCGGATCGCGTCGGAGACCCCGCGATAGAACTCATAGACCTGCGCCTCCGGCACCCGGAAGGTGGCGCCGTGATAGGGCGGCATGATCATGACCATGGCCGCGCCCATCTCCTGCGCCCGGCGGGATCGCTCGGCGCAGACGAAGGTGGAAAAGTGCGTGGTCGTGACGATCACCGGCACGCGGCCGGCGACGTGCTCGAGCACGGTGCGCATCACCTGGTCGCGCTCGTCATCGGTGAGGACGAACTGCTCGGAGAAATTGGCGAGGATGCACAGCCCGTGCGAGCCGGCGTCGATCATGAAATCGACGGCGCGCTTCTGGCCGTCCAGATCGAGCCGCCCGTCGGCGTCGAACACCGTGGGCGCGACCGGGAAGACACCTGAGTAGCGAGGAGACGCGGGCATGGTGGGCACCTTGGACACGGGACGTCAGTGGTTATCGCGCGGCACCGGCGAACCGGAGCGGCCGACGAGGAAATCGAAATCGGCGCCGCGGTCGGCCTGCAGCACATGGTCGATATAGAGGCGCTGATAGCCGCGCGTGGCGTGCGGCTCCGGCGCCACCCAGGCAGCGCGGCGGGCCTCCAGCTCGGCGGGCTCGACATGCAGATGCAGCGAGCGTGCGGGCACGTCGAGCGTGATGAGATCGCCGTTCTTCACCAGCGCCAGCGGGCCGCCCACCGTCGCCTCCGGGGCGACATGGAGCACGACCGTGCCATAGGCGGTGCCGGACATGCGGGCATCGGAGATGCGGATCATGTCGCGCACGCCCTCGCGCAGCAGCTTGGCCGGCAGCGGCATGTTGCCGACCTCGGCCATGCCCGGATAGCCCTTGGGCCCGCAATTCTTCAGCACCATGATGCAGGAGGCGTCGATGTCGAGCGCCTCGTCATTCACCGCATGGTGCATCTCCTCGACGCTCTCGAACACCACGGCGCGGCCGGTGTGGACCATGAGGTGCGGGGAGGCGGCCGACGGCTTGATGACCGCGCCATCGGGGGCGAGGTTGCCCTTCAGGATGGCGATGCCGGCCTCGGCCTTGAAGGGCGCGTCGAAGGGGGTGATGACCTCGGGGTTCCAGGTCGGGGCGGTCGCGACATTGTCCCAGATGCTGCGCCCGTTCACCGTGCCGGCATCCCTGTTGAGCAGGCCCCGCTCGCCCAGCGTGCGCAGCACGGCGGGCAGGCCGCCGGCATAATAGAAGTCTTCCATCAGGAAGCGGCCCGACGGCATCAGGTCGACGATGCAGTGAATGTCGCGGCCGAGCTGGTCGAAATCGGCCAGCGTCAGGTCGATGCCGACCCGGCCGGCAAGCGCGAGCAGATGCACCACCGCATTGGTCGAGCCGCCAATGGCGGCGAGCGCGCGGATGGCGTTCTCGAAGGCGGCGCGGGTCAGAATGTCGGAGGGCTTGAGATCCTCGTTCACCATCTCGACGATGCGCCGGCCGGAGAGGCGGGCCAAGAGGTTGCGGCGCGCATCCACGGCGGGGATGGCGGCGTTCTCCGGCAGGCTCATGCCGAGCGCCTCGACCATGGAGGCCATGGTGGAGGCCGTGCCCATGGTCATGCACGAGCCGGAGGAGCGGTTCATGCCCGCTTCCGCCTCATGGAACTGCTCCAGCGTCACCTCGCCGGCGCGCAGCTGCTCGCTCATCGAGATGATGTTGGTGCCCGAGCCGATGATCTGCCCGCGATAGACGCCGCGCAGCTGCGGCCCGCCGGAAACGCCGATGGCCGGCAGGTCGGCGGAGGCCGCGCCCATCAGCAGGGCCGGGGTGGTCTTGTCGCAGCCCATCAGCAGCACCACGCCGTCGAGCGGGTGGGCGCGGATCGCCTCTTCCACATCCATCGAGGCGAGGTTGCGGAACAGCATGGCGGTGGGCCGCATCGTCACCTCGCCGAGTGAGGAGACGGGGAATTCCAGCGGGTAGCCGCCGGCATCCAGCACGCCGCGCCGCACATGCTCGGCAAGGTCGCGGAAATGGATGTTGCAGGGAGTGAGCTCGGACCAGGTGTTGCAGATGCCGATGACCGGGCGGCCGTCGAACCGGTCCTGCGGCTGGCCGGAATTCTTCAGGAAGGAGCGGTAATAAAAGCCCATCTTGTCCTGCCGGCCGAACCAGGCCTGGCTGCGCAAAGTCTTCGCGCCGGAAGCGGGCTTTTTCGTGGAGTTGTTGCTGCTGTCGTCGCTCATCGCGTCGTCCCTCAGCCCGCCGCGCCGTGGCGGCGCAGGCCGTTGAAAATCACATTCATCATCGCGGCGGCGGCCGCCTCGCTGTCCTGATCGGCGATGGCCTCGACGATGCGCTCATGGGCGGCGACCGCGATGTCGTGCTCGCGGGCGCTGCCGGGAGCGGAGAGCACGAAGGAGGCGCGCAGCGCCGCCTCGATCACCGCGCCGATGGAGCGCATGAACGGGTTGCCGGAGGCGGTGGCGACGCCGACATGCAGGGTCAGATCGGCCTCGGCGAAGCCGTCCGAGGCGCCGGGCTCGGTCTTCATGCGCGAGACCGCCTGGCGCAGCACGTCGAGTTCTTCCTCGGTGCGGCGTTCGGCGGCCAGCGCCGCCGCGCGGGGTTCCACGGCCAGCCGGATTTCCGAGAGATCGCGCAGGAAGCGCTTGTCGATGCCGGCGTCGAGATGCCAGGCGAGCACGTCCGGGTCGAACATGTTCCATTCGGCGCGGCCGCGCACCACCGTGCCGACCCGCGCCTTGGTGGAGAGCAGCCCCTTGGCCACCAGCGTCTTCACGCTTTCGCGCAGCACCGGGCGGGAGACGCCGAACAGCAGAGTGAGCTCCGCATCGCCCGGCAGCTTCGCGCCTTCGCCATACCGCCCGGCGATGATGTCGATGCCGATCGTGCGCGCCACTTCCGCATGGTTGGAATGGGCGCGACGGGCCGGAATGACGATGATCTGCGAGGCGTTCGGCGCGTTCATGAGCAGGCTCGCATCGGGCGTTTCGCTTGGGGCGGGTTCGCTTGGGGCGAATTCAGGGAAGGGTACACCGCGTGGGGGCGGCGCCCCGGCGGCGGCGCGGTAATAGGGGGATGGCGGGGGCCGAGGGCCCGACTGGCGTTTCTCTCCTGCGACTGGCCGTCCTGCCTCTGATGGGCGGTTGCCGGCGGCGAATCTATGCCACAGCCCTTCCCGGCTGAATAGTCATACTGTTTGACTTTTCTAAAGCGGAATGTCGCGGGCCGGCTGGTATGAAAGCTGCCTGTCCGCGCCGCCCCTTCCGGCCCCACCCGTGCCAGCGCCTTGCGTGTAGGATCGGGGTGACCGGCGCAGTGCCCGCGTGATGAGCAGGAGACGATGATGACCGCCCGGATGACCGCCTCAAGCAGCAACTGGCGCACCGATGGCGCCCGCCTGTGGGACAGCCTGATGGCGATGGCTGAGATCGGTCCCGGCCTGCGCGGCGGCAATAACCGCCAGACCCTGACCGATGCCGACCGCGAGGGGCGGCTCCTGTTCCAGCGCTGGTGCGAGGCCGAGGGGCTGACGCTCGGCATCGACGAAATGGGCACCATGTTCGCCCGGCGCGACGGCACCGACCCGCAGGCGCTGCCGGTGATGCTCGGCTCGCATCTCGACACCCAGCCGACCGGCGGCAAGTTCGACGGGGTGCTCGGCGTGCTCGGCGCGCTGGAGGTGGTGCGCACGCTCAACGAGATGGGCATCCGCACCAAGCACCCGATCGAGGTGGTGAACTGGACCAATGAGGAGGGCTCGCGCTTCGCCCCCGCCATGGTCGCCTCCGCCGTCCATGCCGGGGTCATGACGCTCGCGGACGCCTATGCGTCCGAGGACGCGGCGGGGCTGACGCTCGGCGCCGAGCTGGAGCGCATCGGCTTCAAGGGCGACGAGCCGGTCGGCACGCGCCGGGCGCACGCCTATTTCGAGCTGCATATCGAGCAGGGGCCGATCCTCGAGGCGGAAGGCCGCGACATTGGCGTCGTCACCCATGGCCAGGGCACGCGCTGGCTGGAAATCACCCTCACCGGGCGTGACGCCCATACCGGCTCGACGCCGATGCCGCGCCGGCTCAATGCCGGGCTCGGGGCGGCGCGCATCACCGAGCTCGTCGACAAGGTGGCCTGGGCGCACGCGCCACTCGGCGTCGGCGCGGTGGGCCAGCTCAACCACTTCCCGAACTCGCGCAACATCATCGCCGGCAAGGTGGTGTTCACCGTCGATATCCGGCACCCGGACCTCGCCGCGCTCGACGCCATGGCGGACGCGATCCGGGCGGGGGCGGAGCAGATCGCCGCCGATATGGGGCTCGGCATCTCCATCGCGGTGGTGAATTCCTTCGACCCGGTGCCGTTCGACGAGGTGCTGGTCGGGCGGGTGCGGGCGGCGGCGGAAAGCCTCGGCTACAGCCATCGCGACATCGTTTCCGGCGCCGGGCACGATGCCTGCTGGATGGCCAAGGTCGCCCCTTCCGCCATGATCTTCTGCCCCTGCGTCGACGGGCTCAGCCACAATGAGGACGAGACCATCACGCCGGAATGGGCCAAGGCCGGCGCCGACGTGCTGCTGCATGCGACGCTCGCGACCGCCGAAGTGGTCTGAGCACGTGGTCTGAGGGAGGGACGCGCCATGCCGAACGGACAATCCATCGTCATCAAGGGCGGCACCGTGGTGGCCGCCGACCGCTCCTATGAGGCGGACGTCATGATCGAGGGCGAGCGGATCGCCGCCATCGGCGAGAACCTCACCGGCGACACGGTGCTCGATGCCTCCGGCGCCTATGTCATGCCCGGCGGCATCGACCCGCACACGCATCTGGAAATGCCGTTCATGGGCACGACGGCGGCGGAGACCTGGGAGAGCGGCACGCGCGCGGCGGCGACCGGCGGCACGACGCTGGTGGTCGATTTCGTCATTCCCGATTCGGAGAACCTGATCGGCGCGCTCGACGCCTGGGAGGGCCGCGCCAGCCGGCAGGCGGCGATCGACTACTCCTTCCATATGTGCGTCACCGGCTGGTCGCAGCCGATCTTCGAGGCGATGGAGGCGGTGGTCGCGCGCGGCGTGAACAGCTTCAAGCACTTCATGGCCTATAAGGGCGCGCTGATGGTCGATGACGACCAGATGTTCGCCTCCTTCCAGCGCTGCGCCGCGCTCGGTGCGCTGCCGCTGGTCCATGCCGAGAATGGCGATATCGTCGCGGCGCTTCAGCAGAAGTACCTCGCTGAGGGCATTCGCGGCCCGGAGGCGCATGCCTATTCCCGCCCGCCGGAGGTGGAGGGCGAGGCGGTCAACCGCGCCATCATGATCGCCGATGCCGCCGGCGTGCCGCTCTATGTCGTGCATGTCTCCTGCGAGCAGGCGCATGAGGCGATCCGCCGGGCCCGGCAGAAGGGGATGCGGGTCTATGGCGAGCCGCTGATCCAGCATCTGACGCTCGATGAGGCCGTCTATGCCAATCCCGACTGGGACTATGCGGCGCAGCGGGTGATGTCCCCGCCCTTCCGCGACAAGGCGCATCAGGACAGCCTGTGGGCGGGGCTCTCGGCGGGCTCGCTGCAGGTGGTGGCGACCGATCATTGCGCCTTCACCACGGCGCAGAAGCGCATGGGGCTGGATGATTTCACCCGCATTCCCAACGGCACGGGCGGGCTGGAGGACCGGATGCCGGTGCTGTGGACCCGTGGCGTCGAGACCGGGCGGCTCACGCCCAACGAGTTCGTCGCGGTGACCTCGACCAACATCGCCCGCATCCTCAACCTCTATCCGAGGAAGGGCGCGATTGTGCCCGGCGCCGATGCCGACCTCGTGGTGCTCGACCCCCGGGCCAGCAAGACCATCCGCGCGAGCGCGCAGGCCTCGATCATCGACTACAACGTGTTCGAGGGGGTGGAGGTGCGCGGCCTGCCGCGCTTCACCCTGTCGCGCGGCGAGGTGGTGCATGCGCATGGCCGCAACGAGGCCCCGCGCCCCGGTCGCGGCCGCTTCGTCCCGCGCCCGGCCTTCCCGGCGGTGAACCAGGCGCTCTCCATCTGGAAGGCGCTGGTGGCGCCGCGCGCCGTGACGCGCGACCCCGCCCGCATGCCGATCGGGGTGTGAGCCGGACAGGGGTGAATCTTATCCGGCTAAGGGGCGGGCGCTCACCCGCCCCCCTCGGAATTGCAGGATCAGAACTTCCGGGTCAGAACTTCCAGGTCAGGCTGGCCTGAAGGGCGTTCAAGGTCACGCTGTCGGCGTACTGGCCGACATAGGACGCGCCGAGATGGAACTGCTCGCTGATCCTGAGATCCGCGCCGATTTCCACCAGAGCCGTGTTTTCCGCCAGCGGGATGCCGGCCACGGTGAAGCTCGCGCCGGGGGCGCTGATGAAGGTCATCTGCGCTTCCGGGGTGATGTCGCCAAAGGCATATTGCCAGGCGAGCGAGGCGTGCGGCTCCAGCACCATGCCGTTCGCCAGTTCCAGCCGCGTCGCGACCCTGATGCCGAGCGTGGAATAGCCGACGCCGGTGGAGGTGGAATCGGCGGACAGGCCCGCCGTGGCGCCGGTTTCGGTGAAGGCATCGGTGCTCAGATGCACATAGGCGAGGCCCGCAAAGGGCTCCAGCGCCAGCGTGCCGACGCCGAACCCATAGCCGACCTCGCCGAACACCTGCGCGGTGCCGCCGTCATAATCGGCGTTCGCCTGCTCGGCATAGCCGGGATAGGCGATGGTGCGCGAGGCGTCGATCTGGTTGAAGGCGTAGCTGGCGCCGAGGCGCAGCTTCCACGGCCCGGCGGTGGTGCCGGCATAGAGCGCCACCAGCACGCTGTCGACATCGGATGAGCTCGCCAGCGCGTCGGTATCGGCGCTGGACTGGCTGTAGCCGACCGCCGCGCCGAGGATCCAGTCGGTCACCTTCACATCCGCGCCGGTGATGAAGCCGCCGAGGCTGGCATCGACATCGGCGTTGCTGCTGCCGCCGTCATAATCGCTCCAGCCGCCAAAGGCCTGCGCCCACAGCGCCATGTCGTAGCTGGGGGCCGCAGCCGGGATCGCCTTTACCGGGAAGGGCACGGCGCTGGTCGCGAGCGGGGCAGTGGCGGGGGCGGCATAGGCCAGCGCCGGACCGCCGAAGCCGAGCGCGGCGGTCGGGCCGCTGGTGCCGGCATAGGCGCCCTGGCGCAGGCGCCCGAGCAGGGCGTTGCGGCTGTACAGGCTGTCGCCGATCAGCACGGTCTGCTCGCTGGCATAGGCCTCGCCCGACAGCGCGGCGAGCGCGCCGGGCAGTTCGGCGGCGGTGAGGTCGTAGAGCGGGCTGAAGGCTTCCGGCAGGGTGGTGAGCAGCCCGCCGGTCGTTGTGTTGATGATCCCGTCCAGCGCGGTGCCGACCGCCCGCTGGTTCGCCGTGGTGCCGAGGCCTTTGAGGTCGGCGGCGACATTCAGCGTGACGAGGTTGGTCGTCGTGGCGAGGCTCGCGGCGTAAAGGGCGGGCAGGCCCTGCGTGGTCAGCGTCTCGAAGCCGCCGGTGATCTCCTGCGTCGCCGTCAGCACGGTGTAGCTCGGGGCGATCTGGTCGGTCTGGAAGGTGGCGGAGAGCGTGCCGGCGAGGCGCGCCGTGCCGGTGATCTCGAAGGCGTCGGTGCGCGAATCCGTCACCCGCATCGCGTAGGTGCCCACGGAGGTCTGCACGAAGGTGCCGCGGAACAGATGGGTAATGGCCACGCCATCGCCGCTGACGCCGAACCAGCCGCTATTCTCGAAGCGCTTGGCATCGCCCGCCGTGGCGGCGAGGCGCCCGTCAATGATGCCGGTGTTGACGATCACGCTGCCATAGGCGTCCACGCCGGTGCGCAGCGCGTCGGCGGCGGCGGTGGTCTGCAGCGTGCCGTAATTGAGCAGCGTGCCATAGGCCCCGTGCATCTCCACCGCCGCGCCAGCAACGCCGCTGGCGGTTACGGTGCCGGTATTGGTGAGCACGCCATAGGTGTCGCCGCGAATGGCGACGCCGCCATTGCCGCTCACCGAGATGGTGCCGCTGTTGACGATGTCGTCACCGATGATGCCGGAGAGCACCGTGTCATTGTCGGTGCTCGAGGACACCGCGCCGGTGTTGCGGATCGGGTTGTACATGCCGGGAATGGTGGCGAGATAGCCGTGAATGCCGGTGGAATCGACATAGATGCCGACGACATTGTCGCCATAGGCCGAGTTTGACGAGACGACATTGCCGGGAATGTCGATCTCGTACCAGGTCTCGTTGCCGAGCGCGTCGACATGCAGAACCGCCGGATGCACCACGCCGTCGGCGGTGACCCAGTTCACCACGAGATTGTACTCGCCCGAGCGCCCCGCGCCGGTGATGCCCTCGAAATGGGTAGCCACCGCGCCGGGGTGGTCATAGGTGACATAGGTGTCGGTGGTCAGGTCGTAGATATAGCCGTGCTCGGCGTGGAGCACGCCATCCACCAGCACCTCGCCATAGCCGCCGGCAACCTTGTCGCCATAGACGCCATAGGCGGTGGTGCTCACCGCGCCGGGGATGGTGTGGGTGGTGTAGGTGCCGGTGTCGATCTCGTAGATGAAGGCTTTGCCGGTCGCGAGCCGCGTGTCGTAATTGCCGACCACAAGATTGCCGAAGGTGCTGTGGGCGATGGTGAACAGCGTGTCGGAACCCGGATAGACCAGCGTGGTGATCTGCTGGCCGGGCGCGTTGGCGCCGTCATAGAGATAGCTGAGGTCATAGGGCGCGGAGGCCGAAGTCTGGTAGCTGCCGACCACGCGCAGCACACCGCCGGGATTGCCGAAGCTCGGCCCATAGGGCGAGGAGCCGATGGCGCCGGGGAAGTTGGCGCCGTTGCTGGTCGCTTCCGGCATGGCCGACCAGGTCTGCGTCGTCATGTTGTAATAGAGGCCGCCCGTCTCTGTCGAACCGGGGATAGTGTAGTTGCCGACGATATTGTCGCCGCGAATACCGGTGAGAAACGTGCCGTTACTGCCGAAATCCAGTGTCTGGTAGATGGTGGGCAGTGGCGCGGCCTGCGCGCCCGGTGCGAAGGCCCCGATGCCGAGGCCGGCGGCCATGAGAGTTTGAACACGCACCCGCGCCGCGCCGCGCCGTGTTGACGCTGCGCCACGTCCTGTCGACCTAATTTTCATCATGTCCGCCCTGCCACCCCAATTCGGGTTCGGCAACACTATCTGTCGTTGGGACAATCAGCGATGGCTTTTTTAGGTTGCATCGCGGCAGGCCGTTTCGCACTGCGAAGCCGGCTCGTTTTCTGACCGGCCGCGTCGCGTGCGATGGCGAAAGACCGTAGCGCCCCAGGCAGGCCATCGTGTCGTCGACGCAGCGCGCGAGGCCGGGATGGCCACCCCTAAACCACTCTTTCTGCACCTGACCTAAAGGAAATGCGCATTCAGGTCAGCACTGCTTATTGTATCCAGCCTGGGTAAAGCTTCCCACTTCACGGTAGCGGGCCCCGCTATCGTCCGTGGTCCCGCCCGACCGGATGCCCCCATACCCACCCGCCGCGACATCTCCACCCCCGAGGATCCGCCCGATGGCCGAGAACGCTCAGCAGCCCCCCACGCTTCTGGACCTGCCGGTTGGCATCACCGCGAGCGGCCAGCGGCGCGAATTCGACAGCATGGGCGAGGTGATGGTGCCGGCCGACCGCTATTGGGGGGCGCAGACCGAGCGCTCGCTGCACCATTTCAACATTGGCGACGACCGGATGCCGAAGGCCGTCTACCACGCCTATGGCACGGTGAAGAAAGCCTGCGCGCTGGTGAATGCGCGCGCCGGCCGCCTGCCCGGCTGGAAGCGCGACGCCATCATCCGCGCCGCCGATGAGACCATCGCCGGGGCGCTGGACGATCATTACCCGCTCTATGTCTGGCAGACCGGCTCGGGCACCCAGTCGAACATGAACGTCAATGAGGTGATCTCGAACCGGGCGATCCAGCTGCTCGGCGGCACGCTCGGCTCGCAAAAGCCCATCGGCCCGAATGACGACGTGAATATGGGCCAGTCGTCCAACGACACCTTTCCGACCGCCATGCACATCGCCGCCGTCGAGGCCATCGACGCGGTGCTGCTGCCGGCGGTCGATGCCCTCGCCACCACCATCGAGCGCAAGGCCGAAGGCTGGATGGACGTGGTGAAGATCGGCCGCACGCATCTGGAAGACGCGGTGCCGCTCACTGTCGGGCAGGAATGGCATGGCTGGGCCGGGCAGATCCGCGCCGCCATGGCCGACATCGCCGCGAGCCGGGCGGGGCTCTACGAACTGGCGGTGGGCGGCACGGCGGTCGGCACCGGGCTGAACGCACCCGCGGGCTTCTCCGCCGAGGTCGCCGCCGCCATCGCCAGCCTCACCGGCAAGCCCTTCGTCACCGCGCCGAACAAATTCGCCGCGCAGGGCTCGCTCGACGCCATGGTGCGCGCCCATGCGGCGCTGCGAGGCCTCGCCGTGGCACTGATGAAGATCGCCAACGACATGCGCTGGCTCGCCTCCGGTCCGCGCTGCGGGCTGGGCGAACTCATCCTGCCGTCGAACGAGCCGGGCTCCTCGATCATGCCGGGCAAGGTCAACCCGACCCAGTGCGAGGCGATGGTGATGATCGCCATCCAGGTGATGGGCAATGACAGCGCGGTCGCCATCGCCGGCAGCCAGGGCAATTTCGAGCTGAACGCGATGCGCCCGGTCATCATCAACAATTTCCTGCACTCGGCGCGCATCCTCGCCGATGGCTGCGGCAAGTTCCGCGAATTCTCGGTCGAGGGCACGGAGCTGAACCGCGCGCGCATCGCCGACTATGTCGCCGGCAGCGTCATGCTGGTGACCGCGCTGTCGCCCGTCATCGGCTACCAGAACGCCGCCCATATCGCCGAGAAGGCGATCGCCGACGGCACCACGTTACGCGAGGCGGCGCTCGCCTCCGGCAAGGTGGATGCCGCGCTTTTCGACGAGACCATCAAGCCCCTCGGCATGGTCGGCCATGGCCTTGCGGGCGCGTAAGACAGCGGGAGAGTGACGATGATCCGATGCGTGAGGATGTGGACCGGGCCGGATGGCAATTCGCTGTTCGAGGAAGGCAGCATCGCGATGGCCGAGGGCGAGCGCGGCGACTTCATCGGCAAGGCCTCTGCCGCCCGGAACATCTCGTTCCGCGAGACCGCCTCGGGCGGCTCCTTCGAGTGGCATCAGGATCCGGTGCCGCGCTACGTGCTCACCCTGTCCGGCACGCTGGAGTTCGAGACCAAGTCCGGCGCCACCTTCACCATCCGGCCGGGCGATGTGCTGCTGGCGCAGGACAACACCGGCTCCGGCCACAAATGGCGGCTGATCGGCACCGATCCGTGGCGCCGCGCCTATGTCGTCTATGAGGACGGCACCGATCTCGGCTTCGTTCCCGCCACGCCCGCGCCCTGAGAGGAGCCGCCATCATGCCGATCCACACCACCGACACGCCGGACATCGTGCTCATCGGCGCGGGCATCATGAGCGCCACCCTCGGCACCGTGCTGAAGGAGCTGGACCCCGCGCTCAGCGTCGTCATGTTCGAGACGCTGGATGATTGCGGCCAGGAAAGCTCCAAGGCCTGGAACAATGCCGGCACCGGCCATGCCGCCAATTGCGAGCTGAACTACACGCCGCAGCGCGCCGATGGCAGCGTCGACATTTCCAAGGCGCTGGAGGTCAACACCGAGTTCGACATCTCCCGCCAGCTCTGGGCGCATCTGGTGCGCAAGGGCGCCATTCCCGACCCGCGCGCCTTCATTCATCCCTGCCCGCATATGAGCTTCGTCTGGGGCGCGGAGAATGTCGCCTTCCTGAAGGCGCGCTTCCACGAGATGTCGGCGCATCACTGCTATCACGGCATGGAGTACAGCGAGGATCCCGCGCAGATCGCGCAATGGGCGCCGCTCATCATCGAGGGCCGCGCGCCGGGCGAGCCGATCGCGGCGACCCGCATCATCACCGGCACAGATGTCGATTACGGCTCGCTGACCCATCTTCTGGTCGCCCAGCTCACCGCGCAGAGCGGCTTCGAGGTGCATTACAACCGGCAGGTCGTCGGGCTGGAGCGCGAGGCGGACGGGCGCTGGCGCGTCACCGTCGCCGACACCTATGATGGCACGCGCACCAGCGTCTCGGCCAAGTTCGTCTTCATCGGCGCGGGCGGCGCCTCCATCGACCTGTTGCAGATGTCCGGCATTCCCGAGGGCAAGGGCTATGGCGGCTTCCCGGTCAGCGGCATCTGGCTGCGCTGCGATGTCGAGGCGGTGAGCGCGCGGCATGAGGCCAAGGTCTATGGCAAGGCGGCGAGCGGCTCGCCGCCCATGTCGGTGCCGCATCTCGACACCCGCATCATCGGCGGGAAAAGGTCGCTGCTGTTCGGGCCCTATGCCGGCTTCTCGCCGAAATTCCTCAAGCACGGCCACCTGACCGACCTCGTCGAGTCGATCACGCCGTCCAACCTGCTGCCCATTCTCGATGTCGCCAAGAACAACATGGCGCTGACCGAATATCTCATCAGCCAGGTGCTGCAGAGCTCGGCGCACCAGTTCGGCACGCTGCGCCAGTTCTACCCGCAGGCCGCCCGCGCCGACTGGGTGGAGGCGGTCGCCGGCCAGCGCGTGCAGGTCATCAAGCCCAATCGCGGGCCGGGGCTGGAAGGGCTGGGCGGCGCGCTGGAATTCGGCACGGAGCTTATTCCGGCGGCGGACAAGTCGCTGGTGGCGCTGCTCGGTGCCTCGCCGGGCGCCTCCACCGCCGCCTTCATCGCCATGGAGGTGCTGCAGAGCTGCTTTGCCGACAAACTGACGGCCGATGGCTGGCTGCCGGCGCTGAAGGCGATGATCCCGACCTATGGCATCGACCTGAAGGTGGACGCCGACGCCTGCCGGCGTGCCCGCGCGGACACCGCGCCGGTGCTGAAGATCGAGAACATCTGACGGCGGTGCGGGCCGCCCCGGTGGCTCAGGCCCGCACCACCTTGCCGGGGTTCATCAGATTGGCCGGATCGAGCGCGGCCTTGATGGCGCGCATCATGTGCCGCTTGGCCGGGTCGCCATAGCGGTCCAGCAGGTCGAGCTTGATGATTCCGATGCCATACTCGGCGCCGAAGGAGCCGCCCATGTCGACCGCGAGATCGTAGATGCGCGGGGAGACCTCGCGCTCGAACCAGGGCTTGTAGGTGGCCGGCGCGGTGCCTGTCGGCGCGACCGCGTTGAAATGCACATTGCCGTCGCCGACATGGCCGTAGATCGACAGCCGCCCGCCATCGCTCTGCGTCTCCACCAGCACGGAGGCGCGGGTGATGAAGGCGGGGAGCGCCGAGGTCGGCACGGAGACGTCGTGCTTGACCGAGCCACCATTGGCGACCTCGGCCTCCGGAATATGCTCGCGCAGATACCAGAGCGCGTCGCGCTGCTGCGCGCTGGCGGCGAGCGTGCCGTCGGTGACGACGCCCTCGCCCATCAGTTCCTCCAGCAACTGGCCGACCGCCCCTTCCAGGGCGAGCACGGGCGAGCAGCTCTGCGCCTCCATCAGCACGTAATGGGCGCTGGGCGTCTCCAGCGGGTGGCGCAGGCCCGGTTGCGCGGCGAGCAGCAAAGCGAGCGAGTGGTGCGAGATGTACTCGAAAGAGGTGATGTTCTCGCCGGTGAGGATCTGCGCCCGCGCGAGGATGTCCGTCAGCGCGTCGATGTTCTCAATGGCGAGGAAGGCGGTGACGGTCTGCGCGGGCTTCCGCGCCAGCTTGAGCGAGACGGCGGTGATGACGCCGAGCGTGCCCTCGGCGCCAAGTAGCACCTGCTTCACATCATAGCCGGTGTTGTTCTTGCGCAGCGGCTGGAGCACGTCGAGCAGCTGCCCGTCCGGCAGCACCGCCTCAAGGCCCAGCACGAGATCGCGCGCCATGCCGTATTTCAGCACGGAGATGCCGCCGGCATTGGTCGAGAGATTGCCGCCGATCTGGCAGGACTGGCGCGCGCCGAGATCGAGCGGTAGCATCAGCCCGGCGCCGTCCGCCGCCTCCTGAAGCACGCTCAGCACGCAGCCGGCCTCGGCGGTCAGCGAGAGATTGCCCGGGTCGATGGCGCGGATGGCGTTCAGCCGCTCAAGGCTCAGCACCAGTTCCTCGCCACTGGCCGAGGGGGTGGCGGCGGCGCAATAAGAGGTGTTGCCGCCCTGCGGGACCAGCGGCACGCCATGGGCGGCGCACAGCGTAACGATGCGCTGCACCTCGGCGCTCGTGCGCGGCCGCAGCACGGCGCGCGTCGCGCCGGTGCGGAAGCGGCGGAAATCGGTGAGGTAGCGCGCCGTCACATCCGGGTCGCTGGTGTAGAGCTCGCCCGGCAGACTGCCGAGAACGCCGTCGATCCGATCCATCCCCGTCTCGCTCCCTGCGGCGCACCACCCGCGCCCGACCATGCCGGCGCTCTATACCCGCCGCCGCGCCCGGCATCCATGGATTTGCAGGGCGGCCGGGTCGCGCGACACCGTCCCCCGGCGCCGACGTGGCGCCGGCCGGTGAAAGTGACTAGATTAGTGATCACACCTTCGCTTCCTCCTTTTCACGACCCAGGAAAACAGGCGCCGCGCGCCGCTCCAATCGCATGACGGAACAGGTCGTTTTCGAGAAGCTGGAGAGAGATCCGCTGCATGAGCGGGTCCATCGCGAATTGCGCTCCGCCATCATCGCGGCACGCTTCGCGCCGGGGCAGAAGCTGACCGTGCGCGCCATCTCCGCCGCTTTTGGCGTCAGCACCATGCCGGTGCGCGCCGCCTTCGCCCGCCTCGCGGCGGAGAAGGCGGTGACGGCGCTCGCCAATGGCACCATCTCCATTCCGCTGCTGACGCGCGCGCAGTTCGACGAGCTGATCGAGCTGCGCATTCTGCTGGAAGGCGTGGCCACCGAGAAGGCGGCGCGGCTGATCACGCCCGAGGCAATCGAGGCGCTCACGCGGATCGCCAGCGGGCTGAACGAGGCGGCGCAGGCCAACAATGCCGATGGCTATCTGCAGCTGAACCAGCAGTTCAAGTTCACCGTCTTTCAGGCGGCGCGCGCCCCGGCGCTGGAAGACCTGATCGAGCGGCTGTGGCTGCAGATCGGCCCCTTCATGCGCCATTACGCGGCCGATATTCGTGGCCAGCGCGACACCGACCAGTATGAGGCGGTGATCACCGCGCTGCGCCGCGCCGACGGGCGTGCCGCCCGTGCGGCGATGGAGGCCGATGTCGCCGGTGGCGCCGCCTTCCTCAAGCGGACGGCGGTCTTCGCCGACGCCGCCCCCGCCCCGCCATCCGGCCCCTGACCCGGCCCGCCTCCGCCGAGCCTTAGCCCGCGCCGCGCGGCCTTCCGCGTTCATCGCTCCCCATACCGAAAACGCCGCCCGCGCGGCCGTGATCGCCTCGGCTATCCGCGCCGGCGTGGCGAGGGCGTCGTCGTGTGCCACGTCGCAAGTCTCCGGCGGGTTCCCGTTCGGCCTGTTGCCGGAGCCTTCGGCGCGCCGTCGACGAATTGCACCGGACGTTTCTCCCGTCATTGCGAGATCAGTGATCACACTTTATGGTCGCTCATCCGCTTCCCCCTGCCGTCCCGCCGGAGAGCCTGCGCATGAGCCTCGAACCGCACCACAACATGTCGCTTGAGGAGATGGACCAGCGCAGCCTGTTCCACCCCTTCACCAGCATTGGCGACCACCTCGCTAATGGCCCGCGCATCATGGCCTCGGCGGCCGGCGTGCATGTCACCGACAGCAAGGGCCGGCGCTATCTCGATGGCGCGGCGGGGCTGTGGTGCGTGAATGTCGGCTATGGCCGGCAGGAGATCGTCGACGCCATGACCCGGCAGGCGCAGACGCTGCCGTTCTTCCATTCCTTCACGTCGATCGCCAACGAGCCCTCGATCCGCCTCGCCGACCGCGTGCTGCGCTGGGCGCCGGAGAATATGAGCAAGGTGTTCTTCGGCAATTCCGGCTCGGACGCCAACGACACCAACATCAAGCTGGTCTGGTACTACAACAACATGCGCGGCAAGCCCGCGAAGAAGAAGATCGTCTCGCGCAACCGCGCCTATCACGGCGTCACCATCGGCGCCGGCAGCCTGACCGGGCTGACCAATTGCCACCAGTTCTTCGACCTGCCGCTGCCGCAGATCCTGCGCACCCATTCGGTCGACCAGTACCGGGAGAAGCCGGAGGGCATGAGCGAGGCGGCCTTCGCCGCCCATCTCGCCCATGAGCTCGAGGCGCTGATCCTGAAGGAAGGGCCGGACACCGTCGCTGCCTTCATCGCCGAGCCGGTGATGGGCACGGGCGGCGTGCTGATCCCGCCCGCCGGCTATTTCCAGGCGGTGCAGGAGGTGCTCGACCGCTACGACATATTGATGATCGCCGACGAGGTGATCTGCGGCTTCGGCCGGCTCGGCGCGCCCTTCGGCACCACCCATTTCGGCATCCGGCCGGACATCATGACCATGGCCAAGGGCCTGTCCTCCGGCTACCAGCCGATCTCGGCCAGCGTGATCTCCACCCGCATCTGGGACGTGCTCAAGGACACGTCGGGCGAGGTGGCCTCCTTCGCGCACGGCTTCACCTATTCCGCCCATCCGGTGGCGGCGGCGGCGGCGCTGGCCAATCTCGACATCGTCGAGCGCGAGAACCTCGTCGGCAACGCCGCCAGCGCCGGTACCGAGCTTCTGGCCGCGCTCAAGGCCCGGATAGGCGACAACCCGATCGTTGGCGACATACGCGGCCTCGGCCTGATGCTGGCGGTGGAAACGGTGGCCGATCGCGCCACGAAGCAGCCCTTCGACCTGTCGCTGAAGGTTGGCGCGCGCATCGTCGCCAAGGCCTATGAGCAGGGCGTCATCGTGCGTCCGCTCGGCAACATGATCGCCATGTCGCCGCCGCTCACCCTCTCCAGCGCCCATATCGACGAACTCGTCACCGGCCTTGGCAGGGCGGTGGACGCCGTGGCGGAAGAGCTGGCGCGTGAGGGCGCGCTGGCGAAGACGCACTGAGGGCTTTTGGCGGCCCCCTGCCGGTCTCGATGACGTTCCGAGAGACAGTGGGGGCGCCCCCGCGCCGTCACGGCGCCTCGTTCGCCAGCAGGCGGGCGATGGCGTCGGTGATGGTGTGGTCGTGATAGGGCTTGGAGAAGAACCGGCTGCCCTCGGGCAGGGCGCTCTCGTCAATGACCGCCTCACCGGAGGCCACGATCAGCTTCACCGGCGGCCAGCGGTTGCGGATGTAATGGCCCAGTTTGACACCGTCCATGGTTCCCGGCATCTGCACATCGGTGAAAACGAGGTCGATGTCGTCGCGCGATTCCAGAATCTGAATGGCGTCGTCGGCGCAACTGGCTTCCAGTGCCAGATAGCCCGCCGCCTCAATGAGGTCGACGGCGCTCATGCGGATGATTGTATTGTCCTCGACGATGAGGACGACGGCCTCGCCCTTGAACATTACATACTCGATTCGTGGGGGCCGGAAATCTCTTCGGCTGAAGACATAGCGTTTGCCTGCCCGATTGGTTCCTAGGCGGGCGCGGGATCGCTCCTGTGCCGCCGGGAGGCGCCATCCTGACGGACGGTGACGACGGTGCCGGGATTGCCCTCGCTCACGGCGAGACTGGCCTTGAGATTGCGGGCGAGCGCCTCGACAATGCCGGTGCCTAGCCCGGCTTTCGGCGCGTCGGCGCCCGTGGGCAGGCCGATGCCATTATCGGAAACCGAGAGCGACCAGTCCTTGCCGTCCGAGCGGTAATCGACGGCGATCTGGCCCGCCGACTGCTCAGGGAAGGCATGTTTGAGCGCATTGATGACCAGCTCCGTGACGATGAGGCCCAGGCTGATCGAGACATCCGCGTCCACGGCGCTCTCATCGACGGTCACCGACAGGGAGAGCCGGTCCGGGTCGGCGATCATCGAGGCGCCGAGGCTCTCGCAGAGCTGGGTGAAATAGGTGCGCAGCTCGACCTTGCCCGCCTGCGAGGTGGAAAGCTGCTTCTGCACCGCGGCGATCGACATGACCCGGTGGTGGGCGTTGTGCAGGTGGCCGCGCGCTTCCTCGGATTGGACGCGGCGCGCGCTCTGCATGAGCACGCTGGCGATGATCTGCAGGCTGTTGGCTACCCGGTGCTGGATTTCCTGCATCAGGATGGCCTTTTCCCGGACCAGATCATCCTTCAGCCGCGCGGCGGCGCGGATGTCGGTGACATCGGTGATCGCCAGCAGCAGGCGGGTGCGCGTCGTGTCGCCATCCTCAAGCCGGCGCGCATTGACGACGAGCCGGCGCGATTCCTGGTCCGGCCGATTGAGGTCGATCTCATAGGCGTCGATCTGCGCGCTGCCTGAGGCCGTGGCCTTCAGCAGGGAGGCGAGTTTGGGCAGCGCCCATTCGCCCTGCCCGAGATCGCCCAGCCTTTTCCCGGCGAGGTTTGCCGGCTCGATCGCGAAGGACCGGCAGAACGAGGTGCTCGCCGCGATGATCGTCTGATCCGCCGTCAGGAACAGCAGGGGCTCGTGTGACGAGACGACGATGGCAATGGTGCTCGCCGCCTCGAAGGCGCCCGTCGGTTCGGTTGTCACGGCAATGGCCCTCATGGGCCGAAGACTCGCGAAGCGAGCCATCACTCGGCAGGAACGCTGTCAAATGCCGGTTGTCAGGCTGACGCTCCGGCACACCCTACCATGATGGTTGCGCATTGCCCTGGAATTAAACGCGCAGGTGCGGGTCCGCTTGCCACAGGGCCGACCGGGGTGGCCGGCCCGGAGGCGAGGCGCCGTCAGGGGCGGCGGGGTGGCTTACCGTTGGGCTTTCCCTTGGGCTTTCCCTTGGGCGCGGCTTCCAGCGGGTTCCAGCCCTTCGCCGGACGCTCGCTCTTGGCGGGACGCTCGCCTTTGCCATGCGCCGCCGGCTTGGCCTTATACGGTTTGGCCTCGCGCGGATTCTCGAAGGCGGGCTTGCCATAGGGCTTGGGCTCGCGCGGCTTCTCGAAGGCGGGCTTGCCATAGGGCTTGGGCTCGCGCGGCTTCTCGAAAGCCGGCTTTCCATCCGGCCGGGCCTCGCGCCGCTTCTCGAACGCCGGCTTGCCGGGCTCGGCGCGGCTATCGGCCGACCGATCCGGCGCCGGACGGAACGGCTTGCCTCGGGGGGCCTCCGTGGGCGGCAGATCGCGCGGGGGCAAATCGCGCATTGGCATGTCCCGTGTCGGCAAGTCACGCATCGGCAAGTCACGCATCGGCTTCCCGCGCGGGGCGCGCGTCGGCCGGCCCTCCGGCTGGCCGGGCAGCGCCTCGATGACGACATCGTCGCCATTCGCCTTGGTGGCCACCTTCCCGAACCGGTCGGCGGCGGCGAGGTTGACCTCGAAGGCGGTCTCCTCGTCGAAGATGCGGATGGCGCCGATATCCTTGCGCGTCACATTTCCGCGCCGGCAGATCAGCGGCAGCAGCCATTTCGGATCGGCATTCTTGCGGCGGCCGATATTGAGGCGGAACCAGGCGCTGCCGCCGGGCTCGGACCCGCGGCCGAAATCGCGCTCGGAGCTGCGCTCCTGGCGCTCGCGCCCGGCGCGCGGCTCGCCGGGATCGGCGACTTCCTCCGGTGCCGGCAGGCCGGCGCGGTAGAGGCGCACCAGCGCGGCGGCCAGATGCTCGGGCGAATGGGCGGCGAGCAGCGTCTGGGCGGCGGCCGCATCCTCCTCATTCGGCGCCTCGGTGATCACCGCGTCGCCCAGCATGCGCTCATGATCGAGCTTGCGGATTTCCTCGGAGGTCGGGGCGCCCGACCAGGCGGGGGCGACGCCAATGCCGCGCATCAGCTCTTCCGTGCGGCGGCGGCGGAAGGGCGGCACCAGCAGCACGCTCACGCCCTTGCGCCCGGCGCGGCCGGTGCGGCCGCTGCGGTGCTGCAGGCTCTCCGCGTCGTTCGGCAGGTCGGCATGGATGACGAGGCCGAGATTGGGCAGGTCGATGCCGCGTGCGGCGACATCGGTGGCGACGCACACCCGCGCGCGGCCGTCGCGCAGCGCCTGAAGCGCATGGTTGCGCTCGTTCTGGCTCAGCTCGCCCGACAGCGCCACCGCCGAGAACTGCCGCTCCTGAAGCATGGCGTGGATGCGCCGCACCGCCTCGCGCGTGTTGCAGAACACGATGGCGCTCGGCGTGTCGTAGAAGCGCAGCACATTGACGACGGCGTGCTCGATCTCGGTCGGCGCGACCCGCATGGTGCGGTATTCGATATCGGCATGGCCGCCCTCGGCGCTCGCCACCTCGATGCGCAGCGCGTCGTGCTGGTAGCGCTTGGCGAGCGCGGTAATGCCGCGCGGCATGGTGGCCGAGAACAGCAGGCTGCGCCGTTCCGGCGGGGTGGCGTCGAGGATGAATTCGAGATCCTCGCGGAAGCCGAGATCGAGCATCTCGTCGGCCTCATCGAGCACGGCGACGCGCAGCGCGGAGATGTCGAGCCGCCCGCGCTCGAGATGATCGCGCAGCCGGCCGGGCGTGCCGACGACGATATGGGCGCCCTGGTTGAGCAGGCGCTGCTCCTGGCGCGGATCCATGCCGCCGACGCAGGAGACGATGCGCGCCCCGGTCGCGGCGTAGAGCCAGGCGAATTCGCGCTGCACCTGCAAGGCGAGCTCGCGCGTCGGCGCCACCACCAGCGCCTGCGGCACGCTCGCGGGCTCGAAAAGCTCGATCTCGCCCAGCAACGTTCCGGCCATGGCGAGGCCATAGGCCACCGTCTTGCCGGACCCGGTCTGGGCCGACACCAGAAGGTCGCGGCCGGCCGCCTCGGGCGCCAGCACGGCCAGCTGCACCGGCGTCGGCTTGTCGTAATCGCGTTCGGCCAAAGCGCGCGCAAGCGCCGGATTCGTCGTCATGAAGGGCACGGCTGGTTCCGCCTATCTCGCAGTCTCGTCAGGCGTCGAAGGGAGCCGTCGGAAAGTATGTGGAACGCCCTTCTTAATAGGCCGGGCGCCCAGATGCCACAGCCATGCTGGCGGCCACACGGCGGTAGGCCTTGTTCGCCTGACGCCTCGGGCTCTCCCCCGGATCGTGCGCTTGACTCTCGGTCCGGTTTGAGTCGTCTTAAAAGAACAAAAGAGGAACATATATGCGCGGGTCACACGACGTTTCCGCGCTGAGGCAGATGCTCGCCGGGCTGGAGGCGGAGCGTCTGCCCGGCGCTTCATCAGCCTTCAGCCTGGGCGCTGCGGGGCCTGACGGCGTGCTGGCCGAGACGCTCGCACGCGGGGCGCTGCATGAGATCTATGCGGCGGAGGGCGCCGACATGCCAGCCGCCTCCGGCTTCTCCCTGGCGCTGGCGCTGCGGGCGGCGCAGAAGCCGGGCGAGGAGCCGGCTCAGAGGAAACCCCCGATGCGCCCCATCGTCTGGGTGCGGCAGGATTTTATCGATTCAGAGGCGGGCCGCCTCGACGCGCACGGGCTGAGAGGCCTGGGGCTTGACCCGGCGCGGCTCATCCTGGTGCGGGCGCGTGACCCGGAACAGGCGCTGCGGGCGGCCGGCGACGCGGTGCGCTGCGCCGCGCTCGGGGCGGTGCTGCTGGAGCCATGGGGCGAGCCGAAGGCGCTGGACCTCACCGCCACGCGGCGGCTGGCGCTTCGGGCGGGTGTTTCCGGCGTCACCTTTTTCCTGCTGCGCATGGCCGAGAAGCCCTCGGCCAGTGTTGCCGTCACCCGCTGGCTGGTGCGCCCGATCCTCTCCACCCCGCTGGCGGCGGACGCACCGGGCGCCCCCGCCTTCGCCGTCACGCTGCTGCGCCATCGCGGCGGCCTCAACGGCCATGCCTGGAATCTGGAGTGGGACCATGAGAGCTGTTCCTTCCGCGACATCGCCCCGCTATCTCGCGCTGTGGTTCCCGTTCCTGCCGGCAAACCGGCTCGACAGGGCACGGTGGCACCGGGCGAGGGGACCGGGGATGTCCGGCCCTTCCAGCGCGCCGGATGAGGCGCTGCCGCTGGTCTTCGTCGAGCGGGTGAAAGGCGCGCTGCGCCTCTCCGCCATCTCCGCGCAGGCGCGGGCCGTGGGCCTGGCGCCCGGCCTGACGCTGGCGGATGCCCGCGCGCGGATTCCCGTCCTCGCGGTCGCCGACCATGACCCACGCGCCGATGCCGGCTTTCTCGAACGGATCGCCGATGATTGCGACCGCTGGACGCCGCTGGTGGCGCTGGACGGTGTGGATGGGCTGGTGCTCGACATCACCGGCTGCACGCATCTGTTCGGCGGCGAGGCAAGGATGCGCCGGCATGTCATGGAGCATCTCCAGCGTCACGGGCTGACGCTCCACGCCGTGGTGGCCGGCACACCGGAGGCGGCACGCGCCCTCGCGCGGTGCGGCAAGGGCGGCGTGGTGCCCATCGGCCGCGAGGCGGAATGCGTGGGCCCGCTCCCCATCGCCGCGCTGGACCTGCCGGAGGAGAGCGTGACCGGGCTGGCGCGCGCGGGGCTGCGGACCATCGGCGATCTCGCCGCGCGGCCGGGCACGCCGCTTGCCGCGCGCTTCGGCGAGGTCTTGCTGACCCGCCTGCGGCGCACGCTCGGCCATGAGGATGTGCGCATCACCCCGCGCCGCCCGCTGCCGGCCTGCATCGCCGAGCGGCGCTTTGCCGAACCGATCGGCCGGGCCGAGGATGTCGGGGGCGCGCTGGGCCTGCTGATCGACGATCTCGCGCTGATGCTGGAGGCGCGCGGCGAAGGCGGGCGGGCCTTCGAGGCCTCCTTCTTCCGGGCGGATGGCGCGGTGCGGCGCATCGCGGTGGAGACCGCGCGCCCCGCGCGCGACCCCTCATCCCTTGGCCGGCTTTTCCATGAAAAGCTCGACGCGCTGGCCGATCCTCTCGATCCCGGCTTCGGTTTCGATCTGATCCGCCTCGCCGTGCTGCGGGCCGAAACCCTGGCGCCCGCGCAGGTGAGTCTCGACGGGCGCGCCATCGAGGAGGAAGAGGTGAGCGCGCTGGTCGACCGGCTGGCGGCGCGGCTCGGCCGGGACCGGGTGCTGCGCTTCATGATGCGCGACACCCATGATCCCGACCGTGCCGCCCGCCTCGTGCCGGCGGCCGATCCGGCGCCGCCCGCCGTTCCGATGCCGGAGGAACTCCCTTCGCGCCCGCTGATGATGTTCGACCCGCCGCAGCCGATCGAGGCGCTGGCGGAAGTGCCGGATGGTCCGCCGCTGCGCTTCCGCTGGCGGCGCGTGCTGCATGAGGTGGTTCATGCCGAGGGGCCGGAGCGCATCGCCGCCGAGTGGTGGCGGCGGGGCGCGCCGACGCGGGACTATTACCGGGTGGAGAACGAGAAGGGCCGGCGGTTCTGGCTGTTCCGCCTCGGCCTTTATGAGCGCGAGCCGGGCGCCCCGCGCTGGTTCGTCCATGGGCTTTTCCCATGAGGACGGGTTCATGAGGGTCGCTCCATGAACACGGCTTTTTATGCCGAGCTGGCGGTCACGACGAATTTCTCCTTCCTGCGCGGCGCCTCGCACGCGAGCGATCTGGTGGCGCAGGCGCTTCACCTCGGCCATGCCGGTATCGGCATCGCCGACCGCAACAGCGTGGCGGGCGTGGTGAGGGCTTATGCCGCGTTGAAGGAGGCGGAGGAGGTGTGGCGCGAGGAGATCGGCGCGCCGGAGGCCATCTTCCCCTTCCAGCTCGCGGTGGGCGCGCGGCTCGTCTTCGCCGATGGCGCGCCGGATGTGATCGCCTACGCGCAGGACCGCGCCGGCTGGGGCCGGCTGTGCCAGCTCCTCACCGCCGGCAATATGCGCGCTGAGAAGGGAAGCTGCCTCCTCACCCTTGACGACCTGCTGACTGACGCGAGGGGCCTCTCGCTCATCCTCATGCCCCCCCGCCGGCTGGAGGAACTGGCGCGGTATCTCGCCCCGCTGGCGGAGGCCGCGCCCGGCTCGCTCTGGCTCGGCGCCGACATGCCGCGCCGGGGCGACGACCGCCGCCGGCTGGCGGGGCTGAAGGCGCTGGCCGCGGACGCCAGGGTGCCGCTGCTGGCGATGAACGATGTGCTCTATCACCACCCCTCCCAGCGCGATTTGCAGGATGTGCTCACCTGCATCCGCGAGGGCACGACGATCGAGGCCGCCGGCCGGAAGCTGGAGGCCAATGCCGAGCGCCATCTCAAGCCGCCGGCCGAGATGGTCCGCCTGTTCCGCGACGCGCCGGAGGCGGTGGAGGAGACGCGCCACTTCCTCGCCCGGCTCGATTTCTCGCTCAGCGAACTGAAATATGAATACCCGAAGGAGCCCGTTCCGCCCGGCTACACGGCGGAGGCCTGGCTGGAGCATATGACCTGGCAGCACGCTGCCATCCGCTATCCCGACGGTGTGCCGCCCAAGGTGGAAAAGCAGCTCCGGGAGGAGCTGGCACTGATCGCCGAGCTGAAATACGCGCCCTATTTCCTCACCATCCGCGACATTGTCAGCTTCGCCGAAAAGGAGGGCATCCTGTGCCAGGGCCGCGGCTCGGCGGCCAATTCCGCCGTCTGCTACGTGCTCGGCATCACCGCGGTGGACCCGGCCGAGAGCGACCTGCTGTTCGCCCGCTTCATCTCCCGCGAGCGCCGCGAGCCGCCCGACATCGACGTCGATTTCGAGCATGAGCGTCGCGAGGAGGTGATCCAGTACATCTATGAGCGCTATGGCCGGATGCGGGCGGGCATCGCCGCCACCGTCATCTCCTATCGCCCGCGCAGCGCCCTGCGCGATGTCGGCAAGGCGCTCGGCCTCACCGAGGATGTCACCGCGCGGCTCTCCAGCCTGGTCTGGGGGAGCTGGGGCGACATGGTGGCGAAAGGCCAGATCGGTCAGGCCGGGCTCGATGCCGACAACCCGACCATCCGCCGCGCGGTGGAACTCGCCGGCCGGCTTCTCGGCTTTCCGCGCCATCTCTCGCAGCATGTCGGCGGCTTCGTGCTGACGGAGGGCCGGCTCGACGCGATGGTGCCGATCGGCAAGGCGGCGATGGAGGACCGCACCTTCATCGAGTGGAACAAGGACGACATCGACACGCTCGCCTTGATGAAGGTCGATGTGCTGGCGCTGGGCATGCTCACCTGCATCCGCAAGGCGTTCGACCTGATGCGCGACCATGAAGGCGTCGATTACGCGCTGGCCGACGTGCCGCGCGAGCAGAGCGACGTCTACGACATGCTCTGCCGGGGCGATTCCATCGGGGTGTTCCAGGTGGAAAGCCGGGCGCAGATCAACATGCTGCCGCGCATGAAGCCGCGCCGGCTCTACGATCTCGTCATCCAGGTCGCCATCGTCCGCCCCGGTCCGATCCAGGGCAATATGGTGCATCCCTATCTGCGCCGGCGCGAGGGGAGCGAGAAGGTGACCTACCCCTCGCCCAAGCCGCCGCATGATCCCGATGAACTCCGGGAGGTACTCGCACGCACCAAGGGCGTGCCGCTGTTCCAGGAACAGGCGATGAAGCTCGCCATGGTCGCGGCCGAGTTCACCGAGGTCGAGGCCAACAAGCTGCGCCGGGCCATGGCGACCTTCCGCAACATGGGAACGATCGGCCAGTTCCAGACCCTGCTGATCGAGCGCATGAGCGCGCGCGGCTATGACCCGGCCTTCGCGGCGCGCTGCTTCGAGCAGATCAAGGGCTTCGGCGAATATGGCTTCCCGGAAAGCCATGCCGCCTCCTTCGCCAAGCTGGTCTACATCTCCGCCTTCATCAAATGCCGCCATCCCGCTGTGTTCGCGGCGGCGCTGCTGAATTCCCAGCCCATGGGTTTCTACGCCCCGGCGCAGATCGTGCGCGATGCGCGCGAGCATGGCGTGGAAATCCGCCCCGCCGACATCAATCACAGCTTTTGGGACAACACGCTGGAGCGCCGGGCCGACGGCACGCTGGCGCTGCGCATCGGCCTGCGGCAGATCGACGGTTTCAGCGAAAGATGGGCGGAACAGCTCGCCGCCGCGCGGGGCGCCGGCTACCGCGATATCGAGACGCTCTCCCTGCGCGCGCGCCTGCCCGCCGGGGCTTTGCGCCGGTTGGCGGATGCCGATGCGTTCGGCTCGCTGGGGCTCGACCGGCGCGCGGCGGCGTGGATCGTTCGCCGCCTGCCCGATGACACGCCGCTGCCCCTGTTCGCGGCGGCGCAGGCGCGCGAACTCGGGCCCGAGCCGGATGCGCAGCTTCCCCTCATGCCGCTGCCCGAGCAGATCGCGGTGGACTACCAGACCACAAGGCTCTCGCTGAAGGGCCACCCGATGGGCATGCTGCGCGCGATCTTCCGCGCCGAGGGCATCGCCAGCAGTGCGGACATTGCGGCCCGGCGGGACGGCACGTTCATCCGCACCGCCGGCATCGTGCTGGTGCGCCAGCGGCCGGGCAAGGGCAACGCCATCTTCATGACGCTGGAAGACGAGACCGGCATCGTCAATGTGCTGCTCTGGGCCCGGCTGTTCGAGCGTTATCGGGCGCAGGTCATGGGCGCGCGCCTCGTCGTGGTGGAGGGGAGGGTGCAGAAGAGCAAGGAGGGCGTCATCCATGTGATGGCCGAGCAGGTGCATGACCGCACCAGTGAGCTCGCCCGCCTGTTCGACGATCCCCGCCAGAAGGGCGCCTACCCGCTCGCCCGTCCGCAGGTCGACCCCGGCGTCGACGAGCGGGTGAAGCCGGCCCCGCGGGAGGGCCATCTGCTGGCCGGCCGCCGCTCCACGCACGGCCACCCCCGCCAGGTCCGCGTCCTGCCGAAATCACGCGATTTCCACTGAGAGCCATGAGGGCAATGCCGGCGTGGCCGGAGCGGGACTTGCGGTACTTGTCCGCGCCCGCGCTGCGCTGGTAACAGGGCGCGTGCCGTCCGTCAGAGGTCGGTCCTTGGGGCAGGGCAAGACGGGGAATCATGACGGCGCGGGGAAAGTTGGCGGAGCTTGAAGCGCTTCGCGGCATCGCGGCTCTGGTCGTGCTGCTCCATCACACCATGCTCGGCTTCACGCCGCAGCTTCACGGCATGACCTATCCCGATCAGGCCATCACCCTTTTCGGCACGCCGGCCTTCGCGCTGGTGAACGGGTCGGCCGCGGTCATCGTCTTCTTCGTGCTGTCCGGCTACGTGCTGTCGCTCAATGTGCTGCGCAGCGGCAGCGCGCGGCTGGCCGCCTCGTCGGCGCTCAAGCGCTGGCCGCGTCTGGCGGGCCCGGTGATCCTGACCAATCTGATGGCCGGCCTCGTCATGGCCGGTCCCGGTTTCGCCAACCGCGAGGCGGCGGCCATGGTGCCGTCGGTCTGGCTCGGCTGGTTCTACACCTGGCCGAGCGCGGGATGGCTGGAAATCCCCCACAGCCTGTGGGAGGGCGCGACGACCTTCTTCACCGGCCAGTCGTTCTACAATTCCAGTCTGTGGACGATGGTCTACGAGTTCGCCGGGAGCTTTCTGGTGCTCGCCTCGGCGCTCGCCGTGGCCAAGCTGCCGCGGGGCCGATGGGCATGCCTGGCCGTGATCGGCCTCGGGACGCTGTGGCTCAGCCCCTATCTCGCGCCCTTCATTGTCGGCGTCGGTCTGGCCTTGCGGGACCGAACCCCGCATGCCGATTGGCGCGGCGCCAAGATCGCGCTGGCTCTCGTGCTGATCGTGCTGCTGGGTGGGTATCACGAGAACATCATGAGCGGGCGGCCCGAAGGCCTCTATAGCGGGCTCGGACCTTTGACGGCGATGGATCCGCTGCGGCTGCGGGTGATCCTGCACACATTGATGGCGTGCCTCGCCCTGCTGCTGTTCCGCCGCGCGACCTTCCTACGAACCGCCATGTCTGGACGGGTCGGGCGCACCTTGGGCTTTCTCTCCTTCGGTATTTATCTCTGTCAGGTTCTGGTCATCTGCTCGGTCTCCAGCCTTACCTATCTGGCCTTGGAAGGGCAGGGTTTGCTGCAGATCGGGGCGACCTTCGCCGTCACCGGTGCCGGAACCTTGGCCCTGGCCGTGCCGGTTGCCCTATTCGATCACTGGTGGGTGCGCCAGGTCGGGCGGACGCTTTCGCGGGGCCCGTGGAGAGGCGCGTAGCCGATCTCCAGCCGAAGCGTCCGTGAGCGACATAGCAGGCTGGGTGCGGACAGAACGTTGTTTCTGCTTGCCGTCGAACCGGCAGGCCATACGTCACAACCGTCCCCCAGGGCTAACGAATAGGTGCATCCCGCCATGATCGGACAGTTGTTGGCGTGTCCGTTGCCTTGAGATTTTTGCAGGCCGTGTCCGTGAGGGCCATTTGTTGGCATCGGCGATGCCAACAAAGGCGTTGGATGCCAACGGATCGCGTCGGACTGTCCCAAACGAAAAAGCCGCCGAAACCCTTTGGTTTCAGCGGCTTTTCGGTCGTCTCAGGACCGTCTTGGACGGTCAGATGGTGCCAGGAGAGGACCGGCTACCGGAGGGGCTGAAACCTATATAATTCAACGGTTTTGGAGCCCTTAAGTCAAGCGTTGATACACGGCTATGTTACACGGTCGCACATCGTTGGGTCGCGGCCGCTGGGCGGCAATTTGTGCAAGGTTCGGTTCCTGATTGCTGAGAGAGCCTGTGCCGCCCCGTCTATCTGCCCATTTGCGATTTCTACCGCTGCTGCCGCACCAGGAAGTCGATGGCGTCCGCTACTTCAACATCCCCGCAGGCAAGACGGAGAGCAGCGTCCGCATTGTACCCATCCAGAGCAGCCTCTAGGTTCTTTACTATAATCAGCGCGCTCATCACGCTCAGGTACGCTCCCGGAGAGGCCATTGCCCGCGTTAAGCAACAATATCGAGAACCGCGTTCGGAAGCTGCCTAAGCCATCAAACGCGACGCAGGGCCTGCAGCCGCTGTTCGAGGCCGTCAGTAACGCTATGTTCGCTTTGGAAGATCGACTGGAGAAGAACGTCGCGAATGGTCGGATCGATATCCGGATCACCAACCTGTCCAGCCCCGACGACTTAGTGATCGTCATCGTCGACCGGGGCATCGGCCTTGACGCGAAACGCTACGGGGCCTTCTGCGAGATCGACACCGACTTCAAACAGGCGCGGGGTGGTAAGGGCGTGGGTCGGCTGTTCTGGCTCGACGCGTTCTCCAGCATACAGGTGGAGAGCACCTATGCCGAGGCCGACGCCATCCGACGCCGCGCCTTCGATTTCGTCCTGAATAACCTCGAGCAGGTCGTCCCGCGCTACGAAGGCGTGCCGGACGATGGCGATCGTGGCACTACCATCACCTTCAAAGGCCTCAGGACAAAGGAATACGGAGCCCACTTCCCACGCCGCTCCGACACCTTCCTCCGGTACTTTAGCGCTCACTTCATCGCCGACTTCCTCATCGGAGGTGGCCCACGGCTCTTCATCGACCTTGACGGGGACCTTACCGAGTATCCGAAAGCGGTGGCGGACCTTACAGTTGGTAAGCCCTTAGAGACCACGTTCCAGCACAAGGAATTTGGAACGCTGGCCATCGTGGGCTTCACGTGCCAAGCGGAGGCCAGCACCGGTCTTGAGGGGCGCCACCAACTGCACCTCTTAGCCAACGGTCGAACGGTCGAGACCCGCAAGGTCGACAACCTCCTAGGTGTGACGAACCTGGAGCGCGATGGCCAACAGGATTTGGTTTTCCACGGCTGCGTCTCGGGTGAGTATCTCGACCTGCGCGTCAACGAAGGCCGAACCGCCTTCAACCTTCCTGAGCGCACCCTCAAAGACATTAGCCGCGCCTGCATGGAAATCGTGAAGGAGCGGCTGCTGCCGGATCAGGTTGCGAAATTCGCCAAGGAACGTCGCGACAACTACGTGGCGTTCGTAGAACGGTATCCAACGTTCGGCTTCGACACCGACGACACCCAGCTGAAGCGCGTCCCCTTCCACGCCATGGCGCCTGAAGAGTTCGCTTCCGGCCTGATCAAGTACCAGATCCGCCGCGAGGAAGACCGCCAGAACTCCCTTCAGGAGCTGATCGATGCCCTCGACCTCGAAAACGTGCCCATTGATCTAGAAGCTTCCGTCGCTAAGGCCGCAAAGGAAATCCAGAACTCCGAACAGCTCGCCCTTGCTCAGCACGTGGTCCGTAGAAAGTTGGCGTTGGAGATGCTGGATAAGCTCATCAGGCGGATACGCATGCGCAGTGGGAGGGAGGACGACCATCACCTCGAGCGCACCTTGCACGCGTTTATCTGCCCCATGGGCATCATGGGCGACAATGTCTCGGAGCTTAAGAGCCGCGCGCATGATCTGTGGGTGGTCGACGAGCGATTGGCGTTCACCCGCGCGTTCTCCTCCGATAAGCGTCTCGACGCGGTTCTGGCGGAGGGTGGCTCGTCAGACCGTCCCGACCTACTAGTTTGGAACTTGGCCTATGGCCTTGGTGTCACTGCTGCTGAAAACCCCGAGGTCGTCGACGTCTCCGAGCCGCTGCGGTCAATGATGGTCGTGGAGTTCAAGAAACCCGGCCGCACCGTCTATGCCAAAGCGGAGGACAACATCGAGCAACAGATCACCAGATACCTTGCGCAGTTGAAAGGCGGAGAGATAGAGACTTTCGACAGAGCGAAGGTGCGCGTGGCGGAAGACTGTATCTTCCACTGCTATGTCGTAGCCGATATCCGAGGCGATCTGGATCAGCAGCTCTCGAGCTGGGCGACGACAGCCAATGGCCAGGGTCGCGTGCGGCCGCTCAACAACGCCTATCGTGGTCAGATCGAGGTCATCCAGTGGCAGGACCTAATCAATGACGCCTGGATGCGGAACCGCGCGACGCTGACGGCCGCTGGCCTAAGCCGCAATCGACCCACGAGCATGAACTCAAAGGTCCAAGCGCCGATCGAAGCCGACGAAGACGAGGACTGAGGCCAGCGCCATGAACGAAGCACTCTACGAAGTGCTAAGCCGTATTTGACTAGGCAGCTCTCGAGCCAGAGACTGAGCCCCCGCAACAGCGAGCGGTTAGCTTAGGTCTCGCCCACGGCCTCGCTGAAATGGGCCGCGAGCGCCTGCGAGTTCGGCCGCCAGGCAAGCTTTGTTGGAAGTCGCAAGTCACAACCGTCCAGCGACCAGTAATCCGTCTGCCGAAGGCGAGGGGAGACGACCACCTTCATGGAGTCGGGATTGATGGAGATGAGCTTAAGGTCGAACAGGTTATGCAGATCCGCTCTTAGCAGCAGACCATTACTCACCTTGTTCGTGGACAGTCCGTTGTAAGGCTGGATATGGGCGGCTTGCAGGACATCCGAGACGTTCGTGCCTGAAATCGCGCAGGCTCCGTCGTAGGCTTCGAGCAGTTGGCGCCGGAAGGTCGCCTGCCCCTGACGCCTCGCGACCTCTGCCCACACACGCCGCCGCCCGTCCTCCTCAGATGCGGGGTCGAACTCAACGGACGCGGCCAAGGCCTCGACCTCCGTCTGAGCCGTCCGGATTTCCACGTCCCAGGCATTGGGCGAGCAACGAGCCAGCATTGGAGCGAAGTTATCTAGGGCCAGACCGAGCTGTGCCGTGAGATCAACGTTGCTGAGGTCCTGTGGCCAAAAGAGCCGTGCTACGGCTCCTCCGCCTGTGGCAGCCCCGGAGATTTTGAGGAAGGTGATCATCGCTGAGAGCGAAGGGAATTCATCGAAGCCAGGGCTTCCAGGCAGGAGACGGGTTTTCCGATTGAACAGCCAGCCACCCTGATCGGCCAGTTGGGCATCGAGGGTAATGACAACCGGATCCTGACTGCTAGGCAGCTTGGAGTTGATAAACGGTACGATTGAGCGATTGCGCTCCTTCGTCTCTGGATCGAAGTAGTCCTCCTCTGCGATAGAAACCGCAAATCCGACCTCAAGGCCTCGTTCGGACGCTATCACGTATACCTGCGGCATATGACCGAAGGCCTCCGCGCCTTGCGCGCACAGAGAGACCCACAAATCTTTGGGACGGTGCCCACGGGACCCGCGCTCCCGGGAGTACTTTTTGGGGCGGAGGTATGTTTTGTCCCCAAATGGGTGAGCCGACCGGGCCTGGTTCATGGCCTGGAGCAGTTCGTCGTAGATGCGCCAGTAAGCCTCCTTATCAGCAGGCGGAACGACACCTGTCCGGTTCCGACTACCGAATGCGTAACTTGGTGCATCAGACCAGCGGGCGAAGACGGAGAAATCTCCTGCTGAGATCAATTCGCCGTCTCCCCGAGATCGTCCTGCTTCGCAACCCCGTACGATGACTGAATTGGGAAGCGCTTCTCGTTCAGGTCGATCTTGGCCTGAGCTGCCGCCATGAGGTCGACGCCTACCCGGTCGGTAAGCAGAAGTAGATAGAGGAGCACGTCAGCGGCCTCACTAGCGATCTTAGCCGTTGTTTCTGGCCCCGGCTCTGCCGTTTGTGGCTGCCATTGGAACAACTCAAGCAGTTCGCCTGCTTCGACGCTCACGGAAATCGCCAGATCTTTTGGAGTGTGAAACTGTGACCAATTCCGATCATCCCGGAATTGCCGTAGCCGCTCGATCAGTTCCTGCATCTGTGCCCCACAATGAGGTCCATTATCGTGTTGCTGGTCCAGCGGCCGACGACGGTTGAAACAGTCGGCCCGTTTCAGCGTGGCGAACTCGACAGCGTTGAAGGAATGTCAATGACTCTGCCGATGGATGAACTCAAGCTTGTAGAAGCCGTTTATCGTCTCGGCGAGAGCGTTATCATAGCTTTGATCGACGCCTCCGACGAAAGGCAAAATGCCTGCTTAGGCCAATCGCTAGCTGTCGCAGATGCTGACATTCTGCGAACAGGGTCGCTATGGTGCACTAGGTCGGCCAAGGAGCACATGCCGCTCACGAGGGCCTGCTCCAGCGCAGCGAGCACGAAGTCGGCATGATCTGTCTGACGCGACCGGGTAAGATCAAAATCTGGTCTCGCGTTCACGGGCACATGTTCCCCGACGCGAAAGCGCAGGCGTCCCCCGTGACCCCCCGCGAACCGTGCAGTGGGCAAGCCCGTCCACGAATGCGGCAGGGGTGGTGTAGGGGGCGCATCTCGCACCGTCGACTGAGAACCCTGCGGCATCTTGGTTTCGCTGTCTGAGCGCTCGCCTGCCTCGTCAGGTTCCGATCTTGCACCGCGAGCCTCGCGTCCAGATGACCCTGCCCATGTGGACGTGTCCGCTCCGACGTTCAGATGTGTCCAATAGGATGGGTATTGACATTCTGGACGTGAGCGACTCTCATGTCTTGACCTTTTGGACACTCGGGGCGCGACATGAGCACGACCATCCATCCATCTGGCCACCTCATCGGCTATGGCCGAACATCCACCGCCGAGCAGGAGGCAGGACTGGATGCCCAGCGCCGCGACCTCCAGGCGGCTGGGTGCCACAAGGTCTTTGTCGAGCAAGCATCCTCCGTCGGTGCGCGCCCCGTGCTAGCACAGGTCCTCGACTACGTGCGTGAGGGCGACACCCTCGTCGTCACCAAGATTGACCGGTTGGCACGCTCCACGGTCAACCTGTGGGAGTTGGTGAAGGAGTTGGGCGCCAAGAAGGTCGGTCTCAGGGTGCTCAATCTTGGCGGAGAGCCGGTGGACACTCGCAGCTCCACCGGCAACCTCATCCTCAACATCTTCGCCGGGTTTGCCCAGTTCGAGCGCGAGATGATGCTGGAGCGACAGAAGGAGGGGATCGCCAAGGCCAAGGCTGAGGGGCGCTATACGGGCCGGAAGCCGACAGCCCGCCTCAAGGCCGACGAGGCGCGGCGCCTGCATGCCGAGGGCAAGACGCCCACCGAGATCGCCAAGGCTCTCGGGATCGGCCGTGGCAGCGTCTACAGGGCGATCCAGGCCGATGCGTCCATCGCAGCGATGTGAGTCGGTGACGTACACGAGCGAGCAGCCCCGCCTCACACCCGGTGCGTCTTCCTTTGGGGCGGCGATCTAAAGCTGGGCTGTCCGCCGTGCCTGTGCCCCGGAAAGCTAACCAATGCTGAGATTTCGATTTGTTGGACGCATCTGAGAAAGTCCAATGCGACGACTCGGGGGCTCAGCCGGATGATGCGACACACTCGCTCACGGATTGCCGTCAACCACATGATTTGTGGTGATGGTGCGGTCTCCCTTACTCCCCCTATTCTGAATGGTTCGGAAGAGGCTGGGGGGTAAGGGGGGCTAACCAGATGATACCTCTCACTAAAGACGATCTTTATGACACTCTGAGACGTCACTAGTCGGTCTTGAGGTAGGCCCCTTGGTAGAACCACCCCATCATCTCCATCCATGTCGTAGCTCATCGACAGCGATGGTCCTGCGGATCGTCACATGCACAGCAGATACGACGCCTCGAGAGAGTACCCCTATAGCCTGTCCACCCTGCTCAACGACGACGACATTGATGTCCTCAATCTCATCGCCGAGCTACGCGGTCATGGGGTGACCCATGCCTGTCTGACGTCGTCCGTCTCCTGATCCGAGATCACACACGGCGCCTAAGGGCTGGCGAGATCACTGAGCACGGCTTGTGCGGCAAACCTTCCTAATCCGCGCGTCCCTGTCGACGCCCCTGTCTTTCAGTCTGACGGCACTGCGTCGCCGTCCCGACCCCACGAGGAAATGCCCTACTCCAACTGCTATCCCCACCGCGTGTCCGCTCGCCTTAGCGTCCAGGACATGAAGACGATAACTGAGATTGGCCGTCAGCTCGGCCATCAAGGGTCTGTTCCCTTCACAGACGTGATCCGCTTCCTTTTGGCCGATTGGTCCAGCCGTCAGCGCGGTGGCGCGTCGTAACCGCCTTCACCCGCTGATTGCCCCGCAGGCATTCCATGACGACGCGGGCGGGCGTCAACGAATTTCATGCGCAAGGGAGGCAATCCATCGGAGATCGGGACCAAGGGCAACCCGGCTGCTCATCAACCCGCAAGTCTCCCAGGGGAAGCATTTCGCCCCGGTGGCGGTAAATGCTAGAGGGCGTCAGAGCGCCATGGAGCCTGCAGGCGGCCGTTTGATCTTTCGGCGCAAGGGGCGGAGGCGGGCATCGTAGAATGGATGCCCACGAGGCTCCCTGGCGATCTGTGAGGCTGTACGTCAGGCCGCTCGCTGCGTGCCCAGCCGTCCGATCATCTTGTACACGGAAGCCGTGAGGCTGGCCTCCAGTAACTCGATCTCTCGCAAATGGCTGTCGATGGCGACCCAAGCGCCTCGTTTGTCCGACACGAAGGACAAAGTGTAGCTCTCGGCTCCCTGGACCTGCCAAAACAGGTAGGCGCAGACGGAAGGCGTTCCGTCTTCAGCGACGTTGACCTCCAATTGCCAGCCGGGAAGGTCGGCGCGAAGGATTTCCACGGCAGCTGTGACAGCGGAAGCGGAAGGGTTAACAGCGGTAGGCATGTCGTTGATCCTCATATTAGAGAGGATCGAGCGTAGCTCATACGCATTGTGCCGAATAAGGCGCTGCATGAGAGATAGATATAGTAAGTACCTCTGTTGAGTTTGCTACGCATCAAAATTATCAAGCGCTTATATGAAATTCCTGACCTTGGAGTTTGCTATAGTGCGTCAATTTGACTGCACTGCTGGCTCTTTCGTGGAGAACTTGGGAAATCGCCCCAGCGCGATCGACATGGCTTTGATGGTCACGCCGCCGTAGGTCTCGCCCTCGGTTCTCGGCGCGTGGCCCTGAATGGCGTCGAGCGTCCGCTGCTCAATGCCAACCTCGCCGCCGAGTGCTTTGAAGGTATGCCGCCAGCCATGGTTTGGCTGCACATTCGGATCCGTTACGACCTTCCGCACCTCATCGGTTATGACCCGCTTTGCATACTGCCACGATGCCCGCTCAGTGCCCGACCACATGAACAGGAAACCGGCTGGGGCGGATTGCACGAACTCAACGAAACCAAGCTCTATAAGGTGCGGATGCAGCGGGACCGTTCGCATTTGCCTACTCTTCACCGTAACCGCCTCGGGCGTGATGGTCATGACCCAGCATTCGCCATCCCGCCAGACATCCTGCTTACGCAGCTGAACCATTTCCCCGACGCGTGCTCCAGTATAGGCGCAGAGCCACGGAACCCAGCGACTAAGCGCGAACCGCTGTGGTGGCTTTCCTGGCTCCTTCTTGGCGTTGAGGGCGGCAGAGAGGATCAAGCTCGCTTCCTCTTCGGTGAACCACGGTTGTCGGACCTTCTGCTTACGCGCCGACTTCATGGTGACCTTCTCGGCAGGATTTTCGGTTAGCTTCAAGTTGTCGACGGCCCAACCGAAGATGCTCTTGAGGCCCGCGAGGTAGCTGTCTTTTATGGTCTTTGCGCTTAGCGGCTTGCCCGTGGTCGGGCTCGGCGTGGACACCATGTGATCCTTGAAGCGCACGATGTCCTCGGCGGACACCCTGGCCGCGTCGTCATGCCCAATGAAGGTGATGAGGCGCTCCAGCGCGGTGCCGTAACCGTCCTTGGTGCTAACCGACCGACCTGCTAACTTTGCCTCTCGCCACCATTCCTCAAAAAGCCGGCGCATGGGCACCGCCGATGCACGCGCCGGGGATGGAGTGGATGGCTGTTCTGAGGGCTTGAACGAGGGCCCGAACCTCTCTGCTTTGGGATCGGGGCTGTAGTCGCCCCCTGCATTGTTGGAGAGCTGGACGGTCGCCTGATTGTAGGCCAGGCCGACTTGAAAGAGCAGTTCAGCGCGGCTCTTCTGGTCGACGACGAGGCCGTTCCGGCCAAGAACCTGGTCCGCAACCGCTCCGAAACGTTGCTCCAGGGCGCGCAGTTGGCGCTCCTCCTTCGTCTCAATGCGGAGAGGCCAGTCCAGTCCGATGGGCTGACCAGCCAGCGCCGTGGCGTTCACAATCATGGCCATATCCCACAGCTCGATGGGACCAGGATTGTCCTCATGCCTTTCCACCAGCAGGCGGTAAGCTTCCCCAGCCAGTGCGAGGGTCTGCTTGTGGGTCAGGTGAACGAGTGTGTCGCTCCTGAGTGCGCTGAACACCCGCTCCAGGTGCGCCACAGCGACAGCCTGCCGCTGTTTGGCTTCCGTGGGTTCCGATGTGCCCAAGGAAAAGCGGATGGATTGCGTCTTCTCGCTGACCCTAATTGAGACGAAGCCGTCGCCTCGGGGCACCTCAAGGGTCATTCCCACGAGGCTGGCCTTGAGGTCCTTGGGGATGCGCAGGACAAACTGAGGATTGCGGGTGTCGCTACGACGCACCGGACGTACCATTCGGAAGAGCATTGTTACACGGTCCTGTATCACGGGCCGGTAAGCGCAACTCTCTGATGGGGCTCAACTTCTTGTCCCATAAGGACAAGAGGAGAGTAGTGGTGCCCAGGAGAGGACTCGAACCTCCACGGTGTTACCCACTGGTACCTGAAACCAGCGCGTCTACCAATTCCGCCACCTGGGCTTATGCCTTGCGGCACGGCGGCGAGACATAGTCGGGTGGCATCCGTCTTGTCAATGTGGGTTTCGCCCGTGTCCCACATGGTCTGGGGAAATCTTTTCCGCCGCTCATCGCCTCTTGTCCGCGCCCCGTGCCGCCAGAAGGCCGGGAAAGGGCGGTGAGGCGTGTATTTGGTCGACCGGGCGCGCCTGCCGGCTGGACGCTCGCGCGGCGGCGCGGTAATCGTCGCGCATCCCTTTTGCCGGGCCGGGAGAAACGCGAAATGGTCGACGCCGCCAAAGCCAACGAATTGCCGCTGGAGAGCGAGGCCGAGCTGGCGCGCCGCGCCGCGCCGATGGACCGGCTCGTCACCATCTATGGCGGCTCCGGATTCGTCGGGCGCCATGTGGTGCGCGCGCTGGCGCGCCAGGGCTGGCGCATCCGCGTCGCCGTGCGCCGGCCGGACCTTGCCGGCCATCTCCAGCCGCTCGGCGCGGTCGGGCAGATCATGCCGGTGCAGGCCAATCTGCGCTATCCTGCCTCGGTGCTGCGCGCGGCCGAAGGGGCGGAAGTGGTCATCAACCTCGTCGGCATCCTGCATGAGAGCGGCCGGCAGAGCTTCGAGGCGGTGCAGAGCTTCGGCGCCAAGCAGGTGGCGCTGGCGGCCAAGGAAGTCGGCGCCCGGCTGGTGCATGGCTCCGCCATCGGCGCGGATGCCGGCTCCGAATCCAGCTATGCCCGCTCCAAGGCGGCCGGCGAGGCGGCGGCCTTCGAGGCGGTGCCGGGCGCGGTGGTGCTGCGCCCCTCCATCGTGTTCGGCCCCGAGGACAATTTCTTCAACCGCTTCGCCGCGCTGTCGCGTCTGGCGCCGGCGCTGCCGCTGATCGATGGCGGGCACAGCAAGTTCCAGCCGGTCTTCGTCGGTGATGTCGCGGCGGCCTTCGCCAAGGCGGTGGACGAGCAGGCGCGCGCCGGCACGGTCTATGAGCTCGGCGGGCCGGAAGTGCTCACCTTCAAGCAGCTCCTCGAGATCACCCTCAAGGAGATCGGCCGCAAGCGCCTGCTGCTGCCGCTGCCCTCCGCGCTGGCGAGCCTTCAGGCCCGCTTCCTCGAACTGCTGCCCAACCCGATGCTGACCCGCGACCAGGTGAAGCTGCTCGGCGTCGACAATGTGGTGTCGGAAGCGGCGATCACTGAGGGCCGCACCCTCGAGGGTCTCGGCATCGCCCCGACCGCGCTCGGCGCGGTGCTGCCGGGCTATCTCTGGCGCTTCCGCAAGGCCGGCCAGTTCACGCGGCCGGAAGCGGCCTGAGCGGTTCACCCGCCGGACTGAAATGAAAAGCCGCCGGGAGCGCCCTCCCGGCGGCTTTTTCGTTGCGCGTAAGGCGGTCGCCTCAGCCGACGAGGGCGAGCGCCACCAGCCCGACGCCGCCGACGGCGATTCGCCACCAGCCGAACGGCGTGTAGCCATGCTTGGAGACGAAGGCGAGCAGGCCGCGCACCACGATCACCGCCGAGATGAAGGCCGCCACGAAGCCGACGCCGATGATCACTGCGTCGTCGGCGTTCAGCAGGTTGCGGTTCTTGTAGAGGTCATAGGCGAAGGCGCCGGCCATGGTCGGTAGAGCGAGGAAGAAGGAGAATTCCGCCGCCGCCGGCTTGCTGGCGCCGAGCAGCAGGCCGCCGACGATGGTGGAGCCCGAGCGCGAGGTGCCGGGGATCATGGCGAGGCACTGGATGAAGCCGATCTTCAGCGCCAGCAGCGGCGGGAAGGCCATGGCGTCGGTGTGGATCGGCTTGATCTTCAGCGTGTCGACCCAGAGCAGCACGATGCCGCCGAGGATCAGCATCACGCAGATCAGCGCCGGCGTCTCGAACAGCACTTCCTTGATGAAGCTGTGCAGCAGCACGCCGATCACCGCCGCCGGCAGGAAAGCGATGAGGATACCCAGCACGAAATTGCGCGATCGCGGGCTCGAAGGCAGCGTGACCAGAACCTTCAGGAAGCGCTGGAAATAGACGGTGATGATGGCGAGCACCGCGCCAAGCTGGATCACCACCTCGAACACCTTGCCTTGGCTTTCGAAGCCGAGGAAATGCCCGGCGAGCAGGATGTGCCCGGTGGAGGACACCGGGAGAAATTCGGTGAAGCCTTCGAGAAGGCCAAGCAGGAAGGCTTCGAACAGCGTGCCGAACGACATGGAGGCGATGTTCCGGGCGAGGAAGGCGGGGAGGGCGCGAGGCGCCGGGCGGGTCCGGTAACGGATGGCGCGCATCCTGTCCGCTTCGCCCGCCACAATCAACGTGCCGCAAAGGGAGGCGCGGCGGCTTTTCCCCGCGCCGCGCTCGCGCTAGGAGCGTGAACGGGGAAGAATCGCGCGCCGGCGCAGGCCTGCCCCTGCGCGAACACGATTCCGCCCCAGAGCAGGGCTCCTTTAACCCCCGGTCGGCGTTGTAGGCTTATGCAACGTTGGGAGAGATTTCAGATGAAGAGGGTTTTGGCGGGCGCAGCTTTCCTGCTGCTGGCGCTCGGCGGGTCGGCTTTCGCCCAGCAGCGGGGATTCGTCACCACCGACGTTAATCTGCGGGCGGGCCCCAGCACCGGCTATCCGGTAGTGGTGGTGCTGGAGGGCGGCACGCCGCTCGGCATCTATGGCTGTCTCGACGATTACAGCTGGTGCGACGTGGACTGGCGCGGCGCCCGCGGCTGGATCGCGGCGCGCTACCTCGAATATGACTATGGCGGACGCCGGGTGGAGTTCGCGCCCTATGCCCCGACCATCGGCGTGCCCATCGTCGCCTTCAGCTTCGGCGATTATTGGGGCCGCTATTATCGCGGCCGGCCATGGTATTCGAGCTATGACCGCTGGGGCCCGCCCCCGCCGCGCGGCGGCTATTACGGCCCGCCTCCCGGCCCCGGCTATCGCCCGCCGCCGCCGCCGCCGGTCTATGGTGGACCGGGTTACGGCGGTCCCGGCTATGGTGGCCCCGGCTACGGCGGTCCCGGTTATGGCGGGCCTGGCTATGGTGGACCCGGCTATGGCGGGCCGGGCTATCGCCCGCCGCCGCAGGGCAACTGGAACGGGCGTCCGCCGCAGGGTGGTCCTCCGCCGCAGCAGCGTCCGCCTCAGGGTGGCCCGCCGCCGCAGGCGCAGCCGCCCCAGCAGCGCCCGCCGCGCGCCCAGCCGCAGCCTTCCGCGCCGCCGCCGCAACAGCAGCAGCGTCCGCCGCGCAACCCGCCCCAGGGCCAGCAGCAGCGCCAGCCGCAGGGCAGCAGCCCCTGCGAGCGCAACCCGAAGCTGTCCATGTGCGAGAACTGAGCCGCGCGGCAAGGATCAACGCCCCCTCGTGAGGGGCCTAAAGGCAAGCCCGGGCCGGGAGGTCCGGGTTTGCGCATCAGGGTGCCGTCGCACACTTGAAATAATCGGGCCGCTCCTGTAGAGGGTGCGACCTTCCCGAACTGCCCGGCCACTAGGGCTGCCGTGGCGGTTCGAATGCTCACACTAGCTTGAGCCGGAACCTCTCCTCAGCGGGAGCGTCGCCGGCCGTGGAGATCGAGCCAAATGCCCAAGATGAAGACCAAGTCCGGAGCGAAGAAGCGCTTCAAGCTCTCCGGAACCGGCAAGGTGATCATGGCCCAGGCGGGCAAGCGCCATGGCATGATCAAGCGCACCAACAAGCAGATCCGCGATCAGCGCGGCACCACGGTCATGTCCGAGCGTGATGCCTTCAATGTTCGCAAGTTCTATCTGCCCAACGGCTGACGCCAGCCTTAGCCAGGACCAGGAGAAAATCCCATGGCACGTGTCAAGCGCGGCGTAACTTCCCACGCCAAGCACAAGAAAGTGCTCAAGGCGGCGAAGGGCTATTTCGGCCGCCGCAAGAATACCATCCGCGTCGCGAAGCAGGCGGTCGAGAAGGCGCAGCAGTACGCCTATCGCGACCGCAAGGTGAAGAAGCGCAATTTCCGCGCGCTCTGGATCCAGCGCATCAACGCGGCCACCCGTGAGCTCGGCTTCACCTATGGCCGATTTATCGACGGTCTCGGCAAGGCCGGGATCGAGGTCGACCGCAAGGTGCTCTCGGATATCGCCATCCACGAGCCCGCCGCTTTCGCGGCGCTGGTCGAGCAGGCCAAGGCCGCGCTGGAAAAGCAGGCCGCCTGATCTTCCCGTCTCTGTCGGGACCAAAATCTGGGAAGCCCCGCGCGCAAGCGTTGGGGCTTTTCGCGTTGTGGCGTGTCGCGTTGGCCCTTTGCGCTACCGGCTCAGCCCGGTATAAGCCGCCCAGCTATCGCCGAGACGACGTCAGGACCGGGCTCTACCCGGCCATCCACACCTTCTCCGGGTTCTGTTCCGGCTGAAGACGTGGATCCCCGGGCCGAGCCCGTGGCTGATGTTTGCTGCGTTACCTCTGTTCAGCCGAGAAGAACGATCATGTCCGTCGCCACGCCTCCCGACCTTGCCACGCTGGAGCAGGAGCTTCTTGCCGCCGTCGCGGCCGCCGCCGACGAGGCGGGGCTGGAGGCGGTGCGCATCGCCGCGCTCGGTAAGAAGGGCTCGGTCTCCGAGCTGCTGAAGAGCCTCGGCGGCATGAGCCCGGACGAGCGCAAGAGCGCCGGCCCGGCGATCAACGGCCTGCGTGACCGGCTGAACGGCGCCCTCACCGAGCGCCGCGCCGACCTCAAGGCCGCCGCGCTGGCCAAGCGGCTGGAGACCGAGCGCGTCGACGTCAGCCTGCCGGTGCGCGAGGCGAGCGCCGAACTCGGCCGCGTCCACCCGATCAGCCAGGTCATCGACGAGCTCACCGCCATCTTCGCCGATATGGGCTTCTCGGTCGCCGAAGGGCCGGACATCGAAGACGACTTCCACAATTTCACCGCGCTGAACTTCCCCGAGGGGCATCCGGCGCGCGAGATGCACGACACCTTCTACCTGCCCACCAAGGAGGACGGCTCGCGCCTCGTGCTGCGCACCCACACCTCCCCGGTGCAGGTCCGCACCATGCTGTCCAAGAAGCCGCCGATCCGCGTCATCTGCCCCGGCCGCACCTACCGCTCGGACAGCGACCAGACCCACACGCCGATGTTCCACCAGGTCGAGGGCCTCGTCATAGACAAGGGCTCCAATCTCGGCCACCTGAAGTGGATCCTCGAGGAGTTCTGCAAGGCGTTCTTCGAGGTGGGCAATGTGAAGATGCGGTTCCGCCCGTCCTTCTTCCCCTTCACCGAGCCGTCCATGGAGGTCGACATCCAGTGCGACCGCTCCCGCCCCGGCGAGATCCGTTTCGGCGAGGGCTCGGACTGGCTGGAGATCCTCGGCTGCGGCATGGTCCACCCGAACGTGCTGCGCAATTGCGGGCTCGACCCGGACGAGTATCAGGGCTTCGCCTGGGGCATGGGCATCGACCGCATCGCCATGCTGAAATATGGCATGCCGGATCTGCGCGCCTTCTTCGAGGCGGATGCGCGCTGGCTCGCCCATTACGGCTTCCGCCCGCTCGACTTCCCGACCCTCGCCGGGGGCCTCAGCGCGTGATCAAGCCCCCCGTCTGGTCGACCGAACGCCTGCGTGGGATGGAGACATCCCAGATCAAGCAGCTCCTCGCCAATGCCGAGGCGCGCGGCGTCGCGGACCTTGCCGCCCTGTGCCAGGAGGTGCTGGACGAGCGCGGCCCCGCCACCCGTAGCCCCACCGCCCGCGCGTCCTCAGGGCGCACGGCCTCCGGTGCATCGAAGCCGTCTGCCGTCACGCGCACGACCCGCGGCGGCGTGCGCGAGCTCCACTTTGTCTGCGAGAACGACCGCGGCGTCACCGCCGATGGCGAGCGCTTCTTCTGGACGGGCTACTGGATCGTGCCCGAGGACGAGGCGATCAAGGCCGTCGAGGCCGGCGCCAAGCTCGCGCTGCACAAGTCGCGCGCGGACATGTCCTACCGCCAGGGCAAGATCCGCGATTACCGCATCGCGCCGGAGGATGTCGGCAAGAAGCGCAATGTCGGCATCGAATTCCTGGTCGCCGCCGATGATGAGCCTCTCGCCTGGTCGGGCGAGGGGGCGGACGAGAAGGGCTACCGGTAGGCCTGCGATGTCGGTGCATATGAACAAGCGGAACGTTAGGGCTCTCCCATGAAATTCACCCTCTCCTGGCTGCGTGAGCACCTGTCCGGCGACTACACGCTTGAGGATGTCACCGGCACGCTGAACCGCATCGGCTTCGAGGTCGAGGGCGTCGAGGACAAGGCCGCGAAGCTCAAGGGCTTCTCCATCGCCTATGTGATCTCCGCCGAACAGCACCCCAACGCCGACAAGCTGCGCGTCTGCATGGTCGATACCGGCGCGGGCGAGCCGGTGCAGGTGGTGTGCGGCGCGCCGAACGCGCGCACGGGGCTCAAAAGCGTGTTCTCCCCGCCCGGCACCTATATTCCCGGCAAGGACATCACGCTCGGCGTCGGCACCATTCGCGGCGTCGAGAGCCGGGGCATGCTGTGCTCGGCCGCCGAGCTTCAGCTCTCCGAAGACCATGACGGCATCATTGAGCTGCCGGCCGACGCGCCTGTGGGCGCTGTTTATGTCGACTGGGCGGGCTTCGGCGATCCGGTGATCGAGATCGCGGTGACGCCGAACCGGGCCGACGGCCTCGGCATTTTCGGCATCGCCCGTGACCTCGCCGCCGCCGGCCTCGGCACGCTGATCGAGGCGCCCATCGCGCCCGTGGCGGGCCGCTTCCCGTGCCCGGTGTCGGTGACGATTGCCGAGGGCGCCCCGTGCCCGGCCTTCGCCCTGCGGCTCATTCGCGGCGTGAAGAATGGCCCCTCGCCGGACTGGCTGCAGACGAAGCTGCGCGCCATTGGCCTGCGCCCCATCAACGCGCTGGTCGACGTCACCAACTTCCTCACCTTCGATCGCAACCGGCCGCTGCACGTCTTCGATGCCGGCAAGGTCCACGGCAATCTCGTTGTGCGCCGCGCGGTGGCGGGCGAGAGCCTGCTGGCGCTCGACGGCAAGACCTATGCGCTCGACGAGACCATGTGCGTCATCGCCGATGACAAGGCGGTGGAATCGCTCGCCGGCGTCATGGGCGGCGAGGAATCCGGCTGCGATGAATCTACCGTCGATGTGCTCGTCGAATCCGCGCTGTGGGAGCCGATCAACATCGCCCAGACCGGCCGCAAGCTTGGGCTGAACTCGGATGCGCGCTTCCGCTTCGAGCGCGGCATCGATCCGGCCTTCACCGAGCCGGGGCTGGAACTGGCAACCAAGCTCATCCTTGAGCTGTGCGGCGGCGAACCCTCCGACATCGTGCTGGCCGGCGCCATTCCCGACACCACGCGGATCATCGAGTTCCCGCTCAGCCTCACCGAGAAGCTCACCGGCCTGGTGGCGGATGATGCCGAGCAGGTGGCGACGCTGACCCGCCTCGGCTTTACGGTTGCAGGCACCAGCGGCACGGTGCGCGTGACGCCGCCGAGCTGGCGCGGCGACATCGAGGGCAAGGCCGATCTCGTGGAAGAGGTGATCCGCATCGCCGGCCTCGACCGCGTGCCCTCGCTGCCCTTCCCGCGCGACGAGACCGCCCGCAAGCCGGTGCTGACCACCCTGCAGCTGCGCACCCGAAAGGCCAAGCGCGCTTTGGCGAGCCGTGGCATCGTCGAGGCCGTCACCTGGTCCTTCGTGCCGAAGGCGCAGGCGGAAGCGTTCGGCGGCGGCCAGCCTGAGCTCGCGCTCGCCAACCCCATCGCCTCCGACCTTTCCGACATGCGCCCGAGCCTGCTGCCGGGGCTGATCCGTTCGGCGCAGGCCAATGCCGATCGCGGCTTTGGCGACGTCGCGCTGTTCGAGGTCGGGCAGATCTTCAAGGGCGACCGTCCGCAGGACCAGTTCATCGCCGCGACCGGCCTGCGCCGCGCCTCCGCCAAGCCTTTGGGCGCCGGGCGGCACTGGTCGGGCAAGGTGGCGAGCGTCGATGCCTTCGATGCGAAAGCCGACGCGCTGGCCCTGCTCGCCGCCTGCGGCGCGCCGGTGGCGAACCTGCAGATCTCGACCGATGCCCCGGCCTGGTTCCATCCGGGCCGTTCCGGCACGTTCCGCCTTGGCCCGAACGCCATCGGCCATTTCGGCGAGCTGCACCCCTCGGTGCTGGAGGCGCTGGATGCCGATGGGCCGCTGGTCGCCTTCGAGCTGCTGATCGACCGCATCCCCGAGCCCAAGGCCAAGGCGACGCGGGTGAAGCCGCTGCTCGACCTTGCCGCCTTCCAGCCGGTGGAACGCGATTTCGCCTTCGTCGTCGCGCGCAGCGTGGCGGCGGGCGACATCGTCAAGGCGGCGGCCGGCGTCGACCGCAAGCTCATCACGGCGGTGGCTGTGTTCGACGTCTATGAGGGGCCGGGTGTTGACGCCGACAAGAAGTCGGTGGCGCTCTCCGTCACGCTCCAGCCGCGCGAGAAGACGCTGACCGACGCGGAGATCGAGGCGGTCGCGACCCGCATCGTCGCCGATGTCGCCAAGAAGACCGGCGCCACGCTGCGCGGGTGAGGACCCCCACGGAGCGTCATCCCGGACGGCCATAGGGCCGATCCGGGATCGTCTGCCATTCGGGAGCGATCCCGGCTCTCCGGCTGCGCCTGCGGCCGGGATGACGAGGGGTGGAGCGGCCTATACCGGCCCGTCGCCGCCCCGTGTCCCGGCCCAGCGACGCCGCAGGCGGAGCGCCGAGCCGGGATCCAGCGCACGACTCTTCGGCTCTATGATTGACCTGAGCTGCCGTCGGCCGCCCCGGAGTCTCTCCTGGCCCCCGGAGCGGCGCCGCGCGGCGCGCGGCGGATCCGGGGAACGGGCGGTCGCTTTACGCCGGCCCGTCGCCGAGCACGCGCAGCGCCTTGGCGGCGGCGATCTCGCCGGACGCCCAAGCGCCCGCCAGCGTGCCCCAGTCTTCCAGCGCGGCATACTCGCCCGCCAGAAAAATGCGGTTCTGCACCGGCTCGGTGAAAAGCCGCCGCAAGCCCCCCTGACCTGGCATGGCGCTCGCGATGGCGCCGCGGATCAGCGGGTCGCTGGTCCAGCGCGAGGCCGCGACCTCGGTAATCGCCGCGCCCGCCCCGCCGCCAAAGCTGCGAGCAAGGAAATCGCGGGCCAGCGTCAGCGCCGCTGCCTCGCCCTTCTCGGCGATCTGCCGGGCCGGCGCGCCGCCAAAGGTCAGCACATGCAGGTCCGTGCCGTTGACCCGCCCGCGCAGGCGCGCGGTGGGGGCGAGCGCGTCCGGCCGGGTGGCGAGCACACGCTCGTCCGGCTGCAGGCCGAGCGGGTTGCCCGGCAGCAGGAAGGCGACCTGCTCCAGCGCCCCGCCCGGAAAGGCGCGGAAGGCGGCGAGAAGGCGCGGCGGCAACACCGGGTTGAAGCGGATGGCGCCAGCGGCGATCACCGGCGCGGGCACGGCGAGCACGATGGCGCGGGCGCGGATGGTCGCGCGCTGGCCGGTGACGCTCACCGTATGGAACCGCCCATTATTGGTGATGAGGTTCACCGGCGCATGGGTCTGCCGGTTGAGCCGGGCGCCCAGCCCTTCCAGCAGCGCGCCGACACCGATGGGGCTGGAGAGATCATCCGGCACCACGGCCCGCAGCGCGAGGTCGAGGGTTGAGAGCGCGTCGAGCTCCTTGCCGAGGCCGAGCGGGCCGAGGCACGCGCCCGCGCTTGCCGACCACGGGCCGGGCGGGGGCAGCACGCGGGCGACGGCGACATCGCGCCCGGCATCCGCCGCGGTGACGATTTCCCGCCGGTCGCGGCCCAGCGCGGCGGCGAAGGCGTCATAGGCGCTCTCGCGCGCGTCATGCCCCTCGACGAACAGCCTTTCGCCGGCGAGCGTGGTGAGCGGCAGGTCGCTTCCCCGCGCGGCGGCGGAAAGGCCTTCCGGGTCGCGCCCGAAGCTTCCCGCGCCGAGATCGACCGGCAAGCCGAAGGCGGTCTCGGTGCGCGCCCGCCCGCCGAGCGCCGCGCCGGCCTCCAGCAGCAGATGGCTGCGCCCGGCCTGCGCGACCTTGCGTGCCGCCGCGATACCGGCCGCGCCGCCGCCGATGATGACGACATCCGCGTCGCTCACCCCTTGCGCAAGGGCCGGGCCCAGCGCCGGGGCGGCGAGCAGCGCCGCGCCTGTGGCAAGCAGCCGGCGGCGGGAGAGGCCGCGCGAGGGAGCGAACGTCATGCGAGAGGGAACCCCGGAAAACTCAGCCTTGCTCTAGCACGGGCCGGGCGGAGGCCCCAAGCGCGGGCGGGGGGCTCCGGCTAAGTACCTGCCGTGAATCATGTTTTGTTCGTACCGGAACGAATCGGGACTCACCGGACGAATCGGAAAAGGCAAGCGGTGAATCGGCGCCGCCTGACGTAGCGCTGGAGCGGGAGGGCTTGAGATGCCGCTGGGTCGCAGATACGTAACGTAACAAAAGGTAAGGTCCGGGGAGAATCGCATGTTTCAGGACGCGCTCAGGGCCTTCGCCCTGACCTTCTCCCGCGACTATCGCCGCGTCCTGCTGCGCTCCATCGCGCTGGCCATCGCGCTGCTCGTCGCGCTCGGCATCGGCGCCTATTACGCGCTGACCTATTTCGTCACGCTCGACATGCCCTGGGCGCAGCTCACGCTGGAAATCCTCAGCGTGGTCGGCATCGCCATCGGCGCGGTGTTTCTGGTCCCACCGGTCACCTCACTGGTCGCCGGCCTGTTCCTCGACGATGTCGCCGCGCAGGTGGAGCGCTCCGAATTCCTCGACCAGACCGAGGGCACCGCGCTGCCGGTTGGCCGCTCGATCTGGCTCTCCATCAAGTTCTTCGGCGTCATGGTGGGCGTGAATCTCGTCGCCCTTCTGCTTCTGCTGGTGCCGGGCGTGAACATCGTGGTGTTCTACATCGCCAATGGCTATCTGCTGGGCCGCGAATATTTCCAGCTCGCCGCCATGCGCTACCGCAGCGAGGATGAAGTGGCGCTGGTGCGCCGGCATCATGCCTTCGGCATCTTCATGGCCGGGCTGATCATCGCTGTCGTGGTGTCGATCCCGATCCTCAACCTCGTCACCCCGGTCTTCGCCACCATCTTCATGGTGCGCCTGCACAAGCGCTTCACCCGCTCACGCTCCTACGCGCGCCGGTAAGAGCTTGTCAGGCCGTCGTTTTTTCCGGCCAGCGGCAGAGATCGGCGATCAGGCAGGAAGGGCAGTCCGGGCGGATCGCCTTGCAGACATAGCGCCCGTGCAGGATCAGCCAGTGATGGGCGTGGAGCTTGAAGCGGTCGGGGATGACCTTCTCCAGCCCCAGTTCGACCTCCAGCGGCGTCTTGCCGGCGGCAAGACCGGTGCGGTTGGCGACGCGGAAGAGATGGGTGTCCACCGCGATGGTCGGCAGGCCGAAGGCGATGTTGAGCACGACATTCGCCGTCTTGCGGCCGACGCCCGGCAGCATTTCCAGCGCCGCGCGGTCGGGTGGGACGGTGCCACCATGCTCGGCGATCAGCAGGCGGGAGAGTTCGACCACGTTCTTCGCCTTGCCGCGGTAGAGGCCGAGCGTGCGGATGTGCCGGGCGACGCCCTCCTCGCCGAGCGCGACCATGGCGGCGGGCGTCGGGGCGGCGGCGAACAGGCCGCGCGTTGCCTTGTTCACCCCGGTGTCTGTCGCCTGTGCGGAGAGCACGACGGCGACCAGCAGGGTAAAAGGATCGTGATACTCCAGCTCGCCCACCGGCTCGGGGTTCGCCGCCTCGAAGCGGGCGAAGGCGGTCTCCACCTCCGCGGCGCTCCACGGCGCGAAGGCCCCGCCAAGGGCGGCGGCGGCGGCGTTTGCCACGGCGCGGCGCCGCGTGGGCCGGCTCTCGGCCTGTTTCTCAAGCGCTGCCTTGGCCTTAGCCTTCGCGCTGGGTTTTGCCGCTGCCTTCGCCGTCGAGGCTTTGGCGGCCGGTTTGGTGCCGACGACCTTGGCGGCACGCACACGCCGCGCCGCGCCCGAGGCGGCGACGGCGCTCACGCCGCTGCCCGCGCGCCTTTTGGCGCCCGCCTGGGTGCGCTCCCCCGCGCCGCCCTGCCGCAGGGGCGAATCCTTGTCGTCGTCAGCCATTTCCGACCTATAATGCGCGGCGATGAGTGCTGCCAATCCCGCTTCCGACAGGGCCGCCTGGGCCGATGATGCAAGCGACGGCGAGCCGACCCTGTTCCAGGTGCGGCTGACGCCGTACCGCTCGCTCGACCAGCGCGGCTTTCTCATCGTCATGGCCATCGTGGCGGGTATCAGCTTCGTCTGCGGCACCGCCTTCCTGCTGATGGGCGCCTGGCCGGTGTTCGGCCTGTTCGGGCTCGACGTGCTCGCCATCTGGTTCGCCTTCCGCATGAATTTCCGCGCAGCGCGGGCGAGCGAGGAGATCACCGTCACGCCCAGCCTCGTCACCATCCGCCAGATCGCCCCGGACGGGCGCTGGCGCGAGGCGCAGATGAACCCGCTCTGGACCCGGCTGCACCGCGAACTGCACGAGGATTACGGCCTCCAGCGCCTGACGCTGGAGACGCGGGGCCAGCCGGTCGAGGTTGGCAGCTTCCTGCACACGGCGCAGCGCGAGGAACTCGCCAACGGCCTCGCCCTCGCCCTCTCGCAGGCCAAGCGCGGCGTGGTACGCTCCTCATTCTGATGCGCGCGTCGAAATCGGGTGGCTCGCCCCCGCGCGCGCATGCTCGGATGGGCACAGCAGAAGGAGAACGCCCGTGCTCGCGCCCAATCTCGACGCCGCCCACCCGCTGGAGATCGCCGCCGCCGATTACGAGATCGTCCGGCGTGCGGTGGAATATGTGAATCTGCGCTTTCGCGACCAGCCGGAGGTCGAGGAGATCGCCCGCGCCGCCGGCGTCCATCCGCGCGCGCTGACCGACCTGTTCCGCCGCTGGTGCGGCCTCACGCCGAAGGACTTCCTGCAGGCGGTGACGATCGACGCCGCCCGGCGCGTGCTGACCGAATCCGACAATGTGCTCGACGCGGCCTATGAGGTCGGGCTTTCCGGTCCCGGCCGGCTGCATGATCTGTTCGTGGTGCATGAATCCATGTCGCCCGGCGAGTGGAAGACCGGCGGCGCCGGCCTGGTGGTGCGCTATGGCCTCCACGCCTCGCCCTTCGGCACCGCGCTTGCCATGGTCACGCCGCGTGGCCTATGCGGCCTCGCCTTCGCCGATGACGGCGAGGAGGACGCCGCGCTCGCCGACATGCGCCGGCGCTGGCCGAACGCGCTCTACATTGAGGATCCGTTGGCCACGGCTCCCTATGCCGCGCGCATCTTCGACCAGGGCACCTGGCGCCCGGACGACCCGCTGCGCATCGTCTTCATCGGCACGGATTTCGAGGTGAAGGTGTGGGAGACGCTGATGCGCATCCCCCTGGGCAAGGCGACCACCTATTCCGCCATTGCCAGCACGGTGGAGCGGCCCAAGGCGGCCCGCGCCATCGGTGCGGCGGTGGGCAAGAACCCCATCTCCTTCGTCGTGCCCTGCCACCGCGTGCTCGGCAAGAACGGCGATCTCACCGGCTATCACTGGGGCCTCACCCGCAAGCGGGCGATCCTCGGTTGGGAGGCGGGCCAGCTCTGCAAGGCGTGGCAGGGGTGAGCGGGCCGAGGTTCAGTGCGCGACGGTCTTCGAGAACAGGTTGATGACCAGCACGCCGGCGATGATGAGCGAAAGCCCGAGCACCGCCGGCACGTCGAGCTTCTGGCCGTAATACACCCAGGCGATCAGCGTGATCAGCACGCTGCCGAAGCCTGACCACACCGCATAGGCGATGCCGGTCGGCACGGTGCGCAGCACGATGGCGAGGCACCAGAAGGCGAAGCAGTAGAAGACGACGGTGATGAGGCTCGGCACCAGCCGGGTCAGCCCGTCCGAGCGCGCCAGCGCCGTCGTCGCGATCACCTCGGCGGCAATCGCGACGAGCAGGAGTCCATAGGTGAGGAGCGATCCCACCCTCAGCCGGCGAGGTCGGTGACGCTGGCGACGGTGGAATCCGCGTTCAGCCGGTAGATCACCGGCACGCCGGTCGCCAGCTCGCGCTTGATGATGCCTTCGGGCGAGAGCTTCTCCAGCACCATGATGAGCGCGCGCAGCGAATTGCCATGCGCGGCCACCAGCACCCGCTTGCCGCGCAGCACCTCGGGCAGGATCTCCTGCACGTAATAGGGCAGGGTGCGCGCCACCGTGTCCTTCAGGCTCTCGCCGCCGGGCGGCGGCACGTCGAAGGAGCGGCGCCAGATATGCACCTGCTCCTCGCCCCATTTGGCGCGGGCGTCATCCTTGTTGAGGCCGGACAGCTCGCCATAGTCGCGCTCGTTCAGCGCGAGGTTGCGGGTGATATGCAGGCCGGTCTGGCCGAGCTCGGCGAGGGCGAGGTCCAGCGTCTTCTGCGCGCGGGAGAGGTCGGAGGTGAAGGCGACGTCGAACTGGTAGCCGTCATCCTTCAGCCGCTTGCCGGCGCGCTTGGCCTCCTCGACGCCGAGCGCCGTCAGGTCCGGGTCGCGCCAGCCGGTGAACAGGTTCTTGAGGTTCCACTCGCTCTGGCCGTGACGGACGAGGACGAGAAGGCGGTCGGACATCGGGATTCTCCGTGCGGTCGGAAGCGGTGGGACGGCGACGAACTGGCGGCGATGAAACTAGAAATCCCCGAGGCCGAGCACGTCGGCCATGGAATAGAGGCCCGGCTTGCGCCCGCGGCCCCAGCGAGCGGCGGCGAGCGCGCCGCGGGCGAAGATGCCGCGATCCTCGGCCTTGTGGGCGAGTTCGATGCGCTCATGCGGGCCGGCGAAGATCACATTGTGCTCGCCCACCACCGTGCCACCGCGGAGCGTGGCGAAGCCGATCTGCCCGGCCTCGCGCGCCCCGGTGAAGCCGTGGCGGGTGAACACGCCGTTCTCCGAGAGCGTGACGCCGCGCCCTTCCGCCGCCGCCGCGCCCAGCAGCAGCGCCGTGCCGGAGGGGGCGTCGATCTTGCGGTTGTGATGCATCTCGACGACCTCGATGTCGAAGTCCTCGTCGAGCGTGCGCGCCACGCGCTTCACCAGCGCCGCCAGCAGGTTCACGCCGAGGCTCATATTGCCGGACTTGACGATCACCGCATGGCGGGAGGCAGCGGCGATCTTTTCCTCGTCCTCCGGCGAGAAGCCGGTGGTGCCGATGACATGGACGATGCGGGCTTGCGCGGCGAGGCCGGCATGGACCACGCTCGCCGCGGGCACGGTGAAGTCGATGACGCCATCGGCGGCAACGAAGGCCGCGAGGGGATCATCCGTCACGGTGATGCCGGTCGGCGGCAGGCCGGCGAGTTCGCCGACATCGCGGCCGACAAATTCCGAGCCCTCGGGCTCGCAGGCGCCGGCGAGCACGAGGTCCGGGGCCTCGGCGATGGCGCGGGCCACCACGCGGCCCATGCGCCCACCCGCGCCCACCACGACGAGCCGCATCTGCGTCATCTCACGCCCTCTCGCTGCACTGCACCGCGTATAGCGGCCTTCCACCGTCACGAAAAGTGCTTGAATCGCGGGCAATCTATGCGTTCACTTGCACGGCGCTTGACGTTCGGGGCGGGCCCCTGTACAGGTCGCGCAACTTTACGAAGGAGTGGCGCTCCAATGCGCAAGAATATTATCCTTATCGTAGGACGGCGCGTCGCCGCGGAGCTTGCCTGACGGCAGTTCCGCCCAACGGTGACGCGCGAAAAATGGCCCCCTCCGGGGCCTTTTGATTTTCTGGCCCCCTTCGATCCAGCGACAGTCGACGAGTACAAGAGGAAACGACCATGATGCGCGAGATGACCGGCGCCGAAATGGTGATGCAGGCCCTGATCGATCAGGGTGTCGAGCACATGTTCGGCTATCCCGGCGGCGCGGTGCTGCCGATCTATGACGCGATGTTCCACCAGAACCAGGTTCGCCACGTGCTCGTGCGCCACGAGCAGGGCGCGGTTCACATGGCGGAGGGCTATGCCCGCTCCTCCGGCAAGGTCGGCGTCGTCCTCGTCACCTCCGGCCCTGGCGCGACCAACGCCGTGACCGGCCTCACTGACGCGCTGCTGGATTCGATCCCGCTGGTCTGCATCACCGGGCAGGTTCCGACCCACCTCATCGGCTCGGACGCCTTCCAGGAGTGCGACACGGTCGGCATCACCCGGCCCTGCACCAAGCACAACTACCTCGTTCGTGACGTTAACGACCTCGCCCGCGTCATGCACGAGGCGTTCTATGTCGCGCAGAACGGCCGTCCCGGCCCGGTCGTCGTCGACATCCCGAAGGACGTGCAGTTCGCCAAGGGCATCTATGTCGGCCCGGAGAATATCGAGCACAAGACCTACAAGCCGCGCCTCAAGGGCGACCCGGAGAAGATCAAGGCGGCGGTCGATCTGCTGGCCAAGGCCAAGCGGCCGATCTTCTACACCGGCGGCGGCGTCATCAATTCCGGCCCCGAGGCGAGCCGCCTGCTGCGCGAGTTCGCCCGGCTCACCGGCTATCCGGTCACCTCGACCCTGATGGGCCTCGGCGCCTACCCGGCGGCCGACAAGCAGTGGCTGGGCATGCTCGGCATGCACGGCACCTATGAAGCCAACATGGCGATGCATGATTGCGACGTCATGGTGTGCGTCGGCGCGCGCTTCGACGACCGCATTACCGGCCGTCTCGACGCCTTCTCGCCCGGCTCGAAGAAGATCCACATCGACATCGACCCGTCCTCGATCAACAAGAACGTCAAGGTCGACCTGCCGATCATCGGCGATGTGAAGCACGTCCTCGAAGACATGCTCACCGTCTGGCGCGGCATGAAGGCCGAGCCCGACCGGCAGGCCATCGCCGGCTGGTGGGCGCAGATCGACAAGTGGCGCGCGCGCAAGTCGCTCGCCTTCCAGCCCTCCTCCTCGATCATCAAGCCGCAGCAGGCCGTCAAGGCGCTGTACGACCAGGTGAAGGACAAGGACGTCTACATCACCACCGAAGTCGGCCAGCACCAGATGTGGGCGGCGCAGCACTTCCACTTCGAGGAGCCGAACCGCTGGATGACCTCCGGTGGCCTCGGCACCATGGGCTATGGCCTGCCCGCCGCCATCGGCGCGCAGGTGGCGCACCCGGAGAGCCTCGTCATCGACATCGCGGGCGAGGCCTCGATCCAGATGTGCCTGCAGGAGCTCTCCACCGCGCTGCAGTTCAACCTGCCGGTGAAGATCTTCGTGCTGAACAACGAGTATATGGGCATGGTGCGCCAGTGGCAGGATCTGCTGCATGGCGGGCGCTACTCGCACTCCTACTCCGAGTCGCTGCCGGACTTCGTGAAGCTCGCCGAGGCCTATGGCGCGGTCGGTATCCGCTGCTCGAAGCCGGGCGACCTCGATGGCGCCATCCATGAGATGATCAGCGTCAACCGCCCGGTGCTGTTCGACTGCCTGGTCGACAAGATGGAGAACTGCCTGCCCATGATCCCCTCGGGCAAGCCGCATAACGAGATGATCCTTCCCGATCATCCCGAAGGGCTGGACGAGGCGATCAGCGAGGAAGGCAAGATGCTGGTGTGACGGCGCTTCGCGCCTAACCACGTCATGGCCGGGCTTGTCCCGGCCATCCACGTCTTCGCCGGAGCGCCGATCATGCTGGCGCGGACTGAAGTCGTGGATCCCCGGGCCAAGCCCGGGGATGACGGCCAGGAAGCTCACCGACAGCCATAGCCGCCCCCTTTTCAGAGTGCCCCATGCCTCCCGTCAACGAACCCGCCGAACGCCACACCCTCTCTCTGCTGGTCGATAACGAGCCGGGCGTGCTTGCCCGCATTGTCGGCCTGTTCTCCGGGCGCGGCTACAACATCGACAGCCTGACCGTCTCCGAGGTCAGCCACGATTCCAAGCTCTCGCGCATCACTGTCGTCACCACCGGCGCGCCGCCGATCATCGAGCAGATCAAGAGCCAGCTCGACCGGCTGGTGCCCGTTCACCGCGTGGTCGACCTCACCGTGGTCGGCAAGGCGGTGGAGCGCGAGCTCGCTCTCATCAAGGTGCGCGGCAAGGGCGAGATCCGCCAGGAGGCGCTACTGATCGCCGACAGCTTCCGCGCCCGCACGGTGGACACGACGCTGGAGAGCTTCGTCTTCGAGATCACCGGCAAGCCGGAGAAGATCGACCAGTTCGTCTCGCTGCTGGAGCCGCTCGGCCTCGTCGAAGTCTCCCGCACCGGCGTCGCCGCCATCGGACGCGGCCCCGACGGCATGTGAAAGATCGGGCGCGGCATGTTGAGCCGCGCCCCATGTCGTCAGCCCGCGAAGCCGCCGGCGGCAAGGAACGCCTGCTCTTCCGTCGTCATGTCGCGGCCGAGAACCGGATTGCGATGCGGGAAGCGGCCGAAATCGCGGATGATGTCGTGGTGGATGACGGCGTGATGCACGCCTTCCTCATCCCCCGCCGCCGCGCAGAGCGCGACGCAGCGCTGCTGGTCCGCCAGATCCTCCGAGTGCATGTAGGGCATGTAGAAGAAGCGCCGCTCGGGCAGGGCGTAGCTGCGCTCGAAACCGCGCGCGATGGCGGTGTCGGCGATGGCGCGCGCCTGCGCATCGGTCGCGAAGGCGCGCGGCGAGTCGCGGAACAGGTTGCGCGGGAACTGATCGAGCAGGAGGATCAGCGCGTAGCACCCGTCCGCCGTTTCCTCCCACCCTCGCAACTCGCCACGGGCGGCGGCCTCATGGGCGGCGAGGAATTGCGCGCGGATGGCGGTGTCGAAGGCCTCGTCCTTGGCGAACCAGCGGTCCGGTCCGGCGTCGCGCCAGAAGGCGAGGATCGCCTCGGCAGTGGGCAGGCTCATTCCGGGTCTCCCTTTTTCATCAGACCCCCCGATAGGATGGCAAGCGGGCGAAAGTCGAGTGCCGCGCGGTGCTGCACCGCACGTTCGGCCCTTGGCCGCGGCAGGCAAGCCGTGTGAAGATGCGGTTTCGCGGGGCGCCCCGGGATGCCTCGCGGCGCCCCGAGCCATGCCCCGTTCTTGAGTGCGGGAAGGCGACAGACGTGAGCGACAGCGCGGGCACATTGCCGGCATCCACCACCGGCAAGCCCCTGTGGCTACAGGTGGCGCCCTTACTCTTCCTGCTGCTGTGGTCCGGCGGCTTCGCCGTCGCCAAGGTCGGCCTGCTTTCGACCGGGCCTTTCACCCTGCTCGCCATGCGCTACGGGCTGGTGCTGGTGGTGCTGCTGCCCCTGCTGGTGTGGTTCCGCCCCGCGCTGCCGGCGACGCCGCGCGCCTGGGTGAACCTCGTCGTGGTCGGCTTCCTCATCCAGGTGCTGTATTTCGACCTGAGCTATTTCGCCTTCCTGAACGGGATTTCCGCCGGGGCGCTGGCGCTCATCGTCTCCATGCAGCCCATCGTCGTCGGCCTCGCCGCGCCGGCCTTTGCCCGCGAGAAGGTGGGGCTGCTGCGCTGGGTCGGGCTGCTGCTCGGGCTTGCCGGCGCCGGTCTCGTCATCGCCTCGCGCGCCTCCATCGAAGTGACCTCGCCCGGCGTGATCCTGCTGGCGGTCGGCGCGCTGCTGGCCATGTCCTCGGCCTCGCTCTACGAGAAGCGCTACGGCGTCGCCCAGCACCCGCTGGTGACCAATTGCGTGCAATACGCGGTGGGCTTCGTCTGCACCCTGCCGCTGGCACTGCTGCTGGATGACGGCCATGTCGACTGGTCGCCCTCCTTCATCGCGGCGCTGGCCTATCTCGTCATCGGCAATTCGCTGATCGCCATCTCGCTCTATCTGGCGATGATCCGCGCCGGCGAGGTCTCCAAGGTCTCGGCGCTGTTCTTCCTCATTCCGCCCTGCTCGGCGCTGATCGCTTTCGTGCTGATCGGCGAGGCGATGCCGCCGCTTGCCTGGGTCGGCATGGCGCTGGCCGCCTCCGGCGTGTCGCTCGCCTCGGCGCAGCCGACCCTCTGGCGCGCGCGGATCGGCCGCCTGCTGCGACGCTGACCGGGAATTCGCGACATGCCGCTTGCGCCGGGGCGGGCGTTCCTATAGGAGAACCGTAACGTACGGTACGGATTTTCCGGAGCCCCCGCCAGCCATGGCATCGACCCCCGACCAGACCAGCGCGAGCTTCACCGAGCGGCAGCAGGCCGTGCTCGACGCCGTGCTCGCGCTGATGGTCGAGGAGGGCGGGGACGTCACCATGACGGCGGTGGCGCGGCGCGCCTCCTGCTCCAAGGAAAGCCTCTACAAATGGTTTGGCGACCGCGACGGGCTGCTCAGTGCCACGGTGCGCTGGCAGGCCTCCAAGGTGCGCGCCGGCAATTACGACCGCACGCGGCTCGATGTCTCCGCGCTCCGCGAAAGCCTCATCCGCTTCGCCGCCAACTGGCTCGGCGTGATCTCCAGCCCGACCTCGATCGCGCTCAACCGCTTCGCCATCGCGCAGGCCGGCGCCCGCGATTCGAAGCTCGGCGCGATCATGCTGGCGAATGGTCGCTTCGCCATTGGCGAGCGGCTGAAACCCCTTCTGGAAGCCGGCCGCGAGGCCGGGCTGATCGCGGTGGACGACACCGAGACGGCCTTTCGCAGCTTCCTCGGCCTTGTCGGCCGTGACGTGCAGATCCGCCTGCTGCTCGGTGATGACCGCCTCGCGCTGTCCGCCGCCGAGATCGAGCGCGATGCCGCCCGCGCCACCGACCAGTTTCTCACCCTCTACGGCACCGGGGCATCCCGGCCCGCCCGACCCGACGCGTGACACAGGAGAACCCCATGCGCGTTTATTACGACCGCGACGCCGATGTGAACCTCATCAAGGGCAAGAAGGTCGCCATCATCGGCTATGGCTCGCAGGGCCGCGCCCATGCGCTGAACCTCAAGGATTCCGGCGCCAAGGAAATCGCCATCGGCCTGAAGCCGGGCTCGGCGACCGCCGCCAAGGTCGAGGCCGACGGCCTCAAGGTGCTCACCGTTGCCCAGGCCGCCAAGTGGGCCGACCTGATGATGATGGCCACCCCGGACGAGCTGCAGGCCGACATCTACCGCGACGAGATCGCCCCGAACATCCGCGACGGCGCCGCGATCGCCTTCGCCCACGGCCTCAACGTGCATTTCGGCCTGATCGAGCCGAAGAAGACCGTCGACGTCGTCATGATCGCGCCGAAGGGCCCCGGCCACACCGTGCGCGGCGAGTACCAGAAGGGCGGCGGCGTGCCCTGCCTCGTGGCCGTGCACCAGGACGCCTCGGGCAACGCGCTCGACCTCGCGCTCTCCTACGCCTCGGGCGTCGGCGGCGGCCGCTCCGGCATCATCGAGACCACCTTCAAGGAAGAGTGCGAGACCGATCTATTCGGCGAGCAGGTCGTGCTCTGCGGCGGTCTGGTCGAGCTGATCCGCGCCGGCTTCGAGACGCTGGTGGAAGCCGGCTACGCCCCGGAGATGGCCTATTTCGAGTGCCTGCACGAAGTGAAGCTGATCGTCGACCTCATCTATGAGGGCGGCATCGCCAACATGAACTACTCGATCTCCAACACCGCCGAGTGGGGCGAGTACGTCTCCGGCCCGCGCATCATCACCGCCGAGACCAAGGCCGAGATGAAGCGCGTGCTGACCGACATCCAGACCGGCAAGTTCACCTCCGACTGGATGCAGGAATACCGGGCTGGCGCCTCGCGCTTCAAGGGCATCCGCCGCCTGAACGATTCCCACCAGATCGAGCAGGTCGGTGAGAAGCTGCGCGGCATGATGCCGTGGATCGGCAAGAACAAGCTGGTCGACAAGGCGAAGAACTGAGCCTCGTCTCACCGCTGAACGACGCCATGGCCGGGCTTTGCCCGGCCATGTGCGTTTGGGGGGGCTGCAGTCATCCCGGACGGCCGCAGGCCGAGCCGGGATCGCGTGCCGAAGTCATGGCCGGCCGCGCACGACGGCCGAGATGACGTCAGAGGATGGATTATGGGCTGACTGGCGACGGCAACCATCTGGCGAGTATCCGGGCTTTTAGAAGGCAGCATACTGCGCGGAGGCTCTCATGGGCGAGACGGACGGCTTCGAGTGGGATAACGACAAGGACGCGGCGAACCGTGCGAAACACGGTTTGCCGCTCCTCTTTGGCGAGTTCGTCTTCGACGGTCGCCCGCGCTTCGAGCCGTCATCGCCGAGGCTTGTCGAGGGTGAGGCCCGCTATGTTGCGATGGCCGAGGTGGCCGGGCGTGTTATACTCTGTGTCTATGTCTGGAGAGGGTGCCGTCGGCGCCTTGTATCCGTGAGACGGGCGCATCGGAGCGAGAGACGTGTCTTCGCACAAGCCATCGAAGGAAGCTGAACGGTTGCTGCGCGACTTCGACTGGTCGAAGGTCGATGCGTTGACCGATGAGCAGATCGTTGCGGCGGCGAAGGCAGACCCGGACAGCATCCTCCCTACCGAAGCTGAACTTGCGGAGTTCGATCTCGTCCTCCCCGCCAAGGCGCGGCGTGAGATGAAGGCTGGCAAACCGCCGAAGGAAGACGCCGAGTAGCGCGGCGTCCAGATGTTTCGTGACCGGAAAACAGGGCGACCAAAAAGGTCGCCCTTTGTGTTTCTGGCAGACTAGGCCCTCTGCGTATCATCGCGATGGCCGTCATCCCGGACGGCCAAAGGCCGATCCGGGATCGTGTGCCCATCTTCGCACCTGCCGGCGCGCCCCATCGCAAAGGCGCGGCGAACGATCCCGGCTCTGCGCTGCGCTCGGCCGGGATGACGCCATGAGCCAATGGAACGTCATGGCCGGGCTCGGCCCGGCCATCCACGCCTTTCTTCCGTCGCCCGCTCGGCCCAAGTCATGGATGCCCGGGCCAAGCCCGGGCATGACACCAGTGGGCGCTCCGACCGCGCCGGCCGCCAGCGCCCCGCGCGCCCTCACGCCGCCGCCGGCAGGCCCGGCTCATTGGCCTTCTGGCCCTTGTGGTAGACCGTGTAGACATAGACCGGGATGTTGAGCGCGCCGAGATGGTGCTCCACCAGCGGCTTCACATCCGCCCAGTCGAGCCCGCCGACGCCGGTGGCGAGGCGGGGAAGCGCGAGGCTGGCGATCTTCTCGTCCTGCGCGTAGCGCGCCAGCGCCTTGAGCGCGTGGCCGACATTCTCAAGCGTCGCCTTGCCCGGATGGCCGATGGCGTTCTCCGCCGGCTCCTGCGTCAGCAGGCAGGCGATGCGCACCGCGCCATGTTCGCCCGCGCCGGCCCAAACCCAGATCCCGCCGGCCTTGGGGTGGCTGATCCGGCATTCATGGCGGAAATCCTTGGCGAGCGAGGGGTAGCGTTCGCGCAGCGCCAAAGCGAGGCCGCTGTCGAAATGGTCGCCCGGCGCCACGCCATGAGCGATGAGCGCGGCGTCGCTGAGCAGGATGTCGCCCGCGATTTCGTGAATCAGTGCCATCGGATCCTCCAGAACCTTGATTGCTCTTGGAGCCATCTGTCGGCCGGGCCGCCGCGCGTGTCGTTGAGAAAACGCAACTCTGCGGCAAGGGGCGGCCTACCAGCCGAGCGCCTTTACCGCCGCCGCGCCGGGGCCGAGGATCAGCAGCGCCCACAGCATGGCCGAGGTGATGTTCACCATCTGGAACAGGAAATGCGGCATGGCGAACATGCCGGCCACCAGCGGCACGAAGGCGCGCAGCGGGCCGGAGAAGCGCCCGAGGAACACGCTAAAGGTGCCAAAGCGCAGGAAGAAGCGTTCGCCGCGCGCCAGCGCCTGCGGGAAACGGTTGAGCGGCCAGCGCTCGCGCGCGCTGCCCTTGAGGTAGAAGCCGACCCAGTAGGACACGGTATCGCCCAGCGCCGCCCCCGCCGCGGTCGCCGCCCATACGGGCAAGAGCGGCACGCCACCGGCGGCGATGACCGGCGAGAGGCCGAGCAGCACGAAGGTTGCGGGCACGACGAGCGAGACGATGGCGAGCGACTCGCAGAAGGCGAGGAGAAAGGCGACATAGGGCGCGTAATGGGCGTGCGCCGTGACGAAGCTAAGCACCTCGCGTGCATAGGCGTGAAGCTCGGACACTCAGCGCCTCACAGCCGGTCGCGCAGGGCGAAATAGCTCATGCCGGCGACCAGCAACGGCCAGCGCATCACCGGCCCGCCGGGGAAGGGCGGCACGGGCAGGCGCGCGAGTAGGTCGAATTGGCCGAGCTGGCCCTTGATCGCGTCGCCCAGCAGCTTGCCGAAATAGGGCGCGAGCATCACGCCCTGGCCGGAATAGCCGGCGGCGGTCAGCACGCGCGGCGAGAGTTTGCGCACGAAGGGCAGCCGGCTCATGGTGATGCCGAGAATGCCGCCCCAGCCATAATCGATGCGCACATCGGCGAGCTGCGGGAAGATCTTCAGCATATAGGGCCGGACAAAAGCGCCGGGGTCGGGGCGCAGCCGGCGCGTATAGCTCTCCCCGCCGCCGAACAGCAGGCGCCCATCGGCCGAGAGGCGGTAATAGTTCACGACGAAGCGGCTATCGGCGACGGCCGCGTCATTGGCGATGATGTCGCGGGCGCGCGCGCCGAGCGGCTCGGTGGCGGCGATGTAGTTGGCGATCGGCATGACGTGATTGTCGACCCGCCGGTCGAGACCGTCCTGCAGCCCGTCACCGCATTCGAGCACGAAATCGGCCAGCACCACGCCGCCGGCGGTCTTCACCTGCACCTTCGGCCCGCCCTCGTCGATGCCGAGCGCGCGGGAGTTCTCGAACAGCCGGGCGCCGGCCCTGTCCGCCGCGCGGGCGAGGCCCAAAGCGAGGTTGAGCGGGTGCAGATGCCCGCCGCCATGGTCGATCATCCCGCCGAAATAGGCATCGGAGCCGACCAGCGCGCGCAGCTCCTCGCGCGAGAGCGGGGCGGCGTGCGGGTAGCCATAGACCTCGTTGAGCTTGCGCGCATAGGCGTGACTATGGGCGACATAGCCGGGCTTGTGATCGGCGACGATGAGGCCTGGCCGCACGTCGCACTCGATCCGGTGGCGGGCGATCAGCGCATGCAGCAGCGCCTTCGCCTCCTCCGCCATGCGCCAGAGCGCCTTGGCATCATCGAGCCCGACCTGCGCCTCCAGCCAGTCCTGATCGCGGCGCTGGCCGGTATGGATCTGCCCGCCATTGCGGCCCGAGGCGCCGGAGCCGACGCGGGCGGCTTCCAGCAGCACCACATCGAGCCCGGCTTCCGCCAGATGCAGCGCGGCGGAGAGACCCGTATAGCCGCCACCGATCACGCAGACATCGGCGGTCACGGTGCCGGCAAGGCTGGGGAAGGGGGCTAGGTGCCGCGCGGTGGCGGTGTACCAGCTTTTCGGGTGACCGGAGTCGGGGTGATCAGTGTCGAACGCCATTATGGGGTGAGCATAGCCCGGCCTCAGCGCCGCGCGAAGAGGCGTTCGATGTCGGCGAGCGCGAGCGTGACGAAGGTCGGCCGGCCGTGATTGCACTGGGCGGCGTTCGGCGTCTCTTCCATCTCGCGCAGAAGCGCGTTCATCTCCTCCACCCGCAGCCGCCGGCCGGCGCGCACCGAGCCGTGGCAGGCCATGGTGGCGGCGACGTGTAAGAGCCGCCGCTCGAGCGGCAGCGCGTCGTCCCACTCGGCCGCATGCTCGGCGAGCTCGCGCACCAGCGCCGGTACATCCGCATCCCCCAGCAGCGCCGGCACCTCGCGCACCAAGAGCGCACCGGGACCGAAGGGTTCGATGACGAGGCCGAGCTTCTCCAGCGCCTCCGCGCGCTCGGCGAGGCGCGCGGCCTCGGCTGGGTCGAGATCGACCACCAGCGGCACCAGCAGCATCTGCCGGGTTAGGCCGTCGCGCGCCATGGCGGCCTTGAGCTTCTCATAGACGATGCGCTCATGGGCGGCGTGCTGGTCGATCACCACCACGCCCTCGCGGGTCTGGGCGATGATGTAGGTCTCGTGCAGCTGCGCCCGCGCCGCGCCGAGCGGGCGCTCCATCAAATCCGGCGATGCGGGAAGATGCGCCGCCCGCGCATCGGCCTGCGGGGCGAGGTCGAGCGCCAGCCCGCCGCTCGTGTTTCCGCCGAAATCGAAGCGGGCGGGTGACTCATTGAAACCAGTGGGCGCGTTGTTCGAGGCCCCCTCGGGCGCGGCCCAGGAGCGGGTCCAGTCATAATTGCCCGGCCGGGGCTGCGGGCGGTAGCCGTCCATGGTGTCGGCGCGGGCGAACTGTGCCAGCCGGTCGGCGGCGGTCGTGGCGGTGCGCGGCACCGCCAAAGTGAGCGCGTCCATCAGCGTGCGCACGATCAGCGCGCGGATGAGGCCGGGGTCGCGAAAGCGCACCTCGGTCTTGGCCGGGTGCACGTTCACATCGACCTCGCGCGGGTCGAGATCGAGGAACAGCGCCGTCACCGGGTGCCGGTCGGAGGGCAGGAGGTCGGCGTAAGCCGCGCGGATGGCGCCGATCAGCAGCTTGTCGCGCACCGGCCGGCCATTAACGAACAGGTACTGCGACAGAGAGTTGGCCTTGGAGAAGGTCGGCAGCCCGGCAAGGCCGGCGAGCCGGGCACCCTCGCGCCGTCCGTCAATGTCGAGCGCGTTCTGCCCGACCTCATGGCCGAGCACATCGGCGATGCGGGCGCGGCGCCCGGCGGGGTCCGCGCTGCGGGCGGGCCAGGTGAGCGGCGCCCGGTCATCGGTGACCAGGGTAAAGCCGACCTCGGGGCGGGCGAGCGCGAGGCGCCGCACCGCATCCACGGCCGCCGCTGTTTCCGCGCGCTCGGATTTCAGGAATTTCAGCCGCGCCGGGGTGGCGAAGAACAGGTCGCGCACCTCCACCCGCGTGCCATGGCCGAGCGCGGCGGGCTTCACCGGCCCCTTCACCCCGCCCTCGACGCGGATTTCGTGCGCGCTGTCCGCGCCGCGCGGGCGGCTGGTGATGGACAGCCGCGCCACCGCGCCAATGGAAGGCAGCGCCTCGCCGCGAAAGCCGAGCGTGGCGATGGTGAGCAGGTCTTCGCTGTCGAGCTTGGAGGTGGCGTGGCGCTCCACCGCGAGCGCCAGTTCCTCGGCATCCATGCCCGAGCCGTCATCGGTGACGCGCAGAAGCCGCCGCCCGCCGCCGTCGATGACGATCTCGATGCGGGTGGCGCCGGCGTCGAGCGCGTTCTCGACGATCTCCTTCAGCGCCGCCGCCGGGCGCTCCACCACCTCGCCTGCCGCGATGCGGTCGACCAGGGTGGAGGGCAGAAGGCGCAGGGGCATGGCGGGTCCAGTGTGGCGGGGCCGGCGATTCGGGGGCGCGGCTCGTGCGCGACTATAGCAGGGGCGAGGACGCGCGGGGGCGAGGCTCCACCCATGTCCCCCGGCGCCGTGTTGGCGGGTGTCTAGCGCCCATCTGGCAGGGGCTCGTCCAGCACATAGTCGATGTAACGGCGCCCCTGCGCGCCCTCGCGGATCGCCACCTCCACCCCGAACACCTCGCGGATGAGGGCGGGGGTCAGCACCTCGGCCGGCGGGCCGCAGGCGACGAGGCGTCCGCCCGACAGCACGCCGATGCGGTCGCAGAACAGCGCGGCGAGGTTGAGGTCGTGCAGCGCCACGATGCAGGTGAGGCCCAGCCGCCGCACCAGCGCGAGGATGCCGAGCTGGTGCTGGATGTCGAGATGGTTGGTCGGCTCATCCAGGATCAGCTCGCGCGGCTCCTGCGCCAGGGCGCGGGCGATATGTACCCGCTGGCGCTCGCCGCCGGACAGAGTGTGCCAGAACTGGTCATGCCGCTCGGTGAGGCCGACGCGGGCCAGTGCGGCCTCAACCGCCGCCTCGTCGCGCGCGCTCCAGGCGGCGAAGGCCCCCCGGTGCGGGGTGCGCCCGAGCCGCACCACGTCGCAGACCGTCAGCGCCACCTCGGTCGCCGCCTGCTGCTCGACAAAGGCGAGGCGGCGGGACAGGTCGCGACGGCCGAGCTCGCCAATGTCCCGCCCGTCCAGCGTGACCACGCCGCTCGTCACCTTGCGCAGCCGGCAGAGCAGGCGCAGCAGGCTGGATTTGCCCGAGCCATTGGGGCCGATCAGGCCGAGCACCCGGTTCGGCGCGACCTCAAGGCTCACCCCGTCGACGATCAGCTTGCCGCCGGCGCTCCAGCGCACCTCATGCGTCGCGAGGGTCATGCCTTGCGCCTCGCGCGGTGGAGGATGATGGCGAAGGCCGGCGCGCCGACCAGTGCGGTCACCACGCCAATGGGCAGGATCTGCTGCGGCACCAGGATGCGCGAGAGCACATCGGCGAGGATCATGAACACCGCGCCGATGACGAGGCAGGCCGGCAGCAGCCGGGCATGGCCGGGGCCGACGAGGAAGCGCGCGGCATGGGGGATGACCAGCCCGACAAAGCCGACCGTGCCGACGATGGCGACCATGGTGGCGGTCAGCAGCGCGGTGGTGGCGAGCAGCACCAGCCGCACGCGGGTGACCGCGATGCCGAGCGAGGCCGCCGCATCCGCGCCGAAGGCGAAGGCGTCGAGCGCCTTGGCGTGGACCATGCAGATGACAAAGCCGGCCAGCGCCACCGGCGCGGCGACCCAGAGATCGGGCCAGCGCACCCCGCCGAAATTGCCCAGTAGCCAGAACATCACCCCCCGCGCCTGCTCGGCGCTGGCGAGCGTGGTGACGATGGTGGCGGTGGCGGCGTTGAACAGCTGCGAGCCGGCGACGCCGGCCAGGATCACCCGGTCGCTCGCCCCGCCCGCCCCGGCGGCCAGCAGGCCGACAAGGCCGAGCGCGGCGACCGAGCCGAGAAAGGCCCCGCCGGACACGCCGAGCGTCGCCCCGCCGAGGCCGAGGATCATCACGCAGACCGCCCCGGTGGAGGCCCCGGCCGAGACGCCGAGAATATAGGGCTCGGCCAGCGGGTTGCGCAGCAGCGCCTGCAGGATGGCGCCCGAGAGCGCCAGCGCGCCGCCGCACAGCGCGGCCATCAGCGCCCGGCTCAGCCGGTACTCGAAGATCACCCCCTGCTGGATCGCCCCGACCGGAAAGCCGAGATCGAACAGCCCGTTGCCGAGCGCCTTGAGGGCGACGGAAAGCGGGATCGGCATCTCACCGACGCTTACCGCCAGCGCGACGGCGAGCACCAGCGCGATGGCGGCGAGGCCGGCGACGGCAATCCGCGCCGGCCAATTGGGCCCTACGACCAGATGGCTCAATGGCTGAGACCGAAGCCCTGCACCGCCGTGGCGATGGCTTCCAGCCCGTCCACCGTGTCCATGCCGGGCCGTGTGGCGCCGACATCGACGATGACGATGCGGTTGTTCTTTACCGCGGCGAGCTGGCTGGCGACCGGATCGGTCTTGAGGAAGTTCAGCTTGGCTTCGATGGCGTCGGCGGGGAAGCGGCGGCGGTCCATCTTCACCAGCACGAGGACATCGGGATTGCTGGCGGCGATGGTCTCCCAGCCGACCAGCGGCCATTCCTCCTCGGTGGTGATGATGTTGCGCGCGCCGATCTCGGCCATCAGATAGGCCGGTACGCCATTCTTGCCGGCGAGGAAGGCGTCGCCTTTGATGTCCTTGCTGGAGAACCAGACCGCCATGGACAGGTTCTTCGCCTTCAATCCCGCGACCGCGCGCACCGCCGCCGCCTCGCGGGCCTTGAGTTCCGCGATGAGCGTTTCCGCGCGGTCGGAGACGTCGAAGATGGCGCCGAATTCGCGGATGTTCCGGTAGAGCAGCTCGGTCGTGTACATCTGCGTGCGCACGCCGTCGCCGGCCCCGCTATTGTCCTTGCCGACGCAGTCGGTGGGCGAGACATAGACCGGCACCTTCACCGCGTCGAAGCGGCTGCGTTTGCCGATGATGCCATTGGGGCCGATGTGCCATTCATACATGGCGACCACGAGGTCCGGCTCCTGCCCGACCACCGCCTCGAAGCTCGGATCATTGTCGGCAAGGCGCTTCACCTTGGCGTTCACCGCCTCATAGGGCTTGGCGACCGGGCTGAACCACAGCGCGCTGGCGACCACGCGGTCGCCAAGGCCGAGCGCGTAGAGGATTTCGGTCTGCGCCTGGCCGATGCTGACGACGCGCTGCGGGGCGTGGTTGATCACCACCTTGGCGCCGCAATTCTCCAGCGTCAGCGGGTAGGTGGTGCCGGCCATGCCCGCCTCGGGCAGGCCGAGGCCGGCGAGAAGGCCGAGCGCCAGAAGGCCGGCCCGCAGGGACCGGCGGAGATTGCTGGAATTCGTTCTGAACATGTTGTCGCTTCCTGGTCAGGAAGACGAGCCGCGCAAAGGGCACCAGCGCCCGCGCTGCCTTTCGGGCCCGCGCATGGCCAGCAACCTTCGGAGCACCCCGCCCGAATGGTGGTTCGCGATTCGAGGCAGGTCTCCTGGCTCGCGGGTCAACGCTGGCTCCACCCGGCCTTCCCGGCGCTGACGCGCCAGTGGACGATGGGTGGAGGGCTCGCCGCTTACAGTTGCGGGGGCAGCCCCGGTCTTGGCGCAGAGCGCCGCACCGGGTTCCCTCTTAGCTCCGGGCGCGAACACCCGGAGAACCTCGATCGGGTCGATCTGACACGTAGAGGGGGCGCATCGTCAAGCACCCTAGGCTGGTGCCGTCTCATGCCTCCCCACCCGCGTCACATCGCCGACGCGACCGAGGGGACGCTATCCTAAAAGATATAATGTATCAATAGCGCGCCGCCGTCTCAGTGAGTCTGGAGCGATGCGGCGGTTCTTATCCCGCCGCCGCCAGCCGCTCCGCCTTCTGCCGCTCGATCTCCTGCCGCTTGGTCAGGATGGAGGCGAAGATCACCACCACGGTGACGATGGCGATGAGGATGGTGCAGGCGGCGTTGATCTCCGGCGTCACGCCAAGGCGCACCTGGGAATAGATGCGCATGGGCAGCGTGGTCGCGCCGGGACCGGTGGTGAAGCTGGCGATGACCAGATCGTCCAGCGACAGGGTGAAGGCCAGCATCCAGCCCGACACCACCGCCGGCAGGATGATCGGCAGGGTGATGACGAAGAAGGTCTTGAACGGCGGGCAGCCAAGATCGAGCGCGGCTTCCTCAAGCGAGCGGTCGAAGGTGACGAGGCGCGACTGCACCACCACCGAGACGAAGCACATGGTGAAGGTGATGTGCGCCAGCGTGATGGTCCAGAAGCCGCGGTCGATGCTGACGGCGACGAAGAGCAGCAGCAGCGACAGGCCGGTGATGACTTCCGGCATCACCAGCGGCGCATAGACCATGCCGGAGAACAGCGTGCGGCCGTAGAAGCGCCCGTAGCGGGTGAGCGCGATGGCCGCCAGCGTGCCGAGCACGGTGGCGACGCTCGCGGTGATGAAGGCAACGCGCAGCGTCACCCAGGCGGCGTCGAGCAGCTGCTCGTTCTGGAACAGCTGGACATACCAGTGGGTCGAGAAGCCCGCCCACACGGTCACCATGCGCGAGGCGTTGAAGGAGTAGATCACCAAGAGCAGGATCGGCAGATAGAGGAAGGCGAAGCCGAGCACGATGGAGGTGACGTTGAACCAGGAGAGGCCTTTTCTCATCAACGCTTCTCCATCTCGCGGGCCTGGACGTTCTGGTAGAACACGATGGGGATCACCAGCACCATCAGGAGCAGCACCGCCACCGCCGAGGACACCGTCCAGGAGCGGTTCACCGAGAATTCGGTCCACAGCACCTTGCCGATCATCAGCGTGTCGGAGCCGCCCAGCAGGTCGGGGATGACGAACTCGCCCACCGCCGGGATGAAGCAGAGCAGGCAGCCGGCGAACACGCCCGGCAGCGAGAGCGGCCAGGTGATCTTCCAGAAGGCGGCGAAGGGCGGGCAGCCGAGATCCGCGGCGGCTTCCAAGAGCGTCTCGTCCATCTTCTCCAGCGCCGAATAGAGCGGCAGGATCATGAAGGGCAGGTAGGAATAGACGATGCCGATATAGACCGCCGTGTCGGTGGCGAGGATCTGCAGCGGCTCGTCGATCAGCCCGAGCGCGAACAGAAGCTGGTTCAGCAGCCCCTCCGGCGAGAGGATGCCGATCCACGCATAGACGCGGATGAGGAAGGAGGTCCAGAACGGCAGGATCACCAGCATCAGCAGCGTCGGGCGGATGGATTTCGGCGCCCGCGCCATGGCGTAGGCGATGGGATAGCCGACGAGCAGCAGCATCACGGTCGAGACGCCGGCGATCCAGAGGCTGGAGCCATAGGCCTCGATGAAGTCGTTATCCCAGCTCAGCACATAGCCGTAATTGTCGAAGGATAGCTCGCTGAAGGCGTCCTTGAAGGCGTCCCATCCGGCCGCGAGGTCGAAGGTCGGCACATAGGGCGGCTGAGCGATGGCGTCCTGCGACAGGCTGATCTTGAAGACGATCAGGAAGGGGACGAGGAACAGCGCCACGAGCCAGAGATAGGGGATGGCGAGAACCAGCCAGCGCCCCCTTGCCTTGTCCGCCATGATGGTCCCCTCAGCTCGTCAGCACCACGCCGGCATCCGGCGCGAAGGAGACATAGACCTTGTCTTCCCAGGAGATCGGCCGTTCGACCATGCGGGTGAGGTTGGGCTTCGCCGCCTTCACGCGCTGACCATTGGGCAGCTCCACATGGTAGATCGACAGGTCGCCGAGATAGCCGATGTCCCAGATCGTGCCGGTGAGGCAGTTCACCGTGGGATCGGCCGGCGGGTCGAGCTCGACGCGCAGCTTCTCCGGGCGGAAGGCGAGCGACACGCTGTCGCCGACGCGGGCCGGGCATTCCTGCGCCACCTTGAAGCGCATGTCCGGCACCGAGGGGCAGCGCAGCGTGATGAGGTGAGGCTCGATGGTTTCCACGACGGCGTCGAGAATGTTCACGTCGCCGACGAATTCCGCGACATAGCGCGAGGCCGGCTGCTCATACATCACCGCCGGCGGGGACACCTGCACCAGCTTGCCATGGTTCATCACCGCGATGCGGTCGGCGACCGTCATGGCCTCTTCCTGATCGTGGGTCACGATCAGGAAGGTCATGCCGAGCTCCATCTGGATGTCCATGAGCTCGAACTGGGTCTCCTCGCGCAGCTTCTTGTCGAGCGCGCCGAGCGGTTCGTCGAGCAGCAGCACCTTCGGGCGCTTGGCGAGCGAGCGGGCAAGCGCCACGCGCTGGCGCTGGCCGCCGGAGAGTTGGTGCGGCTTGCGCTTGGCGAACTGGCCGAGCTTCACCAGCTTCAGCATTTCCTCGACGCGGTGCGCCACCGCGTCCTTGGCCATGCCGTCCTGGCGCAGGCCGAAGGCGATGTTGTCCCACACCGTCATATGCGGGAACAGCGCGTAGGACTGGAACATCATGTTGACCGGCCGCTTATAGGGCGGCGTGCCGACGAGATCGTGCCCGGCGAGGGTGATCTGGCCGCTGGTCGGCTCCTCGAAGCCGGCGAGCATGCGCATCAGCGTGGTCTTGCCGCAGCCGGACGGGCCGAGCAGGGCGAAGAATTCGCGCTCGTAAATGTCGAGCGAGAGATTGTCGATCGCCACGAACTCGCCGAAGCGCTTGGTCACGTTCTGGTAGCGGATGAGCGGGGTGGCCTGCGGGTCGGTCCAGGGGGCGAATTTGCGGCGGATGCCCCCGATGGTCTTCTGCGTCTTGTCGGCGACGCCTGTGCTCATGCTTGGCCCCGTTTTCCCCGCCGGTCGCGCCGGCTTTGTCTCGACGCTATCCGGCTTCGTGCGGCGGCTCAACGGCACAATGCGAACAATTTTACCATGCCCGTAAACGAGCAGTGCGCTTCCTCGCGCGCGCCGCCTTGACGGCGCTTGCAGGGGCATGGTTGCCTCTTACAGGCGCAGAAAGCGCATCAGGATGGTGAATCATGGCCAAGAAGAAGCGTCCCGACACGGACGCCGTCACGTCCACCCGCGGCGTTTCCTCGCTCGAGGAAGCCAAGGCCTGGATGGCCGCACGCGGAATCACCGAGATCGAATGTGCGGTGCCGGACCTCGCCGGCGTCGGACGCGGCAAGATCATGCCGGTGTCGAAGTTCCTGTCCGGCCCGGTGATGAACCTGCCGCTCTCGGTGTTCTTCCAGACGATTTCCGGGGACTACCCGCCCTATGACAACCTCGTGGACTCCGTCGTGGTCGACAGCGACCTCGTCATGGAGCCCGATTTCTCCACGCTGGCCATCGTCCCCTGGGCGACCGACCCGACGGCGCAGATCATCCACGACGCCTATCACCGCGACGGGCGCCCGGTGGAGCTGGCCCCCCGCCAGGTGCTGAAGAACGTCGTCGAGCTCTACGCCAAGAAGGGCTGGAAGGCCGTCGTGGCGCCCGAGATCGAGTTCTATCTCGTCGAGCCCAATGTCGATGCCGACTACCCGCTGAAGCCGCCGATCGGCCGCTCCGGCCGGCCGGAGATCGGCCGCCAGTCCTATTCGATCCAGGCGGTGAACGAATTCGACGCCCTGTTCGAGGACATGTACGACTATTCGGAGGCGCAGGGCCTCGAGATCGACACGCTGATCCATGAGGACGGCGCGGCGCAGATGGAAATCAACCTGCTCCATGGCGATCCCATCGCCCTGGCCGACCAGGTGTTCCTGTTCAAGCGCACGATCCGCGAGGCGGCGCTGGCGCACAAGATCTACGCCACCTTCATGGCCAAGCCCATCGCCGACGAGCCGGGCTCGGCCATGCACATCCACCAGTCCATCGTGGATGCGCAGACCGGCAAGAACATCTTCTCCGACAAGGATGGCGACCCGACGCCGGAGTTCTTCTCCTTCATCGCCGGCCAGCAGCGCTATCTGCCGGCGGTGATGTCGATCCTCGCGCCTTACGTGAACTCCTACCGCCGGCTGACGCGCGATTCGATGGCGCCGATCAACGTGCAGTGGGGCTATGACAACCGCACGGCCGGCCTGCGCGTGCCGCCGTCCTCGCCGGCGGCGCGGCGTGTCGAGAACCGGGTGCCGTCCTCCGACGCCAACCCCTATCTCGTCATCGCGGCGTCTCTGGCCTGCGGCTATCTCGGCCTCGTCGAGGGCCTGCGCCCGACCGAGCCGCTCGAATCCGACGCCAAGGGCCTCGATTTCGAGCTGCCGCGCGGGCTGTTGGAAGCGGTGGCGGCGCTGCAATATTCGGAAGAGATCGCCACCGTGCTCGGCCCGTCCTTCGTGAAAACCTACACGGCGGTGAAGCAGACCGAGTTCGACACCTTCATGCGGGTGATCTCGCCCTGGGAGCGCGAATTCCTGCTGCTCAACGTGTGAGGCGTGCCGGCTCTTTGGGAGATGATCCCGACGGGGCCCCCAAGAACGCCGTCATGCCCGGGCTTGGCCCGGGCATCCATGCCTTTTGATGATGAGTTGGGCGCAAGGTAAGTCGTGGATCTCCGGGCCAAGCCCGGGGATGACGGCGCGCCGCTTGGATCGCGTGCCACTTCACGACGCGATCCCGGATACGGCCTGGCGGCCGTTCCGGGATGACGTCGCCGGGAGCTCACGCCTCCACCGTCTCCTGCGCCAGAAGCTCGCGCACGCGCGGGGCGACCTCGCGGCCATAGAGCTCGATGGAGCGCAGCAGGCGCGCCTGCGGCAGCGGGCCGGCGCTGTATTTCAGCTCGAAGCGCGACAGGCCGAGCGTCCGCGCTGTCTTGGCGATCTTGCGCGCCACCGTCTCCGGCGAGCCGAGATAAAGCGAGCCGTGCGAAATCTCGTGCTCGAAGGCGTCGCGGCCATAGGCCGGCCAGCCGCGCTCGCGCCCGATCCGGTCATGCATCACCTTGTAGTCAGCGAAGAATTCCTCGTGCGCCGCCGCGTCCGTCTCGGCGATGTAGCCATGCGAATGCACGCCGATCGGCTGCAGCGTGCCGCCGAGCTGGGTGGTGGCACGCTGGTAGAGATCGACATAGGGCGCGAAGCGGGCGGGATTGCCGCCGATGATGGCGAGCATCAGCGGCAGGCCATAGCGCGCCGCGCGCACCACCGATTCCGGGCTGCCGCCGACGCCGATCCAGGTCTTGAGCGTACCGCTCTCGGTCGGGGGGAAGACGTGCTGGCCCTTCAGCGGCGGGCGGATCGAGCCCTGCCAGGTGACGCCGCCCGGCGTGCTGTTGTCGCGCGCCAGCGCGGCGAACAGATCGAGCTTCTCGGAGAACAGCGTCTCATAGTCCTTCAGCTCGAAGCCGAAGAGCGGAAAGGATTCGGTGAAGGAGCCGCGCCCGAGGATCACCTCGGCGCGTCCGTTCGACAGCGCGTCCACGGTGGCGAAGCGCTGGAAGACGCGGATCGGGTCGTCGGAGGACAGCACCGTCACCGCCGAGCCGAGGCGGATGCGGCTGGTCTTGGTGGCGATGCCGGCCAGCACCACTTCGGGAGCGGAGACCGCGAAATCGTCGCGGTGATGCTCGCCGACGCCGAAGAAATCGAGCCCCACCTCATCGGCGAGCTGCGCCTGCTCGACGAGATCGCGGATCACCTGCGCGTGCGAGAGCGGCGCGCCATCCGCCCCGCGCGTCACGTCGCCAAAAGTGTCGAGGCCGAATTCGAGATGCTGTGCCATGGTCCGCGCCTTCCTGCCGGCTCCGATGCCGACATCCCCCATATGGACCCAAGAGGCGCCGCGCGCATCCGCGTGGCTGCAAGGTCGGGCTTTCCGGGCTGCAAGGCTGCACCAATAAAAAAAGCCCGCTGGACGAACCAGCGGGCTTCAAGTCGGCGACACGAGGGGGTCGATGCCGCCGGTAATCCTCCGAATGGGCTGCACACTCATTCGCAGGAGATCAGGTCGTCGCGGCCGCGTTTGGCGGCACCGATCGACAAATTTCCGCGCGCGGCGACCCGGCGGCTGGCCCGGCGCTCGACCGAGCGGACCACCAGCACCGAGGTCGGGTCCTGCCAGAGCGGGCCGGACGCGGCGTCGCGCAGATCGGCCCGCGTGAGGCCGATATCGCTGAGCATCCGGTCGTCGAACTCACCGAGCTGGATCAGGTGACGGCGGCGCGCCACCGCCGTGATGAACTTGAAGCTACCCATGACGGCGCCGATGAGCCCGGTGGCTGCGGCGGCGCCGAATGACGCGAAGGCGGACCTGCGAACTTCGCCGATATACGACATCTTCCTCTCCATCTGTCGGCCGCGCAGCGAGAGCGCTGGGTGATAAGAAAGGGTGATGAGCCTGTCGCCCACCCGATCTCGACGCTCTCCGTTCGCGGCAACAGTGTTATGTCGCGGCGCCATCAATCACACTAGCGAATGTTTTTCATCCGAGTTATCATTCTGATTGATGGTACCCGCTCAGAGGCGCTCCCATGTCGGTGTTGCTCGATATTGATCAATTAAGAACATTCATTGCTATCGCTGAAACCGGGAGTTTCACGAAAGCCGCTGATGTCGTCCACAAGACCCAGTCCGCCGTCTCCATGCAGATGAAGCGGCTGGAGGAGCGGGTCGGCAAACCCATCTTCGCCCGTGATGGCCGCGCCTCGCGCCTCACCGATGAGGGCGAGCGGCTGCTCGATTACGCCCGCCGCATCGTCAAGCTGAACAATGAGGCGGTGGCGAGCCTCGCTTCGGCGGAACTCTCCGGCCGCGTGCGCCTCGGCGTGCCCGATGATTACGCCGACCGCTATCTGCCGGAGATCATGGCGCGATTCTCCCACACCCATTGCAATGTCGAGCTCACCGTCGTCTGCGATCCCTCCAGTGATCTGGTGGATCGCATCGACACCGGCGATCTCGACCTCGCCATCATCACCGATTGCGAGACGCTGAACCGCGATACCGAGATCATCCGGCGCGAGCAGCTTCTTTGGGTCGGCTCGACCCGCCACTCCGTCCATCTCGACACGCCCATCCCGCTGGCGCTCGGCCGGCAGAGCTGCAACTGGCGGCAGGAGGCGATCTCGATGCTGCAGGCGGTCGGCCGCCCCTTCCGCATCCTCTACACCTCGTCGAATTCCACCGCCGTCTCCGCCGCCGTGCTCTCGGGCCTTGCCATTTCGGTGCTGCCGGAATCGGGCCTGCGTCCGGGGATGCGGGTGCTCGGCCCGGCGGAAGGCTTTCCGGCGCTGGCGCCCTGCCGCATCGGGCTGGTGCGCAACCGGCACGAGGTCTCCCCGCTGGCCGACGCGCTCGCCAACCACATCATCCAGGGCCTCGACAACATCTCCGAAGCCGCCATCGCGGCGGAGTGAGGGGCCTCGCCGTCGTCCCTCGCTGTCATCCCGGACGGCCGCCATCCCTTCCCGTCATCCCGGACGGCCGCAGGCCGATCCGGGATCGCGTGCCGCGATGTCTTCGGCCGCCGGGCCGTTGGCCACGGTGTCTTTTACGCGCGCCTTGGAGTGGCCCACGATCCCGGCTCTGCGCTTCGCTCCGGCCGGGATGACGTTTGTGGTGGCCGGCACTGAGTGCCCGTCATGCCGGACGGCCGCAGGTCGATCTCGGATCGCGTGCCGATGATTGCTGAGGCGCCCCCCAAAAGGAAAAGGCGGGCTCGCGCCCGCCTGAGGTGAGCCGGCCCGCCCGCCGGCTTGAGATTGAAGCGTCCCGCAAGGTGCCGCGTCACCGGCGAGGGCGTGCTGAGACGCGGCGCCCGGGGCCTTCAAGGGTCGTCCGAGGGTGTCCGGGCCCCATCCAGCGCCGCGCGCCTCGGCGTTGAGGCAAACGGGCGCCGGTCCCGATGGGAAACCCGGCGGACGATGGGGAAGCATTAAACCAGTGCGTGCAGCCGAACCTTGATCCTGCTCAAAGCGAGCAGGGCGGATAGCCGGCGGCCGGGCGGGCCTTCCATACGGGGCGCGTGTCCCGGCACGGGAGCGCGCGGCTCCCATGCTCGCCTCGGCCCTCCCGGCTCAATAGGCCAGTTCGTCGAAGATCGGCTCGACCGAGCGCTGCCACGGCCCCTCATAGCGGGCGAGCAACTCCTCAGCCGGCGTGCGGCCGGCGGCGAGGCTCTCGTCCAGCGGCGTGAGGAAGCGGGTCTCGTCCCGCCCCTGGCTGTCGCGGTAGTCGCGGCGGGCAAGGCCGGCGCGGGCGATGGCGACCATGTCGCGCGCCACATCCAGCACCGGACGGCCGGCCACCTCGGCCTTGTAGCCGAGCCGGGGCACGGCATCGCGCAGCGCCTGGCGGTCTTCCGCGTTCCAGCTCTTGCAGAGCTCCCACGCCGCATCGAGCGCGGCCGTGTCGTAATAGATGCCGGTCCACAGCGCCGGCTGGGCGCACAGATTGCGCCACGGCCCGCCATCGGCGCCGCGCATTTCGAGGTAACGCTTCAGCCGCACCTCGGGGAAGATGGTCGAGAGGTGGTTGGCCCAGTCCGACACCGTCGCGGTCTCGCCCGGCACCGCCGGGTGGCGCCCGGCCAGGAGGTCGCGGAAGGAGGAGCCGGCGACGTCGATATAGGTGTCGCCGCGCTTGATGAAATACATCGGCACGTCGAGCGCGTAGTCGACGTAACGCTCGAAGCCCATGCCCTCCTCGAAGGCGAAGGGCAGCATGCCCGTGCGATTCTTGTCGGTGTCGCGCCAGATTTCCGAGCGGAAGGACAGGAAGCCGTTCGGCTTGCCTTCCGTGAACGGCGAATTGGCGAAGAGCGCGGTGGTGATGGGCTGGAGGGCGAGGCCCACGCGCAGCTTCTTCACCATGTCGGCTTCCGAGGCGAAGTCGAGATTCACCTGCACGGTACAGGTGCGGAACATCATGTCGAGGCCGTGCGTGCCGACCTTCGGCATGTAGTTCGCCATGATCTTGTAACGGCCCTTGGGCATCACCGGCGTTTCCGCACGGGTCCATTTCGGGCTCATGCCGAGGCCAAGGAAGCCGAAGCCGAAGGGCGTGGCGACGGCGCGCACCTGTTCGAGATGGCCGTTCACCTCGGCGCAGGTCTCGTGAATGGTCTTCAGCGGCGCGCCGGACAGTTCGAACTGCCCGCCCGGTTCCAGCGAGATCGCCCCGCCGCCCACCGTATCGGCGAGCCCGATGATGGCCTCGCCCTCCATGATCGGTTCCCAGCCATTGAGCGCCTGCATGCCCTCGAGCAGCGCGCGGATGCCGGTCGGCCCCTCATAGGGGACAGGGTCATGGCCCTTCAGCGTGAAGGGGAATTTCTCGTGCTCGGTGCCGATACGGAACTGGCTGGTGTCCTTGCAGCCGGCTGCCAGCCAGGCGACGAGTTCGTCGCGGCTCTCGATAGGCTGGGTGTCGATCTGGTCGCGCGCCATGGGGACTCCGGCGGGGCAGGGCATAAAGGCGCGCGACCATACACAGGCGGACGGACGACGCAAATCGCGCTAATCACCGATGCCGGATGGTAAATGCGCCGATGCAATCGGCACCCCCGCAGGCTCCGTTGCGCGCGCCCGCCCGCGACCCCCGTGGCCCTATTGCGCGGAGGCGTGGGTGAGCCAGGTCGTCACCGCCCGCAGCGCCTGCGTGCGGTCGCCGGTGCGGTGCGCGGCTTCCTGATAGACGGCGATCTGGATGTCGGCGCTGGTGCCGCCATTCAGAATGGTGCGCAGGTGCTCCAGCTCCTGCCGGCTGCCCAGCGCCTGCGCGTCATCCGTCACCATGTCGATCAGCGTTTCCACCGCCTGCGCCACCGGCACGGCCTGCCGGGCGCTGCGATCGACGAAGCTGCCATGGATGCCGTAGCGCTGGGCGCGCCACTTGTTCTCCGCGGCAATGGCACGCTCCACCGCGTCAATGCCGGCATTGACCTTCGGGTTGCGCACGAGATGGCGCACCAGCGCCCGGTACAGCGCGGCGATGGCGACGGAATCCTCCACCCGCGTGCAGCTGTCGGGCGCGCGCAGCTCCAGCGTCGGCTGCTTCTGCGAGGGGCGGATGGTCCACCAAACATAGCTCGAATCGCGAATCGCCCGCGCCGCCACCAGCGCGTCGATATAGTCCTGATAGTCCTTGGCGCTCTCGAACAGCTCCGGCAGGCCGGTGCGCGGCAGCTCGTCATAGGCGGCGAGGCGGTAGCCCATCAGCCCGGTGCGCTTGGATTCCCAGAACGGCGACGAGGTCGAGAGGGCAACGAAGACCGGCAGGAAGGGCAGGATGCGGCGCATCACGTCGATGCGCGTGTCCGGGTCCGGCAGCTCGACATGTACATGCAGGCCGCACAGCATGTTGCGCTCGCCGAGCATCTGCAGGTCGTGCATCACCCCGTCATAACGGTGCGTCGGCGCGCGCTTGCTGCCCTGCCAGGAGGCGGTCGGGTGCGTGCCAGAGGCGAGGAAGGACAGGTCGAATCCCGCGGCCACGTCGGCCAGCGTGCGCCGCAGGGCGCTCAGCTCGGTCTTCGCCTCGGCGGCGCTGATATGCGGGCGGCTCATCACCTCGATCTGCGACTGCAACATCTCGCCGGAGACGCGCTCGCCCAGCGCGTCGCGCGCCTTGTCCATGAAAGCGGTCGGCATGCGCCGCAGCACGCTCTTGGTGGCGCCGTCGACGATGAAATATTCTTCCTCGATGCCGATGCGGTAATCTTCTGACATGGCGTCCGTCTCCACGGAAAATCAAGGATCCGGCGACTATGCGCAGCTTAGCCGGCGCAGAATCAGTCCGCCGCCTCCCGGCGCCTAGATGGTGGAGAAGTGAGACCGGAATGTGACTGGCATCTATTCCGTATTATCCCGCTGTTTTATTATAAAATTTCAAGACAGCGCGGAACTATTACGTAATTGTCAGTATCTAAGCATTTCTCAGCCGGCCGCGCGGGCTTGCCGGGCGGCCTCGATCAGGGCGAGGGCGGCCACGGCGGCGGTGTCGGCGCGCAGGATGCGCGGGCCGAGAGAGAGCACCAGCGTGCCCGGCCGTGCCTGAAGCTGGCGGCGCTCGGCATGGTCGAAACCGCCTTCCGGGCCGATCAGCACGGCGAGCGGGCCGTCCACCACAGCGCGCAGCGGGGCGAGGGGATCGGCGAGCGGCGCCGCCTCGTCGCAGAAGATGAGGGTGCGCCCCGCTTCCAGCCCGGCCAGCCAGCGGGTGAAGTTCAGCGGCTCCAGCACCACCGGCGGGGCGAGGATGCCGCATTGCTCGGCCGCCTCGATCACATTGGCGTGCATCCGCTCGGTGTTCACCCGCGTCGCCTGGGTGTGCTGGGTCATCACCGGCTGGAGCCGGCCGGCACCCATCTCCACCGCCTTCTGCACCATGTAGTCGAGCCGGGCGTGCTTGAGCGGGGCGAAGCAGTAATCGAGATCGGGCAGGGGGGACTGCGCCCGCAGCCGCGCCTCGCAGCGCAGCACCGCCTCGCGCTTGCCGCCGGCCTCGCGCACCGCGCGCCATTCGCCGTCGCGCCCGTTGAACAGATGGATGTGCCCGCCGACGGGCAGGCGGATCACGTCGGCGACGTAATGCGCCCGCTCGCGGTCGAGCCGCACGATCTCGTCCGCGCCGAGTGGCGCCTCGACGAAAAGGCGCTGGGCACGGAAATCATAGGGCTGGTCGGGGGTGTCGGTGTCGGGGCGGGCCATGATTTGACCGTATATAGCGCACAGAAGGACGTATCGGCACCCAATATGGCTTGGCGACACCCTGAGGAGACGTGCTAATGCGCGCGCCCCGCCGTGATATTGCCCAATCCTCGGGGCCTCTGTATCACGCTGGGTCACGAAGTCTGCACGAGCGGAAGGCTCCATGAGACGGTCGACATATCCCGAGCGCGCCACGCGCCATCTGCCCGCTGCCCTGCTCACCGGCGCCCTGCTCGCCGCGCTGTGCGCCGGGCCGGCGGCTGCCCAGTGGATCGGCGCGCCGGCCAATACGGACGCGACCAGCACCGACAGCGCCGCGCCGGCGCCCGCCCCGGCGACCCCGACCGCGGCTCCGGCGACGGCCCCCGTGGCGACACCCGCCCCGATGAGCGGGCCGTCCTCCTCCATCATGGTATCGCCCGGTTTCGGCGGTGGTGACGGATTTGGCGCCGCGCCGGCCATGCCGGGCGCGGTGCCCGGCGCGATGCCCGGTCTGGGCGGCCCCGGCATGGCGCCGGGTGGCGCCGCGCCCGCCGGCCCGAGCGCGGCCGACATGAATGACTGCCAGACCCAGGTGACCAAGCTGCGCGGCGACCTCGAAAGCCGCAACGAAGTGCTGCGCAAGGCGGCGAGCAAGAAGATGCCGGCTTCCGAGTTGTGCCCGCTGTTCCGCAACTTCGTCACGTCGCAGCAGAAATTCTACAATTACCTGGTCGCCAACAAGTCGAAATGCGGCGTTCCCGACGAGGCCATCAAGGGCCTCAAGGAGAATGGCGGCAGCGTGGCCTCGATCCGCGACAAGGTCTGCCAGGCGGCGGCCATGCAGGAGAAGGGCGGCCCGGCCGGTCCCCCGCCGCAGGGCGCGGTCTCGCAGGGGCTTGGCCTCTCCAGCGGCCTGCCGAGCACCGCCACCGCCAAGGGCGGCGTGTTCGACACGCTCGGCGGCGACGCGCTGCGCTGATCCGGCCCGGCGACCCGCGAAAGGACGGCCCCCGCATGACGCCCGCTCCCGGCCTCATCCCCGCCGATGCCGCGTCGGGCAATTGGGTGGACCGCCACGCCCCGTCCTTCCTGCGCCCGTTCCTGCGCCTTGCCCGCGCCGACCGGCCGATCGGCAGCTGGCTGCTGCTGATCCCCTGCTGGTGGTCGGTGGCGCTCGCCGCCGCCTTCGCCGTCCATCACGGCGCGCCGGTCGATCCCTTGCGGGCGGTGGCGCTATTGGCGCTGTTCGCCCTCGGCTCGGTGGCGATGCGCGGCGCCGGCTGCACCTGGAACGACATTCTCGACCGCGACATTGACGGGAGGGTGGAGCGCACGCGCGGGCGCCCGCTCCCCTCCGGCCAGGTCACGCTCGCCGGTGCCTTCGCCTTCCTGGTGCTTCAGGCGCTGGTCGGGCTGGTGGTGCTGCTCTGCCTGCCGCGCTTTGCCATTCTGGTCGCGCTCTCTTCGCTCGGCGTGGTGGCGATCTACCCGCTGATGAAGCGGGTGATCTGGATTCCCCAGCTCGTGCTCGGCCTCGCCTTCTCCTGGGGCGCGCTGATGGGCTTTGCCGCGCTCATCGAGGAACTGCCGCCGGCGGCGCTGCTGCTCTATGCCGGCAGCGTGCTCTGGGTGGTCGGCTATGACACGATCTACGCCCATCAGGACCGCGAGGATGACGAGGCGGTGGGGGTGAAGTCCTCCGCCCGCCTGTTCGCCGGGGCGACGCGCGCCTGGCTGGTGCCGCTCTATGCCGGGGCGGCCGGCCTCATCGGCCTCGCGCTCGGACAGGCGGGAGCGGGACCGGCGGCCTATGTCGGCCTTGCCCTGTTCGCCGGCCATCTCGCCCAGCAGATCGCCCGGCTCGACATTGACGACCGCGATCTGTGCCTGCGGCTGTTCCGCTCCAACCGCGACGCCGGGCTGCTGCTGTTCGCCGGCCTCGCGCTCGACGCGCTGCTGGCCTGAGGTTGCCCGCCGGCGGCTGGCGGTGTTAATGACGCAGCGTCTTCACGAAAGTCCTGCCTGATGAGCATCCGCCTGCACCGCGGCGACCTGGTCGACCTGTCCCGCTACACCGCCGACGTCGCGCCGGTCGTCGCCATCGACACCGAGACGCTGGGCCTCAACCCGCATCGCGACCGGCTCTGCGTCGTCCAGCTCTCGCCGGGCGACGGCACCGCCGATGTGGTGCAGATCCCGCCGGGCGCCGGGCCGGGCAGCGCGCCCAATCTGGCGCGGCTGCTCACCGATCCGGCGGTGGTGAAGCTTTTCCATTTCGCCCGCTTCGATGTCGCCGTGCTCGGCAAGACCTTCGGCGTCACGGTAAACCCGGTGTGGTGCACCAAGATCGCCTCGCGCCTCGCCCGCACCTATACCGACCGGCACGGGCTGAAGGAGCTGACGCGCGAGCTGATCGGCGTCGATCTGTCGAAGCAGCAGCAGAGCTCGGACTGGGCGGCGGAGACGCTGTCCGACGCGCAGCTGGTCTATGCCGCCTCCGACGTGCTGTATCTGCACGCGCTGCAGGCCAAGCTGACCACCATGCTGTTGCGGGAGAATCGCCTGGGCCTCGCCGAAGCCTGCTTCGGCTTCCTGCCGACCCGCGCCGCGCTCGATCTCGCCGGCTGGCCGGACGAGGACATTTTCTCGCATTCGTGACCGGAAGGCAGGCGCCGCGCGCTTTTGCGGGGCCCGCCTTCTCATCCGTGCCGCATTCGACGGGTCTAACCGACACCCGGTTTTAACCGAACTTGCACCGGGGGGTGGAAGTCGCCATCTTCACAAGCGGTCGGAGGGGAGCCGGCCGCCGGGAACGCATGCGCCGATGAACAGTCACGTCGACCCCCCCAGGCACGTCCGTGCCGCGGAGCCGAAGGGCCGCTTTGCCCAGCGCGGGCCGTCGAGCGACGACCAGCGTCGCTCCGACGCCGATTTCGTGCGGGCCAGCCGCCACAGCCGGCGCGTGCGCTTCCTGCGCCGCGCCCTGCCGATCGGCGTCGTCGCGGCGCTCGGCCTCACGCTGGCGGTCAATTATCTCGACCCCTTCTCCCTCGCCGTCGACCTGCCCTTCGATCTCGGCCGCGTCTCGCTGTCGGGCACGCGGGTGATGATGGAATTCCCGAAGCTGCACGGCTTCACGCAGGATAATCGCGGCTACAGCGTCACCGCCGAATCGGCCTCGCAGGATCTGACCCAGCCGAACCAGATCGACCTGAACACCATTAAGGCGAAGCTGGAGCTGGCGGACCAGGGCTGGGCCAATCTCGACGCCAATACCGGGCAGTACGACACCAAGACCGAGAAGATGACGCTGGGCGGCGGCATCAACTTCTCCACCTCGGCCGGCTATGGCGGGCTGCTCGACACGGTGCTGATCGACGTGAAGGGCGGCACGCTGGTCTCCGACAAGCCGGTGCAGCTCACCTATCTCGACGGCAAGCTCACCGCCGACCGCATGGAAGTGTCGCAGAAGACCGCGCGCGCCCTGCTCACCGGCAATGTGCGGCTGAATTTCCGCCTGCCGCAGGGCGATGACAAGCCGGAGGGCGCGGGCCAGCAGGGCGCGGCGTCGAGCCCCGACGACGGCCCGGTTCCGGCGATGCCGCCGCTGCGCGGCACCACGGCCGGGCTGCCGTGAGCGTCCCATCCCTGCCGAAGTCCTTGCCGGAATACGCGCCGATGCCGTGCGCGGCCATTGAATGCGCCGGCCGGCGCGGCTAGAGATGAACCCATGATCGCGCTTTCCCGCTCCGCCTGTTTGGCCGCCGCTGCCCTGCTCCTGCTCGCCGCCACCGCGCCGGCGGCGCTGGCGCAGTCACGCAACGTGCCCAACGCGCTGCAGGGCTTCGCCACCAACCGCGACCAGCCGATCAGCATCGCTGCCGACAGCCTCGAAGTGCTCGACCAGACGAAGAAGGCGATCTTCTCCGGCAATGTCGTCGTGCAGCAGGGCGATACCACCATGCGCTCCAAGGAGCTGGTGGTGTTCTATGACGGCAAGGGTACGGGAGCGTCGGGCGCGACGCCTGCGAAGCCCGCCGCCCCGGCCAAGCCCGCGGCCGGCACTCCCGCCAATGGCGAAGCGCTCGCCGCTGGCAGCCCGATCAGCTCCTCCTCGATCCGCCGGCTGGAGATCAACGGCTCGGTCGTGGTGACCACCAAGGAGCAGACCGCGACCGGCGACCAGGGCGTGTTCGAGACCGCGTCGAACACCATCACCCTCACCGGCAACCCGGTGGTGCTGTCGCAGGGCCCGAACGTCATTCGCGGCCGCAAGCTCACCGTCGACCTCGCTTCCGGCACCTCGCGCTTTGAGGGCGGGCGCGTCGAGAGCCTGATCGTGCCGAACAGCGTGAAGCAGCTCGACAATGCCGCGCCCAAGCCGGGTGCAACGCCCGGCACGCCCGGCGCCAAGCCCGCGCCCAAGCCGTAAGCCACCCGCTCCCGCCTTTTGGGACACAGCGCCGCAGCGGCGTGTGCGGCCTTTCTTTTACCACGAATGATGGCAGGCGGGCTTGCGGCCCGCTTTTTGCATTCGTCCATTTGCCAGCGCGGCTTCAAGCGTTTATCACCTTCCTGTGGTGGGCTCACCACGGAGGGTAGCGTGGGTTTTTTCTCGGGATTGGGCGGCCGGAACGGCAAGGCATCGCGTAGCGACGCACCGCCGAACCTGGCATCGCCGCACGGATCGGGCACGGGTGCCGCACGCCAGCCGCAGGAGATGCGCGGGCCGGCCGGTAACGGCTCCGGCCATGGCGCCGGCTTCTCCGCCACGCCGATCCATGCCGGCGAGGGCGGGCTCACCTTGGGCGACATTCCGCCCCCGGCGCTCGGCCTGCTCAGCGCCGTCGGCCTCGCCAAATCCTATGGCGGGCGCAAGGTGGTGCGTGAGGCGAGCCTGCATGTGCGGCGCGGCGAGGCGGTGGGCCTGCTCGGCCCCAATGGCGCCGGCAAGACCACCATCTTCTACATGATCACCGGGCTGGTGAAGGCCGATGCCGGCCGCATCGAGCTGGACGGGCACGACGTCACCCATCTGCCCATGTATCGCCGCGCCCGTCTCGGCGTCGGCTATCTGCCGCAGGAAGCCTCGATCTTTCGCGGCCTGTCGGTGGAGAACAACATCCGCGCCGTCCTCGAGGTGGTGGAGTCCAACCGCAAGGCCCGCGAGCGCGAGCTCGACGCCCTGCTGGAGGAATTCCGCGTCACCCATGTGCGCAAGTCGCCCTCCATCGCGCTTTCCGGCGGCGAGCGGCGCCGCGTCGAGATCGCCCGCGCGCTGGCCACGCGCCCGACCTTCATGCTGCTCGACGAGCCCTTCGCCGGCATCGACCCGATCGCGGTGGGCGACATTCAGGCGCTGGTGCGTCACCTCACCCAGCGCGGCATCGGCGTGCTCATCACCGATCACAATGTGCGCGAGACGCTCGGGCTGATCGACCGCGCCTACATCATCCATTCCGGCACGGTGCTGATGGAGGGCTCGCCCGACGAGATCGTCGCCAGCCCCGAGGTGCGCCGGCTCTATCTCGGCGAGGAGTTCCGTCTCTGAGATGAGTGCCCCGGTGTCCTTCTCCCTGCGGGTCGATCTGAGCGTCGTTCCTGCCGCCTGCTGCGGGGATGCGCCATGTCGCTAGGGCCCCGCCTCGAATTCCGCCAGACCCAGTCGCTGGTGATGACGCCGCAGCTGATGCAGGCCATCAAGCTGCTGCAGCTCTCCAATCTCGATCTCATCGCCTATGTCGAGGCCGAGCTGGAGCGCAACCCGCTGCTCGAGCGCCAGGCCGAGCCCGAGGGCGAGCGCCGCGAGGATGACAGCATCGCCGAGAATGAGCGCGCCGAGAGCGGCGTGCATGGCGATGCCGACAGCCGCCTCGCCACCAATGAGGAAGGCCACACCGCCGACTGGCTGGAGGAGCGGCTCGATTCCTCGCGCAGCGCCATCGAGGACCGGCTCGACACCGGCCTTGAGAACGTGTTCCCGGACGATGCCGGGCGCGAGCCCGCCGGCCCGCCGACCGGGCTGGACGGCGCCGCCTATTCGGAATGGTCCGGCGTCGGCTCGGGCGGGCGCGACGGCGACGACTATAATCTCGAGGCCTTCGTCTCCGCCCAGACCACGCTGGCCGACCATCTGGAAAGCCAGCTCAGCCTCGCCATCGTCGATCCGGTGCAGCGCCTCATCGGCACCAACCTGATCGACCTGATCGACGAAGCCGGCTATCTATCGGCCGATCTCGGCGCCGTCGCCGAGCGCCTCGGCGCGCCGCTGAGCGTGGTGCAGCAGGTGCTTGCGGTCATTCAGGGCTTCGACCCGCCGGGCATCGGTGCGCGCTCGCTGGCCGAATGCCTCGCGCTCCAGCTCAAGGAGCGCAACCGCTACGACCCCGCCATGGCGGCCCTTCTCGCCCATCTCGAATTGCTCGCCCGCCGCGATTTCGCGACGCTGCGCCGGGTCTGCGCGGTCGACGAGGAAGACCTCGCCGAGATGGTCGCCGAGGTGCGCCGGCTGAACCCCAAGCCCGGCCTCGCCTTTGGCGGCGGCATCATTCAGCCCATCGTGCCGGATGTGTTCGTGCGTGGCACCACCGAGAACTGGCTGGTGGAGCTGAACTCCGAGACGCTGCCGCGCGTGCTGGTGAACCAGGCCTATTATTCCCGCGTGCAGAAGACCGCGCGCGGCGAGAAGGAAAAGGCCTTCCTCAGCGAGTGCATGCAGACCGCGACCTGGCTGACCCGCTCGCTCGATCAGCGCGCCCGCACCATCCTCAAGGTCGCCACCGAGATCGTACGCCAGCAGGACGCCTTCCTGACGCTCGGCGTGCAGCATCTGCGCCCGCTGAACCTGCGCATGGTGGCGGACGCCATTGGCATGCACGAATCGACCGTGTCGCGCGTCACCTCGAACAAATACATGGCGACGCCGCGCGGAATCTTCGAGATGAAGTATTTCTTCTCGTCCTCCATTTCCTCGGCGGATGGTGGCGAGGCGCATTCGGCGGAATCCGTGCGCTTCCGCATCAAGCAGATGATCGATGCCGAGAGCCCGGACGACGTGCTCTCCGACGACACGCTGGTGCAGCGCCTGCGCGAGGCCGGCATCGACATCGCCCGCCGCACCGTGGCGAAGTACCGCGAGGCGATGCGCATCCCTTCCTCGGTGCAGCGCCGCCGCGAAAAACAGGCCGCCGCCGGCTGAGCGGGGAGGGGCGTCGGGGGCGGGTGCGCCGGTCGCCGCTGCGCCGGTATGTCGCTCGCCGGGCGCCGTCCCTGGCCTCGCCGTCATCCCGGACGGCCGCTAGGCCGATCCGGGATCGCGTCCCGCCAGCTCCTGCCCTCTCTCCCCCGGCGAACGATCCCGGCTCTGCGCTGCGCTCCGGCCGGGATGACGGCGGCGTTCACACAACACCGTCATCCCCGGGCTTGGCCCGGGGATCCACGACTTGGCCGGGTGCGCGGTAAGTCGTGGATGGCCGGGCCAGGCCCGGCCATGACGGCGCATTGGGGGGGAGGGCGTGCGACGATCCCGGCTCTGCGCTGCGCGTCGGCCCGCTTCCGCCTCCCCCGGAATCACCCCCACCCGCCGCCACCCGGTCCGCAAGCTTGCGCCAGCCTTGCAGGCGGGGCGCCGCGCACCCTTTCGCCGCGCCTGTGGCCGGTGAGCTATCCACCGCCCTCGTTGACACTTTCCCTTCCGGCTCCTACCTCTTTAAGGCACCGGCCGGGCAAGTAGGGGGTTCGGGCAGATCGCGGGGCCAAGCATCATCAGGCCGGCGCGAACATGCCCCAGCAGAGGGACGAGTCACGATGCCGCTGCGGGTTTCAGGCAAGAACATCGACGTGGGCGAGGCGCTCCGGCAACGGGTCGCCGAACGGGTCGCGGTCGCGATGGACAAATATTTCGACGGAGGCTGGTCGGGCCATGTCACGGTCTGCCGTGACGGGTCGGGCTACCGGTCGGATTGCGCGCTGCATCTCGACAGCGGCACCATCCTTCAGGCCCATGCCGGCGCGCAGGACCCTTACGCCAGCGCCGATGCGGCGGTGGAGCGCATCGAGGCGCGGCTGCGCCGCTACAAGAGCCGGGTGAAGCGTCGCCCGACCAATGGCGAGGCGCCGTCCAGCTTCATCGAGACCGCCCCGCTCACCGTGCTCTCCGTCCCCGACGAGGAGGATGAGGAGGAGGCGCTGGAGGGCTGGAGCCCGACCGTCGTCGCCGAAGCCACCACCAACCTGCCGCGCCTCGCGGTGAGCGACGCGGTGCTGGAGCTCGATTTCACCGGCGCCTCGGTGCTGGTGTTCCGCCATGCCGGCCATGGCCGCATCAATGTGGTCTACCGGCGCGCGGACGGGCATGTCGGCTGGGTCGATCCGCCCGAGCCCGTGCCGGCCGCCAACGGCGCCGCCCGACCCGGCGCCCCGGCGGAAGACCTTCATTGAGCCGTTCTCCTTCAGAAGCGCGCGCGGCCGGCGTGGCCCGCGCGCTTCCTCTCGCCACGACCCGGATCCCGCAATGGCCTTGAACGACATTCTGGCGCTTCCCGCCGTCTTCCCGGCTCTCAGGGTCTCCAGCAAGAAGCAGGCGCTTCAGGAGCTGTCCGCCAAGGCGGCGGAGCTGCTGGGCCGTGACGAGCGGCAGATCTTCGACACGCTGAATCAGCGCGAGCGGCTCGGCTCCACCGGCGTCGGCAACGGCATCGCCATTCCCCATGGCAAGCTCGCCAAGATGGACCGGCTGTTCGGCATGTTCGCCCGGCTCGACAAGCCGATCGACTTCGAGGCGCTGGATGGCGAGCCGGTGGACCTGATCTTCCTGCTGCTCGCCCCCGAGGCGGCGGGCGCCGACCATCTCAAGGCGCTGGCGCGCGTCGCCCGCCTGCTGCGCGATGCCGAGACCGCCCGCAAGCTGCGCAATTCGCGCGATGCGGCGACGATCTACGCCATTCTCACCGGCACCCCGGCCACCGACGCGGCCTGAGCCGCCCGCCGGCCTGTACGGGGCGCCGCGGGCACCCGCAAACGCACGCAGATGTGCGGCCAAACGCGTGGGGCGCCGCGTCGCGGGGGCTGCAATCGGCCGCTGCGCGCCCTACCTCAAGCGGGTGACCGGACGGTGCGTGGATGCGCCGCCGGTGCCTTGCGAGGAGCGTCTGATGCCCGAGACCCTGCCGTCCCAGCTTTCCCTCTCGCCGGCGCTGTGCCGGGCGGCGCGCGCGCTGCTCAACTGGTCGCCGGCCGAGCTTGCCGAGCGCGCCCATGTGCCGGTCGACTGGCTGAATGAATTCGAGCAGGGCCGCGAGCCGGGCGTCGACGCCGATCCCGGCGAGACGGCGCGGCTGCGTCGGGCGCTTCAGGCGGCGGGCATCGATTTCCTTGCCGCCGGTGAGGCGAGCACGGGCGGGGGCGAAGGCCTGCGCCTGCACCACCAGAAGGCCGGCTATATCGCCGCCGAGAACCTCAGCAGCGCCAATGATGGGTGAGGGCGGTTGGTGCCAAGCGGGGGTCCGACGGCGTCGTGCCGACCTTGACGCCCTCGCTGCCGGGTCAGATGCGGGATGTCGCCCGCGTTGTTCCCCCGGCGCCCGTCATGCCGAAGCGCCCGCCGACGGCCGGCCTCGACGCACGCCGTAGCGTGGCAGATGAGGGGCAATGCCTAAGGCCCGTCGGGCGTAGCTTGCGCCAAAACCAGCACCATCGCCGGGCGATGGGCTGGTCTGAAGGCGGTAGGGCGCAGGCTGTCGGCCTGCGCGCCTAGAGGGGAAGCGTCACTTGAGCGACAGGGCCAGCCCGCTCAGGTCGAGGCTGACGATGAGACCCTTCTGCTCGCCGCCGAGCTCCAGAACGGCGCCGTTCTGGTTCGTCAGGACGACGACCTGCGCGCCCTTGCCGAGCGCGGCGCCCGCGCCGCCCTGGGCATAGACGCCGGACACGTCAGACGCCTTGCGGATGTTCTTGACCGTGCCGCGCAGGCGGGTCTCGGAAGCGCCGAAGGTCAGGCCATAGCTCAGCCCGCCGACCGAGAGCGGATATTTGCGGCCCTGGAACGTCAGCACGCCGTCGCCGCCGGAACCGCCGACGATGAAGCCGGCCTTCAAGATGCGGATGCTGATGGTGCCGTCAGCTGCGCTGGCCATGGAGACGGCGCCGATGAGCGCTGCCAATGCGAGGAGCCCGACCCTGAGGACCGACAAGATTTTCATCGACGCAACCTTCCCTATGAGAGCGATGTGGCATGGTGCCCATCGCCCGATAACGCGCAGTCTCGCCGTTCGTTGCTCGACAATCAACGCGAGACTGAACGGTTTTGCCGTGTTCCACCGCGGCCGCGTGGGCGCGCCGCCGCTGGGTTCAGGGCGTGATCGCCACTTTCAGCACGCCGTCGCGCTGGTGGGAGAAGAGATCATAGGCCGCCTCGATATCGTCCAGCTTGAAGCGGTGCGTGACCAGCGGCTTCAGGTCGACGCGGCCGGAGGAAATCACGTCCATCAGCCGGCGCATCCGCTCCTTGCCGCCGGGGCAGAGCGTGGTGATGATCTTGTTGTCGCCCAGCCCGGCGGAAAAGGCGCTCAGCGGGATGGTCAGGTCGCTCGAATAGACGCCGAGGCTGGACAGCGTGCCGCCCGGACGCAGCACCCGCAGCGCCGACTCGAAGGTCGCCTGCGTGCCCAGCGCCTCAATCGCGACGTCGACGCCGCGCCCGTCGGTCAGTGCCATGATCTGCTCGACCACGTCGCCATTTTTGAAGTCAACGATGTGGCTGGCGCCGAGCTGCCGGGCGATTTCCAGCCGCCTCGGCACCGTGTCGACGCCGATGATGGTGGTGGCGCCCTTGAGTTTCGCGCCGGCCACCGCGCACAGGCCGATCGGCCCGAGTGCGAACACCACCACCGTGTCGCTGATCTGCACCCCGCCGCTCTCGGCGCCGGAGAAGCCGGTCGACATGATGTCCGGGCACATCAGCACTTCCTCGTCGGTCAACCCGTCGGGAATCGGCGAGAGATTGGCGAGCGCGTCGGGCACCCGCACATATTCGGCCTGCGTGCCGTCCATCGTGTTGCCGAACTTCCAGCCGCCGGTCGCCTTGAAGCCGTGCTTGGTGCCGGCGCCATCCTGCGAGCCGCAGCCGCACAGGCAGGCATAGGAATAGCCCGACGGGGTGATCGCCCCGGCGATGACGCGCTGGCCCTCGGTATAGCCGTTGACCGCCGAGCCGAGCTTCTCGATGATGCCGACCGGCTCATGGCCGATGGTGAGGCCACGGGCGACCGGGTACTCGCCCTTGAGGATGTGGACGTCGGTGCCGCAGATGGTGGTGGTGGTGATGCGCACCAGCGCGTCGAGCGGGCCGATATCGGGAATCGGCTTGTCGTCCAGCACGATGCGGCCGGGTTCGACGAAGATGGCGGCTTTCATCTTGGGCATGCGTGGTCCTCCCATGGTCGAGCCGCACTATGGGGGCTGGGCCACGGGAGAATATGACCGCGATCAATCGCCGGCGAACAAACTAGCCGGCGCGCGGGCGCTTGGGGCATTAATTTAGCCGGCGCCTTATCCCGGTAAGGGATTTGATTCCGCCGGCGACGGACCGCGCCGGGCGCGGCTCAGCCGATGCCGCGCTCGGCCATTAGCCGCACCACGGCGGCGCGCAGCTCGGGGATGCCGGTGGCCTCGCGCGAGGAGGTCGGGAACACCGTCGGGAAGGCCGCCGGCCGGCGCGCAAGCCCGGCCTCGGTCTCGGCGATGCGCGCCTCCAGCTCGCCCTTCCTCAGCTCGTCCGCCTTGGTCAGCACGACGGCATAGGACACCGCCGCCTTGTCGAGCCCGTCCAGCACGTCGCGGTCGATCGGCTTCAGGCCATGGCGGGAATCGATCAGCACGAAGACGCGGGCGAGGTTGGCCCGGCCACGCAGATAGGCGTGGATGGTCGCGGTCCAGGCGTCGACCTTGTCCTTCGGCGCCTTGGCGAAGCCATAGCCGGGCATGTCGACGAGGGTCAGCTCCGGGCCGAGGCCGAAGAAGATCAGCTCCTGCGTGCGGCCGGGCGTCACCGAGGTGCGGGCCAGCGCCTTGCGGCCGGTCAGCGCGTTGATCAGGCTCGACTTGCCGACATTGGAGCGGCCGGCGAAGGCGATCTCGATGGTGCGCATCGGCGGCAGCGTGGCGATGGTCGGCGCCGCCGTGAGGAACTGCCAGTCGCCGGCGAACAGCCGGCGGCCGGCCTCGATCTCCTCCGGCGAAGCGCCGCCGGAGGTGTTGTCGTCCTGGGTCTCGGGGATGTCCGCCACCTAGCCGGCCTTCGGCTTCTTGCGGACGAACAGGCTCTTCACATTGTCCCAGAGTTCGATCTTCACGCCGTTCTTGCGCATGATGATCGACTGCTGGATCACCGAGAGGGTGTTGTTCCACGCCCAGTAGATGACCAGGCCCGAGGCGAAGCTCGCCAGCATGAAGGTGAAGACCAGCGGCATCCAGTCGAAGATCATCTTCTGCGTCGGGTCCGGCGGCGCCGGGTTGAGCTTCATCTGCGCGAACATGGTGATGCCCATGATGATCGGCCACACGCCGAGCATCAGGAAGTGGCCGATCACCGGCACCGCGCCCGGATCCCACGGGATCAGGCCGAACAGGTTGAAGATGGTCGTCGGGTCGGGCGCCGAGAGGTCCTTGATCCAGCCGAAGAACGGCGCGTGCCGCATTTCGATGGTGACGAACAGCACCTTGTAGAGCGCGAAGAAGACGGGGATCTGGATCAGGATCGGAAGGCAGCCCGCGACCGGGTTGATCTTCTCCTTCTTGTAGATCTCCATCATCTCCTGCTGGAGCTTGACGCGGTCATCGCCATAGCGCTCGCGCAGTGCCTGGATCTCCGGCTGCACCGCCTTCATCTTCGCCATCGAGGCGTAGCTCTTGTTGGCGAGCGGGAAGAAGATGCCCTTGAGCAGCACCGTCACGATCAGGATGGCGACGCCGAAATTCCCGACGCCCTTATAGATCCAGTCGATGACGAGGAAGAGCGGCTTGGTGATGAAGTAGAACCAGCCCCAGTCGATCAGCAGGTCGAAGCGGTCGATATTGTAGGCGGCCTGGTAGCCGTCGACCACGCGCACTTCCTTGGCGCCGGCGAAGAGGCGGGCGTCGGTCTCGGCGGTGGCGCCGGGAGCGACGGTGACGGCATCGCCCAGGAAGTCGGTCTGGTAGGCGAGATCCTGCCCGGCCTGGCTGGCGGAGAAGCGCGCCTGAACCTTCTCGGCCGCGCCGGGAATGACGGTCGCCGCCCAGTACTTGTCGGTGATGCCGAGCCAGCCGCCGGTCGAGCCGAAGCTCTCGGTCTTGCGCTCGGCGATGTCCTTGTACTTGATCTCGTGCAGGCCGCCCTCGGTGGTCACACCGATCAGGCCCTCATGCAGGATGTAGTAGCCGAGCGTGTGCGGCGTGCCGTGGCGCGAGACCAGGCCGTAAGGGTGCAGCGCCACCGGCTCGGCGGTCGCGTTTTCCACCTTGTCGACGACGTGGAACATGTAGTTCGGGTCGATCGAGATGGTGCGGCGGAAGGTGAGGCCGGCGCCGTTGTCGAAGGTGAGTTCCAGCGGCGTGTCGAGGGTGAGCTTGGCGCCGTCGGCGACGGTCCACACGGTCTGCGCGTCCGGCACCTTCACGGTCGAGCCCGCGCCCGGTACCCAGCCGAACTCGGCGTAGAACGGGGTCGGCCCGCCCGAGGGCGAGAGCAGCACGATGATCGGGCTCTGCCGGTCCACCGTCTCGTGGTAATCCTTGAGGGACAGGTCGTCCACGCGCCCGCCGCGCAGGTTGACCGAGCCGATGAGGCGCGGCGAATCGATGATGACGCGCGGCGCGCGGGCCAGTGCCTCGGCGCGGGTGAGAGTGCCCGGCGCGCCCGTGCCGGTAGTGGGCGCGGTGGCGCCGCCCGGCGTCGGGGCGGTGGAGCCATCCGGCGCCGCTGCCGTGGTCGCGGCCTGCTGCTGGGCCTGCCGCTGCTGCTCCATCTGTGGAACGCCGGAGAAGAACTGCCAGGCGATCAGCACCGCCATCGACAGGACGATGGCGACGATCATGTTGCGGTTTTCACTGGTCATAGGCAGATCTCTCTGTCGGCGCGGCCTCGGGCAGCGGCGCGGGCGCAGGCGTCGCGGCAGCCGGCCGGCGCCGGCTTCCTGAGTGGAGGCGGGTAATGCCCCGCTCTATGTCGTTGATGAGGTCGGAAAAGGGCGTTGCCAGCGCGGCGCGCCGGGCGACGATCACATAATCGAAACCGTCGCGCCCCGCGCGCGGCAGGGCGTCGCGCACGGCTTCGCGCAGGCGCCGGCGGATGCGATTCCGCTCGACGGCATTGCCGTGCTTCTTGGTGACGGTGAGCCCGATGCGGGGCGGCGCCGTATCGGCGCGATCACGGCCCTGCAGCAGCAGCGGGCCGGAATTGGCGCGCAGCCCGGAGGCTGCGGCCACAAAGTCCTTGCGCTTGACGAGCCGGTGCATGAAGGCGCCGATCCTCAGGCCGCAGGGCGGCGCGCCCCAGCCATGTGGGGCCGCAGAACGATATCAGGCGGACAGGCGCTTGCGGCCATGAGCCCGACGGGCATTGATGATCTTGCGGCCGTTGCGGGTCGCCATGCGCGCACGGAAGCCGTGCCGGCGGGCGCGCACGAGCTTGCTCGGTTGATAAGTGCGCTTCACGGGTATCTCTCCGCTGTTTCGTTGACGCTGCCCGGACCGGAATGCCCCTCCGCATTCGGCCGGCCGCGAAACCAGTCGCGGCGCAATCGCGCACATGCGGGGAACAGCCCGACCGCTGGGCAGCCGAGGTTGGCGGGCTTATAGGGTCCGCGTTGCGCCAAGTCAATCTTCAACTGACACGCTCCCGCCAGCCATTGGCGAGCCCGGGCGCGACGGTGGCGCACGGGGCCGTGTGCCGGGGGCGATGCGCCGCGTGCAACCCCCGCGCAATGCTGGGGCGGCACCCCTGAGCATCACGGCCGGTCCCGACCGGGCATCGGTGGAAGACGGGAGACAAAATGCCGGGCCGACTCTGGCGTGCCGGGCCGGACGCCATAAATGTTCCGGCACGGGGCGCGCCGGTCGGCGCGGGTGTGCAGGCAGGGAACGGCCGGCGTGGATCGGCACGAGCGGGTGGGAGCGGGCGCCGGCATCCAGTGCGGACGCCGCGACGTATCCATTTCGTAACGGTTGACGGATCGGGACGTGCCGTGCCGGCGCCGCATTCCCGCCTTGTGCTGCGCGCGCGATTCGAGCGTGGGCGCTGGCTGTGAATCGTCGCCGGAAGTCTCGCCAGGATTGACGCGCGGCATCGGCGGCCGGGCGGTGTAGTATCGACAGGCGAGCCCCTTGGCGGTTCGCCCGGGAAAGGGACGGATGGAAGACCGGCTGGAACGCGTGAGTGACGCGGCGCGCCTGCCCGAGCCTCGGGCGGCCGGCGATGTCGCGCGTCCCTCCCGGACGACGTCCCGCGGCAGCCGCCCGCCGATCCCGCGCTATCTCGGCCTGTCCGGCAAGCTGCTGGCCTTCACCCTTGCCTTCGTGCTGATGGCCGAGATTCTCATCATCGTGCCGTCCATCGCCGCGTTCCGGGTGAACTGGCTGTCCGACCGTCTTGCCGGTGCGCGCACGGCGGCGCTGGTGCTCGACGCCGCGCCCGAGGGTATGATCCCGCCCCAGCTCACCCGCGAGCTGCTGGGCAGCGTCGGCGCCATCACCGTCGCGCTGAAGCGCGATGACACGCGCCGCCTGCTCGCCTCCAGCGACATGCCGCCCGAGGTCGACCTGCATGTCGATCTGCGCGATGTCGACCCGGTGCAGGCGGTGGCGCAGGCCTTCGAGACGCTGATGGCCTCCGACGGGCGGATCATCCGCGTGGTCGGCACGCCCCCGCGCGGCGGCGGCTTCGTCGAAATCGTTCTGGAAGAGACGCCGCTGCGCAAGGCGATGCTGCGCTTCACCCGCAACATCCTGCTGGTGTCGCTGGTCATCGCCGCGCTCACCGGCGTGCTGGTCTATCTGGGCCTCGCCTGGATGTTCGTGCGCCCGATGCGCCGGCTGACCCAGCGCATGATCGCCTTCCGCGAGAACCCGGCCGTGCCCGCCCCCGCCCTCGGCCCGGCCGACCGCATGGACGAGATCGGCCTCGCCGAGCGCGAATTCGTCGACATGCAGCGGCAGATCACCGAGACGCTGCAGCAGAAGAACCATCTGGCCGCGCTCGGCCTCGCCGTCTCCAAGATCAATCACGACCTGCGCAACCTGCTTTCCTCCGTGCAGCTCATCTCCGACCGCCTCGCCGACATACGCGACCCGGCGGTGCAGCGCTTCGCGCCCAAGCTCGAGGCCGCGCTCGACCGCGCCATCGCCTATTGCGAGCACACCCTCGCTTACGGCAAGGCACAGGAGCCCGCCCCGGAGCGCCGCATGGTGGCGCTCGCCCCGCTGGTGGCCGAGGTCCGCGACACGCTGGGCTTAGGGGGCAGCGGCGAGGAAGCGCCGGCCATTGGCTGGGTCGCGTCCATCGAGCGCGGCATGAAGGTGGACGCCGACCCCGACCAGCTGTTCCGCGTGCTGCTCAACCTCTCGCGCAACGCCATGGAGGCGCTCTCCGCCCGCGCGCCCAACGACCCCGCCCGCGACCAGATCCGCATCACCGGCCGGCGCGAGGGCACCGTCGCCATCATCGAGGTGGCCGACACCGGCCCCGGCGTGCCCGAGCGAGCGCAGGCGCATCTGTTCGAGCCGTTCCAGGGCTCCGCCCGGCGTGGCGGCACCGGCCTCGGCCTCGCCATCGCCGCCGAGCTGATGCAGGCCCATGGTGGCGGCATCCAGCTCGTGCCCGGCACGATCGGGGCGACCTTCCAGCTGCGGGTGCCCGACCGGCCGGTCGATCTCGAAGCCCACCGTGCCGCCCGGTCGCATGGCTGAGCGGCGGGCGGGCGAGGCTCGGGGGCGTGTCCTGGCCGAGGGGCCGGGTAGCGCGTCGATGAGCCGGCGCCGGCTTGGTCTCATTGGTCGTTCACTCGGTCTCTTCGGCCTGATCGTCCACCTCACTGCACTGACACTCCACCCTGTGCAGGCCGCCGAGGTGAGCGTCGCGGGAGCGGAGATTCGCGTCGATGGCGCGCCCTTCGCGGTGCGCGGCGCGGCCGGGGAGGGGCGGCTCAACCTGTTGAAATCATTGGGCGCGACGACCATTCGCTCCTATGGCGGTGACCCCGGCGCGCTGCTCGATGAGGCTCAGGCGGCCGGTCTCAAGCTCATTGTCGGCCTCTGGGTCGGCCAGCCCCGGCAGGGCGCCGATTATGCCGACCCCGCCTTCGTCGCCCGCCAGCGCGATGAGCTGCAAGCCATTGTGAATAAATACAAAAATCATCCCGCGCTGCTGATGTGGGGCATCGGCAACGAGGTCGAGGTGGATCTGGCTGACCCCGCCTTGGTCTGGCCGGAGATTGAAAAAATCGCGAGCATGGTCAAGGGCTTGGACCCGGATCACCCGACCATGGCGGTGCTCGCCGAGGTCGGCGGCGACAAGGCCGCTCACCTGCGCAAGGCGGCCCCCAGCATCGACGTGCTCGGCATAAACTCTTATGGCGACGCGCTTTTTTCCGTCGCGACGCGGGCGCGTGAGCAGGGCTGGACCGGTCCGATCGTCATCGCCGAAATGGGGGCGCTGGGCCAATGGCAGGCCGCGACCACCCCCTGGGGCGCCCCGTTCGAGCCCTCCTCGACCCAGAAGGCGATCCAGTTCCGTCGCTATCTCAGGGCGTTAGCCGATCAGCAGGCCGGCGCGATCACGTTTCTCTGGGGGCAGAAGCAGGAGGTGACGCCGACCTTCCACAGCCTGTTCCTGCCATCAGGCGAATGGACCGAACCCCTTGAATCCATGGCGGAATCCTGGGGCGCTCCAGTGCCGGGCGGCAACCACGCCCCCCGCATCGCCACACTCCGCGTCGCCGGCAATCCCAGCGCCCCCTTTGCCGATTGGGGCCCCGAGGGCGGCGCCGTGACGCTCGATGTGATCGACCCCGATGGCGACCCCCTGGAGGTCCGCTGGACCGTCATGGCGGAGAGCGCGGTGCGCGGCATTGGTGGCGATAAGGAAGATCTGCCAAGGGCTTATCCCGAGGCCGTCAGTGCCGCCCGCCCCACCGGCGCGCGCATCGGCAACCTGCCGGCCGGCCATTACCGCCTGTTCGTCGAGGTGCTCGACGGCCGCGGCGCCGCCGCCACCGCCAATCTGCCCTTCGCGATCCGTTGAGCTGTGGACAAGCGCGTATGTCACCGAGACGTCTTGCATCCTCCGACGAAACGGGTTAGCAGACGGGCCCTCGCCGCAGTAAACCTGCTGCGAGACGCTTCCTCCGGGAAGCCGGGCGCCCGTAGCTCAGCTGGATAGAGCACCAGACTACGAATCTGGGGGTCAGAGGTTCGAATCCTTTCGGGCGCGCCATTCTATGTCATTGAAAATATTGAGATTTTAACCCCTTCGGGGCGTTGTCTGCCGGCTTAATTTGGGGAGTTAAGCCGGTTTTTAAGCCGGTTTTGGACGGGCGGATACTGCTTCGCGCTCAGTCGCATCTCGGCGTGTTGGCTGCGGATAAGCCACCACGGAACTAAGGTTCCAATTCGCCGCTCACAGCGACGTTAGTATTGTTGCATTGAACTGGGGCGCCGGAGCCCGGATGGCTGCGCCGCTTTCCACCTCGATCAAGTTGCAACACCTGCGCTATTTCGTGGCCGCCGTCGAGCACGGAAGCTTCCGCAAGGCGGTGCTGGCAGTTGACTTAGAGGATTCGTCCACCAGCCGGCGCGTGCGTGACCTGGATGAGATCGGTGAGTCGCTGTTCATCCTCGATTCCATCGGCGTGAACCTCACCATGGCGGGAGCGCTTTTTGAACCGCACCCGCCGGGCGCTCGATCAGATTCGTGAAGCAACGATAGTAGCGGCCGTGCTCGGGCGGGCCGAGGAGGGTCATCTTGAAATTGGCCCGTTCTAAAATCTCACCGTTTTGAGCAGACAACCGGAAAGCCCCTCCTGGCTGAGTGGCGTGGATGTCCGGACGAGTTCGGCGGTGCCAAGTCGAACGGGCAGAGATGCCTCTCCTCGCTGAAATCCGCCCGCGCCCGGGGCAGGTTCAATCGTGCCGCTCGCCTAGCCGCTCGAATAGCCAGCGGCCAGCGGGACCCAGGGGCTCGTCCTGGCGGTGGACCGCGGCAATGGCGAAACGGGTCTCCCGCCGGGCGGACATCTCCTCGGCGAAGTCGAGGCCAACGAGTCGTCCTCCCGCAAGATCCTCCGCCACCAGCGGCAGCGGCAGGCTACCCCAGCCGATGCCGGCGCGGATCAGGCCGTGCTGGACGGCGGGATCGGTGACCCGCCAGATGCGCAGGGCCACCACCCGCCGGTCATCGCCGACCCGCGCCTCCGCCTGCTCGCTCAGAACGATCTGCACATGGTCGCGCAGCGCATCCTCATCCAGCGGAGCGTGGATAGCCGCGAGCGGGTGGGTGGCCGCGACCACCGCCACCAACTCAACCTCGACGATGGTACGGCGGACCACATCCTGCGGCAGCAAGAAATCCGGCAGGATGCGGATATCCGCCTCGCCCGGCAGGACGCCGGGGAACGCACGCCCGAATGCCATGGAAAACGGCAGGGTGGTGAGGCGCAGTTGCACGGTGGGAAAGTTGTCGCGGAACGCCGATAAGGCGGGCGCAATCAAGGTGGCGGGTATCCCCACCCCCACGAGAAGCCGCACCTCCGCTTCCAGGCCCTGCGCCATGCTGCGGCCGATGGCCCGGAAGCGGCCGACATCCTCGACGATCCGACGCGCCTGGGGCAGCAGAACCCGGCCTTCGCGACTGATGGTCGGGCGATAGGCGGAACGATCGAATACCTCCGTGCCGATCTGCCCTTCCAGCTTCTGGATGGCGTAGGTCACCGCCGATTGGGCGCGATTGAGCGTGCGGGCGGCGGCGGAAAAGCTGCCGGTCTCGACCACCGCTACGAACACGCGCAGCTGATCGAGGGAGAGGCCATCATAGTCCATGCGGACTCCATCAGATATTCCGATAAAGAACATCGTCACTATGCCGGTTTTTTCGATAAGCCGACAAGGCCATCCTGTAGCTCTCGCAGCCACACCCATGAGGGCTTCCCCATGCCGCTTGCCCGCGCCACCGTCGCCACCCCGTCGCCAGGAAAACTCCTTCGCGCCAGCATCTGGCTGGCCCAGCTCGCCGTCGCCGGGCTGTTCTGCATGTCCGGCGTCATGAAGATCAGCACGCCCATCCCCGAACTCTCGGCCATGATGCCCTGGACCGGGCAGTTGCCCGCAACCTTCGTGCGGATCATCGGCCTGATCGATCTGGCCGGCGGCATCGGCATCCTTCTCCCCGCGCTCACCCGCATCAAGCCGCAACTGACGGTCGCCGCCGCTCTGGGCTGCGTTGTGCTCCAGGCCCTGGCCTTCTGCTTCCATGCCATGCGTGGCGAATTTGCTGTACTGCCGCTGAACGTGGTGCTGTTCGCGCTCTCCGCCTTCGTGCTGTGGGGCCGCCTCAAGGCCGCCCCGATCACCCCGCGCGCCTGACATTCGCTCGGCACACACACAAGGCAGACGCATCATGAGGGCACTGTACCTGGCCGCCCTCGCCGCCCTCATGATTGCGGGCGCGGCCGCACTCCTGGGCCTCGGCTATCTGACAGGGGCCCGCGCCGCGGCGCAGCCGGTGCCCAAGGCGCACCGGCTGGTGATCCTGGTGGATTCCAATGACCGCACAGTGATGGGACACGCCATCAGCTATGCCGCCAACATTTCCCGTGCCTATGCCATGAAGAGCGAAGCAGTGCAGATCGAGATCGTCGCCAATGGCAGCGGCATCGAACTGCTGCGCGACGATATCTCGCCGCTCAAGCAGCCGCTGGCAGCGCTTCAGAAGGCCTTGCCGCATCTGACCCTCTCCATGTGCGACTCCTCCCGCCTGATTGCCGAACAGAAGGAGGGCCATGCCATCGCCCCGCTGCCGGGCGCCCGCATCGTCCCGTTCGGCATCGGCCGGGTGATGGAGTTACAGGAAGCCGGCTGGAGTTTCCTCCATGGTTGAAGACGCCACGGCCGCCCGCGCCCGCCCCTCCCGGCGGGCAGTGCTGGCGGGCATCAGCCTTTCCGCGCTGCCGCTGGGCGCTGCGCACGCGCAAGCCGCCGCCAGCCCGCCCGTATTCCGCTCCGAGCGGTGGCAATTCACCCTACTGGAGCCGGCAAGCCTTCTGCCCACGGTCATGCTCGCCGACCTCAAGGGCCGCCCGGCGCCCCTCGTCCCGCCGGCGGGGAAAGTCATGCTTATCAATATCTGGGCCAGTTGGTGCGCCGCCTGCCAGATCGATCTGCCGCTGCTGGCCCGCTTCCACGCGGCAAGGCCCGACGTGGCGGTAGCCGCCGTCTGCACCGACCGCGTGGTGGCGCGTCAGAGCCTGGAGCAATATCTGCTCAAGCTCGACGTCAGATCACTGCCGGTCTTTCGCGACCAGGCCGGGACGCTGGTGAGCGAGGCGGGGGAGGCCAGCGCGCCGCTGCGGGTCATGGGCATGCCAGTCACCTATCTGATCACCCCCTCGGCTAAGATCGCCGGATATATCCAAGGCGTGGCCGACTGGTTGACTCCCGACGCGCAGCGGCTGCTGGACTATTACGTGGCTGCTTAGACAACCCATTTGGAAATTCAGTGGGGCATATCTTAGGGCCAAATTTTCGCCCATGTCGACGAAGATCATCGCCATTGAGACGTCAATGCGGCTGTCATAGTCACGCACGAAGCCGCGCCATCCGGTCATCCCGCCGAAGGTGCGCGCGATGCCTCAGCGGCGCGGCACAACTTCGAACCCTTGCGCGCCATCACGGCCGCCGTGCCGTTTGCCTCCCGCCCATCCCGCTGGCGGTCGAGCATCAGTTCGACATCGTGGATGGTCTGGAAGAGGAAGCGGCGTGCCAGCTTGTGGAACCCGCCGTAGACGGAGTGCCAGGAACCGAAATGGATCGGCAGCATCCGTCATCGTCCGCCTCAACGCCCCAGATAGCGCACCACATTGATGATTTCCCGGAATTACATCTCGTGGTAGCGCACCCGGTGTCCGGGAGTCGGCATTAAAAGCGCTATGTGCTCCTAGTCCTCATCCGTCACAACCAACGGATGGCGTTTCGACTTCAGGGCGACCCCAGTGACCTGAGCCCCTTTTCTCCTCCGGTTTGAGGGAGAGTCCTGAGTTTCATTGACCTGCCTCCGGTTTCCTGGACCGGTCTTTGCTGGAAAATTCCAGTTTAGCAGCATGGGCTGCGATGGAGTTTTCGGCATGAAGAAGTCGAAGTTCACGGAGGCGCAGATCGCCTTCATCCTGCGCCAGGCTGAGGAGGGAACGCCTGTTCCGGAGGTCTGCCGGAAGGCCGCCATAAGCGACGCTACGTTCTAAAATTGGCGCAAGAAGAACGCGGGGCTGATGCCCTCTCCGTCGCGAACCGCGTTGGTCACTCTGGCAGATGACGCGGCGACCTCCTATGTGGCCGGCAGGATTGCGGCGGGCGCCGTGAGTTCTGGAACGGCCGATCCTGATCCTTACCTCGGCCATGTCGCGACGGTGGAGCGCGACGAACTCGCGGAAGTGTTTGGCGTCGCGCGACCGGCGTGTGATGGCGGGTTCCTGGCGATCAATCCGGCGCGCCATGTCGAGCGCCCATTCCCAGGCATCGTTGCGAGGCCTACAAGGAGACGACATTCTGTGGCGTGCCGTTAACATAGGCCTCGATATTATCCACGAGTTGATCGGCCAGTATCTGCATGGCCTGCCGACTTGCCCAAGCGACGTGTGGGGTAACGATAAGGTTCGGCAGATCAAGATCGAGCAGCACATTGCCATTTGCCGGCGGCTCGGTGCTGAGCACATCGAAGGCCGCCCCTCCAATGGTTCCCGCCTTCAGGGACTCGGCGAGCGCCACCTCGTCAACCAGGCCACCGCGCGCCGTATTTATCAGAATTGCATCGGGCTTCATCAAGGCGAATGCACTCCGCCCGATCATATGGTGGGTCTGTTCAGTCAGTGGCACATGAAGTGTTATCACATCGCTTTCCCGCAAGATCGTCTCGAAGTCGACAAGCCCCTCTTGAGGGAAGATGTCGTAGGCGATGACGGCCATGCCGAGCGCCTCGGCACGTTTTGCTATTGATTTGCCGAGCCTGCCATAGCCCACAATACCAAGTGTCGAGCCTGCAATGTCGCGGATAGGGTAGTCGAAGTAGCAGAAATGGCGCGATCTGTTCCAGTCACCCTTTTGAGTCGAGTTGGCATAGGGCACAACCGCACGGCGCAGAGCAAACATTAAAGCGATCACGTGCTCCGGCACTGTATTGAAAGCGTAGTCACGGATGTTGACGATCACGATGCCCTGCTGTGTCGCCGCAACTTTGTCGATGATGTCGGTGCCGGTTGCCGCCACGGCGATCAGTTTCAACCGAGGTAGCTGACGCAGTGTGTTGGAACGCAGTGGAACCTTGTTGACGATGGCAATATCGGCGTCTCTCAGACGTTCAACAATCTGATCCGCCGCCGTGAATTCGTATTCTTGATAGGCGTGCGGGAAAGAGAACGCGCGCAGGGAGGCGTCGAGCGATCCCCGATCAAGGAAAGCGATTTTTAAGGTCACAAGCGAGCCCTTTCCAGCGTCTGCCGCATGCATCGTGTCGGGAACACAAAATGACGATCCGACACAAGTCTTGCCATTGCGCGATGGCGTCGGCAGGCGTCTTGGACGGCGATGGCACAGGATCGAGAGGGCTGAACGCGGTGTGACCTGCTGGCTCGTTTAAACTCCTGGCGCGAGATGCTCAATAAGGAGGCGGCACACCAGAGGAAGCGAAATATAGTCCTTATATCCGAGGAGAAGGGAGCGCGTGGCCCACGGCTCATTCAACTCGATTGCGGCGATGTCCATGGAGTCGAGATAGGGATAGACGGCGCCCTGGGGCAGTACAGCAATGCCAAGACCCGCCTCCACCATGCGACGAACGGCATCGAAGCTGAGGACGTGGACGCGGAAGCGGGCACGCTCGCCAAGGACCGAGGCTTCCGTAATGACCTTGGATTGAATGGAGCTGCCTTCTTGAAGGCCGACCTGATCATATTGGAGTGTATCGACAAGCTGGACGCTCCTCGATGCTGTCAACGGATGATCCTTGGGGGCAACAATCATAAGCGTGTCGCGTCGATAAATCCTCGTTTCCAGGCCGGAATGTGATACATGTCCAGAGAAAACGGCGATATCTGCTGCGCCATTGGCGACGGCTTCTACATTCTTTGTACTGATCTCCTCCCTTAGGTCGATCCGAACATCTGGGCGGCCTCGTAGAAAATCGGCGATATCTTCGGGAATAAACTGCGTAACCGAGGAGGTGTTGGCGAAGATGCGCACAAGCCCCTTCGACCCACTGGAATACTCGCTGACCTCAGCATCCAGTCGGTTCAGGACCTCGCAGAGCTCCCGGACACGTCGGTAAAGTGCCTGCCCCGCCGGCGTTGGTTCAACACCGTCACGCCGCCTGTAAAGCAGCATGGTGCCGGTGCCAAATTCCAGATCCGAGATCCGTTTACTCACGGCAGACGCCGCGATGTTATTCGTCCTGGCCGCGTGAGCGATGTTCCCGAGCTCGACCGCCGAGGCGAACAGTTTCAGAGACAGGAGGTCGTGATCGCTCATGCGCACATTCCATCAAGCTCGCAGGCACGCTTCCTTCCGAAGCATCGGTAGCCTGGCGAAGGGGTCTTGACACCGACGCGACCCGCTCGGGCCATCGTCCAGCATCCTGCCAGCCATCGCGGCTGACGATGGCCACGGTACTGAATCAACAGTTCCGCCCTCTGGCAAGTCATCCAATATGGACACGACAACAACCATAAATCAGCCTGGGGGAAACGATGAAAACCACATTACTCGCCGCCGTTTCAGCCGCCATGATTGCGGCGCTGGGTATCTGCGCGGGCGATGCCCTGGCGCAGAACTATCCGACCAAGCCTGTCACCATCATCGTGCCGTCTGCGCCCGGCGGCACAACCGACATCGCCGCGCGGCTGGTCGCCGAAGGGCTGTCGAAGCACTACGGCAAGTCGTTCGTTGTGGAGAACAAGGGTGGTGCCAGCGGTAATATAGGTATCACCGAGGCATCGCGCGCGCGGCCTGATGGCTACACGCTCCTTCTGACCTATTCAGGATATCAGGTTAACAATCCGGCGCTCTTCAAGAGCCTTGCCTGGGATCCCATCAAGAGCTTTGTGCCGGTCGCGCTGGTACTGAAAGCTCCGCACGTTATCTTGGTAAGCAAGGATCTGCCCGTCAATACACTGCAGGAATTCGTCGCTTACGCCAAATCAAAGAACGGCTCCGTTACTTACGCCTCGTCGGGGCCTGGTTCGATCCAGCATATCGGTGGCGAGCAGCTCGCGCAGCTGACGGGCATCAAGATGATCCACGTGCCCTATAAGGGGGCAGGCCCGGCGCTGACGGATCTGTTGGCGGGCTCGGTGAACCTCTTCATCACCACGCCCCCCTCGGCGGTCGGGCACATCAGCTCCGGCGCCGTGAAGGGGCTCGCCATAGCGGCCCCGGAACGGCATCCGCTGCTGCCGAACGTTCCGACCACGGCCGAAGCCGGTGTCCCCGGTCTTGAGCTCACGGCCTGGTTCGCGATGTATGCACCCGCCGGTACGCCAAAGGCGATCGTCGACGACCTGTCAGCACAGATCAAAACCTTGGTCGAAAGCGAGGACTTCAAGGCGCAGGCCGCCAAGCAGGGCGCCTATGCTGTCTTTTTGGGGGCGGACGAGCTTGGGGAATTCACGCAGCAGGAGCTGAAGGTCTGGGGCGAGGTGATCCGCAAGGCCAATATCACGCTCGAATAGATGCTTCCGTGAAGATGCCTTCCTGAAGTGGAGGTCTGCATCGACGCTCGCCGATGAGGCGAGCTGGCGTCACATGCCATGTCGGGAGCTCAGCATGCACCTGCGAAACACCAAGAACTTGGTCGGCGGACTTGGCCTCGTAGCCATCGCGGTAGTATTCTGGCTGCAAATGGGGTCGCTGCCGCTGCTGCGCGGCACAAGTCTCGGTTCTGGCGGCCTGCCCAAACTCAGCGCGGCCGTCCTTGCACTATTCGGCATTTGGTTCTGCTACCGCGCCTTTGTTGATGCTGCAGATGAGGCCCAAGGGCCGCTGGCCCTGCGGGGCATGGCCGCGATAGGCGTGGCCGTCCTGGTCTTCGCCTTCGGTCTCGAAACCTTCGGACTGTTCGCCACCGGCGCCGCAGCCACCTTCATCGCCGGTCTCGCCGCGACGGACTGCAAGGCGTGGGAACTGGTGACGTTCCCCTTCATCCTGTCGGGACTTTGCGTTCTTATCTTCGTGAAGCTGCTCGGCATCTCCGCGCCGATCTGGCCGATGTTCTGAGGGACCGTCATGGATCTCCTTCACAATCTCGGCGTCGGTTTCTCTGTCGCCCTTTCTCTGAACAATCTCGGCTTTTGCCTCATCGGCGTGCTGTTGGGCACTCTGGTCGGGGTGCTGCCCGGACTGGGCACGACGGCGACGATCGCCATCCTGCTGCCGCTGACCTTCCAGCTAGATTCCACCGGCTCCCTGATCATGCTGGCGGGCATCTACTACGGCGCGCAGTATGGTGGTTCCACCACTGCGATCCTGGTGAACATGCCCGGCGAAGGCACGTCAGTCATGACGGCGGTCGATGGCTACCAGATGGCGCGGCGCGGACGGGCAGGTGCCGCACTCGCCACCGCGGCGCTGGCGTCTTTTGCGGCGGGAACGCTCGCGACCCTCGTCATCAGTCTGTTCGGGCCCTTGCTCGCGCGGGCCGCCCTTTCCTTCGGGCCGCCGGAATATTTTTCCCTCATGGTGTTCGGCTTCACCATGGCGATCGTAGTCGCCGCCGGCAGCCTCATGAAAGCCGGTGCCATGGTGTTCCTTGGCCTGCTGCTTGGCGCTGTCGGAACCGATATCGAGACTGGGGCCGAGCGGATGACCTTCGGCTTGATAGATCTTTATGACGGTGTCGAGTTTGCCGTCGTCGCGGTGGGGCTCTATGGCATCGCGGAGATTCTTGCCAATGTGGCCACCCCGGAAAAGCGCACCGTGCTCGCGGGCAAGCTCAGCAATCTGTGGCCCTCGCACGATGATTTCCGTCGGGGGACTCCGGCAGCCCTGCGAGGCTCTGTCATAGGATCGATCCTCGGGATACTTCCCGGCAACGGAGCGGTCCTGGCGCCCTTCGTTTCCTACGCCACAGAGAAATCGTTCTCCAAGCAGAAGCGGGAGTTTGGCCAGGGGGCCGTCGAAGGTGTCGCCGGGCCGGAGGCTGCCAATAATGCCGCCGCGCAGACCGCGTTCATCCCCATGCTCACACTGGGGCTTCCGCCCAACGCCGTCATGGCGGTGATGATCGGGGCGATGATGATACAAGGGATCACCCCCGGTCCCCAGGTGATGACAGCGCGGCCCGATCTGTTCTGGGGTCTCATCGCCAGCATGTGGATCGGCAACCTGCTCCTGCTCGTTATCAATCTGCCGCTGATCGGCATCTGGGTGCAGTTGTTGCGGGTGCCGTTCCGCATGCTTTTCCCGTCGATCATACTGATCTGCTTTATCGGTGTGTATTCGCTAAGAAACTCCACCTTTGACGTTCTGATGGTCGGTGTATTCGGGCTTCTCGGCTACGCCATGGTCAAGCTCCAGTTCGAGCGGACGCCGTTCGTCATCGCGTTCATATTGGGCGATATGATGGAGGAGAAGCTGCGCCAGTCCCTCCTCATCGGACAGGGAGACGTGACGGTCTTTTTCACTCGGCCGCTCAGCCTGATTATGCTTCTCGCATCGGTGGGATTGATCGTTCTCGCGCTGCTGCCGGCAATCCGTAAGAGGCGCGACGAGGCCTTCGTCGACGAAGATTAACAAGCCCGGTCCTGCCGCACCGGCCAAACAGATTGGACCACAGAGATGGCTGTGAAACTGAGCCGCATCGACCATTTCGTGCTGACTGTCGCAGATATCGACGCCTCCTGCGCCTTCTATTCAATGGCACTCGGCATGGATGTTGTCACATTCGGACAAGGCCGCAAGGCACTACAGTTCGGCCAACAGAAGATCAACCTTCATCAGGCCGGCAAGGAATTCGAGCCCAAGGCGGCCAAACCTACTCAAGGGTCCGGCGACTTTTGCCTCATTTCCGAGACGTCCGTCGCGGAGATTGCTGCCCATCTGGTCCGGAGCGGCATCGCAATCGAAGAGGGGCCAGTGACGCGTACCGGCGCGACGGGTCCAATCATCTCGATCTACATCAGGGATCCCGATCAGAATCTTGTCGAGGTGTCGAACTATCTGGCGTGAGTTCGTCGCCTGTCAGTGTGACAGGCCAACGCGCTGACTGGATTGGCTAACGTCGTGCATCGCGACGGCCGCTATCGTGAAGCGTGGCTTCATGCTGTTGCGGGAGTGGGGCAATATTCCAATACAGCCATCTGCTGTGGCCGAGAAATGCCGTCCAATAATTCTTTCATTGGTGTCGTGCTGGTATGTAATCTTCGAATAGATAGAAATAGAGACATCATAAAATTAATGTTCGACCGTACGTCGACGGTTGCGCGTAATTGCTTGCGCGGAGCGGGAGAGGGTTAACGATATGACCATAAGCAGAGAGGGCGGCGGCGCCGCCTCGGGGCCTCTTGCCGGAATGACTGTCCTTGAGCTCGGCTGCTACATTGCTGGCCCGTTCGCGGCGCGCCTGCTCGCCGATCTCGGTGCAACCGTTATCAAGATTGAGACGCCAGACGGCGGCGATCCGGTTCGCACCTGGGGGGAGATGCAGGGAGGAAAGTCAATCTGGTGGTCGGTTCATGGTCGTAACAAAAAGAGCGTCACCATCAATGTAAAGACGCCGGAGGGACGTGGTCTGGTGCTTGATCTCGTTAAGCACGCCCGGATCATCGTCGAGAACTTCAAGCCGGGCCAGATCGAAAGGTGGGGCATTGGCCCGGACGAGATGGTCAAGGCCAACCCCACCGCCGTGTTGGTGCGTATCTCCGGCTACGGCCAGACCGGCCCCATCGCTCAGAATCCCTGTTTTGGAGTGATCGGCGAGGCTATCGGTGGCCTTCGTCACCTCACCGATCAGCCGCCTGGCACGCATGAATTGCCGCCGGTCCGCACGGGCGTGAGCCTCGGCGATAGTCTTGCGGGCGTCTATGCGGCGATGGCGGCGCTGGCGGCGGTCCACGAACAGGACAACAGCGAGAGCCCCGTATTTCGCACCGTCGACGTGTCGCTGACGGAGTCGGTCTTGAGCCTTCTTGAAGGCTGCGTGCCGGAATACGGGCTGCTGGGTAAAATTCGCCAGCCGACCGGCTCCACGCTGCCGACCAACGCGCCGTCGAACGCCTATCCGACCAAGGATGGCGCATGGATGCTGATCGCTGCCAATTCCAACCCGCTGTGGGCCAAACTCGCTGGCCTGATGGGTAGGCCGGAGCTCGCGGATACGCCGGCTTATCGAACTAACGTCGAGCGTGTGCAGAACGTTCGTCAGCTTGATGCCATGATCGCTGACTGGACGAGGACGATCGACAGCGCCGACCTGGCGCTAAGGCTCGAGGCAGCCAAGATACCCTCGTCCAAGATCTACACGGTGGAGGACATCTGCTCCGATGCACAGTACCGCGCCCGCGACATGATCGCCCCAGTCGACGATCCCAACTTCGGCCAAGTGCTTCATCCCGGAGTCGTACCTGTCATATCCGGCTTCGACCGCCGGTCCGCGATACGCTGGCCGGGCCCCGACCTGGGCGCCCATACCCGTGAGGTGCTCCAGCATCTAGTTGGCTTGTCGCCGGAAAGCATCGCCGAACTCGAACAGCAGGGTGTCGTATGATGGATCGCGTTACGCTGTGCGAGGTCGCCCCGCGCGATGGGTTCCAACCCGTTCGGACATTTATCCCAACGGAAAGCAAGATCGAGACGGTGAAGCGCTTGGCCGCGTCGGGTCTCGACCGCATCGAGATCGGCGCTTTTGTGAGCCCGAAGGCTATTCCGCAGATGGCGGACATCCGCGAGGTATGGGCTGCAACGAGAGACCAAGACACGTTCCGCCCGTCGGTCCTCGTTCCGAACGCGAAGGGCGCGGAACTGGCGCTTGAACAGGGTCTCAAGGAGATCGTCTTTGTGCTGTCGGTCTCCGAGAGCCACAACCGCTCCAATGTAGCACGGTCAGTCGCGGAATCGATGGGTGAACTCAGGGCGTTGATTGAACGTCTCGACGAGGTTCAGGGCGGGTTTCTTCGCGTCAACCTAGCGACCTGTTTCGATTGTCCCTTTGAAGGCACAATTGCACGTGAGCGCGTCACGGCTTTGGTTGCCGCCATCTCTCCGTTGCGGGCGCAGATTGAATACGGCATTTGCGACACCACGGGTCGGGCCAATCCGGCGCAGGTCGCGGCCCTGTTCGCCGCGCTCGTTCCCGTCGTTGGCGCGGCAGGGCAGGATCTTGCCTTCCATGGCCACGACACATTCGGTCTCGGTGTCGCGAATGCGCTCTACGCATATCAGGCCGGTGTGCGCATCTTCGACGCGGCGGCTGGAGGTCTCGGCGGATGCCCCTTTGCGCCGGGCGCTTCCGGCAATACGGCAACCGAAGATCTCATCTTCGCGTTCGAGAACATGGGCATAGCGACCGGCGTCAATCTCAATGCCCTTCTCGACGCGGCCGGATATGTGGCGTCCCTTGACCCTCCGTCGTCGGGAGGACATCTCACCCGGGTGCCCCGCGGCCGGGCGCTCGGGCCGGCCCACAAGTCCCCGACCGAAATCGTTGACTGCTCTGCTGGTTAGCTATTCTCAGTAGCTTATTCCTGCATACAATATCGGCGACCGCGGCCGATTAAGCGCGAATCCGGAACGCTGGGCAGTTAGTTACGTCGGCCAGATAGCTAGATCATTGCAGACGAACTCCGTTTCGTGGACATTTTTGACGTCGGAAAACTCGGCATAAGCTAACTGGTGGCGCATCTCTTCTGTAGCGATAACAGCCGTCTTCGATGTTCGACTTAGCTGAAGCATTTGGCTTCAGTGCCCAAGATTCGTCCAACGCGCCGGAGCCCGGATGGCTGCGCCGTTTTCACCTTCGATCGAATTGCGCCACCTGCGCTATTTCGTGGCGGCCGCCGAGCACGGAAGCTTCCGAAGAGCCGGAGTAGCACTCGATGTCAAGGAATCGTCCATCAGCCGGAGTGTTCGCGATCTTGAAGACGAGATCGGCGTCTCGCTGTTCATCCGGCACTCAAGCGGGGTGAACCTCACTCTGGCGGGGCAGCGCTTTCTGAACCGCACGCGCCAAGCGCTCGATCAAATCCGTGAGGCAACCGTGGAGGCGGCCGCGCTCGGGCGGGCCGAGGAAGGCCATCTTAAAATTGGCCTGTTCTCCAATCTGTCGTCCGGCTTTCTGCGCGACCTGTTCCAGACCTATGACAGCCGCTATTCGGGCGTTCACATCGACTTTGTCGAAGCGTCGGCCGAAAGCCACGCGGCCGCGATGCGGCGGTTTGATCTCGACGCCGCATTCGTGCTGGGCCGGCAAAGCTGGCCGGACTGTGATGCGATTTCCGCGTGGAGCGAACCACTACTGTTCGCGCTGCCGCGGCTTCATCCTTTGGTCCAGAGGGATGTGCTGTCCTGGCGCGATCTCGTGGATGAGACCTTTCTTGTCCGCACCGAAGGCTCCGGCAATGAGGTGCGCGGTTTTCTTGAGCGGAAGTTTCGGGAACTCGACATTTCGCCGCGCATCAGCACGCAGCAGGTCGCGCGCTATAGCCTTCTCGGTCTCGTCGCCACGGGGCGTGGAATCGTGCCGGTGCTTGAGTCGGAAACGGTCATCGGTCTGCCTGAGGTGGTATTTCGGCCTCTCGCTCGCGAGGTGATCCCGTTTTCAATGATCTACTCGCCTCGCAACGACAATCCGGCGGTGCGCACTTTGCTCAGCCTCACACGGAAGATGGCACAGGACCGGGCTGCGACGCGCTGATGCTCGTAGCGTCGGCAGCCTGGCGCCGCGCCTTGGCGAATTCGCGATCGGTGGCGATGAAACGCTCCAGCATGGGCACGATAAGCTTCACGGGATCCGGGGCCGGCTCGCCGGTTTCCCGCGCGAGCACCTCGGCATAGGCAACAAGATCGCGGTGCAGTGCGCCGGGTAGTGACAGAGCCACCCTCAGCGGCTTGTCGTTCGTGATGGGTCCGAGTTTGAGCTTCGCCATGGTCAGTACCTGTAGGCTTCGAGGACGAGGTCACGGGTGACCATGACCCGCACCGGAAATCCCGGTCGGATCGTCAGGGTCGGCGCGACGTTTAACTGCCGACGGATGATCTCCTGGCCGACATCGTTGATGGTGTCCTGCGCCCCGCTCTGCAGCGCCTCGATCACTTCGTCCTCATCATCCATAGCGAGCTCGGCGCTGACGGAGAGCAGCGTCGAGAGACCGACCGCCTTAGCGAGATCCCACCCGTGCATGTCGACGCCATCCTCAAGGCCGGCATAGCCCTGCGCATCCGTGCCTGGCTGGCGCTCGAGTACGATGGAGCGGCCATTGGGGAAGATCAGCCGGTTCCAGACCAGCAGGATGCGGCGTTGGCCGAAGCCGACGCCATTGTCATATTGGCCCAGCAGCCGCGTACCCTGGGGGATGAGCAGGATGCGGCCGGTGGGACTGTCATAGACGTTCTCGGTTACCTGCGCGGTAATCGGGCCCGGAAGGTCGGAACGTATGCCGGTGATCAGCGCGGCGGGGATGACGGCACCCGCCTGCAGCACATAAGGCGATGCCGGTGCCATGACGCGATCGGTCGCGACGACGCGCCGATCCACAGTGGCATTGAGGAAGTCAAGCTGGCGATCCTGGGGTGAGGACGTGCCGCCCGGCCCGACGGTGCCAAGGCCGCTGAAGTCGGAAGCACTCGCCACTGACGACGCCGGCGCGCGTGCCTGCACCGCCTGGAAAAAGACGCGGCTGGTCCGCGCGGCTTCCTGTTCGGCAAGACGCCGCTGCTGCTCGGGATCGACCTGTGGCGCCGTCAGTGTCGGCGGCACGACGGGCTGGCCGCGGCTCTGCGCCTCAAGGATCGGCCGGCCGAGATCGCCCGGCAGCGGCGGACCCAGGATCGGCCCGGTGTAGTCCCGCGGCAGGCCGGCAAGGCCATCGGCCGTGGAGCGGTTCTGGGTGGAGTAGAGCTCCTCGCCGCTAGTGCCCTTGTCGCGACCCTGCAGCGCATAGATCAGGGCGCCGCCTATGCCGAGGCTGACAACCAGCCCGGCGCCAGCGAGGACCTTGCGCGAGAGACGCGTGACGCGCGGCGGTTCGGGACGCAGCCGCATCGCCGCGGCGTGATCGGTGGTCGGAGCGCCGAGGTCCGCCGCGAGGTCATGATTGTCGGGGCTGCTCATGATGCTGGCCTCCCGTCCGTCCGCTCGACCCGCACCTTCTGCGGACGCTCACCGCCGCCGAGGCGGAGCTCTGCCGCACCGAATAGCCGGTCGACAATCAGGATATTCTGGTGGATGCGGCTATTGACGATCTGGGCTTCACCATCCGCGCCAATGACGAAGATCGGCGGCATCTCGCCCTGCACTATGCCACGCGGGAACTCGACATAGACCTTACGCCCATCGTCATAGACGGCCATCGGCCGCCAGGGTGGCGTGTCTCCAGAGAGCGCGTAGCGGTAGTTGCGAGCCGTGAAACTGGGGATTACAGGCGTCGGCGGAACACTGGCGCGCTGCGCTCCCGGACCCTGCGGATAGGCCCAGGCGACGGCCGGCATATAGGGCGTCTCGCCGGCGCGCAGCTCGATCATGTAGCTGCGCCGGTCGGTGGTGATGACGAGATTGGTGGAGATGTCCGCCCGCGTCGGCTTCACCAGCACATGCACGCGCCGGCTTGCACCTTCGCCGCTCTCGGTGTCCCCGATGATCCAGCGGGCGGTGTCGCCCGCCGCTATGGGGCCGGCGCCGGTCAGGCTCTCGCCCGGCTCCAGCGCGATATTGGTGATCTGCCCGGGCGCGGCATAGACCTGATAGAGTGCACCCTCGCTCCAGGGATAGATCTGGATGGCGTTGTAATAGCCCTCGCGGCGCGGCTCGACGCGGGCCGCCGCATTGGCGTTCTCCACACGGGCGATGGGCGTTTTGGCGTCCGTGCCGCCCTTGGCCGGCGTCCAGGCGGGCGGCGTGTGGAGCGGGCGCGGCCGGTCATCCGCAACCACTGTCGGCACCGTCGGCAGCGCCGGCACGTCACTGTCATAGCTGATCTGGGGCGGCTTCGGTGCCGAGGCGCAGCCGCCCAGCGCGGTGGCCGACAGCAGGAGAATCGCAAAGGCGGATTGGCGGAAAGCCGGAGATGCGGGTTTACGGAAGGACGTTTTCACGGGCTCATCTCCCGCGACCAGCTGATGGCGTTCACATAGATGCCGAGGGGATTGGTGCGCAGCCGCTCGGCATCGCGCGGCGGCTGAATCACCAGGGTCAGGATCGCGCTCCAGCGCTCGGTGGCGGCGAGCTGGCCGTCCTCATAGCGCCGCTCGACCCAGGCGAGACGGAAGGAATCCGGCGAGGCGCGGATCACGCTGGAGACCTCGACGGCGATCTGCTGCTTGCCGACCCGCGTGAAGGGATCATTGGCCCGGGCATAATCGTTGAGCGCGGCGGCTCCGCGATCAGTGGTGAACTCATAGGCCTGAAGCCAGTTCTGCCTGACGATCACAGGATCCGCCGGCAGGCTGCGCACCTGCTCGATGAAGCGGGCGAGATGCCAGGCGATCTGCGGATCGGTTGGGCGATAATCGCCGGTGGCGGGTCCAACGGCCTGCGTCTGGCCGAGACGATCGACCTCGACCACCCAAGGCACAACGCTGCCCCTCGTCGATTGCCAGATCAGCACGGATGCAAAGCCGACTGAGAGGAACAAGCTACCAAAGGCCATTAGCCGCCAGTTCTTGGCCTGCACCCGGGCCGAACCGATGCGCTCGTCCCAGACCTGGGCTGCCTTCTGATAGGGTGTGACCGGCTCGGGCGAGGTGCCGTAATGGGTGGCGGGTCGCTTGAAGAGGCTCATGAGCGGTCGCTCTCACTGAGGGAGACGGAAGAGCCGCCGGCAGGGCTGTCGCCGGAGCGCACAGCATGGGCGGCGGCGGAGACGCCATGGCGAAGGGACTGGCCGCGCTTCATGCGCTTGGCCCAATCGGGGACCTCGCCGGCCGAGGAAGCCGAGGCCGTGCCGCTGACGGCGTTCGCGAGCGGTGACACGGCGGCGGAGCCTGCGGCCCGCGCGACGCCACCGATACCTGAGGCGACACCCGCTATGCCGGACTGGCCGGCCGCACCGATGCTATAGGCCGTCGCGCCTCCGCGCGCCGCAGCCGCCGTCGCCGAGAGCGCGGCCCCGCCGCCTCGGGCGGCGAGGCTGGCGGCACCGCCAGCGGCCAGTATGGCACCACCTGCGGCGAGGCCCGTGCCGACAGCGGCCCCCGCGCTCAGCTGCGGACCACCGGAAACAAGGCCGGCGGCAATGCCGGGACCGAAAATGCCGAGGCCGAGCAGGGACAGCGCGGCCAGCACGATGGCCATCGCATCGTCGATGGTCGGCGTCTGTCCACCAAATCCCGCGGTGAACTGACCGAACAGGGTGGAGCCGATGCCGATAATGACAGCGAGCACCATGACCTTGATGCCGGAGGATACGACATTCCCCAGCACCCGTTCGGCCATGAAGGCGGTCTTGCCGAACAGGCCGAAGGGGATCAGCACGAAGCCGGCGAGCGTCGTCAGCTTGAACTCGATCAGGGTGACGAAGAGCTGGACGGCAAGGATGAAGAAGGAGAGCAGCACCAGCGCCCAGGCAAAAAGCAGGCAGGCGATCTGGATGAAGTTCTCGAAGAAGGCGACCCAGCCCATCAGGTCCGAGATCGACTCGAGCAAGGGACGGCCGGCATCCAGCCCGGTCTGCGCCACCTTGCCCGGACGCATCAGATCGCTGACGGAAAATGCCGTTCCTGAGCCCTTGAGCCCGAGCCCGGCAAAGCTCTCGAAGACGATGCGGGCGAGGGTGTTCCAGTTGCCGATGATGTAGGCGAAGACGCCAACGAACAGCGTCTTCTTGATGAGCCGGGCGATGACGTCGTCATCCGCGCCCCACGACCAGAACAGCGCCGCCAGCGTCACGTCGATGACGATGAGCGTGGTGGCGATGAAGGCGACCTCGCCGCCGAGCAGGCCGAAGCCGCTGTCGATATAGGAGGTGAAGACCCCGAGGAAGTTGTCGATGACGCCGGTGCCGCCCATCTTAGCGGCCTTCGTTCGACACGGGACGCCCGAGGAACCGGTCTCGCGTCTGCGCCCAGACCTTCAGGCACGCGGTGTCCTGTGCGGCGACCTCTCCCAATTGCTGACACCGCCGCTGCTCATCGCGCAAAGGATCGCGCGTCGCCTCGACCGTCCGAAGGGGCGAAGGCTCCGGCGTCTTCTCCTCCCGGCTCATCTCCACGACCGCCACCGTGCCGGCGATGGCCACGAAGATTACCGCCCCGAGCCGGGCCAGCAGGACTGCGTCCATGTCGGCCTCCCTCAGTTGCTGAACATGCGGGCATTGCCGGCCTGATAGCCGGCGCCCGGCGTGAGGAAGCGCCGGCGCTGCTCGCGGCCCTGCTCGGCGGCGGTCGCGCGTTCCGCCTCGGACAGCGCCGCGGCGCGCCCATTGGCGGACATCACCGCGATCAGGTCGGAGAGCTGTTGCGACTGCAAGGCGAGCAACTGGTTGCCAGCCTGCGTGGCCTGAAGCGCGCCCGTGGCGCCCTGGCTCTGACTGAGAAGGGTCGCCATCTCGGCCTTGTTGGCGTCGACATTGCCAACGACGCCGGCCTGCACGCGCAGTGCATCCTGCAGCCCCCCAACCGTGGTCTGCCAGCGCACGCGCGCCCCGGCGACGAGTTCGGCATCGGAGGCCGAGAGCGGGATAGTGCCATAGCGCTGCTGGAAGACCTGATCGATCTGGCCAACATCGAAAGCGAGGCTCTGCGCCTGTCCCAGCAGCTGCTGGGTACGCTGGACCGATTGCAGGATCTGCTGCAGCGAGGAATGCGGCAGGCTGGCGAGATTGCGCGCCTGGTTGATCAGCATCTGCGCTTCGTTCTGCAGCGAGGTGATCTGATGGTTGATCTGCTCCAGGGCGCGCGCCGCCGCCAATATGTTCTGCGTGTAGTTCCAGGGGTCATGGACGATGTCCAAGGCCACAGCCGGCGTTATGAGGAGCGGCGTGATGAGGGGCGGCGCGACGATGGGCGCCGCAAGTAGCAGGGCGACATACGCCGCTCGGCAGGTTTGCGCAGGCCGTGCCCTCATTGACGGGCCTCCTCGGTGCTGTACGTGACGATGGTGAGGTTGGGAAGGAGGTCGGCGGCCCAGCCGAGGCCGCGATGACGCAGCCAGGCGTCCAGGAAGCCGTCGCGACCCTGATCCGCGACGATCTTGCTGATGGCCTGTTGGTCGGTCTTGGAGGACGCCGCGCATAGCGCCAGCGCAACGTCGGAGAGACCCAGCTCGAACAGACGGTTGCCCCGCCGCGACTGGCAGTAATAGTCGCGCTTGGGGGTCGCCCGCGCGAGGATCTCGATCTGGCGGTCGTTCAGGCCGAAGCGGCGATAGATGGCGGTGATCTGTGGCTCGATGGCCCGTTCATTGGGCAGCAGAAGACGTGTCGGGCAGCTCTCGATAATCGCCGGGGCAATGGCGCTGCCATCAATGTCGGACAGCGACTGCGTGGCGAAGATCACGCTGGCGTTCTTCTTGCGCAGCGTCTTCAGCCATTCGCGCAGCTGACCGGCGAAGGCCTCATCGTCCAGCGCCAGCCAGCCTTCATCGATGATGATGAGGGTTGGCGATCCATCGAGCCGATCCTCGATCCGGTGGAACAGATAAGCCAGCACCGCCGGCGCGGCCTCCGTGCCGATCAGCCCCTCGGTCTCGAAGGCTTGGACCGTGGCCGCGCCCAGATGCTCGCTCTCCGCATCCAGCAGCCGCCCCCAGGCGCCACCCAGGCAGTAGGGACGCAGAGCCTGTTTGAGATCGTTGGACGGCAGGAGGACGCAGAGCCCTGTCAGCGTGCGCTCGTCGACCGGCGCCGAGGCGAGCGAGGTCAACGCCGTCCAGATATGCTCCTTCACCTGCGGCGTGATGGAAACACCTTCGCGGGTGAGGATCGCGTTCAGCCAGTCGGCGGCCCAGGCGCGCTCGGCAGCCTCATCAATGCGCGCCAGCGGCTGGAGCGCGACAGTCTCCGCGCTCCCCTCGCTAACCCCGCCGCCGAGATCGTGCCAGTCCGCTCCACAAGCCAGCGCCGCGGCCCGGATCGAGCCGCCGAAATCAAAGGCGAACACCAGGGCACCGGCGTAGCGCCGGAACTGCAAGGCCATCAGCGCCAGTAGCACGGACTTGCCCGCCCCGGTCGGTCCGACAACGAGGGTATGGCCGACATCGCCCACATGGAGGCAGAACCGGAACGGGGTCGAGCCCTCGGTCTTGCCGAACAGCAGCGGCGGTGCATCGAAATGCGCATCGCGGCTCTCGCCGGCCCACACCGCTGACAGCGGGATCATGTGGGCGAGATTGAGCGTCGAGATCGGCGGCTGGCGGACATTGGCGTACACGTGGCCCGGCAAAGATCCGAGCCAGGCGTCCACGGCGTTGATGGTCTCGGTCATCACCGTGAAGTCGCGGCCTTGGATGACCTTCTCGATCCGCCGCAGCTTCTCGTCGGCGATGCGGGGATCGGCGTCCCACACCGTCACCGTCGCGGTGACATAGGCGACGCCGGCGTGGTCCGCGCCGAGCTCTTGAAGCGCGAGGTCGGCATCTTCAGCCTTGTTGGCGGCATCCGAGTCCACGAGGACGGAGGCCTCGTTGGTCATCACCTCCTTCAGGATGGCGGCAATGGATTTGCGCTTGGCGAACCACTGGCGGCGGATCCTGGTGAGCAGTCGGACCGCATCCGTCTTGTCGAGCAGGATCGCCCGGGTGGACCAGCGATAGGGAAAGGCCAGCCGGTTGAGGTCATCCAGAAGACCCGGCGTCGTCGCCGTCGGAAAGCCGGTGATGGTCAGGACACGCAGATGCTGGTCGCCAAGGCGCGGTTCCAGCCCGCCGGTGAGCGGCTGATCGGCGAGAAGGGCGTCGAGATAGATTGGTGTCTCTGGAACGCGGACACGGTGCCGCTGTGTCGAGACACAACCATGCAGGTAGGTCAGCGTCTCGCCGTCATCGAGCCAGCGGCATTCCGGCATGAAGGCGTCGATAAGGTTGAGGAGCCGATCGGTTCGGTCGGCAAAGCCACGCAACGTCTCATGGGGATCAAGCCCCGCCTTGTCCCGCCCTTCATAAAGCCAGCCTTCGGTGCGCGCGGCATCCTCGGCCGGCGGGAGGAAGGTGAAGGTCAGGAAGTAGCTCGACTCGAAATGGCTGCCCGCCTGCTCGAAATCAGCACGCCGCTCGGCATCGACCAGAGCGGAGGCGGCATCGGGGAAGGTGCTCGCCGGATAGGTCGCGGCGGCATGGCGCTGCGCCTCCACAAAGATCGCCCATCCCGAGCCGAGACGGCGGAAGGCGTTGTTCAGCCTCCCGGCGACCGCGACGAGTTCGGCGGGCACGGCGCTGTCGAGGTCCGGCCCCCGAAAACGCGCCGTGCGCTGGAACGAGCCGTCCTTGTTCAACACGATGCCGGACGCGACCAGCGCCGCCCAGGGCAGGAAATCGGCAAGGCGCCGGTTTTGGCGGCGATACTCGGAAAGGTTCATCATCTCGGCACCCCGCTCAGACGGAGAGGTGCGCGGGGATGCGGAGATGCCGGCGCACCACCTCGACGAAAAGCGGATCGCGCTTCGCCGCCCACATCGCCGCGACATGGCCGATCATCCCGATGGCGAGACCGACCAGCCAGAGACGCAGGCCGAGACCCACGGCCCCGGCAAGCGTGCCATTGACGATGGCGATGGCACGCGGCGCGCCACCGAGCAGGATCGGCTCGGTCAGCGCCCGATGGAGCGGCACGCTGAAGCCGGGGACCTCAATCGGCTCCGCCATCACACCAGCGCCCCACCGCCGAAGGAGAAAAAGGACAGGAAGAAGCTCGAGGCGGCGAAGGCGATCGAAAGGCCGAACACGATCTGGATCAGCCGACGGAAGCCACCCGACGTGTCGCCAAAGGCCAGCGCGAGGCCGGTCGAGATGATGACGATGACGGCGACGATCTTGGCGACCGGCCCCTCGATCGACTGAAGGATGGATTCGAGCGGCGCCTCCCACGGCATGGAGGAACCGGCCGCCTGCGCACGGACCGCCACGCTGAGGTTGAGGCTGGTGGCCAAAGTGATTAGGCCGGTCATGTGGTGAAGACGACGCGATCGCATCATCAGGGATCTCCGTTGAGGATCGGGGTGACGCGGTAATCGCCATCGGGGCCCAGGCCATCGACCGAGGCGAGCTCAATGAGCCGCCGGGCCGATCCACGGCCCGCAAGGACGGCCACGACATTGATGGTCTCGGCGATCAGCGCCCGCGGGACGGTGACGACGGCTTCCTGAATGAGCTGCTCCATCCGCCGCAGGGCGCCCATGGCACTGCCGGCATGGAGGGTGCCAATGCCGCCGGGATGGCCGGTGCCCCAGGCTTTCAGGAGGTCGAGCGCCTCGGCGCCGCGCACCTCGCCAATGGCGATGCGGTCCGGACGCAGCCGCAGCGCCGATCGCACAAGGTCTCCGAGCAAAGCAACACCATCCTTGGTCCGTAGCGCCACGAGGTTCGGCGCGTCGCATTGCAGCTCGCGCGTATCCTCGATGAGGACGACGCGATCGTCTGTCTTGGCGACTTCGGCGAGCAGCGCATTGGTCAGCGTGGTCTTGCCCGTCGAGGTGCCGCCCGCGACGAGGATATTGGCGCGAGAGGCGACACCCTGGCGCAGCGCGTCGGCCTGTCCTGCGGACATGATCCCAGCGCGGACATAGTCTTCGAGCGTGAAGACCGCGACGGCGGGTTTGCGGATGGAGAACGTCGGGGCCGCCACGACCGGCGGCAACAATCCCTCGAACCGTTCTCCCGTCTCGGGTAGTTCGGCTGAAACGCGCGGGGTGCCAGCGTGAACCTCGGCGCCGACATGGTGCGCGACGAGCCGAACAATGCGCTCGCCGTCAGCGGGCGAGAGCCGTCCACCCGTGTCTGACAGTCCCTCCGAGAGCCGGTCGATCCACAGCCGCCCGTCCGGGTTCAGCATCACTTCGACAACGGACGGGTCTTCCAGATGCCGGGCGATCGCCGGACCCAGCGCCGTGCGCAGCATCCGCGCGCCGCGGGCAAAACCCTGATGATGATGTGATGCCGCCATGCGAACCCCGACGTGCCGGGGTTCTGACGATCTCACCCCGGGTGGGGATGATTAAAAGAGCCCGATATTGGGCCGGTTCAACAGGTTTCCATCCGCGTCGCAGCGTGGCGTGCAATGACAGGCGAAGGGCGGAGGTGCTATGCGGTGATCGGAAGCGGCACAGGGAGCCTCCGCTTCACGGCTTGAAACAAGGCTCCCTGTGCCCGCACAGACAATGAGAATATAGCCGCTCGATCAGTCGGGGGGAGTGATAGCGTGGCTCTGCCGTGAGCGATAGGATGACTATCTATCAATCACATATTCGCTATTATATGAGCTATAGAGAGGGCTTCTATCGCTCATGGTGTGGAACTGGACGCAGCACAGCTGGCCGTATTTTGCTTATGATCCGGTCGCCCTCGAACCGCTGGAGCGGCGGTTTCTGCTGCTCACCGGCGAGGTGATCGGTGCGGTCCGGCATGTCAGCGAGGGCGAGCGGGACCTGCTGCGGATCGAACTCCTCAGCGATGAGGCGGTCAAGACCAGCGCGATCGAAGGGGAGACCCTGGATCGCCTCAGCGTGCAATCCTCCCTGCGCCGTCAGCTCGGCCTCGACACCGACAATCGCAACGTGAGGCCGAAGGAACGGGGCATCGCGGAGATGATGGTCGATCTCTATCGGAGCTGGGCCGATCCCCTCGACGCCGATACGCTATTCCGCTGGCACCGCATGCTGATGGCGGATAGCCGGCATCTGGAAACGATCGGCGGCTACCGTCGCCATGAAGAGGCGATGCAGATCGTGTCCGGCCGCCAGGATCGGCCTATCGTGCATTTCGAGGCGCCGCCATCCTCCCGGGTTCCGGAAGAGATGGCTGCCTATCTAACGTGGTTCAATGGCTCGGCCCCGGGCGGTGAGACGCCCTTGCCGGCACTTACCCGGGCCGGGATCGGGCATCTCTATTTCGAGAGCATCCATCCCTTCGAGGACGGCAATGGCCGCATCGGCCGAACCCTCGCTGAAAAATCGCTTGCCCAGAACATCGGGCAGCCGACCCTGATCGCACTCGCCCATACCATCGAGCAGCATCGCAAGGCCTATTATGACCAGCTCGAAATTCACCAGCGGACGCTCGATGTCACTGCTTGGCTGCTCTATTTCGCCGAAACGATCATCGCGGCCCAGAAGACCACGCTCGGCCGCGTCGCCTTCCTCATCGCCAAGGCGCATTTCTACGATCGCTTCCGCGACAAGATGAACGAACGGCAGGAGAAGGTGATCGCCCGCCTGTTCCGCGAGGGCCCCGGTGGCTTCACGGGCGGCCTGAGCGCGGAAAACTACCTCGCGATCACAGGCACCTCACGCCCCACCGCCACGCGCGACCTGCACGATCTGGTCGAGAAAGGCGCCCTGACGCGCACCGGCGAGCGCCGCTACACACGCTACTACCTGAACCTGCAGGGTGTGGCTGGATAGTTACGGGCGGCAACGTCAGTGGCGCAACCGTTCTGTCCTTTCGATCGCCCAGGGGGCATCCACTTCAACCTGCAGGATGCGCCATAAGCGGAAGGCCGCTGCGGCTATCGCGAATAGCCGGTTTGGGGCCGTAAACTGACTGGCGGGTTCGCAAGAGGAAGTCCAGAAAAGCAGACAACGTCCGAAACAGACAATTCGTCCGACGCTGATCGGGCGCGCCGACAGAGCGGCGACGCCGGTCTCGAAGGCTTCGCAGAGCTGCTTGAGACGGGATTCGGACTCCCTCAACATGGAACTGCGTAAATGGCGGGAGGAGCCGCAACGAGGCTAGGCAGCTACAGTCTGGGGAGGCCCGCCGGCGCGCGCACCGGACAGGCACCGCCCTGTGGCGCGCCGCCCCCGCGACTCAGGCGGCGGTAAAGCCATTGTCGACGAAGAGGTGGGTGCCAGTGACGAAGCTCGCCTCGTCACTGGCGAGGAACAGCGCGGCGCGCGCCACCTCTTCCGGCTCGCCGATGCGCCCCTGCTGCATCGCCAGCGTGGCCTCGGAGACATCCACCCCGAGCCGGGAGAGCTCCTCCACCTCGCGCAGGCCGTGCGGCGTGCGGATGAAGCCCGGACAGACCGCGTTGCAGCGGATGCCCCGGTCGCGGAACTCAACCGCGATGGCGCGGGCGAACTGGTGGCAGGCGCCCTTGGTGGTGTCGTACAGCACCTCCATGGGCGTTGCCGCCACGGCCGAGATGGAGGACGTGCAGACGATGGACCCGCCGCCGGCCGCGATCATCTGCGGCAGCACCGCGCGGGTCATGAGGAACATCGACCGCACATTCACCGCGTGCAACCACTCCCACTCCTCCAGCGTCGTCTCAAGGAACGGCTTGATGACGATCGAACCGGCATGGTTGAACAGCACCGTCACGGCGCCGTGACGCTCGGTGGCGGTCGCGACCGCCTCCTTCACCTGTGTCTCGTCCGAGACATCCGCGGCGATGAAGCTCGCCGTGCCTCCGGCGGCGAGGATATCGCCCACCGTCGCCTCGCCCGCCGCCACATTGCGGTCGATGACGCAGACCTTCGCGCCTTCCGCGGCGAACAGCCGGGAGGCGGCGCCCCCCATGCCGGTCGCCCCGCCGGAAATGATCGCGACCTTGCCTGCCAGTTTCCCAGCCATGAAACGCTCCCATTGAATGTCGGCTGAAAAAGCGGCGCGGCGGCCAGCGCCGCACCGGAGGATGTGTCGCGGGGTACCGCGGTTGTGGCGCGCACTACTCGCCGAGTGGGCGGCCGCGCGTGCCGCCGGAGACCGCGAACTCCTCCTCGGGCGAGAGCACAAGGCGGTGGCGGCGGTAGAAGGCGAAATAGGCGAGGCCGATCAGGTACCAGGCCGCCGCGGCGACCGCCGCCCAGCGGTAGAGCGGATCGAGGAACTGATAGGCCAGGGTAACCACACAGATCAGGATCGTCACATATGCGCCGAAGCGGCCGAACGGGCTCACGAAAGGCCGGGCAATGCTGGGATAGAGCGTGCGCAGGCGCAGGAAGGAAAAGCTCTGCAGGATGTAGGACACCATGCCGGCGAACACGATCATGCTCACCAGGAAGCCGCCCATGAAGGCGACATTGTCCTTGCCGCCGAGGAACCACACCAGCAGCAGCATGCCCAGCGCCATGGCGGAACCCGCCGCGAGCGCGAGGTTCGGCGTCTGGGTGCGGGCGCTCGTTACCGACAGGCCCGTCGGCAGATAGCCGGCGCGCGATAGCGAGTAGACGTTGCGGCCCGAGGCGAAGGAGCCCGCGAAGAAGCTCGCTGCCAGACCCAGCACCGCGATGGCAGCGAACAGCTTGGCCCAGCCATCGCCGAAGATGTGGCGGAAGCCGTCGAGCAGCGGCTCGCCGGAGCTGCCGAGCGCATGGGCCCCCGGCAGGGTGGCGGCGCCGAAGAACAGCACGCCGAGCGCCAGCAGGATGAGCGTGACAATGGAGAGGATCAGCGCGCGCGGCATGTCGCGCGTGGGGTTCTTCGCCTCCTCGGCCGTGAGCGGCAGCTGTTCGACCGCCAGGAACATGTAGACGGCGAAAGGCAGGGATAGCATGACCCCGGTGAAACCGAAGGGTAGCCACGGGCCGTTGCCGCCCTCGATGAGCGCCCCGTCCGGCGCGATGTTGAGCGCGTTGCGCGCGACATCCACATGAGGAATGGCGACGAGGAAGAAGAAGGCCAGCACCAGCATGGCCGCGACCGTCACCCACACCACCACGCGCATGGAGAGTTCCAGCCCACGGATGGACAGGCCCAGCATGGCGGCATAGCCCAGCACCCACCACAGTGGCAGCCAGCTGTCCGGCGTGCCGAAGATGGCACTGAGATAGGCGCTCATGAAGAACATATTGGCGGCGGGCGCGAGGACGAACTCGATGTTCTCGGCGAGGCCGGTGGTGAAGCCGCCCCAGGGCCCGAGCGCGGTGCGCGCGAAGGAGTAGGCGCCTCCCGTGTGCGGCAGGGCCGCGCTCATCTCGCCGATGGAGGAGCACAGGCAGATATAGAGGAAACCGATGATGGCGGTGGCGATCAGCATGCCGCCGAAGCCGCCCTGCGCGAGGCCGATGTTCCAGCCGGAATATTCGCCCGCGATCACCGCGCCGACGCCCATCATCCACAGGGTGAAGAGCCCTGCATGGCGCTTGAGTTGGCGCTTCTCGAAATAGCCGTCGCCGACCGGCTGGTAGGTCACCCCGCCGGCCGATGGGGCAGCGCTCACCGCGTCCGTTGTCATGTGTGTTCCCCGGATGGAAGGGCTTGCCTTGCAGCCCGATTTATTGGCACGCTTATCTTCCCGGCAGTTCCGGACGTCGCCCATATCCCCAAAGAGGTAGGTCGCGCACCCTCGGCGCGTCCGGCCGCTCCATCCATGCAAGGCAAATGACGGCCCTGGCTTCCTCCCCCGACACCTGGAACGCCATGGCGCCGGAGCTGGTGGCGCGCATCGGTACGCCCGATTTCGCGCCGGGTCTGGCGGTAGCGCTGGGCTCGCTCGCGCCGTTCGATCTCGATTGCGTCTTCGCCTATCCCGGCCAGGACCGACCGCGCCTGCTGCATGACGGACTGAAGGGTATTTCCTCGGCGCCGGTGATGCAGAACTATATGGACGGCACCTACCTGCTCGACGCGGTCTACACGTCCTGCCTGCGCCGGGTGCCGACGGGTGTCTATCGCTTGGCAGACCTGGCGCCCGACGATTTCTTCGAGGGGGAATATTACAACTCGCCCGACGTGCATCCCTGCATATCGATGGAGAGCGGGGCTCTGGCGGAGGAAGTGGTCTTCCTCGTGCCCGTCGGCAGCCGGGTCTATCTCGCCTATTCGCTGATGCGGCAGAACGCCAGCGGGCCGTTCTCGGACGAGGCCTTCGGCCGCCTCATAACCACCGCCCCGTTGGTCACGGCAATGATGGCGAGCCACTGGCGGCAGGTGGGTGAGGCCGAGGAGCGCTCGGCCGCGAGCCCGCCTCCCGCCACGGAGGAAGCGATGGAACTCGCCTTCCGCACCTTTCTGCCGACCCGCCTCACACCGCGCGAGCAGACCATCGTCAGTCTGGTGCTGCGCGGCCATTCAAGCCTGTCGATCGGCAACCTCCTCGACATTGCCGAGGGCACGGTGAAGATCCACCGCAAGAACCTCTATGCCAAGCTCGGCATTTCCAGCCAGACCGAACTGTTCAATCTGTTCCTGAAGCACATTCTGAAGGAAGGTGCCGGATCGTCGAAGCGGTAGGCGGCTTCTATCGACGCGCCGTTTCGTCAGGGTGCCGCGAGCCGGTTTGCGTCGTCTACGCCTCGTCCTCGGCGAAGACCTTGTCGCGCTTGCCGCGAATGCTGGGCAGAGCCGCCACCGCCAGGATAACCACGCCTATGCCGAGGAGCACGGCGGAGATCGGGTTCTGGACGAAGACTGACGGATCGCCGTGAGCGATGATAAGCGCGCGGCGCAGGTGCTCCTCCAGCAGGCCGCCAAGGACGAAGCCGAGCAACAGCGGAGCGGGCTCGCAGCCGCATCGGATAAGGGCGTAGCCGAGCACGCCGAAGACGATCACAGCGTAGACGTCGAACGGGTTGCTGTTGATCGAGTAGCAGCCGATGGCGGCGAAGGTGACGATGGCGGGAAACAGGGCGCGGTAAGGCACGGATAGCAGCTTCACCCACACCCCGATCAGCGGCAGGTTGAGCACCACCAGCATGACGTTGCCGATCCACATCGAGGCGACGATGCCCCAGAAGAGTTCCGGCTGGGAGGAGATCACCTTGGGGCCGGGCACGATGCCCTGCAGGATGAAGGCGCCCAGGATCAGCGCCATCACCGGATGGGCGGGAATGCCCAGCGTCAGCAGCGGAATGAAGGAGGTCTGGGCGGCGGCGTTATTGGCGCTCTCCGGGCCCGCCACGCCCTCAATGGCGCCATGACCGAACTGCTCGGGGTGCTTCGACGTGTTCTTCTCCACCGCGTAGCTGGCGAAGGAGGCGAGTACATGCCCGCCGCCCGGCAGGATGCCGAGGATGGAGCCGAGGACGGTGCCGCGCAGGACGGGTGCCGCGATCTGGCCAAACTCCTTCCGGCTGAGCCACAGATGGGTGACGTGCTTGATCCCCACTTCGCGACCGCGCTCGTCCTCCAGGTTGCGGAAGATCTCCGCCACGCCGAACACGCCGACGGCGATCGAGACGAAGTTGATGCCGCCATAGAGCTCAAGCTGGCCCAGCGTGAAGCGCGGCGTGCCCGTGTAGGCGTCCTGCCCGACGGTCGCGAGCACCAGACCGAGGACGATCATGCCCAGCGCCTTCAGCACGGAGCCATGCGCTAGCGAGATCGAGACCAGCAGTCCGAGGACGATCAGCGCGAAATATTCCGGCGACCCGAAGCGGATCGCCACGCTGGCCAGCGGCGGCGCCGCCATGGCGAGCAGAAGAGTGGCGACACTGCCGGCGAAGAACGAGCCCAGCGCCGCCGTGGCCAGCGCCTGCCCTGCCCGTCCCCGCCGCGCCATCTGGTAGCCATCAACCGCGGTCACGGCGGACGAACTCTCGCCCGGCAGGTTGATCAAAATGGCGGTGGTGGAGCCACCATACTGCGCGCCGTAATAGATGCCCGAGAGCATGATGAGCGCCGTCACCGGCGAGAAGGTGAAGGTGATGGGCAGCAGCATGGCGATGGTGGCCGTCGGGCCGATGCCCGGCAGCACGCCCACCAGTGTTCCCAGCAGCACGCCGACGAAACACCAGATGATGTTGACCGGCGAGAACGCGGTCTCAAAGCCCAGCGCCAGATTCGACAGAAGTTCCATCACTCACCTCACCGTCCGAAGACCGGGCCGAAGCTCGGCAGGTTGATGCCAAGGCCCAGCTTGAACACCGCGAAACACAGGAGGCTCATGACGGCGGCGATGGCGAGAGCAGCGGCGAGCGAGTTCTGTGTGGACGAGAGGGCGGTCAGTGCGGTGCAGAGGAAGACGACAGGCACGAGGCCGAGATCATCGCTGGCATAGCCGAACAGGAACAGCGACAGGCAGACAAGGACGATCGCCCGCCACGGTACCGCCCTAGCGTGGTGCTCGGCATGTGAGCTCCAGTACTGGAGCCCGATGGCGGCCCCGAGGGCAAACAGCAGCACCGATAGCACCACCGGGAAAAGCCCCGGACCCACCTGACCGCCGGCGCCGAGGTCGTAATGCCGCGCCTCGCTGCCAAAGAAGAGGGCCAGGGTGATGAATATCGCCCCGACATAGAGGTCGTTGCGCGATCGTTGCTTGTCAGTCGTCGACATGGAGTGCCTCTCGGCTGGGCGCGTTTCGGGCAGCTTGCGGACTTTGCCGCCATGGAGGCATGGCGAGTGGCAGGCCGCCCAGGAGCCGAATGCCGGGCAGGCGGAGGAGCGCCCGCCCGGTATCCATAAGCTGCGGTCAGTTGGAGGATTTGAGCAGGGCCTCGAGCCGTGCGGTCTCCGCCTTGAAATGCGCATCGAGGGCCGCAGGGGTTGCCTCGTTCGGCTCGACGGGAACCGTGCCCAGCGCAGCGAAGCGCTCAATGACCAGAGGATCCTTCAGTGCCGCCTGAAGCGCCTGCGACAGCCGGACACGGGCCGCCTCGGGTGTGCCCTTTGGCGCCCAGACCGCATGCCAGGCGGTGATCTCGAAATCCTTCAGGCCGCTCTCGCTCAGTGTCGGAAGGTCCGGCAGAACGGCGATGCGCTTGGGCGTGGTCACGCCGAACGCCTTGATCTCGCCGCCCTTGATCTGGTTGGTTGTGTTGGTGGTCTGGTCGCACATGAGGTCGATGCGCTTGCCGATCAGATCGGTCATCGCCGGCCCGGATCCGGGATAGGGAACCTTGGTGAGCTTGGCGCCCGTGGCCTGCTCCAGCATCTGGGCGCACAGGTGCGAGACCGCGCCCACGCCCGCGGTGCCGATGGTCAGCGACGTGCCCGGCTGCTTCATGAGCGTGAGCAGCTCGGCCATGTTGTTCGCCTTGAGATCGCTCCGGCCGACAAGCGTCATCGGCACTTCGGTCACGAGGCCGACGGAGGTGAGCTCGGAGGGCTTGTAGGGCAGTGCCGGATAGAGCGCGGCAAAGGTCGAGACGCCGATATGATAGAGCAGCAGCGTGTAGCCGTCGGGTGCCGCCTTGGCGACCTGGCCCGTGCCGAGCGAGCCGCCCGCGCCGCCCTTGTTCTCGATCAGCACCTGCTGGCCGAGATTGGCGCTCATCGCCTGGCCGACCAGCCGCGCGACGGTGTCGCTGGGCCCGCCGGCTGCGGCCGGGACGAGAATGGTCACGGGCTTGGTGGGGAACGCATCCTGCGCCAGGGCGAGGTGCGCGGGCGCGGCCAGCGTGGCGAGCAGGGCGCCGGTAGCGAGCATGTGGCGTATCATGGTGAACCTCCCTTATTTTCGTTGGTTCGCGTGCAGTCCTGTTAGCAAGCACGTCGTCGGATGGCACCCGGGCGGAGATCCCCTCTCCGTCCGAGCACCAGAACTGTCGCGCGGTCAGGCGTTGGCGGCCTGAATGGCCTCGATCACGCCGGCGGTGACATCCGCCGTGCGGGCGGTGCCGCCAAGGTCGGGCGTGTGGAAGCGCGTATCGCCGGTGACGCGTTCAATGGCGTTCATCAGTCGGTCAGCCGCGGGCTTCTCGCCCAGATGCTCCAGCATCATCACCGACGACCAGAAGGTGCCAACCGGATTGGCGATGCCCCTGCCGGTGATGTCGAAGGCCGAGCCGTGGATCGGCTCGAACATGGAGGGGAAATTCCTCTCGGGATTGAGATTGGCCGTCGGCGCGATGCCGAGCGAGCCAGCCAGGGCGGCGGCGAGGTCCGACAGGATGTCGGCGTGCAGATTGGTGGCGACGATGGTGTCGAGGCTCTCCGGCTTCATCACCATGCGCACGGTCATGGCATCGACCAGCATCTTGTCCCAGGTCACATCCGGGAACTCGGCGGCCACTTCGGTCGCCACGTCATCCCACATCACCATGGCATGGCGCTGGGCGTTCGACTTGGTGACGACGGTGAGATGCTTGCGCGGACGCGAGCGGGCGAGCTGGAAAGCGAAGCGGATGATGCGCTCGACGCCGCCACGGGTGAACATCGCCACATCCGTGGCCACTTCCAGCGCCTGCCCGCGATGGACGCGCCCGCCGACGCCGGCATATTCGCCCTCCGAGTTCTCGCGGATGATGACCCAGTCCAGTTCCGGGCCCTGCACCGTGCGTAGCGGCGAGGTGATGCCGGGCAGGATGCGGGTCGGGCGCACATTGGCATATTGGTCGAAGGGCTGGCAGATGTTGAGCCGCAGGCCCCAGAGCGTGATGTGGTCGGGGATTTCGGGATGGCCGGCCGAGCCGAACAGAATCGCGTCATGATGACGGATCAGGTCGCGGCCGTTCCCCGGCATCATCACGCCATGCCGCTTATAGTACTCGCCGCCCCAGTCGAAATGATCGAATTGGAAGGCGAAGCTGCCCTCGCGGGCGGCGGTGGCGTGCAGAACCTCCACACCGGCCGAAATCACCTCGCCGCCGATGCCGTCGCCGGGAATGGCCGCGATCTTGTAGGTCTTCATCGAAGGTTCTCCAGAACACTAGGTAAAATCAGCGGTCGAGACGGCACACCGCAGGTGCGGGCCCTTTCGCCAAGAGCGCGGCCGCCGCGCGCCATCAAGGCCGGCGCCTTGCCGCGCGCGTTGCGCCGGCGTGTCGGAAGGTGTGGAGGGAGCAACCGGTACCGGCTGCGAAGGGGCGTGCATCGGCACGCCCGCGCCTGTGCGCGGCATCTCATCGTCCTCCCCAGGTCGTCATCGGCGCTTGTAAGCGCGCCTGTTGCACCAATCCTAGGGCGGTCGAACGTGTCCTTTAATCAGGCCTGGATTATATAATTTATTGAAATAATCTGAGCCGCACGAGATGGGGCAGGCCATGGATCTTCATCAGCTCAGATGCTTCGTTGCTGTCGCCGACGAGCTCCATTTCGGCCGTGCCGCGCGGCGGATGGACTTGATGCCGGCAGCTTTCGGTCGCCACGTGCAACTGCTGGAGGAATCACTGGGCACTCGCCTTTTCGTCCGCACCACGCGCAGCGTCGCACTCACCGATGATGGAATGTCTCTGCTGACGGACGCGCGCACCCTGCTGCAAGCGGCCGACACGATGGCACTCCGGTTCCGCGAGCGGGTGCGGCTAAATGCGACGACGCTGCGCCTCGGGGCGGTGGATACCGCCGCAGCTGGCCTGGTGCCGATGCTTCTGCATGATTTCCGCGCCCAAAGACCTGACGTCGTCGTCGAGCTTGTGGAGGACAAGACGATTGGCCTGCTGCCGCGCCTGCTGTCCGGTCGGCTTGATCTCGCCCTTATCCGGCCGCCGACCCAGCTCGCCCGCCAAATTGAGCTGCGACATCTGCTGCGCGAAAGCGTGGTCGTGGCCGTTCAGAGCGACCATGCCCTCGCAGGGCGTGCATGCGTCACTGTTCACGAGCTGGCGGACGAGCCGCTGATCGTGCCCAATCGGCGCCTGCGCCCGCACAGTCACGATCTCACCATCAAGCTGTTCGCGCAGGAGGGGCTAAGGCCCATTATCACGCAAGTCGCCGGTGAGAAGCAGACGATTGTTGGGCTCGTCGCCGCCGGCCTCGGCGTTGCGTTGGTCCCGCGATGGACTTCGCGCATGGGCGTCGCCGGCGTGGCTTACGTGCCGCTCTCCTTCTCCGGGTCGGAAGAGCTGAACGTCCTGCCTTTGGCCGCTGCCTGGATGGGTGGCTCTCGCGACCCCATCCGCGATGAGATGCTGCAATTGCTGAGCGACAATCTCAGCCGCTACCGGGCCGAGGCTTAGGATGACTGCGGCTCATGTGCCTCCGCCATTCTCCACTATTCTCCGTGCCGGGTGACCACGAGCGCGCGCAGCGCGGTGACGGTGGCATCGGGCGCCGGCTCTGCGACAAGTCTGGGCGACTGCTGTGTGAGGCTTTGCGATGGAGAACTGACTAAGGACGATGACATCGCAATGGCTCATGCGTGCCGCAGCGGTCGCCACGCATGCATCATGGCCGGCGCCGTCACTGGCTTTATCCGCCGCTGTGCTCGAGCGAGACGTGCTGGCAGGTGTATCATCGACGGCCTACGTCGGCGGTTTCGTCGATGCCGCCGGCTTCATGGCGCGGGCCGGCCTGTTCGCCTCCCATGTCACCGGCAGATTCGTGCTAATCGGCGAGCAGCGTGCCACCGGCACTGACGGCGGCGGCACGCTGCTCGCCGCTGACGATCTTCGCGCAGGCGAGTGTCGACGCCGTCGACATCTGGCTCGGCACGAAGGTTGATCAAGGCAACCCGGCCAAGGGGCGCCTATGGTGCATGGCTGAGGCCGTCGGCAGCTTCTCCCTCGGGGCGCTCGCGGGCGCCGTAGGCTTCGCGCTCTTCGTCATCGCGTGCATCGCGATGCCGATCTTGGTGCTGCTCAATCTCTTCGCGCTGCTCGGACCAGAGACTGCCGGCAAGACGCGGGGCTTGAAGGCACAATCATCAAGCGCGCTTGTTCTTAAATCGAGGGCTGGTTGCAGCGAAAAGCTAGTGTCCGTTTGGGTTGAGGTCAGTTGGGCGTCAGAAGCGGAAGTTCACCACGGCGATGACGAATGGCCGGTTTGGGTGATATTCGGGATGGCGGCAGAGAAGAGCAAATGACCGCAATGGGGCCGAGAGCGGACTGTCCGGTTTGGGATGCCGCTTTGCAGATAGCAGCCGTTCTGCATCCGACCCCATCCCGGTCGTTCAGCGGCTCGTGAGTAGTCCCTGAAAGCTGCCAATCGTCTTGACTTCGCCTCTGGCACAGTTGGAGCCGAGAGCGGCATGTTCGCTTCTAATGACATGCTGCGTTCTACTTGGACGTCTCCGCTCCTTAGCCTGACTGTGTATCTGCCGCTTAAAGTCAACATTTTCATGTTAGCTCAGCTTAGGAGCCAGTGTGATTAGGCACAATTTTCTGTAATTCTCGGCAAGATTGCATCGCATCAATGGGGGTAAGATGTTGGACGACGAAAACCGCCGCCTCATAATGGATCGGCTTGGCGGGGCGGTGGATGATCTCGTAGCGGACTTGTACTCAGACACCGCAGGCGGTGTCAGTGTGGTGCAGGAAGCCGAGATCACGTCGCGATTGTGCCAGCGCCTGGAAGACAGGTTGGATAACTCGCAGGCAGGAGAATATATCTTTCGAGTAATAGCCCAGTCATTGCCGGATCGCGGCCCAAACTCGATGGAAAAGCTTTTCGGCGCGGACCTCTTCCTGTCGATCTCGCTCGATGGGGCTGACGGCTTTGACAAAGGCATTTTTATCCAGGCGAAGTATGACCGCAACATCAACCGCACCGAACTGAAAGATGCTTGCCGCCGTATGGAGGCAATAGCAGAACGCCAAGGCGTTTACGTCTGGGTGTATGAACCTGATGGCGTCAAAGTGCTGTCATCGCACCAGGTGGGTCAGATGAAGCAAAACTCTCTCGCCGGAATCCAACCACGGACGATGACCGGCTTCACTGGGCGCATCTTGGATTGTTATGCGGGCAGTCGAGCCTGGGGGATTCCGTCTATTGGAGACCGGCGCAAATTAGTAGCTGAACGCCTACTTGAAGCGAGAGCGAGCAATCTCCTGGACATCAAACTGAAAAAGGATCGAGGCTAACGACCGAAACGCCTGGTCGTCGTGACGGATAAACCCCATGCTTGTCGATATTTTTGCTCGCCGATACGAAGGAGTTCAGCTTCGTGCAGCGTTTGAAGAGCGGGACAGTCGCCTGCTTGTCCAATCGTTCCGTATCCTGGCGGAAGACCTGGCGCCTTATTATCTGGATGGTCAGGAGAACTCTGCATCCGTCAGTTTCTGGACGACGCTTGAAAGCAGCCTGTCACGCGAACTTGGCGTGAAAGAGCTTTCCCAACACTGGTCATATTATACCACCAACGGGCGATTTCAGACGTTCAAAAGTACCCTGCTTTCGGTCTGCGAGAAGTGGCTGACCCAGCCCCCTGCCGGTTCACCAGATACCCACTTAAAGGAGCGGTTGAGCCTCATCGAACTTGGCTTCCGCGCCAAGGAAGCCGATATTGCAGCAATGAATGCTAGGGATGTAACGGATGGCGAGAAGCTACTTGCCTCGCTCACCCGCCCAGGACTGAGAGTGCCTGGAAATCCAGAAGACGGTGCCCGCGCTCGACGCGCTATGCGAACAAAGGCATTTCAAACCGCTGTAGACGAATTGAACACTCGCTTCCGACAAGCCAGATATCCTTTGAATTACCATAACGGCTTCATTCAGATAGTGACCGACGATCTGGTGCAGATCGAGGTTGAGACCCCCTTTTGGTCTCTCCTAGCAGCCCCACAATGGCAAAACGTTGATATCGACATGAAAGAGGCGCTCGACCTCCGCGACAGCGACGGCAGGGACCCTGCTTTTTATGCGGCACGAGCGTTGGAAAGCACGATCAAAATCATCTCCGACACCAAAGGGTGGACGCACGGAAAAGAGAGGGGCGCCCACAATTATATTGATAACCTCTGCTCTAAGACAAATGCCTTCATAGTCCCTTGGGAAAGCGCCTCGATCAAAGACTTCTTCACCCACGTTCGAAATCCATTCGGGCATGGGGCTGGTAGCTCAACCATGCCGTCGCTGACGAGACCACAAACAGAATGGGCAATCGAGTTCAGTATGAGCTGGATAAAGAACCTAATCCGGCGCATGTAGTGGTGCTTGTCGGCTTCCGTATCTTCGCAATTGGCGCTTTCCTGAAAGGAAACGGCGGCTCTCAGGCGATGACACCTATTGCTTCAATGGCGGACATGAGGGCGCGCTGCTATCACACTACAGCATACTCCAACGTCGCCTTTTGCACGGATGCCGTCCAATACCGAACAGTCTCCTTCCCACCCCCAGCCGGTCATCGCAGCGGGAGATCCTCATCATCAGCGCAACGGCGCAATCGGGGCCGGGAGCTGACTGGCCGGTTTTGGCTGCCGTTGTGCATACAGCCTGAACCGCCCCGCGTTTTCTAGACGCCCTCGGCTTTGGCTTTGTACTGCCGTTCGAACTCGATGGGCGACAGCATCCCATTCCGTGCGTGCTTGCGGGTGGGGTTGTAGAACATCTCGATGTAATCGAACACGTCCCCGCGTGCCTCGTCGCGCGTGCGGTAGACCTTGCGGCGGATACGCTCGCGCTTGAGCAGGTTGAAAAAGCTCTCGGCGACGGCGTTGTCATGGCAGTTGCCGCGACGGCTCATCGACGGCTGCAGATCGTGGTGTTTCAGGAACGAAGCCCACTCCATGCTGGTGAACTGGCTTCCCTGGTCCGAATGCACCAACACACGCTCCTTCGGCTTACGTCGCCAGACGGCAGCCAGCAGCGCCTGAAGCACGACGTTGGTCGTCTGCCGGGCCTGCATGGACCAGCCGACGACGCGGCGGGAGAAAAGATCGATCACGACCGCCAGATAGGCGAAGCCCTCATGGGTGCGGATATAGGTGATGTCGGTCACCCAGGCCTTGTCAGGCGCCTCCACGTCGAACCGGCGATCGAGCGTGTTGTCGACGGCCAGGGACGGCTTGCCGGCATAGTGGCCGGGGCGGCGCTTGTAGCCGATCTGCGCCCGGATGCCGGCAAGTCGCGTCAGCCGCGCAACCCGGTTTGGGCAGCAGCTCTCGCCCATGTCCGCCAGATCGTCGTGAAGCTTACGATAGCCATAGACCTTGCCGCTCTCGCTCCATGCCGCGCGGATCAGCTCGATCTGTCGTTGGTCCTCCCGAGCGCGCCTGCTCAGCGGATCCTTCAGCCAGGCGTAAAAGCCGCTGGGCTGGACACGCAGGCACCGACACATGGCGCGGATCGAAAACTGCAGGCGATGCGCGGCGATGAACGCGTACTTCACTTTGCATCCTTGGCGAAGTACGCGGCCGCTTTTTTTAGGATGTCGCGCTCCTCCGTCACGCGCTGCAACTCGCGCTTCAGCCGGCGGACCTCGGCAGCCTGATCGTCATCGCGGGCCACGGCGGCAGGCTTGCCGTACCGTTTCCTCCACTCGTAGAGCGAGTACTTGCTGATCCCTAGCCGCGCCGCCACCTCCGCAACCGGATAGCCCCGCTCGGTGATCTGAAGGACCGCGTCGCGTTTGAAGTCCTCGGTGAAGTTCGCTTTGCCCATCGGGGCCTCCTTGCCTCAAAATTTAGGGAAGAAGGCGTCCAGGAATCTAGGGGCGGTTCATGCCGCTATCCGGCGACGATCCAGTTTCTGCTCTTGGCGCAACGTCGAAGGTCATACTGGCCGAGCGTTTAGTCCCAGCGTCACGGCGGCGGCCGCAAGGGTTGGAAGGGTGAAGCGATCGAGAAGCCATCCCGCGTACGGACGCGCCTCATGAGGTGAAAGGCGGCGTGTTCGATGGCTTGCGGGTCGGCAGTTGGCCCGATCACGAGTTGGCGAATACCGAGATAGATGTCTTCGACTGCAGGCAGGTCAAAGTTGACATAGGGGATTACTTTCGTCCCGGCCGGCCGGTCTAGGATCTGGCGTCCCCCCCCTAAGACGCCGCGAGGTTGCTCGACCGTGACGCAGCGCCACTCGACCTCCTCCGAGAATGCCGGGTGCTTGATGAATGCTGCTACCTCGGCGATCCAACGGTCAATAGCCGAAGTTTGACGACCGGAAATCAACATCCCCCTCACTTCTTCACCAAGCGTCTCGTCCTCTGAGTCAAGCTCTAGCTGCGCCGCTTGCTCAAGACGCGTGGGCAGCTCCCGGCAGCGCTCCCTGAGCCAAGACGAAAACCGTTCGTCCTCAGGCCGGCCGTACGCTTCGGCCCAGTAGTAGTGGACTCGGCCGCATACGAAGGCCTGTTCGCGAGCCCGCTCCATTAGGTGTTTGAGATCGAAGCCAATCGCGATTGCGCCGTCTCGTCGGCCATATGCTCGCCACTGTGAGAGCACGTTCCCCTTCCGGCAGAAGGACGCGGAGAGGACGTACCAAGTCCCGTGGCCGCGTATCATCATCGCGATCGATATCAGCACCCTCTGCCGGAGGTCTTCCGACCAGGTCTCCGTTCCCTCTCCGTAAGCTAGCACCATCTCCAGGATCTCAAGGCCGAAGGTGAACTCCGTCCGATCATTGAGGAAGCGGTAATCCGAAGCCCAGACCCCCTCACTTTCGATGATGCCACGAAGGCCGGAAAGATCGGTATAGTGATACACGAGGCGGTCTGAGATTCTGTTGTACTCGAGGCCAAGCCCGTCGAGTTGGACGAGGGCGAGGTGCCTCTCAAGAGCATCGTGTGCAGTGAGAGCGGTTACGGGACCTGTCGATCTCGGTAAGAGCATGCTTCCGATGTTCCAAGCGAAGGGATTGTGTTGTCTTAGGACTCAGACCGTCTTAACCCGGCGATCAACTGCACGTCAGACTCAGATGATGGATGATAACACGCGCGGTTTCATGTCCACGTTGCCGGCGCGATCGAATCTGGAAAAGACGGCGGTGGACGCACGCCGAATGCCTGCTTTCTGGCTCTCATCCAAGGTCGGCTTCTGGCGCAACCATGACCTCCAGAGCAGTAAACGAAACGTCTGCTTTCGGGAAATCGCAAGTCCGATCTCTGCGGCCGAGATGGCGGCGCGTTGCTGAACGAAGCCTCGCCCCTCTCGGCACAGTCTGATGCTGCCCCGTCGCAATGAACACAATCCTCAGCCCCCACTTATCAACGCACCGCCCTTACAATAGGGTGGCAACGTGGGGTGCTCATGGCCGCGTTTGATCTGGCAGAACTCAGAGACGATAGCTTCGTCATCCATTTCGGCGGAGAGGCGCACGACCTCGATGCTGAGACGTTCAGCAATACGCTGCTGGCATTGGCGGCAACCGTTGAAGCCATCAACTCCATTATCAATCCGGGCTTTTCCGCTGAACTCCGCGTCGAAGAAGTCGGTCCTGGCAGCTTCCGGGTACGCCTCCGGAAGACAACAGCATCGCTAAAGAATCTGTTTTCAGACCGGCGCGTCGAAGCCATCATTCTCTCGCTTGTTGCCAGCTTACTATACGATGCATTAAAGGGAGGCGCGCCGCCGCCCGTCATTGTCGTGAACACGAACGAGGTGATCGTCGAGTATCAAGGCAATACGGTCGTGGTGCCGCGGGTTGTGTATGAAGCGAAGGCAAAGGTCGAGAAATCTACTGAAGTACGACGAGGTTTGACGCGTACCATTGAAGCCGTTGAGAAGGATCCAAGGGTTTATTCATTTGGCATTACGGCCGACCTGTCAGACCCCGTTCCGCTTATTGAGATCCCTCGCGCCAAATTCCTACAGGTGAAAGAGCACCTGCAACCTCTGCCTGACACGGAACGCCGCTTCGTCGATGAGGAAACTAGGGTTGTCGTGCACAAAGCGGTGTTTGAGAAGTCCGGTCGGAAGTGGGAATTCATATGGCAAGGAAGACGAATTTCCGCGCCCATCAGCGATATGGCATTTTTCGATAGCCTGAAGTCGCGTACAATTTCCATTGCTCAGGGCGATACGTTTGATGCTGTGCTGCGCATCTACCAGTCACGAGATCCATTCTCGGGCGTATGGATGCACGATAGCTACGAGATCGTGCGAATGGGCACCAAGGTCGCCTCAGCCGATCCGACTGTAAAGCTTGATATCTGACTTCACTGCTGCCGGCCATTGACTGACCGCGATGGGCGTCCTCGCACGTAACTTCAAGGAGCCTCGCGGCGGGCTCTCTCAACCACCAGCAGCGGCGAGCGGGTCGTGTTTCGCATGTCGCAGCCGCAGGTCTCAATGGCCGCATCGACCTAGGGTGTAGGTCAAGACGTGTCACCGGCGGTCGAACTGGGGGCGTGTCCGCTATTGGGGTGCGCGGCTGCACGGCAAACGTCTGAAATCGGGGCGCTTTCCTGACAGATGGCTTCGGAGCCGATTGCGGTCTTTCCGGTTCCACCGCAAAAACGGAAAAAGCCCGACATGCTGCGTTTGACCGCATTGCGGCCGTCCACGCCCTGCCGAAGCCATGGCAGCTTCGACCGGCAGCGGTCGCTCGTTGAGTGAAAGCGGAGTGGCCGCTACCTCATCCAGCTTCGCCGCTTATCCTGCTCCTCTAGCATCGTTGAGTCGTTGATAAGGATGAGAGTCAAGGTTTCGTCGGGACCGGATCGCATGGTTTGTTCTTGCACCTCGAACCGATCAGCGTCCCTGCGATCAAACCATGCATCGGCTCCAATCTTCCGCGGAATGGAATCATCCTGATTCTCACCGAATTGAACGCCGAAGGCGAAGCTCTCTGCATGGAGGAAGTCTTGTGGGAACCACTTCTGTGGCACGCTGGGGGCGCGGGTGAACCATTTCCGGCCTTTGGGGCCGTGACAGACGAGGAGGGCGGGAGAGTGGTCGCTCTCGACGAGACGGATCGCGGTTGCGGGGCGGCTGGTTTTGAACATATCGGCGAGCGCGTTGACCGCCTTGAAGGTGAGCTTTCCCTGCTGACGGGCAAGCGGCTTGAAGAGGTAATGGGGCATCAGAAGATCGGCGGCGTAGCCGTCGGCCGCCCGTTCCGGCGACAGCGCGTCGCGCGGCCGGTACTCCTCAAGGCGGCAGGCAAGGCACTTGCCGCGATGATGGTGCCAATGCCCCAATTCGTGCGCGATCGAGAATCGCTTGCGCCGATAGGCGCTGTTGGCGTTGACGGTGATGATCGCCTCGTCGCCATGGCCGATGATCCTAGCCTCGCAGCCATCGAGCGGGCGAAACCGGACCCTTGCATTGACATGGTAGGCAATCGCCTCAAGGTCGATCTCGTCCGGTTCGGTGATCCCTAACTCCTGAAGGAGCCGTTCGGCATGCGAGACCGCCATCAGGGCTTTCCGCCCTGGTCGTCGGGAGGAAGGGCCCCAAGCTCCCGCAGGTCGTCGAGCATTCCGAGAATGTCGTGGTCGGAAAGCTCGCTCTCTTTCCGCGCGGCGAGCGTCACCCGCTGGGGGATGCCTGGCGTATTCGCGACGGCGCGCAGCCGCATACGCGCCGCCTCCATGTCGATCGGGCCGGACGACGCGACCGGCACCGGACTGCGGCTCGCGGCGGCACCTGCCTTGGCGGCGGCGAGGCGCTTCTTGTTAGCGACTAGGACGCTCTTATCGAAGAGCTCGCGCATTTCGGCCGCGTGGCGATCGGGATCGCCGTGCGTGTCACGGAGTTCGGCCAGAATGTCCTCGTCGGACGTGTTGAGAATGTCATCGACAAGGGCATCGGCCAGCCGGTTGAGCGCATTACGCTCCTTTTTGTCGTTGCCGGTCATGGCTTCCATCCCTCGGGGTACTGCTTGTCAATCCTGCGGCGGATCAGCTTGCGCTTGCTGTCGTAGGCGGTCTTGTCGAGACCGGACAACTCGCGCAACTCCTCCGCATTCATCTCCTCCATCATGCCTTCGACCATGATCTGGGCGACCGGATCATCGTCGAAATTGGCGAGAATATTCCGGCGAAGAAGACCGGCCTCCTCCTCGTCAATCAACCAGTCCTCGGCGGAGAGCGCCGGATCGGGATAGTTCACGGCTTTCGGCAAGGCCTCGCCGGTCTTGGCGACGATCGAAACCAGCGGCAGCCGGTGTTCGACCTTTTCACCCTCGCCATCGGCGATGCTGCGCATGGCCTCGGCAAGGAACTTCACTACATCGACGTGGGCCGGACAGGTGCGGCCATCAAGGGCGCGGACGAACGCCTCCTGTAGGAGGTCTTTCGGCCCGATCTGGGGCCGTGCGTAGTAATTGGCGACTTTCCGCAGGCGCGCCCAATCGGCGGACGTGAGGGTGCGGATCGCGTCGGCGATCTCGTCACGGTTGCGATGGGTGGCGACCTGGCCTGAATTCACGCCATGGCACTCCTTTCGATTTTAGTATGCGGGAAGAAAACCGTCGCGCGGACATGCGCGGCGATGTCCGCGACCGGCTCCGGCTTCCGCATAGGGAGTCAGGACGCAATTCCGGCCTTGCCCGGCCCAGCGTCGAAACCGGTCAAGGAGACCCATATGATCTATGCAATCAACTACGATCTGAAGCGTCCGGGCCAGAATTATGACGCGTTATACGACGCGATCAAGAACTGCGGCTCGTCGTGGTGGCATTTTCTCGGATCGACCTGGCTGGTCGATACCGGCCTCGATGCCAAGGGCGTCTGGGACCGCATCGCGCCGCACGTCGACAAGAACGACTTCTTCCTCGTGATCGGCGTGACCCGCGAATACCAAGGCTGGCTGCCGCCGGAAGCCTGGAACTGGATCAATAGCCGCCAGCTGAAGATGGCGGCGTGAGGAGACCAACATGCGCGTTCAAGGTGCCGTAATCCGCGAGCAAGGGCAGACCTTCGCCGTCGTCATCGTCAAGCCGCACGTCGTCCAGAACCGTGCGGCGGCGGCCGATGCCATTCAGGGCTTCACGCCGGTCTTCGGCGTACCCGTCGTTTTGATGGCGCAGGATGGGCGTGGCCGTCCGACCTTCTACGGTCGCTCCGACATCGCCAAGTTCATGTCCGGGGTGCCGCTGCATGCAATCCCATGGCGGGAGTACACGATCAACTGACTAGTGGCATACTGCCATTTTTGGCGGTGGGCATACTCGTAGACGGCCCACCGCAATTCCAATCTACCAATTGATATATTCGTGCGCGTTACCCTTGCTCCCATTCTCTCCGTCTGATGCCAGAGGCTAAGAATCCGTTTCTGGGCTCTGAACAAAGCCCAAGCAAGGAGAGTCGACTTCCGCTTTGAGCGTCGCACGACCGCCAGCGGTGGGTCTGCGATGTCCGCTTCCGGGAAGCGTCAGCGTCAGCTTTAGCGACTGACACCGGGGCGCAAAGCAGACGTCGCTGACGGGGCCCTTAATGGGCGCTATAGGTCAACTTCGGCCTCCTCCGTCTCTCTCTGTGCCTACAACATCCTCCTCGATCTCCTGCCGCAGCTGTGGCCCTTTCGCCAGGCGCCGGCCGAGCGCGCGGGTGTATGCTGCGTAGCGCTCGGAGAGCTTAGCCCGCGCGGCCTGGGCCGCGGGTTCGGGCAGCGCGGGGGTGGTGGCGAGCCAGAAGCGGATGAAGGTGGCGAAAGCCTCGGTCGAGATGCCGAGATCCCGCTCCAGCCGCGCGAGACGACGATCGATCTGACCGAGGCGCCGAGCAAGAGCGGCCTCTTGGCGCTCGGCGCTGTCGGGTGACAGGAAGGAGGCGATCGCGGCCTGAGCGATCAGGGACATGGACTGGTCGCGCTGGGCGGCGTAGTGGGCCAGCATGTCCATGATGTCGGGCTCGAGATAGACGGAGATCTGCGCTTTCTTCGTGCGACCTGCCATGGCGATCACAGCTCCATGCCGTCATTGGGATTGAGGCTGACCTGTCTGGCCACGCCTTGCATGAGGCCGGTCATGCGCCGGTTGCGAGTGGCGATGTCCTCCATCTCGTCGTCGCGATCCGTGTCGAACTCGAACTCGAACTCGTTCTCGATGGGCTGGCTTTTCTCGACAGGCTTCACGCGGCTGAGCTCGGGCTGATGCCGGTGCTCGGAGCCGGTCGGATCATCGTCTCGACTTTCGACGGCGGCGCTCTTGCCGGCGCCGCTCCGGGGGCTGGGCACCGGAAGCGCAGTCCAGTCATCGTTTTGGACGGTCGAACTGCGAGAGCGCGTTGGCGGCGGCAGGAGCCGGTCCCGGAGGCGCGCGTCCTCGTAGTAGCGGGCCTTCTTTGCTCGGATAGGCGGGGTGCCGGCGACCATGACGATCTCGTCCGTGGGCGGCAGCTGCATGATCTCGCCGGGGGTGAGCAGCGGGCGGGCGGTCTCCGAGCGGGACACCATGAGATGGCCGAGCCAGGGCGAGAGACGGTGGCCGGCATAGTTCTTCATCGCCTTCATCTCGGTGGCGGTGCCGAGCGCATCGGAGACGCGTTTGGCGGTGCGCTCGTCGTTCGTGGCGAAGCTCACGCGGACATGGCAGTTGTCGAGGATCGAGTTGTTCGGCCCATAGGCCTTCTCGATTTGGTTCAGCGACTGGGCGATGAGGAAGGCTTTCAGGCCATAGCCGGCCATGAAGGCCAGCGCGGACTCAAAGAAGTCGAGGCGGCCGAGCGCGGGAAACTCGTCAAGCATGAGCAGCAGCCGATGGCGTCCGCCCTTGGCCTGCAGGTCTTCGGTGAGGCGCCGGCCGATCTGGTTGAGGAGGAGGCGGATCAGCGGCTTGGTGCGGTTGATGTCGGAAGGTGGCACCACGAGGTAGAGCGTTGTCGGGACCTTACCGCCGACGATATCGGCGATGCGCCAGTCGCAGCGCCGCGTCACCTCGGCAATCACCGGATCGCGGTAGAGGCCGAGAAAGGACATGGCGGTGGAGAGCACGCCCGAGCGTTCATTGTCGGACTTGTTCAGCAGTTCGCGGGCGGCGCTGGCGATGACGGGATGAGGACCCGCCTCGCCGAGATGGGCCGTCTTCATCATGGCGTCGAGCGTGGTCTCGATCGGCCGCTTCGGATCGGAGAGGAAGGCGGCGACGCCGGCGAGCGTCTTGTCCGTCTCGGCATAGAGCACGTGGAGGATGGCACCGACGAGCAGCGCGTGGCTGGTCTTTTCCCAGTGGTTCCGCTTTTCCAGCGAGCCTTCAGGGTCCACCAAGATGTCGGCGATGTTCTGGACGTCACGCACTTCCCATTCGCCGCGGCGCACCTCGAGCAGCGGGTTGTAGGCGGCGGACCTGGCGTTGGTCGGATCGAACAGCAGCACGCGGCCATGCCGGGCGCGGAAGCCGGCGGTGAGGTGCCAGTTCTCGCCCTTGATGTCATGGACGATCGCCGATCCCGGCCAGGTCAGCAGCGAAGGCACAACCAGGCCGACACCCTTGCCGGAGCGGGTCGGCGCGAAGCACAGCACATGCTCGGGCCCGTCATGGCGCAGATAGTCCCGTTCATACCGGCCGAGGACGACGCCATCGGTGCCGAGGAGCCCGGCAGCGCGAACCTCCGCCTTTTCTGCCCAGCGCGCCGAACCATAGGTCTCGACCTTTGAGGCCTCCCGCGCCCGCCACACCGACAGGGCAATGGCAACCGTGATGGAGAGGAAGCCGCCGGAGGCGGCGATCAGTGCGCCTCGGAAGAACACGTCCGGTGCATAGGCGTCGAAAAAGTACCACCACCAGAAGAAGGCCGGCGGATAGTAGACCGTCAACCCGAGCCACTCGAACCATGGCGCACCCAGCTGCGCCTGAAAGCCAAGGGTCCAAGCCACATATTGTGTAGCGCCCCAGATGGCCGCCAGCACGATGAGCAGGACGGCGAGGATCTGCCCCCAGAGGATTTTCGTCGCCGACATGGTGATGGTCCTTCTCTCGGGTCAGAGGCCAAGGCCGCGCTTGCGGCCGAAACTCCAGTCCACGCCACCATCGTCACGGGCGACGCCGGAGACATGCTTGCCGAGCTGGCGTTCCAGCGAGGGCGACCAGGGCACGAGCTGGAATCCGAGCCCGTCATCGAGCATGGCGAAGCGACCGGACGCGAGCACAAGGCGCTGGCGGTAGGTGCCGGCGACATACTCGCCGGTGCCGGACTTATTGAACGGCAGGCCGGTCTCTGCGGCGAGCTTCTCTCCCACGGCCTCCAGTTCCCGGCGGCGGAGCGTGTCGATGAGATTACGGACGAAGACGATCCGCCGTCCCTGCCGTTCGGCCAGACCCTCGCGGATGAGATGCTCGGCGCGTCGGTCGAGTGCCTGGCTCACCTCGGCGCCGAAGCCGCCATCCGACAGAGCGATGGGGTCACGCGCAATGGCCTGTCGGTCGAGCCAGGTGGCGCCGGTGGCCGTGACCTGGTGGGCGAGATCCAGATCGGAGCGCACTGCGAGCGCCACGCGCCGTTTGCCGTGCGCGTCGTCGAATGTGCGCAGATCGACGATGGAGCCCGGCGCGCCATCGCCAGCGGCATCAAGGTCGGGCAGCCGGATGTGATGGGACCGCCCGTCCACGCCATCGACGATGGCATAGGCAGAGGCGTGGAGTTCATCATCGAGACCGCGCGCGACCAGCCGGCCGATGACGGGCACGTCGAGGCTCTCGGCGGCGAGGACATAGCTCGCGGTGCCGCGCTCGATCCCCCGCTCGGTCAGGGCGCGGTGCATGCGCTTGATGATGTCGCCGCGCTCACCGAACGCGCGTAGGGTGGCCTCGGCTTCCGGCTCCATCATCCATTGGGCGTTGCCGATCTCCTTGGCGAGGCCGAGCGTCTCGAGTTTGCGAAGGCGCCCGATCTTCAGCGCATGGTGTTCGTCCGGCTGTCGCCCGGGGACGGGCGCCATGTCCATGATGCCGCTTTCCCGGGTCTCGCGGAGAAGGTGGCGGTCGAGCTCTGTCCAGCGCTCGGCCTCGATCTGGCGTTCCAAACTTCGGTGGATATCGAGTTCGGTGCGGGGGCCGAGCTCCTGGGTTATCAGGTCACGGGCGCGATCGCGCATACCCTCCTTAATGTAGTCGCGGGAGATCACGAGGTCCTGGCCGTCGTCGCGGCGACCCCGGACGATCAGATGGACATGGGGATGCTCGGTGTTCCAGTGATCGACGGCGACCCAGTCGAGACCGGTGCCGAGGTCCTTCTCCATCTGACGGGCGAGATCGCGGGTGAAGGCCCGCAGGTCCTCCATCTCCAACGCATCGTCAGGCGAGACGATGAATCGGAAATGGTGGCGGTCCTCGCGGCAGCGCTCGGTGAAGGCGTCGACATCCACGCTCTCGATCTCGGGACCGAACATTTGCGCCTTTTCACCGTCACGGGTCACGCCCTCGCGGCGGAGATAGGTGAGGTGCTGGCCCAGCGAGCCGGCACGGGCTGCGTGTCTGACGACGCGTGCCTTCATCACGGCGCCGCGTGAGCGCGACGTGATCCGTCGGCTGGCCTGAAGGCTGGCGACCTGTCCGCTGCCGAAACGCAAGCGGTTGCCGGAGGTGACCTTGCCGAAGCGAGAGACCCCGCCGCCGGCCTTCCGGGCTGCGGCGAGCGCTTGGGCGACGAAGGGGCGGGCCTGCTGGGCGCTGGTCGAGCGGATGCGGCCGGGACGGACGCGGAACTCGCGGTCATCGCTCATGGCGAAGCCTCGCAATGTGCAGAATATCGTTGATGCAGTGCCATTTGCGGCACGCGCAAACCTTGTGGTTCGGCTCCGCAAGGTGCCGAAGTCGCAGAAAAGACGTGCAGAAACAACACCCCGACCGCCGCGCAATGTGCGCTCTTTTATCCTGCCATCGTGCGGTCGTGATTCCTGTTCCACGCCTCCTCCCCCTCCATGGAGCGCCAGAGCCCGACAGGGCGCGAAAGTGGGTCAGCCTCGTCATGGCGCGCTCCGTGATGGCAACGGTGTAACGAAGAGCGCTCCGGATCGCGGCGCGAGGAGCGTGGCATTGGCTGGATCGCTGCGCGCGGGCGGCGCGGCGAACAGCGGCGCCTCGCGCCAGCTTTGCGCCATTGGCCGCCCCAATTCGGTGGCGCCAGCTGCAGACTCTTTGTCGATGATCGGCGCCAGAGCCGCGATGTACGTGCGTGTCTCCGGCGGGAGCGGCTTGCCGGCAAGCGACGCCTCATAGCGCGCAGGCCCGGCATTATAGGCTGCGAGCATGGCGCGGATGCTGCCATAGCGGTCATGGAGCTGGCGCAGATAGGCGGCGCCGGCGAGTATGTTGTCGCGCGGGTCGAACGGATCAGCGCCGAGACCGTGATGGACGCGAAGCTCGTTCCAGGTCGTGGGCATGATCTGCATCAGCCCCATGGCACCGGCCGATGAGACGGCGCGCGGATCGCCGCCGCTCTCGGCTTGCATGACCGCACGGATCCAGCCGGCCGGAAGCTCGAAGCGCTGCGCAGCCTCGTCGATATGGGCGGCGTAGGACGTGACGGAGTACGCCGCAGTTGGCGTCAAAGGTTGCGCGCTGGCAGAGCCAGGCGATGCACCGCCGGTCAACAGTCCGGATGCGAGAAAGAGCGCAGCGCGACGCATGTCAGCGCACCGCCGCGCGCCAGATGAAGTCACTGTTGCCGGCTTCATCCGTGAGGAGTGGCATTGCACGGCCGATGACGGTGCCGTCTGAAATCGGCCCGAAATACCGTCCGTCGAGACTGTCGCTGACGTCCGGGTTCATCAGGAATAGATGTCCGGGAGCGATACGCCGGCAGCCCTGCCAGACCGGCAGGTCTCGGCCCACGCGATCGCGCCGACGGGCTTCGCCGAGTGGCACGCCATCGACGGTGATGGCGTTGCCGAGGCGACAGACATCCTGTCCCGGAAGCCCCATCACGCGCTTCAACATAGGCGTGCCTTCGCCGATATAGCCGCGCCCGATGAGGAACGCGGCGAGCGGCGATGGCGGCATCACCGCGACCAGATCGGTGATCTCGAGAGCATCGGCCGGGTGGAGAGAATAGAGTCCGACAGGAACGCTCGCCGAGACATTCCAGATCAGCTTGAGCGGCGTCGGCAGCGTGGCGGCATAGGCCATACCGACGCTGGCGACCGTCGTCATGATCACATAGGCGGCGCGGTTCATTGTCCGCACTCCCGCCGTTTCAGCCACGCCTGATGACGCTCTATCGTGTAGGCGCGTGGCTCGAAGCCGACGCTGATGCGATGGGCGACATGCCCCCAGTGATCAGGGGCGACGGTTGCTGCATCGATGCCGATCGCCTCGATGGCGTCGATGTGCTGCAGGATTTTCTCGACCTTCGGCCAGCCATCCACCCGCAGCAGAATCTCGCCGCCGGGACGCACGAAGGGCAGCGTCTGGTAGCCCTCGCCCGGCGCCACGCAGCGCACGATGTCGAGGCGGGAGGCGACGGTGCCGAAGTCGTTCGACGCCCACCGGACAAAGGCGAAGATGCAGCCGGGAGGGAAGGAGAGCATGCGCCGGCGGCGATCTAATAGCTGCTCATGCGCGTGATGGCCGAAGCGGATCCAGTTCTCGATGCGCTTCTCGATATGGGTCAGCTCGACATGGGGCATGGCATCGGATGGGGGCACAGGAGCGAATGCCGTGCTTGCCGCAGGGGATGCAAACGCCGCGCTCATGGCTGGTCTCCTGGTGTGGGAGGGAATTCGCGCGCGAGCAGGTCGCGCAGCATCTCGGCGACGGTGACGCCGCGGCGGAAGGCGGCGACCTTGATCCGCCCGCGCAGGTCGGGCGTCACATCGATGGTGAGGCGCGCGGTGAACGGGGCGCCGGGCCGGTGTTCGGTTGAGACATCGGCCGCCTTGATCCAGTGCTCGGGATCAGCCGGTCGGGAGGCAAAGTCGCTGCGGATCGGGCGCTCGCTCATGGCGCGCGCCTCCCGAGGTCGAGACCATTGATCTCGGCGGCGAGCGCAGCGATCTCGCGCGTGGCTGGCCCCGCATCGTCGCGCTCGAAGACGAGACGGCCGGATAGCGCGGCCGCCGCAAAGGCGATGCGCTGACCGATGGTGCTGGCGAGCACCGGGGGATCATGGTCAGCCAGCGTCCGTGCGGTCTCGCGGGCGAGAACGGTACGCGCGCCGCAGCGGTTCAGGACGAACCGGACCAACAGCGCCGGGCGGTAGATGCGCGCCTCGCGGATCAGCGCCAGCATCTCGGCCGAGGCCCATCCATCGAAGGGCGAGGGCTGCACGGGGATCAGCACCAGATCGGCAGCGAGCAACGCCGAGCGCATCAGCCCGGCGACGCGGGGCGGTCCATCGATGACGATGTGATCGGCGCCACGCGCAAGCTCGGGCGCCTCCCGGTGCAGGGTGTCGCGGGCGAGCCCAACGACACCGAACAGCCGTGGCAATGCCTCACGGCTGCGCTGCTGCGACCAGTCAAGGCTGGAGCCCTGTGGATCGGCGTCGATCAGGGTTATCCGCTGTCCCTGCCGAGCCCATTGCCCGGCGAGATGCAACGCCAGCGTCGTCTTGCCGACCCCGCCTTTCTGGTTGAGGAGCGCGACGATCATGGCGCGCTCCGCACGTTCAGCGGCGACACACGCGTCGTAGTAGAATGGCGTAGTTCCGTTAGAAGGATTCCGAAGGAATCCGGGTTAGAGAAGTTACTGACGCCGGAAGCCTCTGATTCAGAAGACTGAATCGTCGATTCTGGTCCCCGATAGCACGAGGATCCGGTCCCTGATGGCACGAAGGTGCTGGTCCCCGATAGCACGAGATGATTCACAGCTTGTCCCCAGATCGGATGGCTGCGACACGGCGGCGGGTTGGCAGGGCAAGGCGTCCAGTGTCGATCTCGGCGAAGGACAGGAGGTCGGCACCGTCCGTCTGGCGGCGCATGCCGAGCCGGTAGCCGGGCAGCGCCTGGCGGTCGACGATCGCGCGCAGGTCATAGGCGAAGTGCTTGAGGGGCGAGAGGCTGCCGGATTTGGCGTGGAGGTGAGCGACGTCGAAGCTCCAGCCGTGGTCCTGGTGCCCGCCATGCTTGCGCACCAGGCGGTAGAGCCAGCGCTCCAGCCCGCCCGTCAGCCCGAAATAAGCGCGGTCGATGGTAAGCACGAGCGCATCGTCGAGCACGGCGCGGTAGAACCAGTCCGGCAGGATGAGGTCGACACCATCCGGCCGGCCGCTGCGGTCGGTGCGCTCCTGCCATTCATTGATCCAGGAGAAGCGGTGGCGGCGTCCCTCCGCCGGCTGGCGGATGGTGGTCGAGACCGTCGTGGACTGGAGACGGTCGAGCGCGGCCTTGAGGCGCTGATAATCCCGCAGCGAGGTGCCTCGCCCGACAAAGGTGAGGATCTCATAGGGCGTCGCCGCCATCAGGCGCGAGGTGCGAAGCCCCGCGTCGCGCGCCTCGACGATCTGGCTGGCGGCCCAGATGAGGATGTCGGCGTCCCAGATCGTCGCCATGCCCTGGTCGGGCACGGCCTCGACGCGGATGGCGACAGGACCGGCCCGGAAATCGATCGGCGCGACGCGCGGCGTCTTGGAGAGGGAGAAGAAGGGATAGGCCATGAGATCCTGCGCGTCGCGGGGGGCGACATCGCCGGGCCGAGAGCGGAACAGATCGAGCTGTTCGCGCTCCGAGGGGGAACTGGGCGATAGCGCCATGGCGCATCACCGGGACACAGAGCCGGCCGAGGCGGCGGCAGGGCCGGCGTGCCGCTTGGCCGGCAAGACGGTGCCGCGCGGATCGGAGGTCGAGGTGACCGTGCCGCGCTCGGTCCAAGCCTGGAGGTCGTCGATGGAATAAACGACGCGCCCGCCCAGCTTGCGATAGGCGGGACCGGTGCCATAGGTGCGGTGCTTCTCAAGCGTGCGGGCCGACAGGCTTAGGAACGCGGCGGCTTCCTTGGTACGCAGGTAGCGCGGCGGGAGGGTGGCGAGATCGGGTCGCATGGAGCGGGCCTCCGTGGGCGTGGCGGGAGCCGCCGGAGTGCGGCGGCGGACGGTGACCACGGTGGCGGAGGAGGAATGTCGGGAGGGATGGGGAAGATTGGGGGGCTAAAATCCCCACCCCTTCACGCCCGGCGACGACGACGGAACAGCCGCAGATAGCCGCCGGCGATGAGGCCGGTGCCGCCTTCCACGAGGCCTATGACGCGGTCGCGCAGGGGAGACGTCTTCCAGGGATCAGCCAAGACACGCTCTGTGCCCAACAGGGCAATGGCGATGTCACGGTAGCTCGCGCCCCGGTTCCGTCCGTCGCAGGCCTGAAGCATCAGCCGCAGGCGTCCGCGCTGCTGGCGGGTCATACGGGTGTCGGGTGGCACGGGCTTCCCACGGTGCGCATGCCAGAGGCGGTTCAGGGCCTCAATGCGGCCAGACAGGTCATCATCGAAGGGGATCAGAGCGGCGATCGGCGCGCCAGCTGCTACGCCGGAAAGCAGAAGGTGCGGCGGGACCGCATGATCAGGTGGTTCGGCAGGCACTGCTTAAGGCACTGTCCCGGGGCGCAGCAGTTGGTCGGGAAGCGCGGTAAGGATGGTGACGGCCGGGTTGATCCGCGGGGACCAGTGGACGGGCTGACGGGTCGCGGGGAGCGAGGGATTGGCCGCGAAATCGTAGCCCCCAGCGATGCTCGACCTCTGCGGGGAGAGGTGCAGTTGCCCTGTCGGCATTTACAAGGTCTCGATAGGCCTGCTGGTAGGATGGGTCCCGCCTCAGGCATTCCCAGGCCAGTCCCTCCACCGAGAGATCATCGAAATAGTCGTAGGTCCGACTGTCTCGCCAGCGCGACGTATCGGGCTTCATGAGCGACTCCCAAACGGTGCATGCCGTTGGGATCAGCAATTAAGGATTGCATCACGAGGCGAAACTCACCGCACGCGCAACAGGTGATGCTGCGCGCGCATCACCTGGACCGGGGCGCTTCAGTTGACGCGATGTGGGAGCAGATCGCGATAGCCTGTCTGGGCCAGCCAGCGGGCGCGCTCGAGATGGCTATCATGGACCGCGCGGGCGCGGGCAGGTTCCTGCGCCGGATCAATCCCGAACAGGACGACCACCACTTCCTGCCAGTCGGCCCCCTCGGCGGTCGCGTCGAGCAGGCGCATATAGAGCTTGATATGGGTGCGGTCATAGGCGGTCAGTTTCTGACCCGACGGCGCCCTATCCTCAAACGCCTTGGCCACGTCCATGCCCCGCAGGCTGCCGTTTCTTCTGTCGCAAGCCAAGCCGTCGGCGACGGTGTGAGGTTGCGTTTGGAAACATTCTACCATGCGCACTCGCAAAGCCGAACGCCGGTTCACCGGTTAGGACACCTGATCCACTGTCCCTTTAATGCGGAGGACGAGAGGGGCGAAGGGACCCCTGAAACACGGCGGTCCAAGCTATGTAGAGAATACTCCGTGGTGAAATACTCATCAAGCGACTGCTCTCTCGGTCATGGAGATCCGAGAGGTGTTCGCGCGCAATCTGAAGGCCTTGCGGCTGGCCAAAGGGCTGTCGCAGGAGGAGCTTGCGCACCTCGCGGATATCGATCGCACCTATATCAGTTCGCTCGAGCGGTGCGTCTACAACGCCAGCATCGATGTGGTGGAGCGGCTCGCCTCGGTTCTCGGCGTCGAGGCCTCCGACCTGCTCCTGCGTCGGCCGAAAGAGCCGGCCGTGATCGATCCTGAGGATGACAAGTAGGGCTCGATTTTAGCCGTCTCGATATTCGCTACTTGCCGATGGAGCGCGTCCCCGGCCTTGGTGCCGGGGACGCGATCTGCGCTTCAGTCACCACGCCGTCCGTTGGGGCGCGACCAGATCAGCGAGAAGCCTTCACCGTCCTCGTCGTCGAACAGGTTGGCGTAGATCGGAGCGGTGAAGCTCGGGTCGTCGAGCTTGAGGCCCAGATAGTCGCGACCTTCGGTGGAGCGCTTGGACCAGGCGGCGCCGATCTCGGCGCGGCCGACCAGCACCCGGTGGCTGGGGGCGTTCTCGCCGGTGGCGCGGGTATCGGGGATGATGCGCACGCCCCGGGCCTGCACGCTGAGGGTGACGATGTCGCCGGTGAACTCGTTGGTGCCGGTCTTCTTGAAGGTGCCGATGGTGGCCATGTTCCGTCTCCGTCCTGTCTCCTGAGCCCGCACCATTGCGGCCTCGATGGCGATCGGGAGGCCGGAGGCGAGCGACGCCACATCGCCTCGGGGTCCCCGTCGCGCTGGCGCGATGGGGTGAGGATTGCGACCGCAGCGCAGCGGAGGACGGCGCAGGCGCGACTTTGTTGCTGCGCGAGGAATGACGGCGATCCGGGGTCCCCGCGCAGCGCGCGGGGTGGGCGTCGGCAGGGGAAGAAAGTCGAGCCCAGCCGTTGTGGCATAGGCGCTCGAGGCGCAGCCGTCCTTCGGCCAGATCAGGCCATTGAAGAGGCCGTTTGGAGCGGGCACGGACGGATGGATGAGGAGACGGTTTGGCCTCGGGCCGGATATCGAGACCCGACCAGCCTGCATCGGCGGAAGATACCCTGAGCTTGGCCAAGCTGCGCATTCCCCGTCCCGCCAACGTCGCGAATGCTCTGCCCCGAGGGGGCTTTCGACTGCGACGCGGCCGCGTCCTCCCCGCGCACCAATCTTGCCGCATCGTAGGGCGAAGCCGGCGCGCCGGATCTCCGCTCCCTCCCGGCCCGACCGATTGACGCGGACCCTAACCCATTCGCCGTCTGGTGCGCCGAGCGGCTATCGCGGTGTCAGGGAGGGGAGCTGTGTCCGTCAGAAGGGCCGAACGCTTTCGTGTCAGTGATGCGGACGAAGGCGACGATGCCGACCACGCCGGCTCCGATGATCGAAAGCACCATCTGCCACAGCTGGGAGGGCATGGTGTACTTAACGATGCCATGGGTGGCGTGGAAGCCTGCCGCCACGGCCGGGACGACGAACACGGCAGCGATGATCAGACGCGCCCAGATCGGGCGGACGATCGCGAATAGGAACTGACCGAGGGCGTAAGTCAGGCCAGCGGCGGCAAGGCCGACCACAACGCCGAGCCATCCGGCGCCGGTGCCATAGGCCCATGTGCCCGCCGTTATGCCCGAAAACAGTGGTAACGCGAATACCGCCAGCGTGAAGAGCAGCCAGCAGAAGAATGCGATTGTCACCATGCTGAGGAGAATGCCGATGAAGATCATGGGAGCGGCTCCATAAAATCAGATCGAAGCGCCTCCACCACCACGATGGACCGGCGGGATTGGCGTCGGCGGCAGAGCACGACCGCACGCCACTTCCGCTGATCACGGCCGCCTGTTTGGCTCTCAGGAGGCGAAGGGGTCGATTTCGCGGACGATGGCGGCTTCATCGCCGTCATATTCGGCCGCCGGGGTAACGGAGAGCGTGCCGTCGCCGGCGCGGAAGATGACGACGGTGGCCATCAGGGTGGTGGCGAGGCTGAAGGCGAAGGCGTGAGCGATCTGGGCGGACATCGACCTGGCTCCTGAGCGAGCGGAGGTCCATCCCCGCTGACAGGCGCCCGAAAGGGCCGGTCGCTGGCCGCAATCACCGCGTGAGGCGCAGCCGGAGCGGCGGCACGCGCAGCGTAGTCCGACCCTTCATGGGTTGATGGCGTCAGGCCATCGGCTGGACCCAAGGATCAGCGTCGTAAAGCGGGGGTGGTCGTCCGGTCAGGAGACCGTGATGGCGGGTTGCCGCGCTGGCAGGTCGTCAGCGTTCCACGTTCCACGGATTGATGACCGCCACACCGGCGGCGTCGAATGCGCTGGTATCGCGCGTGGCCACAGCAAAGCCCCGAGAGGCTGCGATCGCCGCGATATAGCCGTCGGGCGTCGGAAAGCCCTTGCCGGTCGCACGCGCCTTCACGGCGAGGTCGGCATAGCGTCGTGCGGCAGCGACATCGAACGGCAGGACACGGTCGGCGAACAGCTCCATCACCCCGTCCAGGGCCTCCGTGAGCCTGTCCTTGCGCTTGCCCGCGGGCAGCGCACCGATGCCGTACAACAGTTCGGCGATGGTGACGCTGGAGAGATAGAGCGTCTCGGCCGCCTGATCGTCGAGCCACGCCCGCACGGTGTCGTCGGGCGTGGGCTTCATCGCCTCCGAGATGACATTGGTGTCGAGAAGGATCATTCGAAGCTCATGGGCTCGGCAGGCGTCCTGTCGCGCGCCGGGTTGAGGGCGTCGATGTCCTCATTGGTCAGGCCGAGGCGGCGGGTGCGCTCCGCGAGCTCCGTCCCGAGCCGGAGGCGCGTGTCAGGGCGAACGGCGCTCTCCAGGATGTCGCGCATCTCAGCTTCGGTGCTGCGGCCATGCTGGGCCGCGCGCACCTTCAAGGCGCGGTGCGTTGCCTCGGATAGGTTGCGGATCGTCACTGCGGGCATGATGGCGCCTCCAGTAAGGCTGATAGCGTTGATAGCAAAATAGAGAGTTTGCCATCACATTCAAGGCGCCGTGGTTGGCGGCGCTTATGCGCCACCAGACCCGAACCGATAGACCGGAATGCCCATCTTACGGGCCTTGTCGGCCAGATTGTCCTGAATGCCCGTGCCGGGAAAGATCACGACCCCGATCGGCACGACGTTCAGCATCTGGTCGTTGCGCTTGAAGGGCGCCGCCTTGGCGTGCTTCGTCCAGTCAGGCTTGAAGGCCACCTGTGACACCTTGCGGCTGTCGGCCCAGAGGGACGCGATCTTTTCGGCGCCCTTTGGCGAGCCGCCATGCAGCAGCACCATGTCCGGGTGCTTGGCGTGGATCTGATCGAGCTTGGCCCAGATCTGCCTGTGATCGGCGGTGTCGCCACCCGAGAAGGCGATCTTCGGGCCGACGGGCACAAGCACCTCGTTATCCGCGCGCCGCCGGGCGGCGAGGAAATCCCGGCTATCGATCAGCGACGCGGTGAGATGGCGATGGTTGACCCGTGATCCGGCCCGTGGCGTCCAGGGCGAGCCGGTGGCGATGCGATAGCGGTCGGCGGCGGCCTCGCGGAAGGTTTCCATGCCATCGCGCCGGCCGATCAGGTTCATGCCGATGTCGATCAGGCGCTCGAGCTCTAGGGACTTCACTTCGGAGCCGTCCTGTTCACGCTGAAGCTGCTTCTGGGTCTGCTCGTTGTCGTCGAGCTTCTGTTCGATCCGGTCCACGGCGCGGTGGAACATGTTGACGGTCGACCAGAGGAGATCGGGAAGGTCAGCATCGAGGCTGGTGTCGGTAATCGTGGCGGCGAGGGCATCGAAGATGTCGGCAATGGCGCCTTCGATGAGACGGTCCTCCGGTGGCGGGCGCTGGTCGCGTTCGTCCTCGGAAGGACGGTAACCGTGGAGCTGCATTTCCTGGATCAGGTGGTCGGTCGGAGATGACACGTGGTCCGGCTCGTGGCCGTCATGCGCGCTCATGGGATGCTCCGTCGGCTTGGACCGCTTGCCGTGGCGGCCTTCATGGCGACGAAGCCGTCGGGCGGGACGGACCTGCACCCGGAGCGCGGGCATGGTCCCCGAAAGTGGGAACCGGTTTCGGGACAAGACCATGCCGGAAAAGCGCACAGGGCCGCAGCGGCAGCGGAGGATGGCGACAAGCCGGCGATTTTGCTTCGCGATGGAAAGCGGCCTGAAGGCCGCGCCGGAAAATCGTCGGCGGCAGCCATTGCCGATCCGTCCCGGCTGACGGCCGATCGCCCTCTCGAAGGCGCAAGGCGCGGTCCTCTTGCCGTGACTGACGCATCCTTGCGGGTATGGCAGCCACGTCTCGCGGTTCAGCCCGTTCCGGTTATGGGGCCAGGCTCATGAAGCGCGCCACGTCCTCCGGGGCGAGTTGCATCCGAACACACGCCCGCAGCGCATCCCTACCGAGCCGCTGGAGATCCTCGTTGAAGTCCCCGAGCACTGGCGACAATGGGATGGCCTCGATGCCTTCGGCTTTCGCCCGTTCGATCAACGTGTCCCGCGCGGCGTCACCGGCAGGATCGTTGTCGCGGACGATATAGAGCCGACTCAAGGCAGGCGGGAAGAGGATGGCGGCCAGATGCGCGGCCGAGAGCGCTGGCATAATCGGCATATCGGGAAGGATCTGCCGCAGCGAAAGCATGGTCTCGATGCCTTCGCCCGCCGCCATCACGCTGTCGGGCACGCCGATGCGAACGGTGGACCCAAGCAAATCCCCCATCGCCTTGCGCGGCGTGTCGACCGGAGCCTTATCCGAGCCTTCGGGCGCGAGCCAGGTGCGGTGTGCGCCGGTGATCCTGCCGGAGAGATCGGTGACGGCGGCGATCATGGCGGGCCAGGTCTCGGTCGGGCCGCCGTCAGGCTTGTAGTAGCAGCGTGGATGAAAGCGCAGATTTCCGGTTCCGTGCAGAAGCGTAATGCCGCGTCGGCGCAGATACGTCTCTGCAAGCGTCCCGGCGAGGGGCTGCGATATGGCGAATAGCCGGCGCGCGGCTTCGATGGCCCCTGATCGACCCGACATGACATGGCGGCGTGGTGCTGCGGGCTCCGGTCCGGGATGCGGCAGGCTGAGGAATGTCCGCGCTTCCTCGGCAACGTCAGCAAAGTCGAGGAGTCCCAGCGATCCGCGGATGACGTCGAGGAGATCGCCGTGCTCGCCGGTGGCGGCATCGGTCCATTTGCCCGCCGGGCCCTTTGCGGATGCCTGGAGGCGGACAAAGAGCGAGCGGCCGGGCGTGTTTCTGATATCGCCGACCAGCCAGTAGCGGCCCTCCCGGCGCCCATTGGAGAGATAGTGACGGCACACGGCCTCGGCCCGATCGGCGAGCCGGCGCGACAGATCGTGAGCAATCCCGGGCATGGCGAGCTTTTCAAAAGCAAAGGCCCGCCGACAGAGCCGGCGGGCCGAGGTTCAGGATCGTGTTGAGGCTTACTCCGCCGCCACGGCAGGGGGGATGTCCGTGGTGTCTTCAGTATCCTCAACACCCTCGTCTTCGCCCACGGCCGTTGTGCCGTCCTGCGCCGCCGTTTCTTCGCCTTCCGCCGGTTCGGCTCCGCGCAGCGGTTCCGGCAGCCAGCCGGTGTCAGCCAGCAGCGTTTCGGCCTCGCGGGCCATGTCGCCCTTCTTCAAGTGCGCGATGCGCTCCGCCGCGCGCGGCCCCTTGGCCTCGCTCACCGCCTGCAGAATGCGGGCCTTGGTGACCCGGCCGAGAAAATTGTCCACGGTGGGCTTCCACCCGGCGATCGCCATGTCGAGATCGACAGCGCGTGCGAGCTGATCAGCATGGCTGAGCGCGCGCGGGCGCCGGTTCCAGGCTTCATGGACGGCGTTCACCGACAGGCTCACGACATGGGCGAACAGGCCGGAGCGGCTGTCGCTGTCCCAATCCCGCAGCGCCTCCCAGAGATCGGCCGAGTCCTTCGGCAGAACCTTGGCCCAGCCTTCATGCCGGGCGTGGATCGCCGCGGCCGAGGCGCTGTCGTTCAGCCCCGGTCCCTGCGCGCTGAACGCGACGCTCTTCAGGTCGAGCTCGAGGCAGCTATCCGAGCCGTAACGGTAGAAGCTCTTCAGCGTCAGGGCATGCAGGGCCGCGAGGAAGGCGACGTCCGGCCGTTCGCCCAGCGCCTGGCGCAGGCCGAGCGTGCGATGCGAGGTCAGCTCGGTCATCAGCCGGTCCGAGAGCGCAGACAGCCCTTCGTCCTCCTCGGGTTCGGGCATCGGGGCATCTGCGATGACGGCCTCGCCGGTACGCATGGCCGCAGTTGCGGCAAGGCGCGGCCCGCCGTCTTCCGCGACGACTTCGGGCTCCACCGGTAGTTCGTCCTCAGGCCGGACATAGCCGCGCTCAATGCGCACCGTGCCATCATGGGCGATGCTGACGAAGGCGCCGGCGCGCGCCATCTCCGCCGGATCGAGGGTGATCGGACGCGCCTCGAAGGCTTCGATCGCCGTCTCGATCTCGCCGAGCCGCACATCGACATCGTCCGGCAACTCGTCCGCCTCGGCGTATTCCGTGGAGAGGCGATCATATTCTGCCTGCAGGGCGTCGCGGCCGGCTTCTTCTTCGGCGGTGAGCGGGATGGTCTCACCACGCAGTTGGCGCAGGCCGTAGGTGTGGCCATAGGCGAAGTCGGGGGCCATCTCGACCCACTTCCACCCCTCAGTGGTGACAGCGTCCGCCTCGGCCTTGAGCTTCTCGGTCACCAGCCGGTCGACGAGCGCGACATCCTGCAACCAGCCGCCGTCATCGCCCTGGAACAGGTCGCGCAGGATAGTGCCGCCGGCCTCGACATAGGCCTCAAGGCCGATGAACTGGGCGCGCTTGTCGCACGCGCGAACCACCCCTTCGGTCAGCATGCGGCGGATGGCATAGGGCTGCTTATCATAGGAGGTCTTCAGCCGCTCGAAGACCTGCTCCTGACGCGCATGGTCGCCGGAGACGGTGAGGGCCATAAGCTGGTCGAGCGTCAGGCCGTCCTCGGCATAGACCTCCAGCAGAACCGGCGAGACCGAGGCGAGCTTCAGGCGCTGCTTGACCACGCCGACGGAGACGAAGAAGGCGGCGGCGATCTCTTCCTCGGACTGCCCCTTCTCGCGCAGGGCGAGGAAGGCGCGGAACTGGTCGAGCGGATGCAGCGGTGCGCGCTGGACGTTCTCGGCGAGCGAATCCTCCTCGGCGATGCCGCCCTCCCGGATGACGCAGGGCACCGGCGCAGTCTTGGCGAGCCGCTTCTGCTTCACCAGCAATTCCAACGCCCGATAGCGCCGCCCGCCGGCCGGGATCTCGAACATGCCGGTCTCTACGCCGGCATCATTGACGACAGGCCGGACGCTGAGGCCCTGCAGCAGGCCACGACGGGCGATATCCTCGGCCAGTTCCTCGATCGAAACCCCGGCCTTGATGCGCCGGACGTTCGACTGGCTGAGCAGGAGCTTGTTGAAGGGGATGTCACGCGAGGGCGAGAGCGTGATCTTCTGAACATTGGTCGCCATGGAAGGCACCTCCGCAACGGGCGGCCGGAGCCTCTCTCTCGGCCTCTAACCCGTCACGCAGCGCAGCGCCGCCCTCTCACTCTGGAGGGCGACGCCGCAGAACCGCAGATCCGCACTAGCGGAAAGCCAGAGACAGGGATCTCCGCATCTCCGGCTTTCCGGAAATCAGGTCGCCCGATCGAGCAGCTTCTTGGCCCGGCCCTCAAGGTCGAGCCGCGCATCCTGGTGGGGCTTGTCGCGTGCGACCGCCGTGATGCCCTGGACGAAGTCGAAGATGCTCTCGGGCTTGCGCCCTTCCTCGGCCAGTACCGTGTCGATGATCTTGGCCGTCTCGGCCCTGGAGAAGCCCCGGTTGCGCAGGAAGTCGCTGCGGTCCTCGTCGGTGCGCGCGACGATCTTCTCGCGTGCCGCCTTGATGCCGTTGACGAAGGGCATGGGCGAGGAATTGGCGAAGCGGGTCAGCGCCGGTGCCGCCTCATTGGCGAAGCGCGAGGCCGCGTATTTGGAGTGGCGGATGGTGATTTCCTGGAAGTCCTCGACGCCCCAGAGATTACGGTTCTGGCACACGGCACGCAGATAGAAGCTCGCGATGCCGAGCGTCTTGGCGCCGACCTCCGAGTTCCAGCAATAGAAGCCCCGGAAATAGAGGTCCGGCGAGCCGTCGGGCAGCCGCCCGGCCTCGATCGGGTTGAGATCATCCACTAGGAACACGAACACGTCGCGGTCGGAAGCGTAGAGCGTCGTCGTATCCTTGGTGATGTCGACACGCGGATTATAGACGCCCGTCGACCAGTCGAGCGCGCCCGGCACCTTCCACCGTGTGTCGCCGGTGCCGTTGCCGGCAATGCGCTGCGCCGCTTCGACCAGCTCGTGATCATAGATCCGGCCGTAGTCCGGGCCGGTCACCGCGCGCAGCTCGACGCGGCCATTGTCGCTCTCATAGGTCTTGATCTGCTCTGCGCGGTGCGCGGTCAGCCCATATTGCAGATTGATGCCGGCCAGCGCAGCGGGAAGCTGGCGCAGATAGGCGGCTGGCGCGCCGATCTGAGCCGCGAGCTGGCCGAAGGACCAATGGTTCGGCTCGACGGGGGCATCCGCCCCGGGCAGCACCAGCGCCAACCGCTCGGCATTGGAGCGGCTCGCCTCCACATGGATGCGGGACGTCTCCACAAGGCGCGACCGGCTGTGATCGGCCCTGCCCCGCACCATCGCGGCCAGTTCGCCGAGTGACAGGAACCGCTCATCATCCGGCCGGGAGAACCACTCCGACGACACGCGCCCGACCCGCTCGCCGCGCGTTACCTCCACCTTGTAGCCGCCACTGGTGTCGCGACCGGCATCCAGAACCTGCATGTTCATGGGGATCAACCTCCATGACGGGCGCCGGAAGCCTCTCTCCCGACCCTCAACCCGTCACGGAATCTCGTCCACCCTCTGACTCTAGGGGCCGTATCGCATTGATCCTCTGCCTGAACACGAGTGAAAGTGATGACCGCATCTAAACGCAGGCCGTAGACGAGGTTCTCAGCCCCACTTCATCTCGCCGGTGGCGACCTTCGAGCCGATGTCGAGCGCGACGCCCATGCCGAGACCGGGGAAGCGGGCGATCATCGCGGACTTGAGCGCGGCGGAGTCCTGGGCCTTGGCGAGTTCTTCCTCGAAGGCGAGGAGATAGGCCTTGGTGTATTCGATACCCGAAAGATCGGTGGCGGCGCCCGGCACCATGTGACCGGGCACGACGACAGCCGGCTTGAGGGCCGCGATCTTGTCCAGATTGGCGATCCAAGCGGCGCGCTGTTCCTTGGTCGGCGTGTCGGCGGTCCAGACATACACGCCGGAGAAGATCATTACCCCGCCCAACACCGCATTCAGCGACGGCACGAAGAGATAACGGCGGTTGGCCAGCCCTTCCGCCGGCACGATCTCGACGGTCTCGCCGTCGACGGTGAGCGAGGGGCCATCGAACACCTCGGGGATGATGACGTCGGCCAGTGTCTGCGGGCCGTTCTCCTTGAGCTGGGGTCCCCACACCGCGAGCTTCTTCTCCACGCTCGCCTTAATAGCGGCGACCGTCTCGGATGCGGCGATTACCTTCGCGTTCGGGAAAGCCTCCTTGATCGGCTTGAGACTGAAGTAATAATCGGGATCGGACTGGCTGACATAGATGGCGGTGAGCGTCTTGCCGCTGGCCTTGATCGCCTCGGCCACCGCCCGCCCGTCGGGATAGGAGAAGCCGCCGTCGATCAGCAGCGCCTCGGTGGCGCCGGTGATGAGTACGGGCGCGCGATAGAAGCCTTTTTCCCCGGCGGCGAAATGCTTCCAGGACAACCCGCCAGCGGCATGGCCGAGACCTGCGGGAGCAAAGGCAGCGGCGGCGCCAGCGGCGAGGGTGGTTTTCATGAGGGATCTCCGGGTGAGCATGGGTGCCTCCAGATCGGGCGATGGAATGGAAAAATGCGGGGCAGAGGGGCGCCCCGCCGATGGCGCGGGCTCAGGCCGCCTTCAGTTCGGCGACCAGCATGTCCATGCTGCCGAACAGGGCGCTGGCCCGCACGAGCCGGCGGCGGTCTCCCGCACCGACAATGATGGCCGGAACGCCCTCGGCACCGAGCCGGCGCATCTCGCCGCGTGCGGTCTCGACGCGTGAGCGATACGCCGCCATCACCGCCTCGTCGGGCGTTTCAAGACGGTCGGCGATCTCCGGCATGTCCAGGCTCCGCAGCACCTGTGCGAGGACGGTGACGTCGGTGATGTCGCGGCCCTCCACATACCGGGCGTGCTGGATGGCCTTGAGTGCTTCGAACACCCGCTCCGGGGCGGTGATGGCAACCGCGATGACCGCCAGCGTCGCCGGGCCGGAATCGAACAGGCGTGTGCGGTCTGCCAACACCTTGTGACGATAGGCGTCGCTGAAGGGCAAGCCGGTCAGCCGGGCTATGCGCTGGTCATTGCTCCACGCATAATCCGCGAAGCCCGCATCCATCGGGCGGGCGCCGGTCCCGGCGAAGAGGCCGGTTGGCGCCAGCTCAACACCCAGATCCGGCTCGCGGATCAGGGTTTCCAGCGTCGCGGATGCGCCGTAGCACCAGCCACAGAGCGGATCGAACAGATAGGTGATGCGAGTCTGCTTGGTCATGGCCGTCTCCTCCGCCAAGGAAATGGCACGGGGAGACTGGCCATGAAAGACCAACAAAAATGACACTCTGTGTGCTAATAACAAACAGTTATGCCAACCGATCGCGTGCAATCATAAACCTCAACCGCTTGGCCTATTTTACCGCAGTCGTTGACACCGGCTCGTTCACCCGCGCCGCCGAGCGGCTCGGCATCACCAAGGCGGTGGTGAGCCAGCAGGTCGCGCAGTTGGAACGGGATTTGGGGACCAGTCTGCTGGTGCGCACGACGCGGCAGGTTCGGCCCACCGAGGCCGGCAGGATGTTTCACGCGCGTTGCGTGATGATCCTGCGCGACGCGGAAGACGCGTTTGATGAACAGGCTCAGGCCGCGACGGCGCCGACGGGCACGCTGCGCATCACCGCCCCGAACGACTACGGCACGGCCCTTGTCGCCCCGCTCGCCTCGGCCTTCACCGCCCACTTTCCGGCCTGCCGGGTGGAGTTGACGCTGAGCGACGACACGGTTGATCTCGTTTCCGGCCGCATCGATCTGGCCATCCGTGTCGGCTGGCTGGTGGATTCCAGTCTTCAGGCGCGCAAAATCGGTTCCTTCGACCAGTTGCTGGTCGCGAGCCCCGTCTTCGCAGATCGCATCGCACCGCTGCGCGCACCGGAAGATCTGGGTTCCTTGCCCTTCATCGCCAATCTCGCCCTGCGCGAACCCTTGCTCTGGTCCTTCACGCGTAGTGACCTCGATCGGCAGACCGCACGCCTGCAGGCGACCATTGCCATCGACACGACACCCGGCGTGCTCGCGGCGGTGAAGGCCGGCGGTGGGCTTTCCATCCTGCCGGATTTTCTCGTGGCGGAGGATCTGGCAGCCGGGCGACTGATCCATGTGCTGCCCGCGTGGCAACTGCCGTCCGGCGGCATCCACACGGTCTATCCCACCGCACGATTCCGCCCGCCCAAGGTGACAGCCTTCGTTGATATGCTCGTGGCGGCGCAGAAGGAGAGGTTCTTCGTCACAGTGCCGCTGGAGTAGCTGCGTGGGTTCGCAAGGCACGTGTGTTGATTTCCGTTGAGAAGTGACCCTGGATCTCCACTGAAAGGTGCCCCAGGTTAATGGTGGTCTGGGTGGCACCGTGACCCTTCTTGAGCGACAGTCCCGGCTGGCTGCGGTCGAGCGCCTGGAGCTGCGATTTCTCGTCGATGCTCAGCGTCAAAGCATGGGCCGGCGGGCTGAGATAGAGCCCGCCCACATCGTGCAATTTCTCGACAAAGGCGGGATCGTTTGAGAGCTTGAACTTCCGCCAACGACGCGGGGCCAGGCCATGGCCCTTCCAAATCTTCTGCACCATGGAGACCGCCAGTCCCGCCAACTTGGCCATGGCCCGCGCGGTCCAGGGGGGCCGTCGCGCATGCGCGAGTGGAGCACACCAGGGCGCCAAACGGAAACCACCAACGGACTTCTTCGTCTCGGTCCATCCACTATGCTCAGGACTCAGCAATCAGAGCCAGAAGATGACGGTGTCGGCGATACAAATTGCCGAGAAGAAGCTGTGAGCGCAACGGTCGTAGTGAACCGCCCCTAGATTCCTGGACGCCTTCTTCCCTAAATTTTGAGGCAAGGAGGCCCCGATGGGCAAAGCGAACTTCACCGAGGACTTCAAACGCGACGCGGTCCTTCAGATCACCGAGCGGGGCTATCCGGTTGCGGAGGTGGCGGCGCGGCTAGGGATCAGCAAGTACTCGCTCTACGAGTGGAGGAAACGGTACGGCAAGCCTGCCGCCGTGGCCCGCGATGACGATCAGGCTGCCGAGGTCCGCCGGCTGAAGCGCGAGTTGCAGCGCGTGACGGAGGAGCGCGACATCCTAAAAAAAGCGGCCGCGTACTTCGCCAAGGATGCAAAGTGAAGTACGCGTTCATCGCCGCGCATCGCCTGCAGTTTTCGATCCGCGCCATGTGTCGGTGCCTGCGTGTCCAGCCCAGCGGCTTTTACGCCTGGCTGAAGGATCCGCTGAGCAGGCGCGCTCGGGAGGACCAACGACAGATCGAGCTGATCCGCGCGGCATGGAGCGAGAGCGGCAAGGTCTATGGCTATCGTAAGCTTCACGACGATCTGGCGGACATGGGCGAGAGCTGCTGCCCAAACCGGGTTGCGCGGCTGACGCGACTTGCCGGCATCCGGGCGCAGATCGGCTACAAGCGCCGCCCCGGCCACTATGCCGGCAAGCCGTCCCTGGCCGTCGACAACACGCTCGATCGCCGGTTCGACGTGGAGGCGCCTGACAAGGCCTGGGTGACCGACATCACCTATATCCGCACCCATGAGGGCTTCGCCTATCTGGCGGTCGTGATCGATCTTTTCTCCCGCCGCGTCGTCGGCTGGTCCATGCAGGCCCGGCAGACGACCAACGTCGTGCTTCAGGCGCTGCTGGCTGCCGTCTGGCGACGTAAGCCGAAGGAGCGTGTGTTGGTGCATTCGGACCAGGGAAGCCAGTTCACCAGCATGGAGTGGGCTTCGTTCCTGAAACACCACGATCTGCAGCCGTCGATGAGCCGTCGCGGCAACTGCCATGACAACGCCGTCGCCGAGAGCTTTTTCAACCTGCTCAAGCGCGAGCGTATCCGCCGCAAGGTCTACCGCACGCGCGACGAGGCACGCGGGGACGTGTTCGATTACATCGAGATGTTCTACAACCCCACCCGCAAGCACGCACGGAATGGGATGCTGTCGCCCATCGAGTTCGAACGGCAGTACAAAGCCAAAGCCGAGGGCGTCTAGAAAACGCGGGGCGGTTCATAGCGTGTGGCGATGCGGCGCCATGCTGCCAAGGATCAGGCCGGCGTTCGCGCGGCTGTCGACCGTGCGAGCAGGATACCCGCGAAGCCCGCCAGCACTGAGCCGAGCACGATCATCCCGACGGTGGTGGACCCATGGCCGAGAGCACCCACCAGCAGGGTCATCACCGCGCCTACAGTCATCTGGATCGTTCCAAACAGACTGGAAGCGGCACCGACCGCGGTCCGGTCTACGCCAATGGCGAGCGTCGCGGCACCCGGTACGGCGAAGCCGCCGGAGCAGGTCAGCAGGAAGAGCGGTAGGACGAGGCTTGCCAGACTGTCTGGCATCAGCAGCCGGCCGGTCAGGAACAGCAGGGCGCCCGCGACTGTGCCGAGCGATCCCGCGAGGGCGAGACGTTCCGACGGCAAGCGCCGCGCCGCAGAGCGCGCAGCCAGCGCGCCCATCACCGAGCCGGCGACGACCGTGAGGTAGATCAGGCCGATCTTCGAGGCGGCGCGCGGAAGCTCCTCCGGCAGCAGGAAGGGCAGGGCGGTGTAGAAGGCGTAGACGCTGACGGTGGCGGTGGCGCCGCCCAGGCTGTAGCCGATGAAGGCGGGCTGGCCAGCGAGCCGCAGCAACACGCGGCCGATCGCGCGCAGGTCGAGCGCGGCGCGTGGGCCCTGGTGGGTCTCGGGCAGGTCGCGGTAGATCATTAGGGTGATCAGCCCGCCCGCCGCCAACAAAGCGAGGAAGGCGGCGCGCCAGCCCGCGAGCGCCTGGAGATAGGTGCCCGCCAGCGGCGCCAGCGCGGAGGAGAGCGTGATCGCCAGCGTCAGCAGCGCCAGCGAGCCGGCGGCCTGCGCGGCCGGAAGAGTCTCGCGCACCACGGCGCGCCCGACCACCAGCGCGGCGCAGCCGCCGACGGCCTGAAGGACGCGCCCGACCAGCAGCATCGGCAGGGTCGACGCCACAAGGGCGATCAACACGCCGAGGAGGTACATGGCGAGGCCGCCGAGCAGCACGGGACGCCGGCCGAAACGGTCCGAGAGCGGCCCGTGAACCAGTTGCCCTAGGGCCAGCCCGATCAGGTACAGCGTGATCGAGAGCTGGATCTCGGCCGTGCCGACGCCGAGCGCCAGTGCCGCCGCCGGCAGAGCCGGCACGAAGACGTGCATCGAGAAGGTCGGCAGTGCCGTCGCGACGGCCAGCAGGCGGATGTCGGCAGGGGGCACGGCCGAGCCGCCCCCGGCGTCAGCCACGGCGCCGCGTCACGAACTTGTCGCGCAGATAGGCCTGAAGCCCCTCCGTGCCACCCTCGGCGCCGAAGCCGCTGTCCTTGAAGCCGCCGAACGGCACCTCGGCCATGGCGTGGCCGAAATGGTTGATCGAGATGGTGCCGGCCTCCAGCTCGTCGCCAATCCGCTCGGCTTCCTCCAGATCGCGCGTGAAGGCATAGGCGCCGAGCGCGTAAGGCAGGCGGTTGGCCTCCGCGAGGGCGGCGTCGAGCCCCGCCACACGGTTGACGACGGCGATCGGGCCGAACGGTTCCTCATTCATGATCCGGGCGCCGAGCGGAACGTCGGCCAGCAGGGTCGGTGCATAGAAGAAGCCCTGATTACCCAGTCGCTCGCCACCCGTGACAACCCGCGCGCCATGTTTGCGGGCGTCCTGCACGAAGGCGTCGATCGCCTCGACCCGCCGCGCATGGGCGAGCGGGCCCATCTGCGTGCCGGCGGTGGCGCCGGGGCCGACATTGAGGGCTGAGGCGCGGCTGGAGAAGCCGTCGATGAACGCCTCGAACACCGCCTCATCCACCAGAAAGCGGGTCGGCGAGGCGCAGACTTGCCCGGCATTACGGAATTTGGTGACGGCGGCAAGCGTCGCGGCTCCGGCGACATCGGCCTTTGCCGTCACGATAAAGGGGGCGTGGCCGCCCAGTTCCATGGTGGACCGCTTGAGATGGCGCGCGACGAGCGCGGCAAGATGCCGGCCGACCGGGACCGAGCCGGTGAAGGAGACCTTCTGGATCACCGGGGAGGCGATGAGATGCTCGGAAATCTCCGCCGGCACGCCGAAGAGCAGGTTGACGACGCCGGTCGGCACGCCCGCCTCCTCGAAGCAGCGCACCAGCTCGATGGCCGAGGTCGGTGTCTCTTCCGGCGCCTTGGCGATGATCGAGCAGCCCGCTGCCAGCGCGCTGGCAATCTTGCGCACCAACTGGTTCACTGGGAAGTTCCAGGGGCTGAACGCCGCGACCGGGCCGACCGGTTCTTTCTTGACGAGCTGGGTCACCTCCGGCGCGCGGGCGGGAATGAGGCGGCCATAGGCGCGCCGGCCTTCCTCGGCATTCCATTCAATGTGTTCGACGGCGGCGAGGGCTTCCATCCGGGCTTCCGCCAGCGGCTTGCCCTGCTCGGCGGTGATGGCGGCGGCGATGATCTCCGCCCGTTCGCGCACCAGCGCGGCGGCGCGCCGCAGGATGGCCGAGCGCTCATAGGCGCTGACCTTCTTCCATACCGCAAAGCCCCGCTCCGCCGCCGCGAGCGCGCGCTCAAGATCGGCCACCTCGGCGAAGGCGACCTCGCCCGTCGCAAGGCCTGTCGCCGGGTCGAGCACGGTGCCGCGGCGCGAACCGGATCCGGCGGTCCAGGCGCCGTCGATGAAGAGAGAGGCGGTCATGTGGGGAGTTCCGGCAAAAGGCGCGGGTCGCCGCTACGAAGGGCGGCGGTGGCGCGAGGAAGAGCTGGCGTGAAAATCGCCGCTCTCCCGCCGGTTAGCTTTGCAAATCGCGCCAGATTGATTGCTGAATGCGCCAGTCTGGGCGTGCGAGGGGGGCTGTCAGCCGGTGCGAACGCGGCGCATCTGTTTGGCGTAGCCGCTGGGCGCGGAGCCGGTCCAGCTCTTGAACGCGCGCGAGAGCACCGCACCGTCGGCATAGCCCGCGCTCATGGCGATCGAGGTGAGCGAGCCGCGCTTGCTATGTCCCAGCAAGGTCTCGGCGACGCGGCGGCGCTGCGCCTTGACCAGATCGCGGAAGCTCACCCCTTCCTCCGCGAGGCGGCGTTGGAGGCTGCGCGAGGACAGCCCGAGCTCGCGCGCGACGACCGTGACCGTCACTGGCCGGGTGCCGAGGCAGCGGGCGATGACGAGGGCGGCATCCTGTGCGATCCCGCTTTCGCCGCGCATCGCCTCGGTCACGTCCCGCAGATGGCTTTCGATGAGCGGCATCAGCGCGAAATTCAGCCGCGCGGCCTTCTGATCGAGATCGGCATGGCGGATGACGATCTTGCTGACGGGCTGTTCGAAGAACACCGGCGCGCGGAAGATCGCCTCGTACTGGCGGCGCTGCGCCTTGGCGCCGTGCTCGAAATGCACCTCGAGCGGTGCCCAGCCCATGCCCATGCGCAGGCGGATCAGGCCGCAAATATTGGCCAGGGAGTGTTCGATATCCTGCCGGGCGCTCGAGGCGTCCGGGATGTCCAGCCGGTAGATATAATCCGCGCCGATGTCGCCGGCGGCGAGCTGGATGGTCCAGCCCTCCTGCATGGCGCGCGCCCAGGCCGAGAAGGCGGCGAGCGCGGCCCCCAGCGTCGGCGAGGTCGTCATCATCAGGTTGAGCGAGCCGAGCTGGTCCGGCCGCAACTCCGCCCCCAGCCGGAGGCCGAGGGCGCAATCGCCCACGAGATCTGCCGCCTCTTCGCAGAAGGCGATGAAGTCGCTGAGCGGCACCCGCCGATAGGCGTCCTCGAGATCGGCGGGGTTGAGATTATGGCGCGCCAGAACGGGCGCGGCGTCGATGCCGCGGTGCCGGATCGCTTCGGCGAAGGGCGTCAGAAGATAGGAGCGGATTCGGGCCGGCGACGCGGCCTTGGTCGCCCGCCGTCCCAGGGTGGCCGTGTCGGGAAGCATCTCGGACATGAACGTGCGACAGGCAAGAATCGCGCCGTCTTTCAGCGTTCATGGCGTCATCTGCAATAAAGCTGGCGCGCTTTGCAAAGAAAGGCGGGCGAGCGGCGGCAATTATGATCTCACCGATTGGGTGATCGACGCCCGATCGTCGCCAAGAGGACCGCGGCTTCCGCCATGCTCAATGCCAATTCGCCTTACCTTCGCGACATCCGCTTCCACCTGCACACGCAGACCGATGCGCGCGTGCATGAAGAAACCGGGCCGTTCATCGCCCGCCAGGGTGACGGTGTCTTCATCATCGACCCGGAAGGCAACCGGCTGCTGGAAGGCATGGCAGGCCTGTGGTGCACCTCGCTCGGCTTCAGCGAGAAGCGCCTCGCCGACGCCGCCTATGCCCAGATGTTGCGCATGCCCTATCACCAGAACTTCGCGCATCGCTCCAGCGATCCGGTGATCGACCTCGCCGAGGCGCTGATCGCCCGCGCGCCGCAGCCCATGTCCAAGGTCATGTTCCTCGGCTCCGGCTCCGAGGCGGTGGATACCGCGATCAAGGTCGCGTGGTACTACAACGCCGCGCGCGGCAAGACCCAGAAGCGCAAGATCATCGGCCGCATGCGCGGCTATCATGGCTCGACCATCGGCTCGGCGAGCCTGACGGGCCTGCCCAATATGCATCAGGGCTGGGGCCTGCCGCTGCCGGGCTTCTTCCACGTTTCCTGCCCGCATTTCTACCGCGAAGGCCTGCCGGGGGAGACCGAGGAGGCCTTTGCCACCCGCCTCGCCAACGAGCTGGACGCGCTCATCGAACGCGAGGGAGCGGACACCGTCGCGGCTTTCTTTGCCGAGCCGGTAATGGGCACGGGTGGCGTCATCATCCCGCCGGCCACCTATTTCGAGAAGATCCAGGCCGTCCTGAAGAAGCACGACGTGCTGCTGGTCGCCGATGAGGTGATCTGCGGTTTCGGACGCACCGGCACCTATTGGGGCTGCGACACATTCGCGATCACGCCGGATATGGTGACCTGCGCCAAGGGGCTGTCCTCGGCCTATCTGCCGATCTCCGGCCTGATGCTATCGGACGCGATCTATCAGGTCATCGCCGACCAAACCCATGCGCTGGGCGGCTTCGGCCATGGCTTCACCTATGGCGGCCATCCGGTCTCTGCCGCGGTCGCGTTGGAGACGCTGAAGCTTTATGACGAATACGACATCCTCGCCAATGTCCAGGCGCAGGGCGCTCGGCTGGCGGCGGGGCTGGCAGCGCTGGGCGACCATCCGCTGGTGGGCGAAGTCCGCGCCATCGGGCTGATGGCGGCGATCGAGATCGTCGCGGACAAGCAGAGCCGTGCCTCGTTCCCGCTGCCGGCCAAGGTGCCGGTGCGGCTCGGCGAGCTGGTGAAGAAGCGCGGCGTGCTGCTGCGTCCGCTCGGCCAGTCGCTGTGTTTCGCGCCGCCGCTGATCGTCAAGGAGACTGAAATCGCGATGATCATCAAGGCTGTAGCGGAGTCGCTCGACGAGCTCGCCGGCGAGCTGCGCGCCGAGGGCACCTGGCCTTCGACGCGATCCTCGGCCACGAACTGAGGCGCGCCATGACCGATACGCCGCCCATCGTCGCTTTCGACAAGGTCAGCAAGACCTATGACGAGAAGAGCTGGATCGTCGACAATCTGTCGCTCGATATCCGGGCGGGCGAGTTCCTGACCCTGCTCGGGCCCTCGGGCTCGGGCAAGACGACGACCCTGATGATGCTGGCCGGGTTCGAGACCCCCGACCATGGCCGCATCCTGATGGACGGGCGGGACATCGTCCCGCTCGCTCCCCACAAGCGCGACATGGGCGTGGTCTTCCAGAGCTACGCCCTGTTCCCGCATATGAGCGTGGACGAGAATATCGAATTTCCCCTTGTGGCACGAGGAGTTGCGGCCGGTGAGCGGCGGCGCCGTGTGGCCGAGGCGCTCGATCTCGTCCAGCTCGGGGCGCTGGGCGGCCGGCGGCCGGGCCAGCTCTCCGGCGGCCAGCAGCAGCGCATCGCGCTCGCCCGCGCGCTGGTCTACCGCCCGCGCCTCGTGCTGATGGACGAGCCGCTGGGCGCCCTCGACAAGGCGCTTCGCCTGCATATGCAGACCGAAATAAAGCAGCTTCATCAGCAGCTTGGACTCACCTTCGTCTATGTCACCCATGACCAGGACGAGGCGCTCACCATGTCCGACCGCATCGCGATCTTCCATCAGGGCAAGATCGCGCAGCTGGGCGGGCCGGAGGAACTCTATAACCGGCCGCGCGACGTGTTCGTCGCCGGCTTCCTCGGCCAGACAAATCTGCTGACCGGTCGGTACGATGGGGTGGACGATCAGTGCAGTGTGATCCGTCTTGCGGATGGCACGGCGCTGCGCGCGCAGCGCCCCGAGGAGGGCGCCTTCACCCTCGGCCAGACGGTCAACGCCGCCATCCGCCCCGAGCGCATCCGCCTCGCGCCGGCGGGGGCGGCGGGGCCGGCGGCGGACGGCGCGGTCCTTGCCGGGCCGGTCACCTCCTGCGTGTTCCATGGCGACCACCTGACCCTTCATGTCGACATTCTCGGCCGCGACGTCGTGGCCAAGATCAATCCTGGCGAGACCGGCGCGCTGCCCGTTCCCGGCGAGATCGTGCGCCTGCTGCTGCCCAGCCGCGTCACCCTCGCCCTCGCCTGACCTTTCCGCCGACCACCCCGATCAACACCCCCCGGAGGTTCCTCATGTCGCGTTGCCTGCGTCTTTCCACCCTCCTGGCCACCGGCGTCCTCGCCGGGGCGCTGCTGTCCCCGCCCGGCGCCGCGCAGGCGCGGGATCTCACCGTGATCTCCTGGGGCGGCACCTTTCAGGACGCCCAGCGGGATCTCTTCTTCACCCCCTTTGCCACCGCGACCGGCAACAAGGTTGTCGACGATAGCTGGGATGGCGGCATCGGCATCCTGCGCACCAAGACCGCCAATGGCGATGGCGGCTGGGATTTGGTCGAGGTCGAGTCCGAGGAACTGGAGCTGGGCTGCCAGGAAGGTATCTTCCAGAAGCTCGACGTGACCCGCATCGGCGGCAAGGACGCCTATCTGCCGGGCACGGTCAGCGAGTGCGGCGTCGGCGCGGTGATCTACAATTTCGTGCTCGGCTACGACAAGAACGCGGTCAAGGGCACGCCGTCCGGCTGGGGCGACTTCTTCGACCTCGCCAAATTCCCCGGCAAGCGCGCGCTGCGCCAGGGGCCGAAGGGCAATCTGGAGATCGCCCTCATGGCCGACGGCGTCGCTCCCGCCGATGTCTACAAGGTGCTGGGCACGCCCGAGGGCGTCGACCGCGCGTTCAAGAAGCTCGACAGCATCAAGCCGCAGCTCGTCTTCTGGAAGTCCGGCGCGCAGCCCGGCCAGATGATGTCGTCGGGCGACGTGGTGATGACCTCCTCCTATAATGGCCGCCTCACCAACGCGATCAACAAGGACAAGAAGCCCTTCGGCATCGTCTGGAACGAGTCGCTGCAGACCGTCGACAGCTGGGTGATCCTTTCCACCTCGCCCCATGTCGATGAGGCCTACAAGCTGCTGGCCTTCCTCGGCACGCCGGAGCGGCAGGCGAAGCTGCCGGCCTATCAGCCGATCGGCGTCACTGCTGTCGCCGCCATTCCGCTGGTCGATCCGGTCCTTGCAAAGGATCTGCCGAGCACGCCGGCCAATGCCAGCAACGTGCTGAAGATCGACGACGCCTTCTGGATCGACCATGTTGACGGCCTCGGCGAGCGCTGGACCGTCTGGTCGGCGCAGAAGTGAACGCCCGCGAGAGATGAGACGACGCGCGTGACCACGACCCCGCCGCTGCGCAAGCGCCGCAACCGCGCCGATACGATCCGGGCCTATGCCCTGATCGCACCGCTGATGCTGTTGCTGATCGGAACCTTCCTGATCCCGCTCGGCTTCGTGGTCGCGCGCAGCGTGCTCGACACCGAGCTCGACGCCGCCCTGCCGGCGACGAGCCGCGTGCTCGCCGCCTGGGACGGGCGCGACCTGCCGCCGCCCGTCGTCTTCGACGCGCTGGCACAGGATCTGAAGGCGGTGCCCGTCACCGCCCTCAATGAGGTCTCGCGCCGCCTCTCCTATGAGAATGCCGGCTTCCGTGCCCTGCTGGCGGGCGCGCGGCGCGCGCTCGGCACGCCCACAGCCTTCACGGATCCGCGCTGGAAGGAGACGGCCACCTGGCAGGCGATGAAGCGCGCCACCGGCCCGGCCAATGCCTTCTACCTGCTGACCGCGCTCGATCTGCGCCGCGACTTCGACGCCGGACCGCCGGGCGTGGCGCAGACGCCCTCGGGCGGGGTCTATCGCGATATCCTGATACGGACCCTATCCATCGCTACGGTCACGACGCTGATCTGCGTGGTGCTGGCCTTCCCGCTCTGCGCCTTTCTCGCCCGGCGCTCGGAGCGCACGCGCAACCTCCTGCTATTTCTCGTGCTGCTGCCGTTCTGGACGGCGACGCTGGTGCGCACCACCGCCTGGATGGTGCTGCTGCAGGATCGCGGCGTGGTGAACCAGATGCTGCTGGCGCTCGGCGCCATCTCCGAGCCGCTCCACCTCATGTACAACCGCCTGGGCGTCATCGTCGCCATGGTGCATGTGATGTTGCCCTTCATGATCTTCCCGCTGCTCGCCTCGATGCGCGCGGTCGATGCCCGGCTCATGCGCGCCGCCGCCTCGCTCGGTGCCGGGCCGTGGCACAGCTTCCGCCGGGTCTACCTGCCGCAGGTGCTGCCGGGGCTGATGGCCGGGAGCCTGATGGTGTTCATCGTCACGCTCGGCTTCTACATCACGCCCACGCTGCTCGGCGGGCCGGGCGACCAGATGATCAGCTTCTACATCGCGCAATTCACCACCGGGACGCTCAACTGGGGCCTGGCGGCTGCGCTGAGCGTTATCCTGCTGATCGTCACCGGCGGTCTCTACGCGCTGCAGACCAGCCTCAATCGCCGCTATGGAGGTGCCCGATGAGCGATGTGGTTCGCCATACCGGCCATCGCTCCCGCAAGCGGTTGTTCGGCGCCCTGAACGGGCTGCTGGCGGCGTTCGTGCTCGCCTTCCTGATCGCCCCGGTGCTGGTGGTGCTGCCGCTGTCCTTCAGCGCCGATCGCTATCTGGCCTTCCCCATCACCGGGCTGACGACGGGCTGGTACGCCGAGTTCTTCGGTTCCGAGCGCTGGCTCACCGCGCTCGGCAACAGCGTCGGCATCGCGGTTATCTCGACCGTGCTGTCGGTGACGCTCGGTTCCATGGCCGCGCTCGGCCTCTCCCATCCGGGCCTTCCGGGCCGGCGCACCATCGAGTTCCTCCTGGTGGCGCCGATGATCCTGCCGGCGGTGATCGTCGGCGTCGGCATGTATTTCGTGTTCGCCCAGCTGGGGCTGACGTCGACCTATCCCGGCCTCATCCTCGCGCACACGACGCTGGCCGTGCCCTTCGTCGTGGTGGCGGTAGGGGCGGCGATGGCGGGTTTCGACCGCCGGCTGCTCTGGGCCGCCGCCAGCCTCGGGGCGCCGCCCTGGATGCGCTTCCGCCGGGTGACGCTGCCGATCATCCTGCCCGGCATGTTTTCCGGCGCGCTGTTCGCCTTCTCAACCTCGATCGACGAGGTGGTGGTGACGCTGTTCATCGCCGGCCCCGGCCAGCGCACGTTGCCGCGCGAGATGTTCACCGCCACGCGCGAGCAGCTCACGCCCACCTTGCTCGCCGCTGCCGGCCTGTTGATGCTCATCGCCTCGCTGCTCCTCTTCGCCTCCACCTGGGTGAGCGGGTCGAAGCGCAGGGGGTAGGCAGGCACCGATCCTCCCCCGGTTTTGTGGACACCCATCTTCGCTTTTGCGAGCTGCGCAGGAAAGTTCTGTGGGCACACAGCGCCAGCGTTCCCAGAGGCGTTCTAGCAGGAGACCGTTGACTGGGTGACCTCCAGCGACCTTTTCCGCCTGGCAGGTGGCACAGCAACGGGGGCTGCACGAGACAGTGCTGCGCAGGCGGGTGAGAGACTTCGCCCCACAGGTGCCGGGGCGGACGCCGGCCGACCCCACGGCGGAAAAACGCCCGTTTCAGATGAGAGAATGAGCGCCTGCGGATGGAGCGCGACATCGGAAATAAGAGGCCGCGCTCATCTTCGGAGCGGCCTGCCGATGAAGTTCGGGTTCGTCGAGGAGCATCGCGATGCGTGGCCGGTCCGTGCGATGTGCGCCATTCTTACCCGATCGCTCCCAACAGGCTCGCGGCAATCATGGCAACGGCCCCACACCCGCTCTGGGTTGCGGACATCACCTGCGCCCCCACAGGCGAAGGTTGGTTCTAACTCGCCGACGTGCTCGACATGCACAACCGCAACCTTGCCACCGGCCAACACGATCCGGAAGCTGTTTGCGTGTTTGAAATTCGCATGATATATCATGCGCCATGACAGGGTGCTGTCAGCTCCCATAATCCATCCAGGGAAGGTCGACGATGTCGCGCAGCGGAAAACACTATATCGAGAGTCTCCGGGACGGTCGCGAAATCTACATCAACGGTGAGTTGGTCTCGAACCATGTCGATCATCCCGCTTTCCGTGGGGCGATCCGGTCGGCCGCGAAGCTCTATGATTACCAGGCCGCAAATCCGGATGAGATGACGTTCACCACGCCCACCGGCAAGCAGGTGAACCGCTCCTGGGAGCTGCCGGACAGTCGTGAAAAGCTGGTAAAGCGCGGGCTTGCCGCGCAGGCTTGGGCGCGCGAGACCTGTGGCTGGCTTGGCCGCTCGCCGGACCATGTCCCGGCGGCGCTCACCGGCATGATCACGCATATCGACGTTTTCGAAAATTACGACAAGAAGCGCGCCGACGCCCTGCGGGGCTATTACGAATATGCGCGCGACCGCGATTTGGCGATGACCTATACCATCGTCAACCCGCAGGGGGACCGCTCCAAGCTCGCCGGCGAGCACGATGACAAGTACCACAGCCTCGGCGTGGTGGATGAGGATGCCGAGGGCATCACGGTGCGCGGCGCCAAGATGCTGGGCACCTCCGCCCCGCTCGCTGAGGAGGTGCTGGTCGGTGTCCAGAATCCGCTGAAGGAAGGCGTCGACGACATCTACGCGCTGTCCTTCGCCATGCCGCTGGCCACCAAGGGGATCAAGATCCTCTCGCGCAAATCCTACGAGTTCGATGCGCACTCCGAATTCGACAACCCGCTGGCCTCGCATTTCGACGAGAACGACGCCGTCATTTATTTCGACGACGTGAAGGTGCCGTGGGAGCGCGTGTTCATCTACAAGAAGACCTCCATGTGCCGGGCGCAGTTCCATGCCACGGCCGCCGAAATCCTGATGAACACGCAGAGCCAGGCCCGCTATACGGTCAAGCTCAAGTTCCTCGCCGGCCTCGCCAGCCGCATCGCCGAGACCACCGGCGTCATCAACTTTCCGGCCATCCAGCAGGAGCTCGGCAACCTTGCCTCTCAAGCGATGATCGTCGACGGCATGTTCCGCTCGCTGATCCACGATCCCATCGAGCGCAATGGCTACTTCTTCCCGCGGCAACTGCAGATCTACACCACCCAGTGCTACGGCCAGGATCTCTATCCGGGCTTCGTCACCGCGATCCGTAAGCTGGCGGGCGGCGGGGTGATCATGCTGCCCTCGGGCGTCGAGGACTTCGACAATCCCGAGCTTGCCCGGCTGATCGGCAAGACGCAGTATTCTTCGGTTCGCAGTCCGGAAGAGCGCGTGAAGGTGATGAAGCTCGCCTGGGATGCGCTCGGCTCGGAGTTCGGCTCGCGCCACACCCAGTATGAGATGTTCTACAACGGGCCGCACTTTGCCGCTCAGCTGCGCGTCTTCGGCGCCTTCGACTGGAAGGACGCCGGCGGCATGGTCGACAATCTTCTCGGCAGCTATTCGCGGGAAAGCAGCCAGCGCGAGGCGGCGGAATGAGCGGCGGCACTCCTGTGCCAGTGGCTGAGGCTCCGCCTGAGGGCGGGGCGATCAGCTTCGACAATTTTCGAAAGGGTATGCGTCGGTTGGTGGGCGCGGTCAACGTCATCACCACCGCGCATGAGGGGCGGCTGCATGGCCTGACTGCGACGGCGGTGTGCTCGCTCTCTGGCGAGCCGCCGCGCCTGCTCGCCTGCGTCAACGTCGTCGGCAAGACGTTCGAGTACATCCTGCAATCGCGACGCATGGGCGTGAACGTACTTGGCCATCGCCATGTCGAGCTGGCGCGGCGTTTCGCCAACATGACCGACATTGGCCCGGAACAGCGCTTCGCCGATGCTCACTGGATCACGCCCCATTCCGGCGCACCGGTGCTGGCCGATGCATTGGTCGGCTTCGACTGCAAGGTCGACGAGATTTTCGTCACACCGTCTCACGGCGTGATCATCGGCGAAATCAAACATGTGACTTTTGGTCCGGACGGGCCGCCGCTGCTCTACGCCGGCGGCAGCTTCACCACTGTACATCCCGATAACGTCGCCTGAGTTCAGCTTCCGAGAGGTTCACCTCCATGAACATTCAAATCCGTCCCGCTGCGGCGGACATCCTCGTCTCGCTCGGCCTGAAGGATGTGAATCCGGGCGCCTGCCACGGCCCGGACGGCTGGTCCGCCGCTGACCCGGCAAATGCTTTTGCTTCAATCAATCCTGCCACCGAGCAGCCCATTGCCCTGATCACCCCCGCCACCCAGGCGGAGATGACCAGGGCAATCGATGTGGCTGCCGAGACCTTCAAGAGCTGGCGGATGGTGCCCGCGCCCAAGCGTGGCGAGTTGATTGGGCGGATCGGCGAACTGCTGCACGCCAACAAGGACGCGCTCGGCGCGCTGCTGGCACTCGAGACCGGCAAGTCGCTGACAGAAGGGAAGGGCGAGATCGGCGAGATGGTCGACATGGCGAAGTTCGCCGTCGGCCAGTCGCGCATGCTCTACGGCTTTACCATGCAGTCGCAGCGCGACGAGCACCGCATGTATGACCAGTGGCTGCCGCTCGGGGTGGTCGGCATCATCACCGCCTATAATTTCCCGGCCGCGCCATGGTCGTGGAACGCTTTGGTCGCGGCAATCTGCGGCAACACCGTGGTGTGGAAGCCGAGCCCGAAGGTGGCACTCCCCGCCATTGCCATCCAGCATCTGTGCAACCAGGCGATGGCGGAACTCGGCTATCCCGGCGTGTTCTCGCTGGTGATCCCCTCCGACGAGACGATCTCGGAGTCGCTGGTGCGCGACAAGCGCGTGTCGCTCGTCTCCTTTACCGGCTCCAGCGGTATCGGCCGCAAGGTGGCCCAGATCGTCAGCGGCGATCTCGGCCGCCGCCACCTGCTCGAATGCTCCGGCAACAATGGTTGCATCCTCGACGAGACCGCCGATCTCGACCTCTCGATCGCCGCCATCACCTTTGGTGCACTGGGCACTACAGGCCAGCGTTGCACCAGCACGCGCCGTCTCATCGTCCACAAGAGCCGCACCAAGGAAGTCGTGGAGCGCCTGAAGCGGGCCTATGACAAGGTCAAGGTGGGTGACCCCTTCACGCCCGGCACTCTCATTGGCCCGATCATCGACAAGCCTGCCGTGGCCGCGTTCGAGAAGGCGGTGGCCGAGGCCAAGGCGCTGGGCGGCGAGGTGGTCTATGGAGGCAACATCATTCCCGGACCCGGCTATTTCGTCGAGCCAACCATCATCCTCGCCAAAAACGAGTGGCCCTGCGTCCAGCACGAGACCTTCGCTCCCATCCTCTATGTCATCGAGTATGAGACGTTCGACGAGGCGCTCGACATCCATAACAGCGTGCCGCAGGGGCTCGCCTCCGGCATCCAGAGCACCGATATCCGCCACATCGAGGCCTTCCTCTCCGCGCGGGGCTCCGACTGCGGCATTGCCAAGGTGAACATGGGCACCACCGGTGCTGACATCGGGGCCGCCTTCGGTGGCGAGAAGGAAACCGGTGGAGGGCGCGCCTCGGGCTCGGAGTCCTGGAAGGCCTACATGCGGCGCCAGAGCGTGGCTATCAACTGGGGCAGTGAGACGCCCTGGCGCAAGCTGCTGCAAGACTGACACGAGACGGGGATGGAGATGCCGACCGATCCGCCCACCGGCCCAGTCGCCGACTATCTATCCCCGACCCGCCTCGACGAAGCGCTGACTATTCTCGCCGGCGGCTCGGCTCGTCCGCTTGCTGGCGGGGTGGAATGGGCACGGCGCGCCGGAACGGGCGAGGCGCTTGGTACGCTGGTCGATCTCGGCGGCATCGCCGAGCTCGACCGGCTGTTTGCCCACCCCAAGATCGGTCTCAGCATCGGCGCGAGCGTGAGACTGCGCGCGCTTGGCGCGGATATCTGGGTTGCCAAACGCTGGGCGGCTCTGCACGAGGCGGTGGAGCAGATCGTGCCGCCACAACTCCACAACATGGCGACGGTGGTCGGCAATTTGTGCGCGGCTGATCCCTGCTACGACCTTCCCGTGGCGCTCGCCACGCATCGGGCGTGGCTGCGGATCGAGGCGGCCCGCGCCGCCCCGCGCGAGGTCGCCATCACCGACTTCTATCCTTCGCCCGGTTTGAGTGTGCTGCGCCCGGGCGAGCTCGTCACCGCTATCCTCGCACCGCGTCCGAGCCCGGACGCCGGCAGCGCCTTCCGCAAGATTGGCGCGGGATCGGACAAGGTGTGTGCGGCCGCCTATGTGGCACTCGACACCGTGAACGACCGCATCGTCGAGGTCAGTCTCGCTGTCAGCGGCGCGACCGGGCCGATCCGGCTCCTCGCGGTTGAGGCCGCAATGCCTGGCCTGGCGGATGCTTCCGGAACCTATGCGGAAGCGGCGGCCCATGCGATGGAAGCCCTTGACGGGGCCGGTGCCGCGCCCGCCGACACGGTGCGCCGTCGCTGGCTGCAGGTGCTGATGCGTGACGCCCTCGAACAGGCGGCCAGCCGCGCCCGCTCGCGCCACGATCCATTTGACGACCATGCCTCGCTGATGGAGGAACGTTGATGACGGACGCCATCCTGCAGCTCACCGTCAATGGCACGACCCACCGATGTGTGGCTCGGCCCGGCGACCTTCTCAGCACCGTGCTGGTGCGTGAACTGGGGCTCACCTCGGTGCGTCCGGAGCCCGACAGCGGCGCGATCGGCACCAGTACGGTGCTGCTGGACGGCGCGCCCGTGCTCGCCTCGCTCATGCTGGCCCGGCAGGCGAAGGGGCGCACGATAACCACGGCCGAAGGCTTGCACGGCGAGGGGGGAGGCGAGCACCCGCTACGGCGCAGCTTCCACGCCCATGGGGTCGATACGCTCGATGGCGCGCCGGGACTGCTGGTCGCCGCTGCGGCGTTGCTGGCGGCCAATCCACGCCCGACGGTGGAGGATGTCCGCCGCGGACTCGCGGGCAATTTGTGCGGTGGCACGGGCTATCGCCACATCGTCGCCGCGGTCCAGGAGGCTGCGGGCGATATCGTCAATGCACGCGAGGTGCAGTCATGAACAAGACGGCAGGTCTCGCGGCAACACGGATCGCCGAGCAGAAGCGGGTCGCTTGCTTCACAGAGGCGAGTCGGGCGGTCGACGCAGCCGCGCGTGACGCCCAGCGATCGCCGCTCGAACACAGGCAGGTGCAGGGCGGCAGTGATGCACTGATCGCCTGCCTCGCCACCAGGGAGCTGTGCCACGGCTGGGAAGAGGCCCGTGGGAGGCCACACATTGTTGACCGCCGCTACCGTCGCGGTATCGGGCTGGCAAGCGCCGCCGACGGCGGCAGCGATGTGCCGCTGGTCGTTCTCGTTGAGGCCGTCGTGGATATGGACACCGGAGTGGCCAGCGTGCTGCGCCTGACGCTCGCCTTTGCCACGCCAGCGGGAGCAGGCACTGCGCCGCTGCGACGCGCGGTGGAAGCTGGAGTCGTACAGGGGCTGGTGCATGCGCTGCGCGCCAGCGGGGAGGAGCCGGCGACCTGGCACGGTTGCGGTCTTGCCGGCGCCGAACTGCTCCCCTCGGTCTACGACATGCCGCACATGGAGATGGTCGAGGTGCCCCTGGCGGGTCCGCCCCTCATGCCGGAAGATGTGCGGGACGCGGCGATGAACGTTGCCGCCGCAGCGCTCACCGCCGCGCTTCGTGAGGCTACCGGGCTCGACAGCCTGATGCCGCCGGTGCTGCCGGCCGTGCTTCTGGCCCACATAATGGCGGGTGCCGGCACGGTGGATGCTTCATATGTCTAGACAGTTGTTCTGATATATCATAATGTCATTAGGTTGCCTTTGGAGGTCGCTTTACCCATGACTCGCATTCGGCTGGAAGAGGTCGCCTACACCGCCTATCAGGTTCCTGACCTCGATCTGATGGAGCGTTTCCTCATCGACTTCGGCATGATGCGTTCGGCCCGGACCGAGGACGCGCTCTATATGCGCGGTACCGGAGCGGCGCATCACATCCATGTCTCCTACAAAGGGCCGGAGAACAAGTTCATCGGCGGCGGCTGGAATGTGGGCAGCCTGGATGAGTTGAACAAGGCGACGCAGATTCCCGGCGCTTCCGGCGTCGAGCCCATCAACGGCCCTGGCGGGGGCTGGCGCGTAACGCTGAAAACGCCGTCTGGCCATAATATCTGGCTCGAATACGGCGTGGCGAGCGTGGTCGAGCTGCCGGCGCGGCGCTCCTACCGCATGAACGTCTTTTCCGAGCATCTGCGCTTCAACAGCGCTGTCCGCCAGCGTGCCGAGCCAACTCCGGTGCTGCGCGTGGGTCATTTCGTGCTCTGGGTGCCGGACGCGAAGACGGAGATCGACTGGTTCGTCAAATATTTCGAACTCATCCCCTCTGATCATCTTTGCGCCCCGGGCGATCCTGACCCGATCGTCATGGGGAGCTTCCTGCGCCATGATCGCGGGCAGGAGTTCGTCGAGCATCATTGCATTCTCATCAGCCAGTCGAAGAATTTCGGCTGCCACCACACTTCATTCGAGGTCTTGGACCTCGACGCTGTGGTCGCCGGGCACGAATATCTCGTCCAGAATGGCTGGACACTGGATGCGGGCTATGGCCGCCACTATCTCGGTAGCCTGATCTACGACTACTGGCTGGATCCGTTCGGTAACCGCATCGAGCACTATACCGATACGGATTTGGTGAATGACGATTATAATCCGGTGTTCTTTGTCGGCACGGCCGATGAAACCACCCAATGGGGCATGGCTCCTCCGCCGTCTTTCTTCGACTGAGCGCACCGAAACAACCCGACCGACATGTGCTGCCCCAGACAACGGGGGCAGTTATGGACGACTTTTATCGTCTGAGGAGAGACATCGATGACCCTGGAAGTCTTGATCGACACCACCACCCTTGACCCCGATAAGTGGATCGATTTCCCGGAATATGGCTTCCGTCAGTATTTTCTCTGGAAGCATCCCACGACAGGCGCCAGCATCGCGCTTCTTGATTTCGCCGCTGGCGGCGGGATTCCGGTGAAGCACTCTCATGCCTCGAACCAGTTCATGTACTGCCTTGAAGGTGAATACAGCTACACGGATTCGGCGATGGTTCTGCAGCCGGGAAGTTTCTACATGAATCCGAAGGACCATCCGCATGGGCCGACGACAGCACTTAAGCGGTCGTTGTTGGTGGAGGTCTATGACGGTCCTCACTATTATGAGAAGCCTGTATTCCACACCGATGAAACGATCGGTGATTTCCTCGCCAAGGCGTGAAGTAGCGCGCGTCCAGATCGGAAAAGAATGAGCACCATTCGACGCATTGTGGCGCCCTCGGTGACCGAGGCGAAGCCCGGATTGTGGTCCAACTGCTTGGCGGTTGGTTCTATCGCCTATATTTCTGGGCTGACAGCCCGCGGCAAAGACTTTAACGTCATTGCCGATACTGATGAGTACGAGCAAAGTCGCATTATCTTCGAGAAGATGAAGGCACTGGTCGAGGCAGCAGGTGGTCGTATGGCGGACATCGTCAAGCTGACGATTTTCGTTACCAACATTGCCGAGCGCGAGAAAGTCTGGGCGGCGCGCCGAGAGTTCTTTACCGGCGATTTCCCATGCGCATCACTCGTGCAGGTTGCTGCACTGGCGAGCCCGGAAATTCTTGTCGAGATCGAAGCCATCGCCCATCTCGGAGCCAGTGCCGGCTGAGCCTCCGTCTACCATCGGTCCGCCCGGGGGGAGAGTGATCTGGATTGTCGCATCCATGTGTGCAATATGCTGAAATATTATGCGCACATCTTCAATCAGATACGAGGTTGGTAAATGGCTGCCGCTCTAGTCGCGACCGGGGAAAACCGGCAGGCCTCGGCTCCGCGCAAGCGCAGGGCGTCGGCCCCGAAAGGGGGCTCTCTCACGGAGCATGCCTATCAGCTGATCAAGGAGCGAATCATCTCGGCCAAATACGTGCCGGGTCAATTTCTCCAGGAGGCACGCATCTGCGCCGACCTGAAGCTCGGCCGTACGCCGGTGCATCAAGCTCTGCACCGGTTGCATCAAGAGGGCCTGCTGGACATCATTCCGCGTAAGGGCATCCTCATACGCACCGAGTCATTGGCCGAGATATTCATGGCGCTCGAGGCGCGTATGCTGATCGAGCCCTATTTCGCCGAGCAGTGTGCCGAACGAGCGTCCACCGCGGAGATGGCCGAGATTGAGTCATTGATGGCGCAGTATCGCAAACTACAGAAGGACGGCGACAAAGCGCCGATGATGGAAGTCGATCGACGCTTCCACGCCGCCATCGCCCAAGTCGGCGGCAATTCGCTGCTTGTGGAGTTTCTGCGTCCCATACAGGAGAGGATGTCGCGCATGTGGTTCCTGCCTCATTGGCAGGCGCGCGACTACAGCGTGACCGAGGCGGAGCATGACAAGCTGATGCAGGCGCTGAAGAGCCGTGACGGGAAGGCGGCCGCCGATGCCATGCGCGAGCACATTGAATCGCTTCGGCGGCGAATTATGTCGGCCAAGATCTAGTCGGCGCGTTCGCGCGGGGGCGTCCGCGAGCACGATGACGATGTTTTACGCGGTTACGTGCCGCATCACGGAGGGTGGATCATGACGGCGTATTTCATTGCCCACGGAACGGTCAAGGATCCGGAGAAGCTGCAGCTATACATCGAGCGAGCGGGGCCCTATGTCGCCGCCGCTGGAGGGGAGTTCGTGTCAACTGGCGAACTCGCCGATGTTCTTATTGGCGAGCATACGCATAAGCGTATCTCCATCTTCCGCTTTCCGGACGCCAAGGCAGCGCGTAGCTGGTTCGACACCGAGGAATATCAAGGCCTGCGTCACCTGCGTAACGAAGCCGCCGATTTCACCTTCCTCGTCTTCGAAGAAACCTTCGGGCCGAACTGATCTGGTGCTGTGGCTTCTGGTTGCCGGAAGGGCCTTTCATTCATGATTCTCTACGAAGTGGCCGGAGCGGACGACCGTCGGCTTTCGCCCTATTGCTGGCGCGTTAAATGGGCGCTGGCCCACAAGGGCCTGGCGTTCGAGACGGCGCCGCTCGCCTACACCCAGATCGCAACCGTCGGCGACGGCAGTTTTACCCGCGTGCCCATACTCGACACTGGCGGTGAATGGTGGATCGAGAGTTTCGATATCGCGCGCCGTCTCGATGCGGCCTATCCGGATCGGCCATCCTTGATGCGCGGCGAGTCGGGGCTGTCCTTTGCGCGGTTCCTCGACGGGTGGACTGAGTCAATGATCCATAACCCGACCTTCGGGATGGTCGCCGCCGACATGTGGGGGCGCCTGCAAGAGGTCGACAAGCCCTATTTCCGGCGGTCTCGGGAGAGCTTTCTCGGCGTGCCGCTGGAGGTCGCAGAGGAGGGGAGGGCGGAACGTCTTCCCGCTTTTCACGAAGGGTTGGCGCCGCTCGCCACGCTGCTTGCCGGTCAGCCTTTTCTCGGTGGTGACGGTCCCGATTATGGCGACTACATCGTCGCGAGCGCCTTCCGTTGGCTGGCCGTCGTGAGTGATCTCAACCTCCTGCCGTCGGCAGGTCCGATCCCTGCCTGGCTCGCCCGGCTTGCGGGCCGGTGCGGCTAAGCTTGATGGCCTTCTCGACGAACATCCAAGGCATGTACTCCCACGTCCCAGCCGATTGGCGCCAGCACCTCGCGCGCGTAGGAAAGGGGCGTCTCCTCTAGCGCCGTTCCCATAATGGCGTTCCACGTGGTGAGGAAGCTCATCATGGCCATCAGCGCCGTCAAGGTGAGGAGGGCGGGCTGGTCGAAATGGACGGAGAGCGCGGCGAAGGCTGCCCCGTCCACACTGCCGGGAGTGGTGGCGGCTGCGGCGCAGAAGGAGAGTAGAGTTCTCTCGCGCGCATCGTAGATATCGCTGTCTGGTGCGAAGATGCTGACGACCTTCACGCGTGGGATGCCATGGCGTTCGGCGTTCAGCGCACAATGCGCGGCGCTGTAGGGTGCTCGCCGATACATGGTGAAGGCGTAAGCGGCAAAGTCGCGGACGGCAGGGTCGAGCGTGGGCGCATACCAGGCCGCCTCGTGCATCAGCCCGACAGCGGTGAGCAGCCCCGCGTCGCGCCCTAACATGAACAGGCTGCGCGAGACATAGCCCTGATCCTGCTCGAGCGTTGCGAAGACATGTTCAAACTCGGGCATGTCTTCCCGCGATCGGCGCTGCAGTCGTTCGCCCATGGCTCATCTCTCGGTTAGTCGGGATATCGCATCGGTGGCAAGAGCCGCGCGCGTCACGGTGCATTCGCTTGAACGGCGGCTTTAATCTTGACGATCTTTCGCTGAACGCAGCCATCGTTCGACCTTCCCGATTCAGGGGGAATGCACGATTTTTCATAGGGATAGGCTACGTTCGTGAAGTGCGCGGGATCGTGCGTTGCCTCGTTGACAAGGCGAGAGACCTTGATACTATCATGATATATCAAATGCACTAGAGGGGTGCTTATAATGAATATCACTGTCAAGCTGGGTCGTTTCTGCTTGGGGGTCGCAATGGCCGCGAGCGCCCTGGTCGTCATGGCGCCTGGGTTGCGTGCTGATACGGCAGGCTGGAGCTTCCCTGTGCTCGTGCAGGATCCGCCGCGCAAGACGGGCGTCGAGCCGTTCGTTGGCAAGCCGGTGGACTATCAGGCGCTGTCGCCCAAGGATGTGACCAAGAAGTGGAACATCTGCTATCTGGTGCCGCACACCACCAACGACATCATGCGCGCTTATCTGTATGGTGCGGTCGAAGAGGCCAAGCGTCTTGGCGCCAAACTGACCATCTATGATGCTGGCGGCTATGGCAATGTCGACAAGCAACTCGCCCAGTTCGACGATTGTGTAACGCTCGGTGCCGATGCGATCATCGTCTTCGCCGTGTCGACCAGTGGCCTCAGCCAGAAGATCCGTGAGGCCCGTGCCAAGGGCGTCGTGGTGGTCGACAACAATGTCGGCGTCGACACCGAGGCCGATGCGCGCGTCGTCGTGAGCTACACCGGCGTCGGTGAGAAGATCGGTAAGGTTCTGGCAGAGAAGCATCCCGCCGGTTCCGGCAAGGTCTCCGTGGTCGTGATGCCCGGGCCGGCCGGAATTCCATGGGCTGAAGACTCCGTTATCGGCTTCAAGCAGGCAGTGAAAGGCTCCGACGTCGTGATCGAAAAGGTGGTCTACGGTCAGGCCGGCCGTCTCGACCAGCAGCCGCTCGTCGAAGATGTGCTCGTTACCTATCCCAAGCTGAATTACATCATCGGAATGGGTAGCTCGACCGAAGCCGCCATCAACAGTCTGCGCGAACAGGGGCGCGTGGGTGAGGTCGGCCTCTATGCCACCTTCCTCACGCCCGATCTGATGCCGTCGATCCGCAAGGGCGACGTCGCCGGCGTCGTCGTCGAGAACTCGGTCATCATCGACAAGCTGTTGATCGACATGACGGTGCGGGCGCTCGAAAAGAAGCTGACTTACAAGGATGCGATCCCCGACGTGACGCTGGTCGACAAGTCAACGCTCGACAAGGCTATCGAAGCCAATGTCGCTCCGTCGACCTGGAAGGTGCAGTTCAAGGTCGACTGAGTGAGGGCTAAAGGGGAGGGAAGGCTTCGGTGTTCCCTCCCATCAGAAGCATCGCCTAAACGACGTTGAAAAGGAACTGAGATGGCCAGGATCGAGCCACTGATGCGCGAAGATCTTCCTGAATTCGAGCCTATCTTCCAGGGGATGATCGATTCCATCGGTTATATTCCCAACAGTTTTCTGACCATGGCGCGTGATCCCGCGATCCTGAAGGCGGCGGGTGCCCTGTCCGACGCCTCATGGTATCCCGATACGGTGAGCGAGCCGGTGCGCCGCCTCGTTACCTGGGCCTATAGCCAGTTTGCCGGGGTGCCCTACAGCTCTGCTCACTGTGCCTGCGGTGCGCCGGAACTCGGTCTGTCGCTGGAGAAGATCCTAGCGATCCAGGACTACGAGACCTCGCCCCTCTATGACAGTGCCGAGCGGGCTCTGCTTCGGCTGTGCCGTCATGCGGCGCGCACGCCCTCGGAAGTCACCGATGCCGATGTCAAAGATGTCGTGACGCATTTCGGCGAGAAGCGCACGCTCTTCATCGTCGGGCTTATTTGCTACATGGCCTACCTCAACAAGTGGAATGAGATTCTCGCCACCACTCTTGAGGATCAGCCGCTGGCCTGGGCGCGCGAGCATCTCGCACCCATTGGCTGGCGTCTCGACCAGTAAGATGCCGCGTATAGCGCCCGCCCGGCCCGAGGATCTTCCCGCGTTTCGGGACGTCATCGCCGCGGTTCTTGCCGATCACGGCTACATCCCGAACAGCTTCCTGACCATGGGTCGCGAACCGGCTATCCTACGGGGCATCGGGATCTGCGCCGACGCCTTCATGTATGTGGACACGCCGCCGGATTCGATCCGGCGCCTCGTCTCCTTCGCCTACAGCTTCTTTGCTGGCGCAATGTACAGTACGGCTCATACCGGGTGCAGCGCCGCGCAGTTCGGCGTACCGCCGGAGAAGTTGCGGGCCGTGCCGAATTTCGAGACCAGCCCACTCTTCGATGAGGCGGAGCGGGCGGCGCTGCGCCTCTGCCGCGCCGCCGCTCGCAAGCCCGCGGAGGTCACCGACCGGCACCTCGATGAACTCGGGCGCCATTTCAACGGCTCAGACCTTCTGCGCATCGTCGGCATCATCGCCTGGCATGCGTTTCTCAATAGCTGGAACGATATTTGCGGTACGGCGCTCGAGCCGCAGCCGCGCGCCTTTGCCGAGGCCGAGCTGGCCGCCATTGGGTGGCACATTTGCATTCATGACTGAGGAAAACAGGCCGCGATGAGTACCGCCTTGCAACGTCTTGACGACATGTCGGCCGGCTCAACGGCGGACGCATCCGATGGCGCCCCACCGCCTCGCCTGCGCATGGCCGGCGTTAGCAAGTCCTTCGGCAATGTCCACGCGCTGCGCGGCATGGACTTCGAACTGCGTGCCGGCGAAGTCCACATGCTGTTTGGCGAGAACGGCGCCGGCAAGTCGACGCTGATCAACGTGATCTGCGGTGCACTGCGCCCGGACCGCGGCACTGTCACTCTCGACGGCGAGGAACTGAGTTTCCGCGACGTGCATGATGCGCGCCGCCATGGCATCTCCGCGATGTTTCAGGAGTTCAGCCTCGCCCCCTCGCTGACCGTTGAGGAGAATCTCTTTCTTGGCAGCGAGCCGCGCTGGTGCGGCCCCTTCATCCGCATGGGCGCAAGACGGCGCAAGGCGTGGGAAATCTTCCAGCGCTTCGGTCTTACGTTGGATCCCAGGGCGCTGGTGCATCACCTGTCGCGCGCCGAGCAGCAGATGGTCGAGCTTGCCAAGGCGCTGCTCACCAACCCGAGGATCCTCATCCTCGACGAACCGACCGCCTCTCTGTCCGAACGTGAGACCGAACTCCTGTTCGAGCTTGTGAGGCGGCTGCGGGGGGAAGGGGTGGGTATCGTCTACATTACCCACCGCCTGTCCGAGATCCGCGAAATTGGCGACCGCATCACGGTGATGCGCGACGGCCAGCTCATCGCCACCGTGCCCGCGGACATCGACCATGAGCGGCTGGTCGAGCTGATGACAGGCCGTCCGGTCGAGCAGTTCTATCCGCACATCGAGACGACGTCCGGCGCCCGGCTGCTGGAAGTGAGTGGCCTCGCCACCACCGACGGCACCGTGCAGGAGGCCTCGATCGAGGCGCGCGCGGGCGAGATCGTCGGGCTTGCCGGCCTCGTGGGCTGCGGCAAGTCCGAGATCGGCCGCGCAGTGTTCGGCTTGTGCGAGATCGCCGCCGGCCGCGTGATGCTGGACGGCCAGCCGGTGGCGCGGCCGAACCCGCGCGCCATGCTGAATGCCGGCCTGTGCTACATTACTTCGGATCGGCGCAGCGAGGGTCTGATGCTTCTGCGCTCGACGCAGGAGAACATCACACTCTCCAGCCTCGCCAAGCCCGAGCTGTCGCGCATGGGATGGCTGCGGCTCGGTGCCGAAAAGCGCCTCGCCAGCGAGATGGGCGGGCGCATGAGCGTGCGGCCCTTCGACCTCCGGCGTCATGTCGGTACCTACTCCGGTGGCAACCAGCAAAAGATCCTCATCGCTCGGGCGCTCGCCCGCTCCGCCCGCGTTTTCATCTTCGACGAGCCGACGGTGGGCATTGATGTCTCGGCGCGTGTCGAAGTCTACGGCTTCATGAAGCAGCTCGTGGAAGAGGGCGCAGCGGTGATCATCATTAGTTCGGATCTTCCCGAGGTGATGCACATGAGCCAGCGCCTCTATGTCGTGCGGGCCGGCTACGTCGTCGACCACATGAAAAGGTCCGAGATCAACGAAAAGCGAATCCTCGCCGGGTTCTTCGACACGCAAGGAAACTGACATGAGCGTTCATACGCAACCGGTCGCGACCGGTACGACGCCCGGCGTCAGCCTCAAGGCAAGCACGCGCTGGATCTTCGTCAATCTCGGCATTCTGCCGATCCTGCTGATCGCCGCCATGCTGTTCTTCGCGCTGCAGGAGGAGCGTTTCCTCTCCAGCGGCAACCTGTTCAATGTCGGACGGCAGTCGACCTTCCTGATCATTCTCGCCATGGGGCAGATGATCGTGATCCTCACCGCCGGACTTGATCTCTCCGCAGGCTCAACGGTCGGCTTTTCCGGCGTGGTCTCGGCGCTGGTGCTGCTCGCGGTGCTGCGCGGTCATCCCGATGCCATCGTGCTGGCAGCGCTCGCCTCGGTTGCGGCCGGCCTGGCGGCGGGCCTTCTGGTTGGAGCGGTAAACGGGTTCGGGGTCGCGGTGCTCGGCGTCTCGCCCTTCATGATGACGCTCGGCACCAGCACGAGCCTGGTCGGCATCGCGCTGACCCTGACGCAGGGCCTGCCAGTGACTGGCGTTCCCGACGATTTCATGCGCGTGTTCGGCTATGGCCGCTTCGTCGGCCTTGCCCCGCCGATGATCGCCACGCTCGTGCTGTTCGTGGTGGTGTGGGTGCTACTCAACCGCACTACGGTCGGGCGCTATTTCTACGCTGTCGGCTCCAACATGCGCTCGGCGCAGCTTTCGGGCATCGCCACCAAGCGCCAGCTCTTCCTCGCCTACATCCTCTCCAGCCTGATGGCGGCCGTGGTCGGCATCCTGTTCGTCGCCCGCTCCGGCTCGGCGGAGGCGCTGAACGGCCAGCCCTTCACCTTGCAGGCGGTGGCGGCGTGCGTGATCGGCGGCATCTCGCTCTTCGGTGGCGTCGGGCGGGTGCGCGACGTGGTGCTCGGCGCGCTGTTCATCACGTTGCTGACCAATGGCATGAACCTCATCCGCGTCGAATCCTATGTTCAGCAGATCGTGCTCGGCGCGGTGCTGATCCTGTCGCTGGTCGCGGACCAGATTCGCATCAAATTCTTCGCCTGATCCGGCACAGCCGGACACCATTGGGAGCCACTAGAATGGGCAGCGGGTACTGGGTCGATCTCATCGGCCGTCTGGGAATTGCCTTCTATTTTATCTGGGCCACCTGGTTCAACTACACGTCCTGGGGACACCATATCTCCGAGTTCAACCGCATCGGCGTAGGCCCGGCGGCCCCTGCTTTGGTGCTGGGGCTCATCGCGTCGTTCGTCGGGGCCGTGCTGCTGCTCATACCCGGTACGGTTGTCTATGGCGCAGCGATCCTCATCGTCTTCACCGCACTCGCCGATGCGTTGTTCCACCGCTACTGGACCTACCCCGATCCGCACGAGCAAGTCATTCACAAGTTCTTCTTGTTCGAGCACGTCGCATTGATCGGCGGCTTGCTGGCGGTCATCGCCCCACGCCTCGGCTGAGGTCCCCTATCGACCGCCAATGAAAAACCCGCGACGGGCGTCCGTCGCGGGTTTTCTTGTTCGGGTCGGTGGCGGGCCGCGTCAGGCGGCGGCCGCACTCGCCGAGCGAGTGGCCTTGATGTGGTCCGCCGTCATAAGGGCGGCGGCGACGGTTGTGAAGGTTGGGTTGGCGCCGCTCGGCACGGCGAGGGTGGCGTTACCCGCCGCATACAGGTTGTCGTAGTTCCAGAAGCGGCCGTTGCGGTCGACGACGCTGGTGCCATCCGGCTTCGGGCCCATGCGGCACGAGCCCATGAGATGGGCGGAGCCACCGGCTTTGTAGAGGACAGGGAACCAGCCCTGGCGTGTGTCCGACACGGCGGCACTGACGAGGTAGTTTTCAGCGGCAGCGGCGGCGATGCGGCGTTGGTCCGCCTCGGAGTGCACCAGCGTGACCGCAACCTCCGGCAGGCCAAATCCATCCGAGGCGGTCGCAGAAAACTGTATCCGATTGTCCGGATTCACCTCCATCGCGACAAAGGTGGCCACATCGGCGCCGTCCTCGTCGCGCGTGCCGGCCGGTGGCGTCTGCGGGAAGCGGAACACTTCGTTCTGGAACGGATGGTCCTTGCTGAATGGCACCCACACCGAGAACAGCGGATCATTGGCGGGAACCTCGGCGACAATCTCCGGCTTCAGCAGAACGCGGGTAGAGATGATCGGGTGGTCGAGAATGTAGCGGCCGAGCGCCGGACCGGCATCCACCTTCGAGGCGGCGACGATCTGCGGGGTCGCTATAGGCCCGGCGGCGATCACGACCGCATCGGCGTTGACGGTGATTTCCTCGCCGCCAGCCGCCGGGGCGATGACGAGCCCGGTCGCACGACTTCCAGTGGCCTCGATGCGGCGCACGACATGATCGGTGATGAGGGTGAGGTTGTCCGGGTTATACTCGCCGGCGAGCAGGTCGTCGGCGCCGGTGAATTTGAGGCCCGTCGGCGTCTCGCGCACGGCGATCGGCATGTGCTGCACCGGCCGGCCGGTGAGGTCACGGCCGATGGCGGCAGTCACGCGGTCGAGGATGCGGCCGGCGCGCACGCCGCGCCCGAAGATGTCGGCATTGGCGTGAAGCAGCGCCGCAGAGCGGGTGAGATAGGGTGTCCATTCGTCAACACTCATCCACTCGGGCAATTCAGCAACGTCCGGGTAGGGCAGGTTCGAGCAGAAGATCGAAAACATGCCGCCCACGCCGTGAGACACCCATAGCCCGTCGAGCCCCTTGATCGGACCGTTCGCCTTGCAGGGGTAGACCCATTCCTTGGCGATGATCTTGCCGAAATCGGCCAGTGCCGCCTCCGAGGTGTCGAGGTTGCGGCCGTGCAGGCCCGGCGCACCGAACCGAACCGGACCGGCCTCGACGACAACCACGCGCGCTCCGGCGCGCAGAAGTTCGCCCGCTACCGTCGCTCCGCCGGCACCAGAACCCGCGATAACGACATCTGCATCGATGCGCTTGCTCATCAATCCACTCCTTCGCACCCAGCTAAAACATCATGTGCATGTCGCGGCCCCGCCGGATTGACGGCGCCGTTGCAGACGCTCGTGCCGGCCGATCATTGGCCCTCACCATCTGGCGCCAAGCGTGCCCGGAACTCACTTGCCCTGACATGCGTCTAGATATATTACATGAGTATCACTGGAGTGGAAGTGGTCTCAACTTCCCGTATTATCTGAATGTATCGAGCTGGGGGAACTGATGAAGCTGTTGCGCCATGGTCCGGCCGGACAGGAGAAGCCCGGGCTCCTCGATGCGACCGGCGCCATTCGTGATCTGTCCGGCTTTGTCGCCGACATTAACGGCGCTTCACTCGCGCCCGACGCCCTTGCCTGGCTCGCAGCCCTTGATCCGGCAACGCTGCCGCTGGTGCCGGGCCGGCCGCGTTTGGGCGCCTGTGTCGGGGCGGTGCGGAAGTTTGTCTGCATTGGTCTCAACTATGCCGACCATGCCGCCGAAACCGGCAAGAGTGTGCCATCGGAGCCGGTGATCTTCCTGAAGGCCACCACAGCGATCTGCGGCCCGGATGATCCCTATGAAATTCCGCGCGGCAGCACCAAGACCGACTGGGAGGTCGAGCTCGGCATCGTCATCGGCACCCGAGCCAAGTACGTTTCCGAAGCGCAGGCATTGGACCACGTCGCTGGCTATTGCCTGGTCAATGACGGCTCAGAACGAGCCTTCCAATCCGAGCGGCAAGGGCAGTGGACCAAGGGCAAGAGCCATGACAGCTTTGGCCCCATCGGGCCCTGGATGGTCACGCGGGACGAGATTCCCGACCCTCACGAACTCGGCATCTGGTGTGAGGTCGATGGCCACCGCTATCAGGATGGCAACACCCGCACCATGGTGTTTCAGGTTGCCTATCTGGTTTCCTATCTCAGCCAGTTCATGACGCTCGAACCCGGCGATATCATTGCCACTGGCACGCCGCCCGGGGTCGGCCTTGGTCTGCGCCCGCAGGTCTTTCTGAAAGCCGGCCAGACGGTGCGCCTCGGCATTGACGGGCTCGGCGTGCAAGAGCACGTCACCGTCCAGGCCTGATGCTCCGTGCGTCTTCCCACCCTCGCGACCATGAGCCCTCCATGACCGCCACCTCGTCGACCGATGTGCCGCCGACCACGATCTCCGAGCAGACCATCGCGCTCCTGAAGACCGTCAACGTCTCGACGCTGACCAACTGCCTGCTGCGCCGCGGTTTCCGTAACCAGTTTCTGCACGGGGTAGCGCCGCTCGATCCGGCGCTGCCAAACATGGTCGGCCCGGCCTTCACCTTGCGCTTCATTCCCTCGCGCGAGGATCTCGACACAATGGCGAACTACCAGCTCGATACGCATGTGCAGCGGCGTGCCATCGAGGAGTGTCCCTCCGGCGCCGTACTGGTGGTGGATAGTCGGGGCGATTCTCGCGCCGCCTCGGCCGGCGATCTGCTCATCGCCCGGCTGAAGGCTCGTGGCTGTGCCGGCATCGTTACCGATGGTGGCTATCGCGACCTGCCGGGTATCCGACGGACCGGGCTGCCGTCCTATCAGGCCCAGACGGCCTCTCCCGCGACACCGATCACTCTGCACCCGGCCGATCTCAACTTGCCGATCGGCTGCGCGGGCGTGGCCGTCTATCCCGGAGATATCGTGGTGGGCGATGCCGAGGGCGTGGTGATCGTTCCCGCCCATGTCGCCGCAGAAGTGGCGGAGGAGGCTGCGGCCGTCGTCGCTTATGAGGAGTTCGCCGAGGAGAAGATCAACGAGGGACGCTCGATCTTCGGCCTGTTTCCGGCGACCGAGGCCAGCCGCCGCGAATACGACGCGTGGAAGGCCACGCGGTCCTGAAGGTGAAAGAGAGTTCGATCATGTATGTGGTTGCGGGGGTATCCGGTCAGACCGGGAAAGCGACGGCAGAGGCTGTGCTGGCCGCCGGACTGAAGTTGCGCGTCGTCGTCCGTTCCGACGAGCGTGGCAAGGTCTGGGCGGCGAGGGGCGCCGAGGTCGCCGTAGCTGACCTGACCAATCCGGCGGCGCTGACCGCGGCTCTGAATGGCGCGGAGGCCGCCTATTTGCTGAACCCCCCGGCCTATGGCGAGGCTGATCCGTTCGGACGCGCGGTCGCCGTCGCTGATGCCGTCGCCACAGCCGTCGAAGCCTCCGACCTGAAGAAGCTCATCTTCCTGTCGTCCATTTCAGCGCACCTGCCGGCTGGCAATGGCATGATCCACTCAAATCATCTCATCGAGCAGCATCTGAAAGGCCTGTCGCGCCCCGTCGCCTTCCTGCGTCCGGGCTATTTCATGGAGAACTGGCTACACGTGATGGCGCCGGTGCGGGATGCAGGCGTGCTTCCATCCATGCTCGCACTTGATCGTCCCGTCCCTATGGTGACTGTGGCGGATATTGGCGCGATGGCGGCGAAGATGCTCACGGAGACCTGGATGGGTCGCCGGATCGTCGAACTCGCCGGCCCAACCAACCTGGCGCCCGAGGCGTTGGCCCGCCTGCTCGCGGCTGAGCTCGGCCGCCCGGTAACCCCGATCTCGGTGCCACGCGAGCAATGGTCGGCGATCTTTGCCGCCAGCGGAATGAGCCCGCGCACCGTGGCGGCCTTCATCGAGATGTTCGATGGCTTCAACAGCGGGCATATCCGCTTCGAGGGCGCGCAGCCGCGGCGGGGGCAGGAGACACCGGCTAAAGCGGCCGCAGCGCTCGTCGCCTCCACAACTCACTAGGAAAACCACTATGACCGCAGTCAACAAGGCGCTCGTCGCGTCGTTCTACGATGCGTTCAATCGCGAGGACGCAGCGCTGTTCCGCACTATCCTCTCTTCGGACTGGAAAGATCATCCGGAGGCTCCCGGACAGAAGCCGGGACCCGACGGACTCATCGATGTCGTTGCCGCCTTTCGCGGAGCCTTTGAAGGGCTGGTCATCACGCCCGAGCAGGTGGTTGCGGAAGACGATCACGTCGTGGTGCGCATCCGGCTTGAGGGCCGGCATGTGAAGCCGTTCTTCGGCCATTCCCCCTCTGGTCGCCAGGTGACGTTTTCAGGAATGGACATGCATCGGCTGCGCGACGGCCGTATCGCGGAAACGTGGCACTTCGAACATTTCGATGTGACGTCGGTCTAACGTCTGCTCTTCCATTCTGTTGGTATGGGCTTGGAGCGCTGGCCACAAATCAAGTAACCACAATGCGCGCGGTGGCCCATTGACCATCGAGTGGGCGGTATCGCTGACGATCTAGAGGAACGGCGGGAGAGCGGGTGAATGTCGCGGTGCTTGCGCGCCCGTAGGTCTCAGCACACGCGCATGACTGCACCAGTGTCGAGCCGTTTCACGTAATCCACCACGCGGCCGTTCCAATGATAAGCGAAATGCGCGCCCTGCGTCGGAATCGGCACGACATCGGGCCAGAACACGGCGATGCAGTGTCCATGGGAATATCGTACGCTTGGCCACGTGACACCGTTCGACCCCTCGGTCCGCCGAGCGGCACCAAATACCTGGGACGCCGTGTAATCATTCGGGTCCAGCAAGTCGGTCCTGCCTGCTGCGTCGTCCAACTCGGCATCGACCGAGCCGATCAACTCCCGGAACTGTGACGTCCACCCGGGCGGCTCGTCGGTGGCGAGCATCATTCGCCTATGGTGGTGAATGGTCTCAGCGATAGCCACTTCGGTGCAGTCGCCTGCGTAATAGATGCCGAATGAGCCGTCAGTGAAGCGGCCCGGCCGTAGGGGTGAGCAGTGGACGAAGGGCGCCATGACCCAACTGGCGCCGGGCCCGGTTATTCGGCGGGCCGCGGGTACCTTGGCGAGATCGCCGATGCTCTCGCGGATGCGCGGGTTGAACTTGGCTTCAGCTGAGGCGAGCGCCTCCCAGTCGGCCGGATCCGCAATATCCTCGAACAGATCGATGGGCGGATGAATCGAACGTATGATGCGGACAGTACGTGGCCAGACCACGCGGCGGACGCGCACGGTCACCATGCACCGCGCTCAGCGTCGAGATAGGCCCGCAGGTCGATCAGATCGGTAATCTCGCCACGCATCATGATGTCGAGCGCGCTTCGCCCGTCGAAGTTTGTATTCGGCTTGCGAATCCAAACATAGCCCCGCATCGGATCGCTGAAGAGGTAACGAAGCCCCTTATGGATGCCCATCAGGATGGCCATGCGGGCGCGCAAGTCGCGGTCGATCCGCCCGATACTGCCCTCCTTCCAGCGAGCCCAGGTGCGCTGAGCCATATCGCCTAGCAGGGTTCGGGCCTCAATGTCGCTCAGTTGCCACGCCCGAAACAGGTTCACCGTCGCGCGAGCAAGAGCGGCGGCTTCCGCATCAGTGATCGCGGGGATGTCGGGTCGGGAAGCGGTTGGCTGGATCGTGGCAAACTGCATGGCGAAACCTAATTGGCATAAAAATAATCATTAAATGCCATTTGGCAAGAGGCGGTGATTGAAGGTTCGCAAGCCACAGTCACGCCGCTATGCGGGAGGCTGCTATTGCTCGCGGCGCCGCCCCCGGACCGAGCCGGGAGCGAACTGTCTGATCCTTGCAGGTCAGTTCGCCAATCGATCCGAACATCGTGTCGCTGATCGCCTGCTGTTGGGTCCGAGGATGATGCTCAAGCAGCTTGTGCCGAGAAATGTAGCCGGCATTCACCCCCGGAATGGCGTGGTTCATCAACAAGCGGGCGTCAAACTCGGATACTCCAGCTGATGAAACGAGCGTCCGGAAGGTCTGACGTAGATCGTTACCCCACTTCGCCAGAACGCGCCGTGCCTCCTTCTGCTCGGCGAGATGTCCACTGTCACTCTCTGCTGGGAACAGCCATTGCGTGGCCTCACGCGGATAGAGATGCCGACCAAACGCATCAACCGCAGAAGGCACAAAACCATCTGCCGCAACAATGGTACATCAAACGCTCGGTCCGCACCGCCTTTCGGCCGTGGGATATGAAGCACTCGGCGGCGAAGGTCGAGATGGTGCGGTTTAGCCTCCATGAGTGCCGCCGTCGGCCGGCTGCCCGACAACAGCGAGAACATGTGGAATTCGCGACGAATGGGATTGGGCAGCGCTGCGACCTGCTGAAACCACTGCGGCAGGTCATTCAGTCCCATTGCTGTGCTGCGGCGCTGCTCCGAGTTCCAGTAAACGGCGCTGGCGGGGTTGTCTGTCGGTAGATAGCGATGCGCCTTGCGCGCGTGGTTATAGACGGCTCGCAGCGTCCGCATGCTGCCGTTTGCAATGTAAGGGCCATGCTCCGCCGTTATCTCATCGTGCCGTGCAATGACCTTGCTGGGATCGTCGGCGAGGACTTTCAATGGAAGATCAAGCCAATCCTTGAAGAGACGCTCTATGTGATCGCGGTAACCTTCGATCGTTCCTGCGCTCCGACCCTTTCGGACAAGGTGCGCATCACGATAGCGCTCCCAAGCCTCCTGAAGGGTAACCCCTTGGGGAATTGCATCACGCTGCCCAATAAAATCGATCCCAAGAGATGCGCGTGCCGGTGACGTTGCCCGGAATGGGGCGATCTCAGTTCACTTACTGACCTGTCGTTGAGGAGAATACGTATGTCGGCCATAGCGCAATCCCAGCGAATCCAATGCTTGGCCTTTCGGGCGCGCCATTTCACTGTCAACATCAACGGCTTGAACCACACCGCGTGAGCGGTTTCCGTCGCGCGACGGTCGCGGCATGCGCCGCCCGAGGCGCGGACCCGGCGCGCTATTGCCGTTCCAACAGATCGCGTCCAGCAGCAAGGCCCGGCGCTGAGACGCCGGCCTCGTCGAGTTGGGCGATCATGTGGTTCACGAGATTGATGCCGCCAGGCGAGAGGCGCGGGTGTTTGTAGAACAGCCCGACGCGGATCTCGGCCAGTGGCGGGAAGCCGTCGGCCTCGGCCAGCACGCGCATCCCCGGCAGCAGGGTGTAGCGCGTGAGGGCGCTGACGCCGAGACCGCTCACCACCGCGTTCTGCAGCCCGGCAATGCCCGCGCCTGAATAGGCCACCCGCCAGCGCAGCCGTGCTGCATCGAGTGCCTGGATCATCCGCGCGCGGTAGACGCAGCCTTCGGGATGGGCCGCCAGGGGAATGCCACGGCTGGTGTCGAGCCGCGCGTCGTCCGCCGCTGCCCAGATCGGCCGCTCGACCCAGGAGCGGGAGAGGTGGCGCGTATCCTCATTGTTGACCATAGCGACCGCGAGATCGAGCTCGTCGGCGCGCAGGCGATCGAGAATCTCGGCGGACCAGCCGCAATGCAGCTCCAGCATGAGCTCGGGGTGCTGGCGTGTGTAATCGGTAATGACGCCCTGCAGAAAGGCGACGGCATAGTCGTTCGGCAGGCCGACGCGGATCACGCCGGACATCGTCGTCCGGTTGAAATAGGACGCCGCTTCGTCATTGAGCCGCAGGATCTCGCGCGCATAGGTGAGCAGCACCTCCCCCTCGCCGGTGAGCTGCAGGTTGCGGCCGACCTGCCGGATCAGCGGGGCGCCGACCAGTTCCTCGAGCCGGCGGATCTGCAGCGAGATGGCGGGCTGGGTGCGGCCGAGCGCCTCGCCGGCGCGGGTGTAGGCGCCGAGATCGACGACGCAGACAAAGGCGCGCAGGAGATCAGTCTGGAAGTTGGTGATGGCGCGCATTCATATCCATCGCTGATGGATGGGGGATACGCATAAGCCTTTCATATCGCCGGGGCGGCGACAATTGCTGTCGGGCTGGAGGTCGGGAGCGGCCGACCCGGTGGTCGCCGCTCCCCATCCTCAGTTGCGGATGATGTTGTGCTCGGGGCCGAAGGGGAAGCCGGTGATGTTCTCCGCGCCATCCTCGGTGACGATGAGGATGTCGTGCTCGCGATAGCCGCCGGCGCCGGGCAGGCCCTGCGGCAGCATCACCATCGGCTCCATCGAGACGACCATGCCGGGCTTGAGCTCGGTGTGGATGTCCTCGCGCAGTTCCACGCCGGCCTCGCGGCCATAATAGTGGCTGAGCACGCCGAAGGAGTGGCCATAGCCGAAGGAGCGGTACTTCAGCAGATCCCACTGCCGGTACATGTGGTTGAGCTCCAGCGCGATCTCGCTGCACTTGGCGCCCGGCTTGATGAGGTCGAGGCCGCGCCGGTGAACGGCGACGTTCTTCTCCCAGATGTCGAGGCTCACATCGTCGACATGGTCGCAGAACAGCGTGCGCTCCAGCGCGGTGTAGTAGCCGAAGATCATTGGGAAGGTGTTGAGCGAAAGGATGTCGCCGGACTGTACGACCCGGTTGGTCACCGGGTTATGGGCGCCGTCGGTGTTGATGCCGGACTGGAACCACGTCCAGCTGTCCATCAGTTCGACGAAGGGGAAGGACTTGGCGATCTCGCGCACCATGGCGCCGGTCGCGGTGAGCGCCACCTCATGCTCGGGAACGCCGGCCTTCACCGCCGCCACGCAGGCCGCCCCGCCGACATCGGCGATGCGGGCGCCTTCGCGGATGAGTTTCTGCTCTTCCGCCGACTTGATGGTGCGCATCCACATGGAGGGCTGGCTGATGTCGACGAATGCCACGCCGGGCAGCGCTTCCTCGAGCTGCCGCAGGAAATCGAGGCTCACCTGATCGAACTCGATGCCGATGCGGCGCGCGCCCGGGGTGAGCTGGCGCACCGCGCGGTAGAAATTGTCCCGCCGCCAGTCGGTGTAGGTGATGTTGTCGCTGGCGCTGCGCCGCCAGGGCTGGCCGCCGTCGATGCCGGCGGAGATCGTCGTCGCCTTGTCGTGGTCGATCACCATGCCGTAGCGCCGACCGAACGAGCAGTAGAGCCAGCCGGAATAGTAGTTGATGCCGTGATATGAGGTGAACAGCGCCGCATCGACATCGTTCTCCGCCATCCAGCCGCGCACGGCTGACTGCCGACGCTTCATTTCGGCATCGGAGAAGGGGGAGAATTCCTTCTCGCCATTATGCCATTGCATCACATGCAGCATGTCGTCGGTCATTGCAGCGCTCCAGCCTGGACGGGGTGTTGCGCGACGCTAACGGCGGACCGGGCATAGGGGTAATTTATTGGAGCAATAGGAGTATTTCGGAAATTTATACCGCAGCCCGATCGGGCTGTGTCTGATCCTATGTGCCTCGTTTCGGCACGGCCGATGGCGCTCACTGCGTTGGCGCGCTTTGCCATGTTTTTGTTGCATTGCACCTAAACGAAAGTTCGATTCTTTCGGATTTTTGCCCGTTGCGGCTGCGTGAGGTTTCAGTTAGCGTCAATATGAAGATAAAAACGAAAGCGCTCCTGACCTAAAGGAGCCAGGCCTTGGGAGACGCCGCGTGGACGCTCGCACGCTCGATCCGCTTTATGACCTTGCCATCATCGGTGGCGGGATCAATGGCTGCGGCATTGCCCGCGACGCGGCCGGCCGCGGCGCGTCTGTCGTGCTGTTCGAGAAGGGCGATTTCGCCGGCGCGACCTCTTCCGCCTCGACCAAGTTGATCCATGGCGGCCTGCGCTATCTCGAGCATTACGAGTTCCGTCTGGTGCGCGAGGCGCTGATGGAACGCGAAGTGCTCTGGAAGATCGCGCCGCACATCATCTGGCCGCTGCGCTTCGTGCTGCCGCATCATAAGGGCCTGCGCCCGGCCTGGCTGCTGCGCCTCGGCCTGTTCATCTATGACCATCTGGGCGGCCGCAAGCTGCTGCCGGCCACCCGCACGCTGGACCTGACGCGCGACCCGACCGGCAAGCCGCTGCGCGAGGGCTATAGCCGCGGTTTCGAATATTCCGACTGCTGGGTCGAGGACAGCCGGCTCGTCGTGCTCAACGCGCTTGATGCCGCCGAGCGTGGCGCGGACATCCGGCCGCGCTGCCGGGTCGTCGGCGCGACGCGGGGCGCCGACCACTGGCAGATCGAGGTCGAGCAGGATGGCGAGCGCTCCACCGTCCGGGCGCGCGTTCTGGTGAACGCCGCCGGGCCGTGGGTGCATGAGGTGCTGGCGCAGGTCGTGCGGGTGAACTCGCCGGCCAATGTCCGCCTCGTGCAGGGCAGCCACATCGTGGTGCCCAAGCTCTATGACCATGACCGCGCCTATATTTTCCAGAACGCGGACGGCCGTATCATCTTCGCCGTGCCCTATGAGCACGACTTCACGCTGATCGGCACGACGGATCGCGATTTCGGCCAGACCCCGGCCCAGCCGGTCGCCAGCGCGGAGGAGATTTCCTATCTCTGCGCCGCCGCCAGCGAGTATTTCCGCGCGCCGATCACCCCGGAACAGGTGGTGTGGACCTATTCCGGCGTGCGCCCGCTCTATGATGACGGTGCCTCCAAGGCGCAGGAAGCCACCCGCGACTATGTGCTGGAGATGGAAGAGGGCGAGGGGCGCCCGCCCTTGCTGTCCGTCTTCGGCGGCAAGATCACCACCTATCGCCGCCTCGCCGAACACGCGCTGGAAAAGCTCGGGGCCTTCCTGCCCGGCGCCTCCAAAGTGTCCTGGACCGGCAAGGAGCCGCTGCCTGGCGGCGATTTCCCGGTGGGTGAGCCGGTGCGCATCGTCGCACAGATCAAGCGCGCCCATCCCTGGCTCGACGAACGTCTGGCTCGCCGTCTGGTCGTTGCCTATGGCACGCGTGCCCTGCGTCTGCTTGACGGGACGCGCAGCGCGGCCGATCTCGGCCGGGTGTTCGGCGCCGATCTCACCGAGGCGGAGGTGCTTTACCTGATGCGTGAGGAATGGGCTCGCACCGCCGAGGATGTGCTCTGGCGCCGCTCCAAGCTGGGCCTGCGCTTCTCGGCCGAACAGATCGCCGCGCTCGATGAGTTCATGCGCGAGAAGGCGTCGCAGCGCCCGATGACGGTCGCGGTGCAGGGAGGCCAGTCGTGACGCTTCAGCTCGAGAATGTCAGCCGCGTCGTCGGCGGCGTCACCCATATCCGCGATGTGTCGCTCAAGCTGGAGCGCGGCAGCCTCAATGTGCTGCTCGGCGCCACGCTGTCCGGCAAGACCAGCCTGATGCGCCTGATGGCCGGCCTCGATGCGCCGACCTCGGGCCGCGTGCTGGTCGATGGTAAGGACGTCACCGGCTTCACCGTGAAGAAGCGCTCGGTGGCGATGGTCTACCAGCAGTTCATCAACTACCCCGCCTTGACGGTGTATGAGAACATCGCCTCGCCGCTGCGCGTGGCCGGCCTGCCCAAGGCGGAAATCGAGTCGCGTGTCGCCGAGGCGGCTCGGCTCCTGAAGCTCACGCCCTATCTGCAGCGCCGCCCGCTGGAAATGTCCGGCGGCCAGCAGCAGCGCTGTGCCATTGCCCGCGCGCTGGTGAAGCGCGCTGATCTCGTGTTGCTCGACGAGCCGCTGGCCAATCTCGACTATAAGCTCCGCGAGGAACTGCGCGAAGAACTGCCGCGCATCTTCGCCTCGACCGGTGCGGTCTTCGTCTACGCGACGACTGAACCCATGGAAGCGCTGCTGCTTGGCGGCAGCACGGCGACGCTGCTGGAGGGGCGCCTCACCCAGTTCGGCCTGACCGCCGAGGTCTATCGCCGTCCGAGCGACCTCGCCACTGCCGGCGTCTTCTCCGATCCGCCGCTGAACACACTCACCGCCACCAAAAGCGCGGGCGTGGTGCAGCTGGAGACCGGCGCGTCCATCCCGGTCACCGGTGCCTTCGCCGAGGTGCCCGACGGCCGCTACACGATCGGCGTGCGCGCGCATCATCTGCAGGTTGAGGCGGGCGGCGAACATGACGGGCACGCGCAGAGCGCCGCCGCGGCGCCGGGCGCGCGCTTCCGCCTGCGCGCGGGCGTTACCGTCGCCGAGATCACCGGCTCGGAGACCTATCTGCACATGGAGATGGGGCAGACGCCGCTGATCGCGCTTCTGCCGGGTATCCGGTCGCTGGAGCCGGGAGCGGCGGTCGATGTGCTCGTCGATCCCAACGAAATCCTTCTGTTCGATTCCACCGGCGCGCGCGCCGGCCGCGCTCTCGACGCGGCAGCCTGACGGAGACGCGCGATGGCCAGCATCACCCTCGACCATCTCGCCCATGCCTACCGGCCCAATCCGCAGGGCCCGCAGGACTATGCGCTGAAGGAAATCAATCACGTCTGGCGACAGGGCGGCGCCTATGCGCTGCTCGGGCCCTCGGGCTGCGGCAAGACCACGCTGCTCAACATCATCTCCGGGCTGGTGACGCCGACGAACGGGCGCATCCTGTTCGACGGGCGCGACGTGACTCATCTGCCGACCGAGGCGCGCAACATCGCTCAGGTGTTCCAGTTCCCCGTCGTCTACGACACGATGACGGTGCGCCAGAACCTTGCCTTTCCGCTCAAGAACCGCGGCGTGCCGCGTGCCGACATCGACCGGCGTGTCGAGGAAATCGCCAGCCGGCTCGACATGAGCGCCGTGCTCGACCGCAAGGCGCAGAACCTCACCGCCGACGCCAAGCAGAAGATCTCGCTCGGCCGTGGCCTCGTCCGCTCGGACGTCGCCGCCATCCTGTTCGACGAGCCGCTGACGGTCATCGACCCGCATCTGAAGTGGCAGCTGCGCTCCTCGCTGAAGGAACTGCACCGCGCGCTCGACCTCACCATGATCTACGTCACCCACGACCAGACGGAGGCGCTGACCTTCGCCGATACGGTGGTGGTGATGCATGATGGCGCGGTGGTGCAGACCGGCACGCCGGAAGAACTGTTCATCCGCCCCGCCCACACCTTCGTCGGCCACTTCATTGGCTCGCCTGGCATGAATGTGTTGGCGGCCTCCGTCGAGGGCCGCACCGCCCGCATCGGTGGGGCGCAGGGCGTCACCGTCGATCTCGCCCGTGCCTACCCGGCCCTGCCGGTGGGGGCGAAGATCGAGCTCGGCGTGCGGCCGGAATTCGCCCATCTCGCCCCGGCGGGGACGGGTCTGCCGGTCAGCGTGACGCGCATCGACGATCTCGGCCGCACGCGCATCGCCCGTGTGGAGATCGCCGGCCTTCCCGCTGCCGTGCGGGTGCCGGAGGGCGTGAGCCCCACCGGCGCGGAAGCCGGGCTCATTCTCGATCCGCAGCAGGTCCACATCTATGCCGACGGCGCTCTGGTCGCGGGCGAAGGGGGCGCATGATGGAAAAGCCGCTGAACAACCGCGCCTGGCTGCTGGTCGCGCCAGTTTTCCTGATCGTCGCCTTCTCGGCCATCCTGCCGCTGATGACGGTCGTGAACTACTCCGTGCAGGATACGTTCGGGAACAACCAGTTCTTCTGGAACGGGCTCGGCTGGTTCCAGGAGCTGCTCGATCCTTCGACCGAGCTGGGCGGGCGCTTCTTCGACGCGCTGTGGCGCAACTTGCTGTTCTCCGCCGTCATTCTCGCCATCGAGGTGCCGCTCGGCATCCTCGTCGCGCTTTCCATGCCGCGCGATGGCTGGAAGGTTGCCGCGACGCTGGTGCTGATGGCGCTGCCGCTGCTTATCCCGTGGAACGTGGTCGGCACGATCTGGCAGGTCTTCGCCCGCGCCGATATCGGCCTCGCCGGCTGGGCGCTCAACGCGCTGGGCATCCCCTATAATTACACGGGCGACGTGCTCTCGGCCTGGCTCACCCTTGTGGTGATGGATGTCTGGCACTGGACCAGCCTCGTGGCGCTGCTGTGCTATGCCGGCCTGAAGTCGATCCCCGACGCCTATTACCAGGCCGCCCGCATCGACGGCGCCTCGCGCTGGGCGGTCTTCACCACCATCCAGCTGCCGAAGATGAAGCGGGTGCTGCTGATCGCCGTGCTGCTGCGCTTCATGGACAGCTTCATGATCTACACCGAGCCCTTCGTCCTCACCGGCGGCGGACCGGGCAACGCCACGACCTTCCTGTCCATCGACCTCGTCAAGCTCGCCCTGGGTCAGTTCGACCTCGGCAAGGCGGCGGCGATGTCCCTCGTCTACAACCTCATCGTGCTCGCCGTGTGCTGGGTCTTCTACACCGTGATGACCCACGCCGGCACCGAGCGCCCGGCCAAGGAGATCGCGTCGTGAACTCCTCCTCGCGCGGCGGCACCGTCGTGATGGTGCTCTATCTCGTCTTCCTCATGTTGCCGATCTACTGGTTGGTCAACATGAGCCTGAAGACCAATTACGAGATCAACACCACGGTCTCGCTCTGGCCGCAGGCCATCACCTTCGAGCACTACATCAAGATCTTCACCGATTCGAGCTGGTATTCGGGCTACATCAACTCGCTGACCTATGTGGTGCTGAACACCATCATCTCGATCAGCCTTGCCCTGCCCGCCGCCTACGCCTTCTCGCGCTACACCTTCGTGGGCGACAAGCACCTGTTCTTCTGGCTGCTGTCGAACCGCATGGCGCCGCCGGCGGTGTTCGCGCTACCCTTCTTCAATCTCTATTCCGCCATCGGCCTGTTCGACACGCCCTGGGCGGTGGCGCTGGCGCATTGCCTGTTCAACGTGCCGCTGGCGGTGTGGATCCTCGAAGGCTTCATGTCCGGCGTGCCACGCGAGATCGACGAGACGGCGGCGATCGACGGCTACTCGTTCCCGCGCTTCTTCGTGAAGATCTTCATGCCGCTGATCGCGAGCGGCATCGGCGTCGCGGCGTTCTTCTGCTTCATGTTCTCCTGGGTGGAACTGCTGCTCGCCCGCACGCTCACCGCCACCAACGCCAAGCCCATCGCGGTGACGATGACCCGCACCGTCTCGGCGGCCGGCATGGATTGGGGCCTGCTCGCGGCAGCGGGGGTGCTCACCATCATCCCGGGCGCGCTGGTGATCTGGTTCGTGCGCAACTACATCGCCAAGGGCTTCGCCCTCGGGCGGGTGTGAGGAGGCCGGCATGGACGATTTCAGCACCCGCCTCACTGAAAACACCGCCTGGATGGCGTGGACCTGGCAAACCGGCGTGTTCTTCGCGCTGATCGCCACGGTGCTCATCATCTTCACCGTGATCGCGGTGTGGCGGCCGGAGCGTGCCCGTGTCGGCGTGCTCCGCATTCCCACCACGCGCGGCGACCGGCTGTTCATCACGCTGCTCGGCAGCGCCTTCATCAATCTCGCCTGGCTCGCCCTGGTGGGGCCCGAACTCGGCTGGGCGCTCGCGCTCTGCCTTGTCTACGCACTGGCGGTGTTCCGCCTCGTGTGACGCTCGCAAAGCGGCGGTAGGCCGCGACATTCTCGAATGAGACGGGAGGAAGCCATGAAGACGAAGACACGCCGAACGAGACTGATGGTGGCGGCCAGCGCGCTGGCGCTGCTGGCCTTTGCCGCGCCGGTGCTTGTGTCATCCGCGCGTGCGGATGAGGCGGCGGCGAAGAAGTGGATCGATGCGGAATTCCAGCCCTCGACGCTGTCCAAGGACGAGCAGCTGAAGGAACTCCAGTGGTTCATCAAGGCTGCCGAGCCCTTCAAGGGCATGGAGATCAACGTCGTCTCCGAGACCATCACCACGCATGAATACGAGGCCAAGGTCCTCGCCAAGGCGTTCTCCGAGATCACCGGGATCAAGCTCACCCACGACCTCATCCAGGAAGGTGACGTGGTCGAGAAGATCCAGACCCAGATGCAGTCGGGCAAGAACATCTACGATGCGTGGGTGAACGATTCCGACCTCATCGGCACGCATTTCCGCTACAAGCAGGCCGTGCCGCTGACCGACTGGATGGCTGGCGAGGGCAAGGACGTCACCTCCCCGACGCTCGACCTCAAGGACTTCATCGGCCTCAGCTTCACCACGGCGCCGGACGGCAAGCTCTACCAGCTGCCCGACCAGCAGTTCGCCAACCTCTACTGGTTCCGCTACGACTGGTTCACCAACCCGGACTACAAGGCCCGCTTCAAGGCCAAGTACGGCTATGAGCTCGGCGTGCCGGTGAACTGGTCGGCCTATGAGGACATCGCCGACTTCTTCACCAACGATGTGAAGGAGATCGACGGCGTCAAGGTCTATGGCAACATGGACTACGGCAAGAAGGACCCCTCGCTCGGCTGGCGCTTCACCGATGCGTGGCTGTCCATGGCCGGCAATGGCGATCGCGGCCTGCCGAACGGCAAGCCGGTCGACGAATGGGGCATCCGCATGGAAGGCTGCCGCCCGACCGGCTCCTCGGTGGAGCGCGGTGGCGACACCAACGGCCCGGCGGCGGTCTATTCGATCGTCAAGTATATCGAGTGGCTGAAGAAGTACACGCCGCCACAGGCGCTCGGCATGACCTTCTCCGAGGCCGGCCCGGTGCCGGCGCAGGGCACCATCGCCCAGCAGATGTTCTGGTACACCGCCTTCACCGCCGACATGGTGAAGCCCGGCCTGCCGGTGATGAACGCCGACGGCACGCCGAAGTGGCGCATGGCCCCCTCGCCGAAGGGCGCCTACTGGAAGGACGGCATGAAGCTCGGCTACCAGGATGTGGGTTCCTGGACGCTGCTCAAGTCCACCCCGGTGGACCGGCGCAAGGCGGCCTGGCTCTATGCGCAGTTCGTGACGTCGAAGACCGTGTCGCTGAAGAAGAGCATGGTGGGCCTGACCTTCATCCGCGAGAGCGATATCTGGTCGCCGGCGATGACCGAGCGGGCGCCCAAGCTCGGCGGCCTCGTCGAGTTCTACCGCTCGCCGGCCCGCGTGCAGTGGTCGCCGACCGGCTCGAACGTGCCGGACTACCCCAAGCTCGCGCAGCTCTGGTGGCAGAACATCGGTGACGCGTCCTCGGGTGCCAAGACCCCGCAGGCGGCGATGGACGCGCTGGCGGCGGCGCAGGACTCGGTGATGGAGCGCCTGGAGCGTTCCGGCGTGCAGGGCGAGTGCGGCCCGAAGCTGAACGCCAAGAAGCCGATGGAGTACTGGGTCGAGCTCGCCAAGAAGGAAGGCAACCTCGCCCCGCAGCCCAAGCTCGCCAACGAAAAGCCCAAGGGCGAGACCATCGACTACGACGCCCTCATCAAGTCCTGGCCCGCAACACCCCCGACCAAGAACTGAGCGTCCTGACGTGACGTACGCCCTCTCCCCGCATGGGGAGAGGGCGCTGCCTTTTAGGGCAGGCTCTCCCGCGACTTTTCCTTCCGATCATGGCAGATGGTGCCGCCCTGCGTGCCGGCCCGCTTGCTGCCGCCCCTTGAGCGCCGGCAGGCGCCGGGCTCCGATGCGCCCGCAGCCTTCGAGGTGACGTCATGAGTTCCTATCTGCTTGCGATCGACCAGGGCACCACCTCCTCGCGTGCCATCCTGTTTCGGCCCGACACCTCCATCGCCGCCATGGCGCAGCAGGAGTTTCCCCAGCATTTCCCGGCCTCTGGCTGGGTCGAGCATGAGGCGGAGGATCTCTGGCAGACCACACTCGCCACCTGCCGCGAGGCCATCGCCAAGGCGGGCGCCAGCGCCGCCGACATCGCCTCCATCGGCATCACCAATCAGCGCGAGACCACCGTTGTGTGGGACCGCCGCACCGGCACGGCGATCTACCGCGCCATTGTCTGGCAGGACCGCCGCACCGCCGAACTCTGCGCCAAGCTGCGCGCCGAAGGGCATGAGCCCATGGTGAGCGAGCGCACCGGCCTCATCCTCGATCCCTATTTCTCCGGCACTAAGATCAGCTGGATCCTCGACCATGTGCCGGGCGCGCGTGCGCGCGCTGAGCGGGGCGAGCTCGCTTTCGGCACGGTTGATTCCTGGCTCTTGTGGAAGCTCACCGGCGGCGAGGTCCACGCGACCGATGCGACCAATGCCGCGCGCACGCTGCTGTTCAACATCCGCACCGGGGAGTGGGACGAGGACATGCTGGCGCTCTTGCGTGTGCCGCGTTCCATCCTGCCGGAGGTGAAGGATTCCGCCGCCGCCTTCGGCACCACGCGGCCGGAATTCTTCGGCGGCGCCATCGCCATTGGCGGCATCGCCGGCGACCAGCAGGCGGCGACCGTCGGTCAGGCCTGTTTCCAGCCGGGCATGATCAAGTCGACCTATGGCACGGGCTGCTTCGTGCTGCTCAACACCGGCGACACGCCGGTCGCCTCGTCCAACCGGCTGCTCACCACCATCGCCTATCAGATCGCCGGCAAGCGGACCTATGCCCTTGAAGGATCTATCTTTGTTGCCGGCGCGGCGGTGCAGTGGCTGCGCGATGGGCTCGGCATCATCGGCACCTCGGCCGAGAGCGAGGCGCTGGCCGAGACTGCCGATCCGGCGCAGCAGATCTATCTCGTGCCGGCCTTTGTCGGCCTCGGCGCGCCGCACTGGAATCCGGATGTGCGCGGCGCGATCTTCGGCCTGACGCGCGCCACCACGCGGGCGGAGTTTGCGCTCGCGGCGCTGGAAAGTGTTTGTTATCAGACCTCTGACCTGCTGGAAGCGATGCGCGCCGACTGGAAACAGGCGAGCGGCAAGGCGTCGGCGCGGGCGACCGTGCTGCGCGTCGATGGCGGGATGGCGGCCTCAAATCTCGCCATGCAGCGCCTCTCCGACCTGCTCGCGGCGCCGGTCGACCGGCCGGTGGTGCGCGAGACGACGGCGCTGGGCGCGGCCTATCTCGCTGGTTTTCAAGCCGGAATCCTGCCGGCGCCGGAGCGCTTCGCCGATAGCTGGCGGCTCGACCGGCGTTTCATGCCGACCATGGCGCCGGAGACCCGCACCGCCAAGCTCGCCGGCTGGCAGGACGCGGTGCGCCGCCTGACGATGCCCTGATGACGGGTTTTCACCGCCCACGGGGCGGTGGAGTGTCAGTGCAGTGAGGTGGAGTGTCAGGCCAGTGTGTGCGGATGCGGCCGCGCTGTCTGGCGCGTCGCGCCGACGGCATGCGGGCTGGCGGTTGCGGCGCGGCTTGGCTATTGCAAGGGCGGATTGACGTCCGCCGCCCTTGCCCGAATCCCTGCCGACCCCTGCCAAGGAATCCCCCCGCCCGTGCCCGACCTCGCCCAGACCGTCCGTGAGATCGCTGAGGAGATGCGCGCCCGCCCTGATCGCGGCGAGGTGGCGACCTATATCCCCGAGCTCGCCACTGTCGATCCCGCGGCCTTCGGCATCGCCGTGGTGGACGCGGATGGGCAGGTTGCGGCGGGCGGCGATTGCGACGTGCCGTTCTCCATCCAGAGTGTCTCCAAGGTCTTCACCCTCACCTTGGCGCTGGGCAAGATCGGCGACCGGCTGTGGCGGCGGGTCGGGCGCGAGCCGTCGGGCAGCCCGTTCAACTCTATCGTCCAGCTCGAGGCCGAGCACGGCGTGCCGCGCAACCCCTTCATCAATGCCGGCGCTATCGCCGTCACCGACGCCATCCTCTCCGGCCACCAGCCGCGCGAGGCGCTGGGCGAGATCCTGCGCTTCCTGCATTTCGTGGCGGAGGACACCAACATCTCCATCGACGACAAGGTGGCGGCGTCCGAGCAGCGCACCGGCTTCCGCAACCGGGCGCTGGCCAATTACATGAAGGCCTTCGGTGTTCTGGAGAATCCGGTCGACTACACGTTGGGCGTGTATTTCCATCATTGCGCGATCGCGATGACCTGCCGCCAGCTCGCCATGGCCGGGCGGTTCCTCGCCCATGGCGGGCGCAACCCGTCGACCGGCTATTCGGTGGTGTCGCCGGAGCGGGCGCGGCGCATCAATGCGGTGATGCTGACCTGCGGCCATTATGACGGCTCGGGCGAGTTCGCCTATCGCGTCGGCCTGCCGGGCAAGAGCGGGGTGGGCGGGGGCATTCTGGCGGTGGCGCCGCGCCGGGCATCGATCGCGGTATGGTCGCCGGGGCTGGACGCCAGCGGCAATTCCCATCTCGGGCGCATCGCGCTGGAATTGCTGACGCAGCGCATGGGCTGGTCGATCTTCGGCTGAGCCGTTCGGTGGCCGCCGTCATCACACGGCGCGTCAGAAACCACGGCACGTCAGAAACAAAGAGGGCCGGACGTCAGGTCGCCGGCCCTCTGGGAATCGCTGCTGGTGAACGCGGTGCGCGTTGCTGTCTCATGAGGGGCACGCGGACCGATGTCAGTTCTTGCGCCCCGTATCTTCCTTGATCGCGTCCTCATGATACCAGCTGCCGAAGCAGATGGCCGGCACCTGGGCGGCTTCGCGCCGCGCGCGGTCGTCCGCGGAGCGGCTGGTTGCGCCGGCCCGCCCGCCGACCGGGAACTGGTAGATCGTCGCACTCTCGCGATGAACGCTGGCACTCATCCTGTTTTCTCCTTGTTCGGCTGCGCGTTCCCGCATCAGCCCTTGGCGGCATAATAGCACGTTCGGCATGGCGTAGGTACTAAATGCACAATTTGCGATCACAAGAAGATCATAAATTGTGCAGCGCCGAGATGGTCGGTCCTCGTGCCATCGACTAACGGCGTCCTTGGCAGTTTGGTTGCGCAGGCTTTCGCGAGGCTGGCGGTTTCCGGGTGCTATCTTGCGGAGGCGAGGCGTGTTTTGCCGGTGGCCGGTTCCGCGCGCCCGTCCGCGGGCGGATCTGGCGCTCCCCCGTCGCGTGCTCGTGAAGCTTCTGGCGGCTCATCGTGGCGCGTGCTGGCCGGAGTTGGCACGCGTCCTGCTTGTAGTTGGCAGCCGTTGGCGGTCGACCGACTTCTCGCGCGGCCGGCGAAGTGACCGGGGGGCCTGCGGCACCGGTCTTAAGCTTGTGAGAGATACGCAATGACGAAGTACAAACTCGAGTACATCTGGCTCGACGGCTACAAGCCGACGCCGAACCTGCGTGGCAAGACGCAGATCAAGGAATTCGACCACTTCCCCTCGCTCGAGGAACTCCCGCTGTGGGGCTTTGACGGCTCGTCGACCCAGCAGGCCGAAGGCCACAGCTCGGATTGCGTGCTCAAGCCGGTCGCGGTCTACCCGGATCCGGCCCGCAAGAACGGCGCCCTGGTGATGTGCGAAGTGATGATGCCCGATGGCGTTACCCCGCACGCGACCAACACCCGCGCCACCATTCTTGACGATGAAGGCGCATGGTTCGGCTTCGAGCAGGAATACTTCTTCTACAAGGACGGCCGTCCGCTCGGCTTCCCCGAGCATGGCTATCCCGCGCCGCAGGGCCCGTACTACACCGGCGTCGGCTACAAGAATGTCGGCGACGTCGCCCGCGAGATCGTGGAAGAGCATCTCGAGCTCTGCCTCGAGGCCGGCATCAACCACGAAGGCATCAACGCGGAAGTCGCGAAGGGCCAGTGGGAATTCCAGATTTTCGGCAAGGGCTCCAAGAAGGCCGCTGACGAGGTGTGGATCGCCCGTTACCTGCTGCTCCGCCTGACCGAACAGTATGGCGTGGACATCGAGTTCCACTGCAAGCCGCTCGGCGACACCGACTGGAACGGCTCGGGCATGCACGCCAACTTCTCCACGAAGTATCTGCGTGAAGTCGGCGGCAAGGAGTACTTCGAGGCTCTGATGGCTGCCTTCGCCAAGAACTGGAAGGAGCACATCGACGTCTACGGTCCGGACAACCACCTGCGTCTGACCGGCAAGCACGAGACCGCCCCGTGGAACAAGTTCTCCTACGGTGTGGCCGATCGTGGCGCGTCGATCCGCGTTCCGCACAGCTTCGTGCGCAATGACTACAAGGGCTATCTCGAGGATCGCCGCCCGAACTCCCAGGGCGACCCCTATGCCATCGCCTCGCAGATCCTGAAGACCATTTCGGAAGTCCCCACCGCGGCCGTCGCGGCGGCGTGATCCTGAGGAAGGCGCCCGGCCATCGCCCGGGCGCCTTTCTTCCGGCGGACTTCAGGAGCCCTCGCGGGCTCCGACAAGCTCCCGAGACGCAGCGCGTCTCCCCTCAAGCCAGCCCTTCGGGGCTGGCTTTTTGTTTTTGATCCGGTGGTTCGCTGCCGCCCGGTGCGCTGCCGGCGGCCTCAGAGATAGGGCGAGGCGAGCCAGATGGCGCGGTTGCGCAGGCGCTTGAGGAAGGGGCGCTCGCGCAGGGTTGCGAGTGTCTCCGGCGTCGCCGCCGCCATCATCGCCCCGATGCGCGCTTCCACCGCCCCGGCGATGGCGGTGTGGTACAGCTCGAGATCCAGCTCGAAATTGAGCCTGAGGCTGCGCGGGTCCAGATTGGACGAGCCGACATAGGCCCAGGTGCCGTCCACCGCCATCAGCTTGGAATGGTCGAACATGCCGCCGGCGCGCCAGACCCGGCATTCGCCTTCCAGCACCTGGTCGAGCTGCGCGGTCATCGCGTAATCGACGAGCTTGAGGTTGTTGGCGGAGGGGATGACGATATCCACCTCCACGCCGCGCCGCCCGGCCACCGCGAGCGCGCCAATGAGCTGCTGATCGGGCAGGAAATAGGGCGAGCAGATGCGCACCCGGCTCTGCGCCATGGCGAGCGCGCCCATGATGATGTTGTGGGCGCAGGCGATGTTACGGTCGGGCCCCGAAGGCACCACGCGCACCGCCACCTCGCCGCGCGGCGGGCCTTCCGGCGCCTCCGCCCAGGCGGCGCCGTCGAGCACCTCGCCGGTGGTGAAGGACCAGTCCTGGCAGAACACGGTCAGCAGCTGCTCGACCGCCGGACCCTCGATGCGGAAATGCGTGTCGCGCGCGGGATCGTCGCCGGCATAGCGGCTGGTGAACTGCGCGCGGATGTTCATGCCGCCGGTGAAGCCGAGTTCGCCGTCGACGATCAGCATCTTTCGGTGGCTGCGCAGATTGGCGTAGGGCAGGCGCAAGCCGATGAGATTGCCCATGAAAAGCGCCGTGGTCACGCCGCCCTGGTGCAGCCGGCCGACGATGGAGGGGCGCGAATAGCGCGCGCCGATGGCGTCGATCAGCACCCGCACGGCGACGCCGCGGCGCTGGGCGGCGATGAGGGCATCGGCGACCTCAACGCCGACGGCGTCATTGTCGAAGATGTAGGTCGACATGGCGATGTGGCGCCGGGCCGTGCGGATCGCCGCCAGCATGTCTGGGTAAGCCTCGTCGCCGCTGTCGAGCAGGCGCACCGCATTGCCGGTGGTGAGCGGATGGGTGCTCACCCGGTCGCCCAGCCGCTTCATCGCCGAGAGGCCGGGCGAGAGCGAGATGGCGATGGGCGGGCGCTCGTGATGATGGCGCCGGTGCTGGCTGGCGCGCCGCCGCCCGGCCGCCGTCTTGCGGATCCGGTTGATACCGGCAACGAGATAGAGGAAGGCGCCGATCACCGGCGAGAGCAGGATCACGCCGACCCAGCCAATGGCGGCGCGCACATCGTCCTTGGTCATGGCGGCATGGATCGCCGCGACGACGCCGATCAGGGTCGAGACGACCAGGAAGATGTGCGGCCAGTAGGTCGACCAGAAGGTGTACATGCGCGATCCCGGTGCGGCGGTGGAAGCGTGCGGAGCCCGCCGCTTCTAGGCTGTAGCCGGTAAGTTCCGCGCCGTCATCTGGGCGGTAAGGGGCCGCCGCGTCGGGCGGCCCCTCTCATATCCAGACGCGCGCCTCAGCTCGCCGCGCGCAGCGGCTCGCCGGCCGTGGTGTCCGCCGCCGGCTCCAGCGCGTTGGCGATGGCCTCGTCGACGCGCTCCAGCCAGATGAACTCCAGCCGCTCGCGGGCATCCGTGGGGATGTCGTCATAGTCGCGCCGGTTGCGGGCCGGCAGCATGACGCGGGTGAGGCCGGCGCGTGCGGCGGCGACCACCTTCTCCTTGATGCCGCCGACCGGCAGGACGAGACCGCGCAACGAGATCTCGCCCGTCATCGCCGTGTCCTTGCGCACGGTGCGGCCGGAGAGCAGCGAGACCAGCGCGGTGAACATCGCGACGCCCGCGCTCGGCCCGTCCTTCGGGGTCGCCCCCGCCGGCACATGCACGTGGACGTCGTTGCTGGCGAACACCGCCGGGTCGATGCCGAACTCGGCGGCGCGGCTTTTCACCAGGCTCATCGCCGCCTGCGCGCTCTCCTTCATCACGTCGCCGAGCTGCCCGGTGAGGATCAGCCCGCCCCGGCCGGGCACCTTGGTCGCCTCGATGAACAGGATGTCGCCGCCCACCGGCGTCCAGGCGAGGCCCGTGGCGACGCCGGGGGTGGAGACGCGCAGCGCCACCTCGTCCTCGAAGACCGGCGGGCCGATCAGTTCGGGCAGCCGATCCGCGGTGATCTCGGCGTGATCCGCCGTGCCCTCGGCGATGTCGACGGCGACATGGCGCACGACGCGCCCCACCTCGCGCTCGAGATTGCGCACGCCCGCTTCCCGCGTATAGGCGCGGATGAGGGCGCGCAGCGCGTCGTCCTCGATCTCCACCTGTTCCGGCGTGACGCCATTGGCTTCGAGCTGGCGGCGCACGAGGTAGCGGCGGGCGATCTCCAGCTTCTCGCTGTCGGTGTAGCCCGACAAAGTGATGATCTCCATGCGGTCGCGCAGCGGGCCGGGAATGGTGTCCAGCATGTTGGCGGTGGCGATGAAGACGACGCGCGACAGGTCAAAGGGCACACCGAGATAATTGTCGCGGAACGTGCCGTTCTGCTCGGGGTCGAGCACCTCCAGCATGGCGGCCGAGGGGTCGCCCTGGATGCCGGAACCCATCTTGTCGATCTCGTCCAGCATCATCACGCAGTCGCGGGTGCCCGCCTTGCGGATGCCCTGGATGATGTTGCCGGGCAGCGCGCCGACATAGGTGCGCCGGTGGCCGCGAATCTCCGCCTCGTCATGCACGCCGCCGAGCGAGACGCGGACGAATTTGCGGCCCATGGCGCGGGCAATGGACTGGCCAAGCGAGGTCTTGCCGACGCCGGGCGGACCGGCGAAGCACAGGATCGGCGCCTTGCCGTTCGGCGCGAGCTTGCGCACGGCGAGATATTCGACGATGCGGCGCTTGATCTTGTCGAGGCCGAAATGGTCGGCGTCGAGCACGCGGCGCGCCTCGGCGATGTCGATCGGCGGGGTCTCCGGCAGCTTCCACGGCAGGGCGATCAGCCAGTCGAGATAGGTGCGGATCATGCCGTATTCGGCGCTGGCGTCCTGCATGCGGCGCAGCCGGCCGAGCTCCTTGCGGGCCATCTGCTCGACATCCGCCGGCATGCCGGCCTCGGTGATGGCGGCGTCGAGATCGGCGATCTCCTGGCTGTTGCCGCCATCCTCGCCGAGCTGCTTCTGGATCGCCGCCATCTGCTCGCGCAGCAGCACCTCGCGCTGGCGTTCATCCAGCGACGCCTTGGTCTGCTTGCTGATCTCCTGCGACAGCCGGAGCACCTCGATGCGGTGGGCGAGCAGGCGCGAGACCTTGTTCATGCGGGCGACGATGTCGACCGTCTCCAGCATCTCCTGCTTCTCGTCCGGCGAGATGTCGAGATAGGCGGCGACGAGGTCGGCAAGGCCCGAGGGCGAGTTCGCCCCGCGCACGGCGGCCATCAGCTCCGGCGGCACCTGCGGCAGCAGTTCCAGCGCCTCGCTGGCCTGGGTCTGGAGATGGACGAAGCGCGCCTCGATCTCCGAGCTCGGCTCGACGGCCTCGTCGATCCGCGTCACCCGCGCGGTGATGAAGGGCTTTTCGCGCACGAACTCGTCGACGCGGAAGCGCTGCTCACCCTGGCAGACCAGATGATGCGTGCCGTCCGGCGCGGTGACGTAGCGCAGGATGTTGGCGACGACGCCCATGCGGTGCAGCTCGGTCGGGCCGGGCTCTTCGGTCGCCGCGTCGCGCTGCATGAGGATGCCGACCGGCCGGCCCTCGCGGGCGGCCTGCTGGGCGGCGGCGATGGAGGCGGGGCGGGCTACCGCGACCGGCATCACCACGCCGGGAAACAGCACGAGGCTGCGCACCGGCAGGATGATGAGCTGGTCGGCCGGCACGGTGGCGCCATTGGCGCCGTTGGCGCTGGCGGCCGTGCCGCCATTGCTGGCGCCGGAGCCACCGGCCGTCTCGGCCATGCGCAGGGGGACGTTCCTGAAGTCGGGATGTCTCATGATCTCTCCCCCTCTCACAGCTTGCGCAGCACGATGGCGAGGCAGCCATTGACGACGCGCGGACGCGCGACCTCGTACCGCCCGGCGGGCAGGCCGAGATGGCGCTCGAAGCGGCCCTGCGGCAGCTCCATGCGGTGAATGGTGGCGCGGTGGAACTCGGCCGGCAGGATGCGCTCGCCGGCAATGGTCAGCACGCCGTTCTGAATGGTGGCGGTCATCCGCTCGGGATCGACGCCGGGGAGGGCGGCGAGCACGATAAGCTCGCGCTCGGTCTCCAGCACGTCGACCGGCGGCTCCCAGCAGGGCGCGCGGTGGCGCACCGGCGCCTCCGCCAGCCGCGCCGGCTGGAACATCTCGCGGTGCATGCGTTCGGCGCGATTGAGCATCTCGATCGCGTCCGACCACATCCAGGCGCGGGGGTCAGATTTCGTCATGGGGTTCTCCTGGGCGGTCCCGTCGCAAGTCCCTTGGGGGCCGCCTCTGCGCTGATATGGGATCGGATCGCGCCGCCGCCAGAGAAAGGCACGCCGCCGCCACGGCGGGCCTTCGCGGGGCGGCATATCGGCAATTCACGCCAGCGTGAGCGGGTCCGCGCGAGTTATGACGCCGGCGCGGCTGGGCCGCGCCAGTTATGGCAACTCGGCGGCAGAGCTGCGCGTGCTCCGCATGGCAGCCAACTGTGCCGAGCGGTAGTCGGCGCGGCATTGCCGCTGGGGCATTAATGAAATATTACCCAAACAGTTCTAGCCTTGGCGTGATCAGCGTCCCGCAAGGTCGATGGCCGACACGGGCGGGGGCTGTTCGCGACCGTGGATGACCTGTACAGTCCGGGTGTGACCCGGGCCGGGCCTGCTCGTCGCCTGTATCGCCATGTGAGTAGAGACGCCTGATGCGGCTTGTCGGAACTTTCATCCTTGGCTCGGCCAGCCTCGTCGCCGTGGCGGTGGCTGCCGCCTGGGTGTCCAGCGCTTTCGTGCCGACCCCGGCCGATGCGGCGCGCGCCGAGCCCGAGCTGCGGATGCAGCAGGCGGCTCCCGCGCCTTTCGCGGTCGAGGTTGAGGATGTGCCGGTGGCGGCGCCGCTTTTCAGCGTGACCGACATCCGCAATTTCTATTCGTCCGGCGAGATCGCCCAGCCCAAGGACTGGCTGTTCCGCCATGAGATCATGCCGGTGCGCCCGACCGTGATGGCCGCGCTGCCGGTGCCGGCGCCGGATGCCCCCTCCGCCGCGGCGCCGAGTGTCGAGACCGTCGTCACTGTGCCGCTGCCGCCGACCAAGCCGCTCTTCGCCGGCGGCGTGACGCCCGGTGATTCGACCGAAGACGCGCTGACCCTCGCCCCGCTGCCGCCCAAGAAGCCGGACGCGCCGGCGCAGATGGCCATGCTGCCGCCCTCGCTGCCCGAGGACGAGGCGCCGGAAGCCGCGCCCGAGACCCCGGCCGAGACGCAGCCGCTGGCCAAGGACGAGCTGCGCTACCCGACCCCCGAGGACCGGTTCGCCATCTACGACATCAAGGCGCGCAAGCTCTATCTGCCGAACGGCAAGAAGCTTGAGGCGCATTCGGGCTATGGCGACAAGTTCGACGACGTGCGCTACGTCCACGTGAAGATGTACGGGCCGACCCCGCCCAACCGCTACAAGCTGCGGATGCGCGAGGCGCTGTTCCACGGTACCGAGGCGGTGCGCCTGCTGCCGGTGGGCGACGGCAAGATGTATGGCCGCACCGGCTTCCTGCTGCACCCCTATCTGCTCGGGCCGCGCGGCGATTCCAATGGCTGCATCTCGCTCGCCGATTACGACGCCTTCCTCGCCGCCTTCAAGAAGGGCGAGGTGCAGGAAGTGATCGTGGTCGAGGCGATGCCGAAGTCGGCCGAGCCGACGAGCCCGCTGATTTCCTGGCTGACCGGCAAGAAGAGCTGATTTCCTCGCCGTCTTGGCGTCCACGCCGACACCCCCGGTCGCGCGGCTCGGTACTGCGGCGCCGCGCGTTTTGGCTCGCGTCTTTGGTCGAATCAGGAATCGCTTCGCCGGCTCTTGAAAGCGGCCCCCTGCTGCTGCGATGCTTGTGCAATGCAGCAAGGAGGCCGAGCCGTGAGCGAACCCGATTTCAGCGAAGGCGCCGCCTATGTGCGCGGCCGCTTCGTGCCTCTGGCGCAGGCGGCGGTGCCGGTGACCGACTGGGGCTTCAGCCGCTCCGACGTGGTCTATGACGTCGTCCATGTCTATCGCGGCGGCTTTTTTCGCCTTTCCGACCATCTCGATCGCTTCCATCGCGCCATGGCGGCGCGCCAGCTCGCCCCGGCCGAGAGCCGGGAGGAGATGGAGACGGTGCTGCACCGCTGCGTCGCGCTCGCCGGGCTCGACGATGCCTATGTCTCGATGATGACGCTGCGCGGGCGCCCGCGCGTGCGCGGCTCGCGTCGCCCGGCCGATTGCGACAATCATTTCATGGCCTATGCCGCGCCCTGGATCGACGTGATCCCACCGGAGGTGCAGGCGCGCGGCGCGCATCTGATGATCGCCTCCAACCCGCGCATCCCCGATGCCAGCGTCGATCCGACGGTGAAGAACTTCCAGTGGAGCGACCTCACCACCAGCGTGCTGGAGGCCCATGCGCATAATTACGACACCTCGGTGCTGTGCGACGCGGACGGCTTCGTCACCGAGGGGCCGGGCTTCAACGTGTTCATCGTGCAGGACGGGCGGATCGTCACGCCGGACCGTGGCAGCCTGCAGGGCATCACCCGCCGCTCGGTGCTGGATATCTGCGCCGAGCTCGGCATCGAGGCGGCGATCGCCCCGGTGACCCGCGCCATGCTGGAGAATGCCGACGAGGTGTTCGCCGCCACCACGGCGGGCGGCGTCATGCCGGTCGCCCGGATCGGCACGGCTTCGGGCGTGCGTATCCTCGGCAATGACCGGCCCGGCCCGATCTCGGCGCTGATCCGCGAGGAATACTGGAAGCGCCACGAGGCCGGCTGGCACATGACGCCGGTGCGGCGGGAACTCGCCGCCCCGTTCACCGGCGATCCCGATCCGCTCGCCGACCTGCCGGCGACGCTGTAGAACGGGCGCGGTACACCGCCGCACAGGGTTTTCGCATGTCCACGCTTCACGCCGGCTACTTCACCGACGGCCTCGCCGCCGATCCCGAACTCGCGGCCGCCATCAATGGCGAACTGGCCCGCCAGCGCGATGGCATCGAGCTGATCGCCTCCGAGAACATCGTCTCCCGCCTGGTGCTGGAGGCGCAGGGCTCGGTGCTGACCAACAAGACGGTCGAGGGGCTGGCCTATGCGCGCTATTATGGCGGGGCGGAATTCGCCGACGCCATCGAGGCGCTGGCGCTGGAACGGGCCAAGCGCCTGTTCGGCGCGCGCTTCGCCAATGTGCAGCCGCATTCCGGCTCCAACGCCAATGCCGGCGTGTTTCTCGGCCTCTTGAAGCTCGGCGACACCATCCTGTCGATGGACACGGCGGCGGGCGGGCATATCAGCCATGGCCACCCGGCGACGCTGACCGGGCGCGACTACACCATCGTGCGCTACGGGGTGAGCCGGGAGAGCGAGCGGATCGAACTCGACGCGCTGCGCCAGCTGGCGCTGGACCACCGGCCGAAAATGATCGTCGCCGGCGGCTCGGCCTACCCCTTTGCGCTGGATTTCAAGGGGATGCGCGCCATTGCCGACGAGGTGGGCGCGCTGTTCATGGTCGATATGGCCCATTTCGCCGGACTGGTGGCGAGCGGGCTCTACCCCGACCCGCTGCCGCACGCCCATGTGGTGACCTCGACCACCTATAAGTCGCTGCGCGGCGCGCGCGGCGGGCTGGTGCTGTGGAACGATCCCGAGCTGTCCGACCGGATCAATTACGGCATTTTCCCCGGCGTGCAGGGCTCGGTGATGATGCATGCGGTGGCCGGCAAGGCCGCCTGTTTCGGCGAGGCGCTGCGGCCGGAATTCACCGCCTATAACCGCGCCGTGCTGGAGAATGCCCGCACGCTCGCCGCCACGCTGGCGCAGGCCGGGCTGCGGATCGTCGGCGGTGGCACCGATTGCGGGCTGATGCTGGTCGATCTTTCCCCGCTCGGCGTCACCGGCGATGTCGCGGCCAAGGCGCTGGAAAAGGCGGGGCTGGCGGTCAACAAGAACCTCATCCCGTTCGACACGCGCCCGCCCGAGGCGCCCTCGGGGCTGCGGCTCTCGTCCAATGCCGGCACGGCGCGCGGCTTCGGCACGGCCGAATTCGCCACCATCGCCGGCTGGATCGCCGCCATCTGCCGCGCCCCGCAGGACACGGCGCTGCTCGAGCGCCTGCACGACGAGGTGCGCGCGCTCTGCGCCCGCTTCCCCATCTATTAAGGGTCAGTCCCGCGCCAGCGCCACCACCGGGTCGAGCTTGGAGGCGCTGCGCGCCGGCAGGAAGCCGAACACGATGCCGATCAGGCTCGAACAGGCCACCGCCGCGACGATGGAGGTGGTGGAGTAGATCAGGCTGAAGCCGAGCCCGGCGAAGCTGAAGGCCAGCCCAAAGGCGAGCGCCAGCGCGATGCCGAGCACGCCGCCGAGCAGGCACACCACCACCGCCTCGGTGAGGAATTGCTGGAGGATGTTGCTCTGGCGCGCTCCCACCGCCATGCGCACGCCGATCTCGCCGACCCGCTCGGAGACTGAGACCAGCATGATGTTCATCACCCCGATGCCGCCGACGATGAGCGAGATCACCGCGATGGCGGCGATCAGCAAGGTGAGCGCCTGCGTGGTCGCGGTGATGGTGCGGCGGATGTCGTCGGTGTTGATGATGAAGAAGTCCTTGGTGCCGTGGCGCTGGGTGAGGAAGGTGGTCACCGCCTGCTCGGCATAGGCGCTCTCCACCTCGTCGCGCACCTTCAGCGTGATCGAGCGCAGCGAGGTCGAGCCGAGAAAGCGCGTCTGCACGCTGGTATAGGGCAGATAGAGCGAGAGGTTCTGGCTGGAGCCGAAGCCGCCCTGCTGGGTCTGGGTGACGCCGACCACCCGCGCCGGCACGGTGCCGATGAAGATCACCTGCCCGAGCGGCGACAGGCCCAGCTCGTCGAACAGCGCCTTGCGGGTGTTCTCGTCGATGACGACATCGAGCGCCCGCTCGGCCACGCTCTGCGCGTCGAAGAAGCGGCCGGTGGCGAGCTTGGTGCCCTTGGCGGCGAAATACTGCTCGCTCACCCCGTTGACCAGCGCGCTCGCCTCCTTGGCGCCGAAGCGCACGGTGCTGGAGGTCGAGACGGTGGGCGTTGCCGCCGCGACATAGGGCTGGCGCGCGAGTTCGCGCGCATCCGCCACCACCAGCGTGGTGATCTTGCCCGAGCGCGTGTCGCCGAAATCCTTGCCGGCGAAGATCTCGATCGTGTTGGTGCCGAGCCCGGCAATGTTGGACAGCACCACCTGCCGCGAGCCCTCGCCGAGCGCGACGACGCACACCACCGAGGCGATGCCGATGATGATGCCGAGCATGGTCAGCGCCGTGCGCAGGCGGTGCGCGTTCATCGAGCGCAGCGCCATGCGGAACGCTTCGCCGAACTGGCCGAAGGCGCTGCGCCACGACAGGGAAGCGCGCGGCACCCGTGCCGGCGGCGCGGCCGGGTGCTCAATGGGGGCATCGGGCCGGGTGCGGCGGTCGGCGATGATCGCCCCGTCGCTGATCTCGATGATGCGCTCGGCGCGGTTGGCGACGCTCATGTCGTGGGTGACGATGATGACGGTGCGGCCCTCGGCGTGCAGCTCGCCGAGGATCTTCAGCACTTCCTCGCCGCTCTGCCGGTCGAGCGCGCCGGTCGGCTCGTCGGCGAGGATGACGTCGGCGCCGTTCATCAGCGCGCGGGCGATGGAGACGCGCTGCTGCTGTCCGCCGGAAAGCTGGCCCGGCCGGTGCCGCAGCCGGTCGCCCATGCCGAGCCGGCCGAGCAGGGCGCTGGCGCGCTCCTGCCGCTGCTGCGCCGAGCGGCCGGCATAGATGGCGGGCATCTCGACATTACCCAGCGCGGTCAGCTCGGACAGCAGCTGGTAGCGCTGGAAGATGAAGCCGAAATGCTCGCGCCGCAGTGCCGCCAGCTCGTCCGCACCGAGGCTCGATGTCTCCGTGCCGCCGATGCGGTAGCGCCCGGCGCTCGCCCGGTCGAGGCAGCCGAGAATGTTCATCAGCGTCGACTTGCCGGAGCCCGAGGCGCCGACGATGGCGACCATCTCGCCGGCGCGGATGGCGAGGTTGATGTCCTTGAGCACGGTGATCGTGCCCTCGCCGGCCTGGAAGTCGCGGCGCAACCCCTCAAGCACGATCAGCGGCTCGCCCGGCGCTGGCGCACCGTCGGGCGCGGCTCCTTGGGGGGTATCGTTCAGTAGCTTTCCCATGGCGATCTCACATGCCGCCGCCAGGCGGCGGGCCGGGCATGCGCGCCGTAGCCACCGGCAGGTTCGCCGTGTCGCCGGTGACCACGCGTTCGCCCTCGTTGAGGCCCGAGCGCACCTCGGCGAAGGTCTTGTCGTTGAGGCCGATGGCAACCTGCCGCGTCTCGACCTGCCCGGCCGAGGTGAGCACGCGCACCGCATAGAGCCCGTCCGCCCCGCGCGCGCCGAGCGCCATGGCGGGAACCAGCAGCGCGCCCTTGGCCGCGCCGGTGACGATGTGGACCTCGGCGGTCATGTAAGTGCGCAGCCGCCCGTCCGGGTTCGGCACTTCCAGCACGCCATTGTAATAGATGGCCGAGGACGAGGAGCTGGACGAGCTTGAGGAGGAGGTGCTGCTGGTGGTCGAACTGCTGAAGCTCTCATCGCTCTTGATCGAGACCGGCGCCGGCTCGATGGACAGCAAATCCGCCTCGTAGCGCCGGTCGCGGTCGCCGAGAATGGTGAACCAGGCCCGCTGGCCGGGGGCGGTCTGTACGACGTCCGCCTCGGAGATTTCCGCCCGCACCAGCATCCGGTCGAGCTGGCCGAGCACCACGATGGTGGGGGCGGACTGGCTGGCATTCACCGTCTGGCCCTGCTGGCTGACGATGGCGAGCACGGTGCCGTCGCTCGGCGCGGTGATGCGGGTATAGCCGAGATTGGCCTGCGCGGTTTCCACCGCGACTTCCGCCTCGACGATCTGCGCCTTCAGCGCCTCGATCTGCGCCAGCGTCGCCTTCACATCCGCGTCCGCCGCCTCGTAATCGGCCTGCGAGACGATCTTGGAGGTGACCATCTCGCTCTGGCGCTTGAGGATCATCTGGTTGCGGTAGAGCACCGCTTCCTTCTCGGCGAGCTGGGCCCGCACATCGGCGAGCGAGGCCTGCGAGGTGCGCAGCGAGTTGATCTGGGTGACCGAGTCGATCTCGGCCAGCAAGTCCCCCGCCTTCACCGTGTCGCCGAGCTTGACCAGCACGCGGGTGATGCGGCCGGACGCCTGCGCGCCGACGGCGACGAGGTTCGCCGGCTTCAGCGTGCCGCTGGCCAGCACCGCCACCTCGATGTCGCCGCGCGTGACGGGCGCCGTCACCAGGCTCGCCGCCGGATCGCGTGCCGTGTAGCGCGAGGCGATATAGCCACCGGCGAGCAGGGCCAGGACGAGGGCGGCGAGGAGAATCTTCGAGGGGCGGGACATGAGGTTGCGTCGTCTCTCCGGTCGGTCACGAGCCGAACAGATAGGCACGATGCGTGTCTCGCGTAGTTCCCATCATGGATGTGTGTTCGCGCCGGAGGCGATATTATTTCCGAAGGTTGCGATCGCGGCGCTGGCAATGCTGGTTTGCGAAATTCTCCGGCAATGGCCGACACGTCCGGCTACAGAGGGGCCATGACGGACATGAACAGAGCCGATGCCGAGACCGGCCCGCACATTCTCGTGGTCGATGACGACCAGGAGATCCGCAAGCTTCTCGGACGCTATCTCACCGGCCAGGCGTTCCGCGTGACGCTGGCCGAGACCGGGCGCGAGGCCGAGCGCCAGCTCGCCAATGGGCGTTTCGATCTCGTGGTGCTCGACCTGATGCTGCCGGACACGTCCGGCCTCGATCTGTGCCGCTCCTTCCGCACACAGTCCAACATCCCCATCATCCTGCTCACCGCGCTGAAGGAGGATGTGGACCGCATCATCGGGCTGGAGATCGGCGCGGATGACTATCTCGGCAAGCCGTTCAACCCGCGCGAGCTGGTGGCGCGCATCCGCGCCGTGCTTCGGCGCACCCATCTGCGCGAGGAAGCCACCAGCGAGCCCCGGCCCGGCCGGCTGCGCTTCGCCGGCTTCACCGCCGACCCGACGCTGCGCCGGGTGTGGGACAGCGAAGGCGCGGAGATCGTGTTCACCGGCGCCGAGTTCGACCTGCTGCTCGCCTTCATCGAGCGGCCCGGCCGGATGCTTTCGCGCGAGCAGCTGCTCGACATCACCCAGGGGCGCGGCTCCAGCGGCTTCGACCGCTCGATCGACGTGCTGATCAGCCGGCTGCGCCGCAAGCTGGGTGACGCCGGCAATTTCCAGATCATCAAGACCCTGCGCAATGGCGGCTACCAGCTCGCCGCGCGGGTGGAGATCGTCGCCGGCGAGGATGGCGAGGCGGAATGACCAGTTTCCGCACCCGCGTCACCGCGCTGCTGGTCGGCGCGGTGCTGATCGTGGTGGCGCTGGCCACCGGCCTCTCCCTCGCTTTGCTGCCGCCGCCGCCCTTCCGCGAATTCGACGACGCCGTCGCCGGGCAGATCGCGCTGCTGATGGATCTCGCCGCGCGCACCCCCGACGCCATGCCGGACCTTGGCAATGCCCGCCTCGCCGACGCCCCGGTCGCGGGGCCGCAGGTGCCGGGCCCGCCCGACGGCATCGCCGCCGCCCTGGCGCGGCGCGGCATTGCCACCGACATACGGGTGAGCGATGTACCGGGCGAGACCTGGCCCGTCCTCTCCGCGCGCCTGCCCACCGGGCGCTGGGTCGTGATGTCCCTGCCCATGCCGCCCCCGCATGGCGGCAATGAATGGGTCTTCGTCGGCTGGGTGCTGATCATCGCGCTCGGCACCACGCTGGTCGTCGTCGCGGCGGTGCGCCGGCTCACCCGGCCGCTCGCCTTGTTACAGGAGGCCGCCGCCGCCATCGGCCCAGATGGCGAGCTGGCGCCGCTGAAGGAGAAGGGCCCGAGCGAGGTGCGCGCCGCCGCCACCGCGATCAACCGCCTCTCCGCCCGGCTGAAGGAGGCGATGGAGAGCCGCATGCGCCTCGTCGCGGCCGCCGGGCACGATCTGCGCACGCCGATGACGCGGATGCGCCTGCGCGCCGAGTTCCTGCCCGATCACGAGCGCGCCGCCTGGATCGCGGACCTTGATGAGCTCGACCGCATTGCCGACAGCGCCATCCGCCTCGTGCGCGAGGAGGTGGCCGGCGGCGCGGGCGAGGAAGTCCGGCTCGACACGCTGGTGTCGGAGGTGACGACCGAACTCGCCGTGCTCGGGATGAAGGTGACACTCGCCGCGCAGGTGCCGGGGAGCATCACCGGCCGGCCGCTGGCGCTGCGGCGGGCGCTGCGCAACCTCATCATCAACGCCGCCACCCACGGGCAGGGCGCGACGGTGCGCCTGCATGTCGACACCGCCCAGGCGGTGGTCGAGGTGGAGGATCGCGGGCCGGGCATTCCCGAGGCGCTGCTGCCGCGCGTCTTCGAGCCGTTCTTCCGCATCGACCCCGCCCGCAGCGCGCCCACACCCGGTGCCGGCCTTGGCCTTGCCATCGCCCATGAGATCGTCGCCCGCCACGGCGGCACGCTCAGCTTGCGCAATCTCAGCCCGGGCCTGCTTCAGACGGCGGTCTTTCCGCTGCGCACCGAGGCGTGAGCGGGACGGGCGCGGCGGAGATTGTGCGGGGCGCGCGGGGCGGCTAGAGGATCAGGCGTCCTCTCCGTCCCGCCGAAAGAGCCTGCCGCATGAACGAGAACAGCCCGGCCGCCGGTGTCGCCGCGCAGCTTGCCGCGCGCATCGAGGCCAAGAGCGCCGTGATCGGCATCATCGGCCTCGGCTATGTCGGCCTGCCGCTGGCGCTGGTGGCTGTGGAAGCGGGCTTCCCGGTCATCGGCCTCGACATCAACCCGCGCCGGGTCGCCGAGATCGCCGCCGGCCGGCAGGTCATCAAATACATCCCCGCCGCGCGGATGGAGAGCGCGCTCGCCACCGGCCGCTTCACCGCGACGACCGATTTCGACCGCCTCGCCGAGTGCGACGCCATCATCATCTGCGTGCCGACGCCGCTGACCCGCCAGCGCGAGCCGGACCTGTCTTTTGTGGCCGACACTGCCCGCGCCATTGCTCGCACCCTGCGGCCGGGCCAGCTCGTGGTGCTGGAATCGACGACCTGGCCCGGCACGACGGTGGAGGTGGTGAAGCCGATCCTCGAGGCGGGCGGGCTGGTCTCCGGCCGCGATGTCTTCCTCGCCTTCTCGCCCGAGCGCGAGGATCCCGGCAATGCCAGCTTCTCCACCGCCACCATCCCGAAGGTGGTGGGCGGCGACGGGGCGGTGGCCGGCGGGCTGGCGCAGGCGCTGTACCGTCCGCTGGTGAGCAAGGTGGTGCCGGTCTCGTCGACGCAGGTGGCCGAGGCCGCCAAGCTGACCGAGAACATCTTCCGCTCGGTCAACATCGCGCTGGTGAACGAGCTCAAGAGCGTCTACGGCGCCATGGGCATCGACATCTGGGAGGTGATGGAGGCGGCGGCGACCAAGCCGTTCGGCTTCATGCCGTTCTATCCCGGTCCCGGTCTGGGCGGGCACTGCATCCCTATCGACCCGTTCTATTTGACCTGGAAGGCGCGCGAATTCGACATCGAGACGCGCTTCATCGAGTTGGCCGGGCAGATCAACACGCGCATGCCCTACATCGTCGTCGACCGTCTCGCCGAGGCGCTGGACCGCCATGCCGGGCGCGGGCTCGCCGGGGCGCGCATCCTCGTGCTCGGCGCCGCCTACAAGAAGAATGTCGACGACGTCCGCGAAAGCCCGGCGCTCAAGCTGATGGAGCTGATCGACGAGCGCGGCGGCCTCTGCGAATTTCATGACCCCTTCGTCGCCGCCCTGCCGCCGACCCGCCGCCACGCGCAGCTCAACGGCAAGGCCTCGCAGCCGCTGACCGTCGATCTCGTCAAGGGCGTCGATGCGGTGCTGGTCGCCACCGATCATGACGAGGTGGACTATGCGCTGGTGGCCCAGCACGCGCGCGTCATTGTCGACACGCGCAACGTCTTCACCCGCCTGAACCTGGCCCCGGCGGTGCTGGTCAAGGCGTAAGCGCGCGGCTCACTGGGCCTTGGCGGTCACTTCACCTTGGCGCAGGTCTCGCTCGACGCGACATCGGTGCAGGCCGGGCCGCGGCGGAACTCATCGTAATAGATGCGCCAGATATTATCCCGACCCGCCCGGTAGGGGCCGAATTTGAAATACAAGTGCTCGCCGAGCTGCGGGCCCTCATGGCCGATCTTGCCGGTGATGGTGGCGATCCACTGGCCGTTGACGACGATTTCGATGCGCCCATCACCCTGCGGGCCGGGTTTCACCAGAAAGACGAAATCCACCCAGCCCGAGGCAAGTGCGGGCAGGGTGCCGCCGCGCGGGGTCACGATGAGGTCGGGCGTGCAGCCGCCAAAGCCGCCGGCGACCGCGTCGGGGCCGCCCGGCTCGATGGCGACCAGCGCGCGGAACTGGTTGTACTCGTCCGGCGCGGTGGTGACCGCCTCGCCCGGACGGCACCCCGAGGGGCGCTCGGCCGTGCCGCGCGCGGCATAGGCGCCGGTATCGGTGTCGATGGTGATGGCGAGCTTGCCCTCCATCAGGCGCAGCGCCAGCAGCGGGCTGTAATCGCCCATGGCGCCGGGATCGATCTCGCGCTTCCACTGCGCCATGACATAGCGGTGGCGCTCGGGCGGGATCGGCTCCGCCATCTTCATCGAGAAGGCGTACCAGACCGGGTCGCCATAGCGCACGAGGATGTCGGGCTTCTCCCAGACCTCGGCGCGCTCGCTGCACAGCTCATTGTCCGGCGGGCATTGCGGGCGCACCGACAGGTCGATGGCGCCTTTGCCGGAACGCACGACCTCGGACTGGAATGTGTGGGTGCCGGCGCCCTGCTCGCGATTGTTCTTGTAATAGAGGCCGCCGCCGGGCGCGAAGTCGCTGCCCTCGAAGCCGTCATAGAGGATGATGTTCTGCCCGTCCGCCCCGGCGGCCCTGCCGGCGGAGGAAAGGGATACCGAACCCAGCATGGCCAGTGCGACGAGACCGGCGAGAGGGCGGCGGGATGAGCGAAAACCGAGCGGGCGCAGGGACTTCATGCTAGCCTGTCATCATTTCGTGATGGCGCGTGCGCTTGTCAGCAGGGCTGACTATTTATGACGGTCGGAATCTTAAGCTCTCCCTAGGAAAGGCGTAAAGGCCTTGGCCGGTAACTTCTTCCGTTACGTCTGGCGGCACAGCCGGCGCGAGCAATTGATCGTGCTGATGTTCGTGCTCGTCTCGCTGCCCTTCTATTGGTGGTCGCTCGACGTTCCCAAGCGCATCGTCAACGAAGCCATTCAGGGCGACGTCTTCGCCCATGGCGAGACCTCCGCTCGCCTGTTCGACATCACCCTGTCGCTGCCCGATTTCCTCGGCGGCTGGAGCTGGCACGTCACCGACGGGGTGATGCTCGCCCAGGTGCCCTATCTGTTCGCGCTGAGCATGGTTTTCCTCGTGCTCACGCTGATCAATGGCTGGTTCAAATACGTCATCAACATCCGCAAGGGCGTGCTCGGCGAGCGGATGCTGCGGCGGCTGCGCTTCGAGCTGTTCGCCCTCGCCATGCGCTTCCGCCCGGAGGATGTGCGCACCACCAAATCGGCCGAGGTCACCTCGATGATCAAGGACGAGGTGGAGCCGATCGGCGGGTTCTTCGGCGAGGCCTTCATCACCCCGGCCTTTCTCGGCACGCAGGCACTGACCGCCATGGCGTTCATCCTGACGCAGAATCTGTGGCTGGGAACGCTGGCGCTGGCGCTTATCCTCGTGCAGGGCATTGTCATCCCGCATCTGCGGCGCGAGCAGATCCGCCTCGGGCGGATGCGCCAGCTTGAATCGCGCGTGCTCGCCGGGCGCATCGGCGAGATGGTGGAGGCCGCGCCAGCCCTGCATGTCTACGGCGTCACCGGCTACACCGCCTCGGAGATCGGCAAGCGTCTCGGCACGCTGTTCGACATCCGCCTGCGGCTCTACCGCCGCAAATTCGCGGTGAAGTACCTCAACAACCTGCTGGCGCAGCTCACGCCCTTCATCTTCTACACGCTGGGCGGCTATCTCGCGCTGCAGGGCAAGCTCGACATCGGCCAGCTGGTCGCCGTTATCGCCGCCTATCGCGACCTGCCGACCCCGATCAAGGAACTGATCGACTGGGACCAGCAGCGCGCCGACGTGACGGTGAAATATGAGCAGGTGGTCGGGGCCTTCTCCAAGGAATTCCTGATGCCGAAGGAGCCGGCCGAGCCGCCGGCGCCGATCCCAGCCGACGCCCCGATCACGCTGGTCGGCCTGCGCGTCGTCAACGGGCGCGGCATCGTGCAGGTGGACCGCATGTCCGCCGCCATCGCCCGCCCGGCGCGTGTCGCGCTGGTCGGGCCCACGGGGAGCGCCCGGGACGTGATCCCCAAGGTGCTCGGCCGGCAGGTCACCGACTATCAGGGCAGCGCCACCCTCGGCAGCCACGAGATCGGCACGATGAACGACGCCGAGGCGAGCTCGGCGCTGCTCTATGTCTCCGGCGAGCCCTACATCATGTCCGGCACCATCCGGGACAATCTATGCCTCGCCTTGCGCCGCGCGACGCCGCCGGAGGAGGAGCCGAAGGACAGCTGGGCGCGCTACTGGCGCGACGAGGCGCGGATGACGGAGAACCCCACCGTCTCCCCGGAGGCCGACTGGATCGACTATCGCGGCTTCGGCATCGAGGGGCCGGAGGCGCTCAACGCCGCCATCGTCGCCGCGCTGCGCGTGGTGCGCGGCTATGACGACATCTTCCGCGTCGGCATGAGCAGCCGGCTCGGCGACGAACTCGACCCGGCGGTGGCGGCGCGGCTGCTGGAGGCGCGCGGGGCGATCCTCGCGCGTGTCGAGGCCAAGGGCATGGGCGGCTTTGTCGAGACCTTCATGCCCGACCACTTCAACACCAGTGCTTCGATCGGCGTGAACCTGCTGTTCGGCGTGTCCATCGGCTCGCGTTTTGCGCCGGAGAACCTGGCGCATGACCCGTTCGTGCGCTCGATCATCGCCGCCGAGGCGCTGGTCGGTCCGCTGACCGCTATCGGGCTGAAAATGGTGGAGACGGTGGCGGAAGCCTTCCAGGGCCTCGCCGCCAACAACCCGCTGCGCGAGCGCTACTCCTTCATCGACGAAGCTGAGCTGGGCGAATTGTGGCCGCAGCTCCAGCAGACCTGGCAGCGCGGCCAGCGCCGGCAGTTCTCGCCGGAGCTGCGCGACAAGCTGATCGGCTACGCGCTGATGTATGTCGAGCCGCAGCACCGGCTGAACCTGATCGACGACCAACTCGTCGCCCGCGTGCTGCGGGCGCGGGCGAGCTTCCGCGAATTCCTGCCGGCGGCCGATGCCGACCAGATCGAGTTCTACGATCCCGGCCGGCTGATGCCGTCGGCCTCGATCCGCGACAATTTGCTGTTCGGCCGCATCCGCTACGGCAAGGTGCATATGCGCGAGAAGATCGTCGCTGCCGCCGCGCAGGTGCTGGACGAGCTGGATCTCGAGACCTTCGTGGTCTCGCGCGGCCTCGATCAGGAGGCGGGACCGGGCGGGCGCCTGCTCTCGCCGCAGCAGCGCGTGACGGTGCAACTCGCCCGCGCCATGCTGCGCCGGCCGGATATTCTCATCCTCGACGGCGCCCTCTCTAGCTTCGGAGCCGGAGAGGCGCATATGATCATGGAGAATATTTTTGCGGCGATGTCCGGGAAAACCGTCATTGCCACGCAGTCGAACGATGATGAACTTGGTGCGTTCGATATGGTGATGACGTTCGAGGGAGCGAAACTCACCGGCATCGAACGCAAGGGAGGTGCCGAGGCGGCATCGCCCGAGGAGAGGGAGTCGGCGCCGCAGGCGGCGTCCGTTCCCAAGGAGGCTGTGAAATGACCATCGAGGACGAGGTCCGGTCCCTCCAGAAGTTCCGGATGTTCCACAATGTCGAGACCGCCAAGCTCAAGCTGATGGCGATGATCGCCGACCGGGTGGTGTTCCATCCCGGTGAGGTGATCTATGCGCAGGGCGATGCCTCGGACGCGGTCTACATCGTGCTGGACGGCCAGTTCAAAGTGTCGCTCAACACCAGCGCCGGCGTGATCGACTTCGCCGAGCATGTGCGCGGCGCGCTGCTGGGCGAGGCGGGCGTGCTGTGCGACCAGGTGCGCATGGCCACCATCACCGCCGAGACGACGGTGACGGCGCTGCGCATCGACCGCGAGCCCTTCCTGCAGCTGCTGCACGAATCCCAGCCCTTCAACCATGCGGTGATGCGCGAGCTCGGCCGGCAGATCATGGACCTCAACAACATCTGCGCCCAGCTGGTCCAGCGCCTGCCCAAGGGCACGCCGGCGGCCGATGCGGGGCGCCACATCGCCGCTCCACCGACATCGCCGGTGCATTGACCGCTCCATGGCGCTGACCTCGACCACTCCCCCAGCCGAGGCGGCGATTGGAACGCGCGGGGATCTGCGCGATCTTCCCTGGGCGTGCATGGCGCGGCTGTGGTCCGGCATCGTGCTGTTCGTCTTCGTGCTGACGCACCTGTTGAACCACGCTGTCGGCATCTTCGGCGTCGGGGCAATGGAATATGCCCAGCAATGGCGCTGGCTGCTCTGGCAGTCCTGGCCGGGCACGGTGCTGCTCTATGGCTCGGTCGCCATCCACATGGTGCTGTCCGCCTACCGCATCACGCTGCGGCGCACCTGGCGGATGCCGAAGGACGAGGCATGGCAGATCGTCTCCGGCCTCGCCATTCCGTTCCTGATCGTCGGCCACATCGTGAACACCCGCGTCGCCGGCTCCTGGTTCGGCGCCGATATCGGCTATCAGGGCGTGCTCGTTCGCATGTTCCCGGCGGCGGTGTTCTCGCAGTCCATGCTGCTCATCATGTCGTGGAGCCATGGGGTGATCGGCCTGCACCACGCGCTGCGCTACCAGCACTGGTATCGCAGCGCGCGGGTTGCCGGGCTCGTGCTGGCGGTGCTGATCCCCTTCCTCGCCATGGCGGGCTTCATCGCCGCCGGGCGCGAGGCAGCGCAGGCCGGCCCGCCGGCGCCGCGCACGCCCGAGCAGCAGGCCGGTCTCGACCGCATCGACATGATGCTGACCAGCGGCGTCGCCGGCTTCGCGCTCGGCTTTGTCGGGCTGATGGGCGTGTTCTACATCCGCCGCCGCGTCGGCAACACCATCACCATCACCTATCGCGGCTACGGCCCGGTGGACGTGCCCTCCGGCACCTCGGTGCTGGAGGCGAGCCGGATGCACCACATCCCGCACCCCTCGACCTGCCGCGGCCGCGGGCGCTGCTCGACCTGCCGGGTGCAGATCCTCGCCGGCGCCGATGAGCTTCCCGAGCCCTTCGGCGCCGAGCGCGCGGTGCTGGCGAGCATCGGCGCGCCCAGCTCGGTGCGCCTCGCCTGCCAGATCCGCCCGGCGCACAGCCTGTCGGTGCGCGTGCTGATGCCGGTGCTCGGCCATCGCTTTGGCGGCGATCTCGACGCGGAAGCGCGCGAATGGGCGATGGAGCGCGATGCCACCGTGCTGGTGCTCGATGTGCGCGCCTTCACCACGCTTACCCATAACCGCCTGCCCTATGAGATCGCCGTTCTGGTCAACCGCTTCTCCGCCGAGATGACGCAGACGGTGGAGAGCCATGGCGGGCGCGTCGACCAGATGTTCGGCGACGGGCTGATGGCGGTGTTCGACGCCTCGGACAAGCCGGCAAGCGGCGCCCGCGCCGCGCTGCGCGCCGCCCGCGACATGGCGCGGGTGCTCGATCTGCTGAACTCGGAAATGCGCGGCGTGCTGCCGATCCCGATCCGTGCCGGCATCGGCGTGCATACCGGCTCCATCGTGCTGGCCCGCGTCGGCGACGGGCTGGATGACAATCTCATCCGCGCCATCGGTAATACAGTGGCGGTGTCCTTCGCGCTGGAAGCGGCCTCGAAGGAGTTCCTGGCCGATTACGTGATCTCGGCCGAGACGGCCAAGGCATCGGGTTTCGATTTCTCGCAGCTGCAGCCGCGTGAGGTGACGGTGGATTCCAACGGCATGAGCGTGACCGCCTATGCGGTGCCGGACGCGGCGACGCTCGACGCGGTCATGGCCGGCGGGGTAATGCTCGGTATGCTCGGAGCGGCGAGGGGCTAGCGCGTGGCAAGGCCGGGAGAAGAGGACAAGGTGATGCCATCCTCGGGGGCGGGCACGGATGTGCTGCGCATCGAGGATCTGAGGATTTCCTTCGTCACCCATGGCCAGCTCACCGAGGTGGTCAAGGGCGTGTCGCTGCGCGTGCCGGCCGGCAAGACCGTGGCGCTGGTCGGCGAGAGCGGATCGGGCAAGACCGTGATCTCGCAGGCCATCATGGGCCTGCTGCCGCGCAACGGCGTGGTCGAGGGCGGGCGCATCCTGTTCGCCGATCCCGCCCCCGGCGGCAAGACGCTGGACATCGCCACCCTCTCGCGCGACGGGCGGACCATCCGCAAGCTGCGCGGTGGGCGCATCGGCATGATTTTCCAGGAGCCGATGTCCTCGCTCTCGCCGGTCCACACCATCGGCAACCAGATCGAGGAGGCGCTCCAGCTTCACCGGCCGCATCCGCGCCGCGACGCGCGGGCGGTGACGGAGAAGATGCTGGGGCTGGTGGGCTTTCGCGACCCGCACCGCTCCTATGACCAGTACCCATTCGAGCTGTCCGGCGGCCTGCGCCAGCGCGCCATGCTGGCCATGGCGCTGATCTGCCAGCCGGCGCTGCTCATCGCCGACGAACCGACCACGGCGCTCGATGTCACCATCCAGGCGCAGGTGCTCAAGCTGATGAAGGATCTCCAGGCCGAAATGGGCATGGCGATCCTCCTCATCACCCATGACCTCGGCGTCGTCGCCAACATGGCCGACGAGGTGGTGGTGGTCTATCGCGGGCAGGTGATGGAAGCCGGCACGGTGGATGACGTGTTCCGCCACCCGGAGCACCCCTATCTCAAGGCGCTGCTGAAGGCCTCGCCGGATTTCGACATGAAGCCGGGCGAGCGGCTGGTGGCGCTGCGCGAGGTGGCCCCCGTCCTGCCCAAGGGCTTCGGTCGCCGGGAGACCAACGCCAACACACCGGCGCTGCTCACCGTGCGCAACCTGCGCAAGAGCTATGGCGCGAAGAACAACCGCGTCGTCGCGGTGGAGGATGTCAGCTTCGACGTGGCGCGCGGCCAGTGCCTCGGGCTGGTCGGCGAGAGCGGCTCGGGCAAGACCACGGTCGGCCACATGATCATGCGCTCGCGCAGCGCCGATGGCGGCTCGGTCGTGTTCAATGACGGGTCCGGGCCGGTGGATGTGCTGGCGCTGAACGAAGCGCAGCTGCGCGATTTCCGCCCGCGCATGCAGATGATCTTCCAGGATCCGGTGTCCTCGCTCTCCCCGCGCATGACCGTGCTCGACATCATCCGCGAGCCGCTGATCATCCAGAACCGCGGCACTGAGGCCGAGCAGAAGCGCCGGGCGGTGGAGCTGATGGAATGCGTCGGGCTCGATCCGCGCTTTCTCAGCCGCTACCCGCACAGCTTCTCCGGCGGCCAGCGCCAGCGCATCGGCATCGCCCGCGCCCTCGCGCTCAACCCGGACCTCATCATCTGCGACGAGCCGGTCTCGGCGCTCGACGTCTCCGTGCAGGCGCAGGTGCTGAACCTGCTGAAAGACCTTCAGGCCTCGCTCGGCCTCACCTATTTCTTCATCTCGCATAATCTCGCGGTGGTGCACTACATGGCGGCGCGCATCGCGGTGATGGCGCGCGGGCGCCTCGTCGAGATCGGCCCGCGCGAGGCGATCTTCCACCGCCCGGCGCATCCCTATACGCGCACCCTGCTCAAGGCCGTGCCGCTGCCCGATCTCGACCGGCGGCTGGATTTCGCCACCTGCGTGCCCACCGGCGGCGCGTCCGACCCGGCCAGCTGGCCGGAGGAGTTCCGCCCGGCGGGGGCGGGGCGGCTCGGGCTGATCGACCTCGGCGGCGGCCATTGCGTGCTGGCCGACCAGGACTGCACCGCCCGCGACCTGACGGCGGCGTGAGGGCGACATGCGGCGGTGCCTTCCCCTGAGCCTGTTACTCGCTTTTCTCGCGGCGCTGACGAGCGTGCGGGCAGAGGCGCGCGGGCGCGACCTCTCCAAGGAGCCGCCGGTCTTCGTGCGCGCCATTCTGGAAGGGCAGCTTCCCCCGCTGGCCGAGCGCCTGCCGGAAAACCCGCGCGTGATCGACCTGCCCGCCCTGGGCCGCACGCCCGGCCACTATGGCGGCACGCTGCGCATGCTGATGGGCGACCAGAAGGACATCCGCTTCGTCACCATTTACGGCTATGCCCGGCTCGTGGTGTTCGACACCCAGGGCAACCTCGTGCCGGACATTCTCGACAGCGTGGACGTGCAGGAGGGCCGGATCTTCACCCTGCATCTGCGCAAGGGCCATCGCTGGTCGGACGGCGAGCCCTTCACGGCGGAGGACTTCCGCTACTGGTGGGAGGATGTCGCCAATAATGACCGGCTCAGCCCCGGCGGGCCGCCTATGCAGATGGTGGTGCAGGGCGAGGCCGCCCGCTTCGAGGTGATCGACGCCACCACGGTGCGCTACAGCTGGTCGATGCCCAATCCGGGCTTCCTGCCGGCGCTGGCGGGCGCGCAGCCGCTCGTCATCGCCATGCCCGCCCATTACATGGAGCAGTTCCACCAGAAATACGCCGATCCGCTTAAGCTCTCGGCGCTGATCAAGCTGGAGCGGGTGAAGGACTGGACGGCGCTGCATGACCGCATGGCGCGCGCTTACCGGCCGGAGAACCCGGATCTGCCGCTGCTCGGACCGTGGGTCCCGAAGACCGAACCGCCGGCGGAGTTCTTCATCTTCAAGCGCAACCCGTTCTACCACCGGGTGGATGAGGAGGGCCGGCAGCTGCCCTATATCGACGAGATCACCATGTCGATCGGCACCTCCTCGCTGATCCCGGCCAAGGTGACGGCGGGCGGAGCGGACCTGCAGGCGCGCTACATCTCCTTCGCCGATTACACCTTCCTCAAGGCCGCCGAGGCGCGCGGCCATTACAAGGTGCGGCTCTGGGAGCGCGGCGAGGGCGCCTTCGTGGCGCTGGCGCCCAATCTCAATGTGAAGGACGCGACGTGGCGCGCGCTGCTGCGCAATGTCGATGTGCGCCGCGCGCTCTCCGTGGCGATCAACCGGCACGACATCAACCAGGTGATCTTCTTCGGCCTCGGCCATGAAGGCGCCAACACGGTCATCCCCGGCAGCCCGCTCTACAAGGAGAGCTACGACCAGGCCTGGTCGCAATATGACCCGGCGCTCGCCAACAAGCTGCTCGACGCCGCCGGCCTCGACAAGCGCGACAGCGACGGCTTCCGCCTGCTGCCCGACGGGCGGCGGGCGGAGATCACCGTGGAGACCTCCGGCGACAACATGGAGGAGACCGACATCCTCGAACTGGTCGCCCATGACTGGTACAAGGTCGGCATCCGCCTCTTCGTGCGCGGCACCCAGCGCGACCTGCTGCGCCGCGGCGTCATCGCCGGCAATGTGATGATGGCGGTGTGGCCCGGCATGGACAACGCCATTCCCGGCCCGGACATGTCGCCCGACGCGCTGGCGCCGACCAATTCCATGCAGTTCCAGTGGCCGCTCTGGGGCCAATATGTCGACAGCAGCGGCCGCGAGGGCGAGAAGCCCGCTCTGCCGGCGGCGCAGGAACTGATCGACCTCGCGAAGAAGTGGCGCCAGTCCATCACCAGCGCGGAGCGCGCCGCCATCTGGACGCGGATGCTGGAGATCAATGCCGACGAGGTGTTCACCATCGGCATCGTCAACCGCATCTCCCAGCCGGTGATCGTCAGCGACAAGCTGCGCAACGTGCCCGATGTCGGCATCTACAGCTTCGAGCCGGGCGCCTATTTCGGCATGTACATGCCCGACACCTTCTGGTTCGACGACGGAACCTCCACGCTCGACGTGACCAGGGATTGAGCCATGCTGCTGCGCTACATCCTCCGCCGCGTGCTCATCATGATCCCGACGCTGCTGGTCACCAGCGCGCTGATCTTCACCGTGATGGAGCTGCCGCCGAGCGACTATTTCGAGACCTATGTCGCGGAAATGGCGGCGCAGGGCGAGAAGGCGGACACCAGCCGCATCGAGTTCCTCAAGCGCGAATATGGCTTCGACAAGCCCGCCATCGAGCGCTACTTCCTCTGGGTCACCGGCTTCGTGCAGGGCGATTTCGGCTACTCCTTCGAGTACGAAATGCCGGTGCGCGACGTGGTCGGCGAGCGCCTGGCCCTCACCGTGCTGGTCTCGGTCTGCACCATCCTGATGACCTGGGCCGTCGCCTTCCCGATCGGCATCTATTCGGCCACCCACCAATATAGCTGGGGCGATTACGGGCTGACCTTCCTCGGCCTGCTCGGCATCGCCGTGCCGCACTTCCTGCTGGCGCTGATCTTCATGTATTTCGCCAATGTGTGGTTCGGCCTCTCCATTGGCGGGCTGATGGACCCGGTCTATTTCAACCAGCCGATGAGCTGGGCGAAGGCGCAGTCGATCCTCGCCCATCTCTGGATTCCCGTCATCATCATCGGCGCCGGCGGCACCGGGACGATGGTGCGCGCCATCCGCGCCAATCTGCTCGACGAGCTGCAGAAGCAGTATTACGTGACCGCCAAGGCCAAGGGCCTGCCGCCGGGCAAGGCGCTGCGCAAATACCCGCTGCGCATGTCGCTCAACTTCTTCGTCTCGCACATTGGCGACGTGCTGCCGAGCATCGTCTCCGGCTCGGAGCTGACCGCCGTCGTGCTCTCGCTGCAGACCACCGGGCCGCTGCTGCTGCGCGCGCTGCAGAGCCAGGACATGTATCTGGCCGGCTCCTTCCTCTTGTTCCTGTCCTGCCTCACGGTCGTCGGCGTGCTGATCTCCGACATCGCGCTCGCCTTCCTGGATCCGCGCATCCGGCTTCAGGGGGGCAGCACGAAATGAGCGCGCCCGCCGCCCCCGATCTCGCGTCCGCCTTGCCGCCGGCCGGCGCGCCGCTGCCGCATTACGTCGCTACCGGCGCCTTCGACCCCAAGGCGATGGAGCCGATGACCCCTGAGCAGGAGCGGGTCACCCTCGCCTCCCAGCTCACGCTGATGTGGTGGAAGTTCAAGCGCCACCGGCTGGCGCTCGCTTCCGGCATCTTCCTCGCCGTGCTCTATGCGGCGATCCTGATCTGCGAATTCCTCGCGCCCTATAACTACCAGGAGCGCCATACCGACTTCATCCGCAGCCCGCCGCAGGCTATCCACCTGTTCCATGAAGGCAGCTTCATCGGGCCGTTCACCTATGGGCTGAAATACAAGCTCGACATGGACACGCTGCGCCGGACCTACACCGAGGACACCAGCCGCGTGTACCCGGTGCGGTTCTTCTGCCGGGGCGACCGCTACCAGTTCTGGGGGCTCATCGAAGGCAACCGGCACCTGATGTGTCCGGGCGAGGGCGGCACGCTGTTCCTGCTCGGCACCGACCGGCTGGGCCGCGACATGCTCTCGCGCCTCATCTATGGCGCGCGCATCTCGCTGACCATCGGCCTCATCGGCATCGCCGTGAGCTTCACGCTCGGCGTCGTGATCGGCGGTCTCGCCGGCTATTATGGCGGGCTGTTCGATCTTCTGGTGCAGCGGGTGATCGAGGTCGTGCAGTCGCTGCCGCATATCCCGCTCTGGCTGGCGCTCTCTTCCATCATGCCGCCAAGCTGGAGCCCGATCGTGGTCTATTTCGGCATCACCGTCATCCTCGGCCTGATGGACTGGACCGGGCTCGCCCGCGCCGTGCGCTCCAAGCTTCTGTCGCTGCGCGAGGATGATTATGTCGTCGCCGCCCAGCTCATGGGCGCGCGCACGCCGCGCATCGTGTTCCGCCATCTCGTGCCCGGCTTCATGAGCCACCTCATCGCCATGGCGACCATCGCCATTCCCTCGATGATCCTCGGCGAGACCGCGCTGTCCTTCCTCGGCCTCGGCCTGCGCCCGCCGATCACAAGCTGGGGGGTGATGCTGAACGAGGCGCAGAACATCAACATCGTCGTGCTCTATCCCTGGCTGATCCTGCCGGTGGTGCCGGTGATCGCGGTGATCCTCGCCTTCAACTTCCTCGGCGACGGCCTGCGCGACGCGGCCGACCCCTATCGCTGAGTTGGGAAACCGCATGTCCGAAATCTCGACGTCTGGCCTGTCGCGCCTTGAGAAGACGCTGTTCCGGCTGGAGGCGCAGCATGCCTGCCTTGGCTATGCCTTTGACGCCATCGCCACTCTCCCCGGCCCGGTGGTGGAATTCGGCCTCGGCCTCGGTCGCACCTTCGATCACCTGCGCCGCCATCTGCCGGACCGGGAGATCTACGTCTTCGACCGGGTGAACAAGGCCTATTCCGACTGCCAGCCGGACCCGGCGCATCTCATCCTCGGCGAGATCGAGGAAACGCTGCCCCCGCTCGCCCTGCGCCTTGCCGGGAGAGTGGTGCTGGCCAATGCGGATCTCGGCTCGTTCGATCGCGAGAGCAACCGGGCGGTGGCGGCGATGTCCGCCCGCCTGCTGCCGCCGCTCATCGCGCCGGGCGGGTTCATCATGTCCGACCTGCCGCTGGAACTGCCCGGTTTCGAGACAGTGCCGCTGCCGGCCGGGGCGCGCGAGGGGCGCTATTATCTCTACCGGCGTCCGGTCTCAAGCTGATCGCCCAGCGCGACGAAGCGCGCGGCGCCTGAATCCAGCAGCCGGCCGATCATCGTGTCGAGGAAGCGGTCGATCCAGCCATCATGCACGAGGTGGTGGGTGAGCAGGCCGATAGGCTCCAGCGTGCCCGGCGGTGATGCCAGTTCCTCGGTGATGAGGCCGGCCATCAGGTCGATCAGCCCGGCCTCGTCGGCGAGTCCGCCGCCGCCCTTCCAGTCGATCGGATCCCAATGGGTGTTGAGCGCGACCAGCCCCGGCGCAGCCTCGCGCGTCGTGCGGCGCTTGAAGGTGGAGAGCGCGGCATAGCCCTCATTCGCCAGCATGGGCAGGAGCGCCGGCGCGATGCGGTTCCAGGGCGGCACGAAGACCGGCAGCGCCTGCGCGCCGAACGTCGCCTCGATCCGTTCGCGGGCGCTGTGGGCTTCGACGGCCATCACCTCGGCAAGGCGATGCGCGCCGAATTCGGCCTTCTTCTGATCGGCCGGGGCGTGGTTTTCATGGGCGAGACCGTGCACGAGCACGTCGACGCGCCGCTCCTCCCGCAGCCGTGCGGCCAGCGCCGGGGTGGCGCGGGCGGGGATGACGGCGAGCGAGAGCGGCACCTGCCAGCGGGCGGCGCGGGCGAGCAGCGCGTCGAGCGCCGGGGTTGGAGCCACAGCGTCATCGTCGCGCCACCAGAAATCGAGGATGCGCCCGGCCGCGCGGGCTTGCGCGAGCACAGCATCCAGCCGCTGCCATGCGGCCTCCACCCGGTCGCGGTGGGCGAGAAGGTCGCTCAGCACGGTCGCGGTGCGGGAGGCGCCGTCGCGGCCGATGGCGGACCAGTCGGGCCGGGGGGCGGCGAGGAGATCGCGAGCGGCTTCGGTCAATGCCGGCGCCGTCAGCGTCTCCAGCGCCAGCACGCGGGCAAGGCCGCGCCGGGCGAGTTCGCCGGCGCGCAGGGTCTGTTCCTTCTCCGCCCCCTCCGCGAAGGGCACGAGAATGGCGCGCGCATTGGCGGCGGCAAGGTCCAGCACCGTGTTGTAGCCGGCCTGACTGATCGACAGCGCCGCGCGGGCGAGCAGCGCCGGAAAGTCCGGTCGCGCCCGCTCCACCACCATATTGAGCGGGGCAAGCGTGGCGAGCGCATCGAAGGCTTCCGGCGAGACACCCGCGCCGATCAGCAGGCGCCAGCGCCGCTCCGGCATCAGGCGGGCCGCCTCCACCGTCAGCCGGGCAAGCGGCAGGCCGGCCGCCGAGCCGCCACCGGAGACGAGAATCTCGTCGGTGCCGTCAGGACCGGTCGCCTCTGCCGCCCGCGCGCCGTCATGCACATAGCCGGTCTCGATCAGCCGCCGTTCCAGCGCCGGCGTGCTCGGCCAGGAGGCGCTGAGCGGCACGACACCGGCGGCGCCGTGGAACAGCACGCCGTCATAGAAGGCCCCTAACTTGGCGAGGGCCTGTTCCGCCCGGTGCGGCCGCGAGGGCGGGTTCAGCACGTCGCGGATCGAGCCGAGGATGAGCGGGCGCGGCGTCTGGTTCTGGGCATGGGCGAGCAGGGCGTCGAACTCCGACGCCAGCGAGCGGCGGCCGAGCGGGTAGAGCTCGGTGATGAGCACATCGGGTGCCGCCGCATCGAAGGCGGCCAACAGCGCCCCGCGCCGCGCGGCGAAGTGGCCTGCATCCGCCAGCACGCCCGGCGCCGCATAGAGCGTGGCGAAATCCGTGCCGACGCAATGGACCGGGGGAAGCTGGACGAGGGTGCAGCCTTGCGTGTTGACGGTCGCGGCCGGGCGCCCGCCCGAGACCAGCGTGACCGCCCATCCCGCGCCGGCTAGCGCGCGTCCCACCGCCGCCATGCGGGCGAGATGGCCGACGCCGAGCAGATGCGTCACGGCGATCAAGAGGCGCGGGCGGCGGGATGAATCTGTCATGGGGCTCATTCTGCACAGCCCTGCGGCAAGGCGATGTCACAGGCGCCAAATGCCGCCTTCAGGGTCGCTGCCGCCTTGGGCAGGTCACGCTCGGCGGCGATGAAGCGGGCGGCGGCCTCGCCCATGGCGCGCCGGCGCGCCGGGGTGGTGATGAGGTCGATCAGCGCCGCGCGGAAGGCGGGGATGTCGCCGGCGGGAGTGATGAGGCCGGTCGTGCCGGGGAGCATCGTGTCGGCGATGCCGCCATAGCCGCTGGCGAGGCAGGGCAGGCCATGCGCCTGCGCTTCCAGATACACCGCGCCGAACGCCTCGTTCACACCCGGCCAGACGAAGACATCGGACGCATGGAACAGGGCGCCGAGCGCCGCGCGATCGGTGATTGCGCCATGGAAGCGCACGCGGCCCCCGAAACGCACGAAGGCGGTCTCGACCTCGGCGCGCGCCGGGCCGTCGCCGATGATGTCGAGCGTCCAGGGCGCCTCGACGCCGGCCAGCGCCTGCGCCAGCTGGCGGTAGGAGGCGAGCTTGTCGCCCGGCCGCATCATGGCCAGCGTGACGAGGCGGGTCGGCCCGGCGTCGCGTGGTTCGGCAGCCGCCCCGGCCAGGGGCCAGTCGGCAAGATCGAGGAAGGGCTTGAGATCGATGACACGCTGATGCAGGGGGCGCAGCCGGTCCAGCACCTCGCGGTCGGCGGCTGTGGGCGTGAGGATGAGCGTCGCCGCGTCCATCGCCGCCTCCGCCCGTGCGTGGCCTTCCGCGAAGGGGCCCGTCGCGCGCTTCGGGGCGCGCGAAGCTTCCGCGATCACATAGGGCACGCCGAGTTGTGCCGCGAGGGCGGGGCCGATCAGGTCCGGCGCCTTGTAATAGACGTGGTAGGTGAAGACGCAGGCGATCTCCGCCGGCCGGGTGGCGGCGAGGATGCGCTCCACCTCCTGCGCCGCTTCCCGCTCCAGCGCCGCCCAGTCCACCCGTGCCGGATCGGTATGGAAGCTGCGGAAGGGGGAGGCCAGCTCCGCCTCATAGCCGCTATGGCGCAGCAGCTTGAGGAACAGCCGCGCCATGGTCCTGTCGCCCGAGGGCACCGGGTGGTCCGGCGATTTCAGCGGCGCGAGGAACAGGCAGCGCATGGCTCAGGCGCGGGCCGGGGCGGAAGGCGCGTCGGCCGACTGCCGCATCCGGGTCTCCAGCCGGTCTATGCCTGCCTCGAAGGTGAAATCGGCGACGAGCCGCGCCCGCGCCGCCTCTCCGAGTTCGCGTCGCCGGTCGGGAGCGGCGATCAGCGCTGCCAGCGCCGCCGCCAGCGCTGGCGCGTCGGCCGGCGGCACCAGAAGGCCGTTCTCGCCATCGGTGACGAATTCCGGCACGCCGGCAAAGCGGGTGGAGACGATGGGCAGCGCCTGCGTGGCGGCTTCCATGATGACATTGGGCAGGCCGTCGCGGTCGCCATCCTCGCCCGGCTGGCTCGGCAGCACGAAGAGATCGGCTTCGCGCAGCGCGGCGATCACCGCCGTCTGCGCCTGACTGCCGCGCCACTCGATGCGTCCGGCAATGCCGAGCCGCTCCGCCTGCTCCTTCAGCGGCGCGATGAGCGGGCCTGTGCCGATATGCACCAGCCGCCAGTTGAGCGCGGGCGGAAGGCTGCCGAGCGCGGTGAGCAGCGTGTCGAAGCCCTTCTTGGCGACGGCGCGCCCGACCGCGACCAGCCGCACCGGGTCGGCGGGGTCGCTGCCATCCGCTTGCCGATCGCGCACGGGCGGGGCGGGGAAGCGGTCGAGATCGAGGCCATGATAGACCAGCTCGACCTTTCGGGCCGATGTGCCCGCGACGCGGGTGAGCTCGCGCCAGCCATCGGCGGTGCAGGTCACGCCCCAGGCGGCATCCGCGATCTTCTCGCGCCGTTCCCATTCCGGGGTGGTCCAGATGTCCTTGGCATGGGCGGAGAAGGAGAAGCTGCGCCCGGTCAGCAGCGCCGCGTAGCGCGTCACCGAGCCCGGCGTGTGCAGAAAATGCACATGCAGATGGCTAATAGCGGGATCCAGCTCGCGGGCGAGCACGCAGGCCTGCCCGAGCCGCCGCATCCGGTTCGGCGTCGGGTCGCGGGCGAGATCGCGCAGGAAGACCCGCATCAGCTCGCGAAAGCGCAGGCGGCGCACCGCATGGACAAAGCCCTTGAGGACGCGGCGCGGATCGTCCTTCAGATATTCCGGCAAATAGAGCAGCCGCGCGCTGATCGCCTCATGCATCGGGTGCCGGTAGCGATCGGTCGGGCGGCGCAGCGACCAGATGTCGAAGGCGAAGCCCCGCCGCTCCAGCTCCAGGATTTCCTGGGCGATGAAGGTCTCGGACAGGCGCGGATAGCCCTTCAGCACGATGGCAAGGCGCGGGCCGGGCGGGGCATCCGGGGCAGGCTCGGTGGGCCGGGCGCCCTCCGGGCGCGCCGTTCCCGGCGGGGAACGCTCGAGCAAGTCAGCCCCCGACGCCGAGCGACGCGGCACGCTGCGCCTGCGCCCCCAGATGCGGGCCGAGATGGTCGGCGATGCGGGTGAGGCCGTCCAGCACGCCGGGCATATTGGCCTGCGAGGGGGCGGGCTGGCCGCGCAGGGCGGTGAGCGCCTGCGCCATCACCAGCGGGTCGCGCTCGGCCTCGCCGGCTTCCACCGGATCGACCAGCATGCGCACGAGGCCGAGCTTTTCGGCGCGCGTGGCGCGGATGAGCTGTTCTTGGCGCGGGCGCGAGCGCGGCACCAGCAGCGCCGGCTTGTCGAAGGAGAGGATCTCGCAAAACGTGTTGTAGCCGCCCATGGCGACCACGGCGGTGGCCCGGCTCATCAGCCGCTCGATCTTGGGATCGAAGGTGATGGCGTCGACCTTGGGCAGCCGCTCGATGCGCTCCATGAACTGCCCGCGCTGCTTGTTCGACAGGAAGGGGCCGAAGGTGATGACGGCGGGCAGCGGAATGTCCGGCGCCGCCTCATAGGCGGAGATCACCCAGTCGATCAGGCCGGCGCCGTCGGCACCGCCACCGGTGGTGACGAGGATGAAGGGGCCCTTGGTGGCGCGCGGGTAGCGCATCGCGGCGGCCCCGCCCGGCACGGAGCGGCGCAGATAGCCGGTATAGACGATGCGCGAATGCAAATCGGCCGGCATGGGGATGCCCTCGAGCGGGCGGTAGAACTCCTCGGCGCCATAGACCAGCACGTCGTCGTAATAATCGGTCATGGCGCGGATGGCGCCCTTGTCGTGCCACTCGGCGCGAATGACGTCCGGGCTGTCCAGCACGTCGCGAATGCCGATGATGCGGCGCGTGCCCATGCTGCCCATCAGCTTCAGGCTCGGCAGCAGCTCGCCGCGAAAGCCGGCGGGCTCCTTGTCGGCGATGAAGATGTCCGGCCGGAAGGATTCCGCCGTCTGGCGGATCAGCGCCTCGCGGATGGCGGTGACCTCGGCGACGTCGAGCCGGAGATTGGCGCTGGCGTAGCTGCCATTCTCGCTCTTGGCGACGCCCGGCACATGCACGAAGTCGATGCCCGGCGCGAAATTGAAGCTGCCGGCGAGCGAGGAGCCGGAGATGATGAGCACCGAGAGGTCACCATGGGCCGCGACCAGCGCATTGGCGATGGCGCGCGAGCGGCGGATGTGCCCCAGCCCATAGGTGTCGTGGCTGTACATCAGGATGCGCGGCGTCCCGCGGCCCGGCCGGGAGAGCTCAGGCTGGGGAGCGGGGACGGGTGCGCGTTCCATCAAGATACCCAATAGAGGATCGTCGCGGCTGCCCGGCCTGCACCCAGCGAGACGGCGACAATCCATTCCGAGATTAAGAATGATCGTAAGACGAGGGGCGTGCCGCTGTCGAGACTATCGGGAAACCGCGCCTTGCATAACTGCTAAACATTTTATCAGCGTGTCCGCGCGGCACTGCACAGCGGCGTCAGCGAAGCCGCACGGCAGTACGATAACCGCCCGCCGCGCGGGTGCATGCCGACGTTTCGACTTCGCACGGCGACGGTTGCTTTTCCCCGCGCGGGCGGCGATCGATGTGTGCAGACAGGATCACACAGCAAGGAGACAGCCGGATGAAGCTCGTTCGCTACGGTGAGGTCGGCCGGGAAAAGCCGGGCCTGGTGGATGGCGCCGGCGTGCTGCGCGATCTCTCCGACTACATTGCCGACATCACCGGCGAGGCGCTGCTGCCGGAGAGCCTCGCCCGCCTTGCCGCGCTCGATCCGGCCGAATTGCCGGCGGTGGAGGGCTCCCCGCGCCTTGGGGCGCCGGTGGGCGGCATCGGCAAGTTCGTCTGCGTCGGCCTCAATTATTCCGACCATGCCGAGGAGGCCGGCATGCCCATCCCCACCGAGCCGGTGCTGTTCATGAAGCCGACGAGCTGCATCGTCGGGCCGAATGACGATGTGGAAATCCCGCGCGGCTCGGAAAAGACCGACTGGGAGGTCGAGCTCGGCATCATCATCGGCAAGCCCGCAAAATATGTGGCGGTCGAGGACGCCTATGCCCATGTCGCCGGCTACTGCATCGTCAATGACGTCTCCGAGCGCGCCTTCCAGCTGGAGCGCGGCGGGCAGTGGGACAAGGGCAAGGGCTGTGACACTTTCGGACCTATCGGCCCATGGCTGGTCACGACCGACGAGATCCCCGACCCGCACGTGCTCGATATGTGGCTGGAGGTGGACGGCAGGCGCTTCCAGAGCGGCTCGACGCGCACGATGATCTTCAGCGTGCCGTTCATCGTCTCCTATATCAGCCAGTTCATGAGCCTCCAGCCGGGCGACATCATCACCACCGGCACGCCGCCGGGTGTCGGGCTCGGCCACAAGCCGCCGGTCTATCTCAAGGCCGGACAGACCATGCACCTGTTCATTGCCGGCCTTGGCGAGCAGCGCCAGCGGGCGGTGCCGGCGCGCTGAACGCTCGCTCACGCGGCGGCCGGCCTCAGGCCGAGCCGCGGGGCGAGGAGATGGTCGAGCGAAAACCGGCCCGGCCCATAAGCGAGGATGATGAGCAGGCAGGCGGCCCAGGTGCCGTGGGTCGGCCAGGCGCCGGGATAGACGAGGAGCTGGATCACCAGCGTCATGCCGAGCAGCGCCAGGGCTGAGAGCCGGCTGGCGAGGCCGAGTACCAGCAGCACCGGGAACAGGTGCTCGGCCAGCGCCGCGAGATGCGCGGCGATGACGGGGCTGACGAGGGGGAGCTGGTACTCGGTCTCGAACAGGAAGACCGCGCTGTCGGTCACCATGAAGCCGTCCACCTTGGTCTGGCCGGACTGCCAGAACACGCCGGCGATGGAGAGCCGGGCGATGAGCGCGATGAGATCATCAGGGATTCGCCCGGCGAGGGCGCGGCCGGTCAGGAGCAGGCGGGCAATCTCAGTCATGGGACGCTCCGGTGAAAGCCCCGCTGGCGAGGGTGAGCGCGAGCGTGGCGGACAGATCAAAAGCGGCGGTGGCCTGCGCTCCCAGCGCGACAGCGTCCGAGAGCGTGAGGCCCTCAGTCAGCGCGGCGATGAAGGCGCTAGCGCCTGCCGGCAGGCGGTGGATCTCGACGGTGAGATGGGGGCGGGTGACGAGCGCGTCCTCGCCCTGCCAATGCTCGATCGGGGCGGGCGTGATCTCCCCGGCATTCATCGCCCAGATCGTCACCACCGGATGGTGGGAGCGCAGAAGGGCGAGTGCGGGGTGCGGGGTGAAGCGCAGCCCCGCCACCTGCTCCGGCGCCAGCCCGGCAAGCATCGCCGGATCGAGCGGGGCGGCGTCGGCGGCGTGGTAAGCGCGGCTACGGGCCTCTTCCAGCCGGGCGACATCCGGCAGATAGGGCAGGCTCTCCGCCGGCTCGAAACCGTTGAGAAAATCCGCGAACTCACCGCCATAGGTCATCATCAGCGGCGAGCGCGGGGGATGGGCGCCGACATAGAGCCGGGCGAGGGCGGCGAAGAAATCGTCGCCGACAATGGCTTTCACCGCCGGATAGCGGGCGCCGAGCGCCTCCATCAGGCTGACGGTGACATTGTTGCGGTAGACCGCGAAGCGCCGCGCAGGCGTGCCGCCATGCCACGCGGCCAGGCCGTCGGGCACTGGCTGCGCCGGGTCGGCGAGGGCGGCGGCAAAGGCGGTCTGCGTCGCGGCGGGGTCGAGGTTCATGGCCGCCTCACGCCGCCTGCCGCCGGGTTCGCGCGAGCAGGGCGTCTGCCGCTTCCGCTTCGGCCCGCAGTACCGGCCAGTCCGGCACGTCATTGTCCCATTCGATGAGGGTGGCGATGGGGCCGGTGCGGGCGATCACCTCGGCATAGAGCGCCCAGACCTCGTCCGTCACCGGTGTATCATGGCTGTCGATCAAGAGCGGCGCGCCATGGTCGTCCACCGTCGCGGCATGGCCGCTGAGATGGATCTCGCGCACCTCGGCCAGTGGAAAGCGCGCGAGATAAGCGCGCGGGTCGAGATGATGGTTGGTGGCGGCGACAAGCACATTGTTCACGTCGAGCAGCAGCCCGCAGCCGGTGCGCCGCGCGAGCTGAGCGAGGAAATCGGTCTCCTCGATGGTGCTGGCGGCGAAGCTCACATAGGTCGCCGGGTTCTCCAGCAGCATGGGGCGGCCGAGCGTTTCCTGCACGAGGTCGATGTGATCGGCGACGCGTTCCAGAGTCTCGCGCGTATAGGGCAGAGGCAGCAGGTCGTTGAGGAACACGCTGTCATGGCTCGACCAGGCGAGATGCTCGGAAAAGCTCTCGGGCTCGTAGCGGGCGCACAGCGTGCGCAGCCGGCTAAGATGATCCCGGTCCAACGGCTGCATCGAGCCGATGGAGAGGCCCACGCCGTGGATCGACAGGGCGTAATCGGCCCTGAGGCGTGTGAGCTGGGCGTGGGGCGGGCCGCCCGCGCCCATGTAATTCTCCGCATGAACCTCGAAGAAGCCGAGTGGCTGGCGCTCGGCAGTGATGGCGGCGAAGTGCTCCGGCTTGAAGCCGACGCCGGGACGCGGGGGAAGGATGCTCGGGATCATGGCGGTTCGCTCGCGTGAGTGGGACGCGGCGCGGCATTGTCGCCACTGGACAAGGCCGCGCCGCCGGGTGTGCGGGCTGAGCGGGGCGCGACCTCAGGTCGGGGCCGGGCCGGCCGTCAGCGAACCCATGCCGTTCGGGGTCTTCATGGTCGTGCAGGTGCCGGCGGGAACCAGCTTCCAGGCGTTCTTCTGGTAGTCGACCTTGGAGGTGCCGGCGCAGGTGGTGCCGGGGCCGGCGGCGCAGTCATTCTGCCCCTTCAGGGCGACGCCGAAGCACTTTTCCTTGTCGGCGGCATGGGCGGCGGGCGCGGCAAGGGTGGCGATGGCGGTGGCGAGCGAACCCGCCAGCGCCAGGGTGGCGACGCTGTTCTTCATGGGATGATCTCCGTTGGGATCGGCCATGGCGGGCCGACACCACAGCTACGCGGGCCCCCCATCCGTCGTTACACTGGCACCGCGAATCTTTTTTCAGCGCGTGGGATCGGGCGCCCTGCCGGCTCCTGCCGGGAGCCCGCGGCCTCGGCTCCACATAAAGTTCATGGGCCTGTAACAATGTGCCGCCCGCCCGCGTAATGGGGATGACGTGACGCAAGCGAGCCGGGAAGCGGAGTGGGCCGAATGGATGCGCCGGGCAAACGCCGGTGACAGCCACGCCTATCGCTGTTTCCTCGCAGCGGTGACGCCGCATCTGCGCGCCATTGCCCGCCGCCGCTGCCGGGCGTTCGGCGCCTCGGAGAGTGACGTCGAGGATGTCGTGCAGGAGGTGCTGCTGGCGGTGCACCTCAAGCGCGGGACGTGGGATCCCGCGCGCCCGATCGGGCCGTGGCTCTCGACCATCGTGCGCAACAAGCTGATCGACAGCCTGCGGCGGCGCGGCCGGGAGGCGACGACGCCGATCGATGACGTCATGGAGATATTGGAAGCCGAGCCGGCCGCCGATCCCGGCGACCGGATCGACGTGGAACAGCTGCTGGAGCAGCTCAAGGATCCGCAGCGCGACATCGTGCGCTCCATCTCGCTCAAGGGCGAGGGGGTGCGCGAGACGGCGGCGCGGTTGCAGATGAGCGAGGGCGCCGTGCGCGTGGCGCTGCACCGCGCCTTGAAGACGCTGGCGCGGCTTTACCGGAGTGAGGAAGCGTGAAAACCGACGAGCTGATCAGCCTGCTGGCGCAGGATGCCCCGGTGAGGGGACGCCTCGGCGCGGTCCTCGCGCTCGCCCTCGCAGGCGGGGCGGCGGCGGCGCTGGCGCTTCTGGGAGGGACGATCGGGCTACGGCCGGACCTTGCCAGTGCGCTGGAGACCAGCCGTGTCCTGTTCAAGATCAGCTTCACGCTGCTGCTCGCGGTTCTCGCGGGCTGGGTATTGTTCCGTGTCGGGCGGCCGGGCCTGAAGCTGCGCCCGCGCCTGCGGCTTCTGTTTCTGCCGCTCGGCCTGCTGCTTCTGGCCGTGTCGGCCGAGCTCGTGGCGTTACCCCGCGCGCGCTGGATGGAGGGCTTGGAAGGGCTGCACGCCAGTTTCTGCCTTGTCTTCATCCCGCTCGTATCGGTCGCGCCTCTGGTCGCGATCCTCTGGGCGCTGCGGGCCTCCGCGCCGTCCGATCCCGGCTTTGCCGGCGCGGCGGCCGGGCTGGCGGCGGGTGCCATCGGTGCGGCGGTCTATGCGCTGCATTGCCCGGATGACAGCCCGCTTTTCGTCGCCACTTGGTACAGCCTCGCCATCCTGATCGTCAGCGCCGCCGGCTATGTGGCCGGCCGTCGCCTGCTGCGCTGGTAGACGCAGAAAGGCCGGCCCCAGGGGCCGGCCTTTCGTCATCGCGGGGGCGGGGGTCAGCCCTTGATGAAGGCGAGGATGTCCGGGTTGACGACATCGGCATGGGTTGTGAGCATGCCGTGCGGGAAGCCCGGATAGATCTTGAGCGTCGGGTTCGGCAGCAGCTTCGCCTGCAGTTCGGCGGCCTCCTTGTAGGGCACGATCTGGTCGTCATCGCCCTGCAGCACGAGGGTCGGCACGGTCATCGCCTTGAGGTCGGCCGTCTGGTCGGTCTCGGAGAAGGCCTTGATGCCATCGTAATGCGCCTTGGCGGCGCCCATCATGCCCTGGCGCCACCAATTATTGATCACGCCCTGCGAGACCTTCGCGCCTTCGCGGTTGAAGCCGTAGAACGGCCCGGCGGCGACATCGAGGAAGAACTGCGCGCGGTTGGCGGCGAGCGCGGCGCGGAAGCCGTCGAACACCTCGATCGGCAGGCCACCCGGATAGGCCTCGGTCTTCAGCATGATCGGCGGCACGGCGGCGACCAGCACAGCCTTGGCGACGCGGCCCTGCGGAATGCCGTACTTCGCCACATAGCGCGCGACCTGCCCGCCGCCGGTGGAATGGCCGATATGGACGGCGTTCTTCAGGTCGAGATGCTCGACCACGGCCGAGACGTCGGCGGCGTAGTGGTCCATGTCATGACCGTCGCTGACCTGCGACGAGCGGCCATGGCCGCGGCGGTCGCTGGCGACCACGCGGTAGCCATTGGCCAGGAAGAACATCATCTGCGTGTCCCAGTCGTCCGCCGAGAGCGGCCAGCCGTGGTGGAAGACGATGGGCTGGGCGTTCTTCGGACCCCAGTCCTTGTAGAAGATTTCGACGCCGTCCTTGGTGGTGACGTAACCCATGGTCGTGGTCCTTTCAGCGGAAGAGGAAGAGGTGGACGCCGTGGTGGCGGCGAAGGCCGGCAGGCTCGGCAGGGCCGCAAGGGCGGCGGCGCTGGCACCGAGCGCGAGAACGTCGCGGCGGGAGGCGGCGGGCAGGGCAAGGTGCGGATCGGTCACGGTTCGGCTCCCGGTGCGGGTCTGTGGAAGAGGTCGCGGAACGGGCCGGGTGATGGGACGCCAAGGTAGGGCGCGGGCCGCGGCCGGCAATCCGGCGAAAGGTGCGGCGGCGGTACACCTGAGGATGAGGATACCATCCTCAGGTATGAGGCCGGTTCAGCCGCGGCCGCGATTGGCCGCGCGCCACTGATAGGGCGTATCGCCGACGAAACGGCGGAACACGGTGGTGAAGTGCGCCTGCGTCTGGAAGCCGACCGCCAGGGCGATCTCCACCAGCGGGTCGCGGGTCTCCACCAGCATCTGCTGGGCGCGCTCGATGCGCTGGCGCAGCAGATATTCATGCGGGCGCAGCCCGGTCAGCACACGGAATTGGGCGGCGAAATGCATCCGGCTGAGCCCGGCGGCGTTGGCCATGTCGGCCAGCGTGATGCTCGTGCCCAGATGCTCCTCGACATAGGCGGCCACCCGCTTGAAACGCCATTTCGGCAGGCCGGATTTCGGCCGGCGCGGTTCGCGGATGGGGGCCTCGGCGTCGACCTGCGGCTCGGGGGCGACGAAGAGGGGGGCGCCCGACAGGTCTTCGGCATCGCTGCCCGCGAGGCGGGCGACGATGGCTAGGCGCAGCGCATCGGCGTAGAGCCCGCCGAAGCCGCCGGCGGATGCGGCCGGATCGCTCCCGATCTCGTCCAGCGCGCGGGACAGACGGCGCACCACCGGGTCGCTGGCGCTTGCCAGTCCGGCGCGCTCGCCGTCGGTGAACAGGCCGAGATAGCGGTCGAAGGCGGCCGGCGGCACTTCGAGGCGGAGCCTGGCGTCATCCGCCGGCTCGCGCCGGGCGCCGGGCGTGGAGATCGCCACCACGACGCCCATATGGCCGAGCTCGACCGACAGGCGATCGCGGCCGGGACGCGCGGCTGCGTGGGACGGATAGGTGGCGAGAGGCAGCGGCGCGGGCGGCGGGGGCGCGACGTGGAGTGACATGGCGGGAACTCCTTGATCCTCATGCGGTGTGATCAGAGAGTATTTCCCGGGGCCAGAAGCTCCATTCTACGGTGGGTTCCGCCGCCTATATGATGAGTGTGACGTACAGATACCTTGGTATGAAAAAAGGTATTCAGTTACTTATTCAGCGCGGAGTCAGCGGCCCTTTGGGTGCCGCGCCCATGAAGGCGACGACCAGCAGGCCGGCCAGCGCCGCCCAATAACTGACGCGGAATCCGTCGATATAGGCGAGCACATTGGCCTCGCGCGCCACCAGTTGGGCGAGTGTGCCGATGCCGCGCGCGGTGGCGAGCTGGCTCGACCCGCCCGCGCCGCTGAAGCTGCCGGCGAGCCCCTGCACTGCCCCGTCCACCGTCCCGCTCGACGCCGAGACGTGGAGGCCGAGGAGATAGGAGTGCAGCTGCTCGCGCTGGCGCAGCAGCGTCGCCATCAGGCTCAGCCCCATCTCCGCCCCGCCGAGCCGGAGCACCTGCACATGGGCGGCGACCGAGGTGGAGAGCTTCGGGTCGGAATTGGCGAGGATGTAGACGACGGCGGCGAGGAAGGTGAAGGCCTGCCCGACGGACTGGATCAGCAGGATGGGCAGGAAGGTCCAGGGCGACCATTCATGGGTGATCGTCGTGCCCAGCTCGCCCGCCACCGCGAAGGCGGCGAAGCCGATGAGGAGGCTGAGGCGGGCGTCGAACCGCCTGATCGCCATTACCGCCACCGGCATGAGCAGGACCAGCGGCACCGCCGTGCCCAACACCAGCGGTCTGCCGATCTCCTCCGGCCGCAACCCGGCGACCGCCACGAGGAAGTTCGGCACCAGATAGCTGTTGGAGATGCTGGCGACGTCGAAGCAGAGGATGGCGAGGAAGGCCAGCAGCACGTTGCGGCTGGCGATCACCGTGTGGCTGGCCCAGGGATTGGCCACCAGCTGCTCATTGATGAAAAAGCCGATGACCAGCGCGGCGCCCGCCGCCAGCAGCGTCAGGATGAGGCCCGATTGCAGCCAGTCGAGCCGGTTACCCTGGTCGAGGGCGATATAGATCAGCGCCCAGCCGGTGCCGAGCAGCGCCATGCCGCCCCAGTCCGCCCGCTCCAGCAGGCCGATGTCGATGCGGGCCGGCGGCGTCCCCGCACGGATCAGCAGGCCGATGAGCGGGGCGAGGATCACGTCCTGCCAGTACACCCACTGCCAGCCGAGATGCTCGACATAGAACCCGACCAGGGCGACGCCCACGCTCTGCGAGAAGGCGAGGCGGAAGCAGTAGATGGCGATGGCCGGCACCCACCAGCTGATCGGCAGCCGGCGGAAGATGATCATGATGGTGGCGGGTATGAACACGCCGAGCAGCAGCCCGCGCAGCGCATGCAGCACGACCAGCATCTCGAAGCCCTGCGCCGACGGGATGATCAAGCAAAGCAGCGCATAGGCGAGGCTCGGCCAGAACAGCACGCGCCCGACGCCGAAGGTGGCGGCGAGCCAGGGCACAGCGGGCGCGATGAAGATTTGCGGCGCGGTGGCAACCGTGCTCAGCCAGGCGCCCTGGTCGAAGCTCAGCTCGAAGGCGCCGCGCAGATCCGGCAGGCCGATGGAAAAGAGCCGCGTGTCGAAGCCGACGATGAAGGAGCCGAGCAGCACCGCCGCCGCCGCCAGCACCGGCTGGATCAGCGGCTTGGCGTCAGGGGACAGCAAGGGGCCGCTGATGATCAGCCCGGTGCGGCCGGTGAGCCGCCCCCACAGCACGGTCAAGGGGCGAGCGGCGGCGCTCATGGCGCAGCCGGCGTGGCCGAGGCGACGTGCTCCTCGACATGGATGCGCGCCTCCACCGACATGCCGGCGCGCAGGCGCGCCACCAGCGGCTGGCCGGGATCGAAGGCGATGCGCACGGGGATGCGCTGCACCACCTTGGTGAAATTGCCCGTGGCATTGTCGGGCGGCAGCAGGGCGAAGACCGCGCCGCTGGCCGGGGAGACGCGCTCCACATGGCCGGCGAGGGTCTGGCCGGGGAAAGTGTCCACCGTCACGTCCACCCGCTGACCGGGCGCCACATGGGTCAGCTGGGTCTCCTTGAAGTTCGCGCGGACATAGACGTTGGGGATCGGCACGGCGGCGATCAGGTTGGTGCCGACGTTCACATAATCGCCCACCTGCACCAGCCGTGCGCTAACCGTGCCGTCGAACGGCGCGACCACCGTGGTGTAGCCGAGCTTGAGCTGGGCTGTCTGCAGGTTGGCCTTCGCGCCGTCGAGCGTTGCGTGCAGCGCGCCTTCCTCACCGATGAGCACGTCGAGCTGGCGCTTCTGCGCCTCGATAGCGGCTTCCGCCTCGCGGACATCGGCATTCGCCTTGGCGAGATTGGCGGTGGCCTGCTGGAGACGCTGCTGCGTGCCGGCGATGCCGCCATCGACGAGGGCCTGCTGGCGGTTGAACTCCTCCTCCATCTCGGTGGCGACGGCCTTGGCCGAGACGAACTGCGCCTGTGCCTGCACGATGAGGGCGCGCTGGAGTTCTTCCTGATTGGCGAGGTTGGCAAGCGCCGCCGCCGCGCCGTCGACGCTCGCCTGCGCGCCGGCAAGGCTCGCCTGATAGTCGGCGGGATCGATCTCGACGAGCGGCTGGCCGGCCTTCACCGTCTGGTAGTCGTCGACCAGAACCTTCAGCACATTGCCGGTGATGCGGGCGCTCAGCGTGGAGACGTCGGCCTCGACATAGGCGTCGTCCGTGGTTTGCGTCGGCCGATTGCTCGCCCATTGCGCCCAGTTGCCATTGGCGAAGGCCAGCAGCGCGCCGACGAGGAGAATGGCGAGCAGCGGGATGGCGAGCCGCTTCAGCCCGGCCCCCACGACATTCGCAGGCTCCGGCGCGGGCGGGCTGGGGGACGGTGTCTCGCGAAGGGTCGTGTCGGCGGCAGGCATGGCAGCAGGTCCGTTCACATGACGAGGGCCGGACCACCCGGCCCGGCCCTCGCATTATGACGACCTCGCCGGATGACCCTTCCGGGATGCCACTTCGCCGGCGCGCCGTGCGGGCGGAAAATCGCCCGGTCTCACCGGGCGTGGCGGACGACGACCTGCCAGAGCTGGATCGCCGCACCGATGGCGGCGAAGGCGAGGCCGGCGAGGCTGACCAGTTCCCAGCCGCCGCGCTGCCAGGCAAGCGTCGCCACTGCCGAGCCGATCGCGCCGCCGAGGAACATCGAGCCCATCAGCACGGTGTTGAGCCGGGCCCGCGCGGCCGGGCGCAGGGCGAAGACGATGTGCTGGTTGGAGACCAGCGCGCCCTGCAGGCCGAAATCGAGCAGCACGACGCCGACGATTAGTCCGGCGAGCGAGCCCCAGAGGCCGAACACGATCCACGACGCCAGCGTGATGACCGCACCGGCGACGACGGCATGCGTCGGGCCGTGCCGGTCGGCGAAACGGCCGGCGAGGGGGGCGGCGAGGACGCCGGCGGCGCCGATCAGGCCGAACAGGCCGGCGACATCCGCGCCGAGACCGAATTCCGGCTGCTCCAGACGGAAGGCGAGGATGGTCCAGAAGGCGGTGAAGGAAGCGAACAGGGCGGCCTGGGTCAAGGCGGCGAGGCGCAGCGCGGGGAATTCGACCCAGAGATGGCCGATGGAGCGCAGCAGGCGGCCGTAGCTCAGCGTTGAATCCGGCGCGCTGTGCGGCAGGATCATCGCCATGAGCCCGGCGGCGGCGAGCGCCAGCGGCACGGCCAGCCAGAACATGTCGCGCCAGCCTGCATGGGTGGCGACCAGCCCGGCCAGCGTGCGGCTGAGCAGGATGCCGGTGAGCAGCCCCGCCATCACCGTGCCGACGGTGGCACCCCGGCGTTCCGGCGCGGCCAGATGCGCGGCGAGCGGGACGATCTGCTGCGCCACCGTCGCGCCAACGCCGACGGCGAAGGAGGCGGCGAGGATGAGTCCGGCGCTCGGGGCCATGGCCACGAGGGCAAGGGCGAGGGCGATGAGGACGAACTGGCCGACGATGAGGCTGCGGCGTTCGATCAGGTCGCCGAGCGGCACGATGAGGAACAGGCCGGCGGCATAGCCGAGCTGCGTCGCCGTCGGGATCGCGGCGGTCAGCGCGCCCGGCAGGTCTTGCTCGATAACCGCGAGCATGGGCTGGTTGTAATAGATGTTGGCGACCGCGAGGCCGGCGGCGGCCGCCATGGCGAAGGTGGTGCCGGTGCCGAGGGTCGCCTCGCCAGCGGAGGCCGGGGTGGGCGCCATCTCGTGGGCGGTGTTCGGGGTGGACATGGGTTTCTCCTAGGCCGGGCGCCGGGGATGGGGAATCCCGCGCGGCGCCGTCGCTGTTTCGGCCATGGAGATAGAGCTAGCGCGCCCGGCGTTATAGTGTCTTGTTCAGATACACGACTATAACGGATTGCGTTACACGCCGTTTGAACGGGTCAGGGGATGCTGGATCTCGCCGCCGTCACGTTGCTGGTCGAGCTTGCCGCTGCCGGGAGTCTGGCGGGCGCGGCGCGGCGGCTGCATCTCTCGCCCATGGCGGCGAGCCGCCTGCTGGCCAAGCTCGAGCAGGAGCTGGGTGTGCGGCTGGTGCAGCGCACGACCCGCTCGCTCTCCTTCACCGATGACGGCCTTGCCTTCCTGCCGCATGCCCAGACTTTGGTGGAGGATCAGGCGGCGGCGCTCGCCAGCCTGCGCGGGCGTAGCGCGGCCCCGAGCGGGCTCTTGCGCGTCAGCGCCTCGCTGGCCTTCGGGCGCAAGGTGCTGGCCCCGCTTGTCGTCGAGTTCATGCAGGCCCATCCGCGCATCGAGGTGGAACTGCAACTCAGCGATAAGGTGGTCGACATCGTCGCCGAGGGGCTCGATATCGGCATCCGCATCGCCGATCTCCCCGACACCAGCCTCATCGCCCGCAAGGTCGCCGACAGCCCGCGCCTCTTGCTCGCGGCGCCCGCTTATCTCGCCCGCGCCGGCGCCCCGCAGCGGCTCGACGATCTTGCCGCCCATACCTGCCTCACCTCCAGCATCATCCCGCACTGGGTGTTCCGGACCGAGAGCGGGCGACGGCGGATGAGCGTGCGCGGCCGCTTCTCGGCCAATTCGCTCGATGCGGTGCAGGAAGCCTGCGTCGGGGGGCTCGGCATCGCCTATCTGTCGCATTGGCACGCCCGCGAGGAACTGGCGAGCGGGCGGCTGACCGACATTGCGCTCGTGGATGCGCAGACCGAGCCGCTGACCATCTGGGCGGTCTACCCGACACGGCGGCTGGTCCCGGCCAAGGTGCGTCTGTTCATCGACGCGCTCGGCGCCTGGCTGGCGCGGCAAGGCTGATCTATTCGGCGAGGCCCGCAACCAGTGCCGGTAGCCGGATCGCCACGCGCCCGCCGCCGTCCGTCTCGTCCGCCGGGATGATGACGATCTCGCCGTCATGCGCACCAATGATGGTGCGGCACATGGCGAGGCCCAGCCCCATGCCGTTGGCCTTGGTGGTGAAGAACGGCTCAAAGGCCTTGGCGGCAGCCTCGCTGGTGAAGCCCGGGCCGGTGTCGCTCACCTCGATGGCGATGCCGCGCGCCGTGCGGCTGGTGGTGAGCCGGATCTGCCGTTCGGCGCTGCCGCTGCCGGCCATGGCCTGCGCGGCATTGACCATGAGATTGATCAGCACCTGCTGCAGCAGGATGCGGTCGCCGCGCACCAGCGTGCCGGGGGCGGCAAGCGTGGGCTGCAGCGTCACGGCATGGGCCGCGAGCTCCGGCTGCACGAGATGGATCGCTTCCTCGATCAGCGGGTCGAGGTCGAGCGGCACGCGGTCGGGCTCCACCTTGCTCATGAAGGAGCGCACCCGGCGCACCACCTCGGAGGCGCGGCGCGCGGCGATGGCCGCCTCGCGGATCGAGGCCCGCACCTCGTCGAGATCGGGCGGGTTGCGGTCCATCCAGCGGCTGGCCGCGTCCGCGTGAAGCGTGATGGCGGCGAGCGGCTGGTTGATCTCATGGGCGATGGAGGCCGAGACCTCGCCGATGGTCGCTGCGCGCCGCGTATGGTCGAGCTGGTCGCGCGTGCGCTGGAGCGTCTCCTGCACTCGCACGCGCTCGGTGATGTTGAGGACGCTGGCCTGCACGCAGTCCAGCGCGCCGTCCGGCGGGAAGTTGAAGGCGACAATGACGCGCAGCAGATCGCCGGCGCGGGTGCGCAGCGTGGCCTCCGCCTCCCAGGTCGGCACATTGGCGTCGAGCGCGATGAGGAAGCCGGCGAAGCGGGCGACGTCGTCTTCGAGGAATTCATGCAGCGAGGTGAAGAACTCCTCCTTGGAGCCCACACCCATCATGCGCAGCGCCGTGGTGTTCACGTCGATGATGCGCACGGAATTGCGCATGCGCCGCACGAAGTCGGGATTGTCCGCCAGATAGGCCGGCAGATCGTCAACGCCATTGGCGCGGAGCGCCTCCAGCTCCGCCTTCATCGGGCGCAGATCGTGCTCCCAGATCGCCACGGCGAGATTCTCGAAGATGGTGCGGTAGCGCCGCTCGCTGCGGCGCAGCGCCTCCTCGGCGGTCGTGCGGGTGGTGATGTCGGTGTTGCTCTCCAGCGTGCGCCCGCCGCGTCGGCCGATATCGGCGCGGCGCAGCCAGCGGCTGAGCGCCCGGACCTCGCGCCCTTCGCGTGTCGTCTGGGTGATCTCGCCTTCCCACGCCCCGGTGAGGGCAAGGCTGGCCTCGATCTCCTCGCGGGGCTGGGGAAAGCGCGTGGCGAGCAGCTCATGCGCGTCACGCCCGTGAACCTCGTCGAAGCTCCAGCCATAGAGCCGTTCCGCGCCGCGATTCCAGTAGATCACCCGTCCCGCCGCGTCGCTGAGGCAGATCGCGTCATGGGTGACGTCGAGCAGCTCCGCCTGGCCTTCCAGCGCCCGCTGGTCGGCATGGCGCGACAGCATGAGGAAGCTGGTGGCGATAAGCGCGGCGAGGCTGATGAGCAGGCGGAGCGAGGCATCGAGATGGCCATGCAGGCCGTGCATGAAGGCGAAGCTGGAGAGCGTCAGGATCGCGCAGAGCGCCGCGGACGTGAGAATGGCACGGCGCGAGCCGCCTTCGCCGACGATGATGAGCACGAGCACATAGAGCACCGCCACCGCGCTGCCGAGCGTGGTGAAGGTGTCGATGGCGAAGATCGTGCCTGCCAGCAGAAAGGCACCTGCATAGCGGCATCGTGCGGCGCGCGAGTCCGGCGTCGTCCCCCGTCGCATGCTGATCGATCGGTCCCAATTGCAGCGTGCGCGATAATAACGCGTCCGCGCACGCCGTCATGCTCTGCCCGCGGATGGTTTCTCTATCTCAAAGTATAGGTTTCCCGAAGGAGAGCCAGCGTCGGCCTGTCCGGTCAGGCGGTTGCGCGGGCGACCGCGCGCAGCAGGTCGACGAGGATGTCGACCTCGCGCGGCCCGTCATAGCGTTCGCCGTTGATGAACAGGCTCGGCGTGCCGTTCACGCCGCTGCGCACGCCGCCGATGAAGTCGCGGCGCACGGCCGCGTCATGGCTGCCCTCCAGCGTCGCGCGGATGCTGGCGGCGTCGAGGCCGACGGCGGCGCCGTAGCGGGCGAGACTGGCAGTGTCGAGCGCATCCTGGTGCTCATAGAGCAGGTCGTGCATCGGCCAGAACTGGCCGATGCCGGCCGCCGCTTCCGCCATGCCGGCCGCCTGCACCGCGTGCGGATGGGCCTCGGCCAGCGGGAAGTTGCGGAAGACGAAGCGCAGCTCGTCGCCCATCAGGCGCTGCACTTCCTTGAGGACCGGGTAGGCCTCGCCGCAATAGGGGCATTCATAGTCGCCATATTCGACAAGGGTCACCGGGGCGTCGGCGGGGCCCTGCGCGTGGTCATGCGGGCCGACCGGCGGGGTGAGGGTGCCATGGGCGATGTTTCCCTGCGCGCTCATGTTGTGGTCTCCTTCTGTGGCGCGAGGGCCTCGAGGGCGGTGAGGATGCCGTCGGCGCCGGGGTTCAGCCCGACGGGAGAGACGTAGCTCCAGCGGATGACGCCGGCGCCGTCGATGACGAACAACGCGCGTTCGCTGGTGCCCTCATGGGGGCGATAGACGCCATAGCTCTGCGCCACGCCGCCCTTCGGCTCGAAATCGGCGAGCAGCGGGAAATGCAGGCCGCGATCATGGGCGAAGGCGGCGTGGCACCAAACGCCATCGGTCGAGATGCCCACGAGATGCGCGCCATGGCGACGGAATTCGGGGAGGATCTCGTTATAGAGGCCCATCTGGTCGCCGCAGACCGGGCTCCAGTCCGCCGGGTAGAAAGCGAGGATGACCGGGGAGCCGGCGAGGTCCGACAGGGACAGCATCTGGTCCGGCGTCGAGGGCAAGGTGAAGTCGGGGGCCGCGACGCCGGCGGCGAGCGCGGTGGCGCCGTGCGTGTGGAGCGCAGTCATGCACGCCTCCTATGCGGTGGTGCGGACTCTTGGGTGGTGCGGTGTCGCCCGCGGGATGAGGGGACGGGGCGGCCGGGACCGGCCGCCCCGGTCAGTGATTGGAGCGCGTGGTCTCGTAGAGGAACCAGCTGCGGCGCTCGGCCTCGTCGATCCAGACCTCGATCAGGCTGGTGGAGGCGACGTCGTTATATTCCTCGCACACCGCATGGGCCGCGCGCAGGAAGCCGGTGAGCCGGCGGTTGTCCTCGGCGAGCTCGGCCAGCATGTCCGGCGCGGTAACGTAATCGGCGTCATTGTCCGACAGGCGCTGCAGGCGGGAGATGTGGCCGATGGAGCGCAGCGTGGTGCCGCCGACCTTGCGGGCCCGTTCGGCCAGCGCATCGGTGGTGGCGAAGATCTGGTCGCCCTGCTCGTCCAGCATCAGGTGGTAGTCGCGGAAATGCGGGCCGGACAGGTGCCAGTGGAAGTTCTTCGTCTTGAGATAGAGCGCGAACATGTCGGCGAGCACGCCGGTGAGGGCGGCGGCGATGTCGCGCGTGGCATCCGCGCCGAGATCGGTGGGGGTGCGCAGCGGCGCCATCTGGCGGGTCTTTGCCGTGTCGGTCATGGGTCTTACTCCGGGAGCGGATCGTGCGGCGCCGGGTGGCGGATGACACCGCCCCGGCCCTGACACGACACAGGCTAGGCGCCCTGCCGGCGGCCCGAAATCGGCTCTAGGGGTGCCGGTCTCATACTTGGGTGTGCCCGGCACCCGCTCGTTGAGCCGCAGAAACAAAAACGCCGGCACACGGTGCCGGCGTGAGGTGGACGGGAGGAGGAGAGAGGGGTCAGTGCGTGCCGAGCGCCGCGTCGAGGCAGGCGATCATCTCGCTGCCGTCAAAGGGCTTGGCGAGGAACCCGACCGCGCCGGCCTCGGTGACCTGACGGCGGATGCGGTCCTCGGGGAAGGCGGTGATGAAGATCAGCGGCGTCGACCGGCCGCGGGCGCGCAGCGTCGCCTGCAGCTCCACGCCGCTCATGCCAGGCATCTGCACGTCGGTGATGACGCAATCGGGCGCTTCCTCGGCCTCGGCGCGCAGGAAATCCTCGGCGGAGGCAAAGGTCCGGGAGAGCAGGCCCAGCGATCGGACGAGGCTGGCGGTCGCCACGCGAACCGACTCGTCGTCATCAATGATCGCGACCATCGGGAATTGGCGCACGATGAAATCCTTTCAGCCCGGCGCTCGATGACCCACGGTCTCGTGCCGAACCTTCGTCTTTATGGCGCCCCCGCCCGTGGAAGGAAATCATATCAAGGTTTGCCGGTGTTATCTTTTCGCCCCCGAGAGCCCCAGCGTTTCCGCCATGCGCACGAGATCGGCCAGCGAGCGGGCGCCCATCTTGCGCATCACATGGCCGCGGTGAATCTTCACGGTGATCTCACTCAGCCCGATCTCGCCGGCGACCTGCTTGTTCATGAGGCCCGAGGTGACGAGCGCCATCACCTCCTTCTCGCGCGACGTCAGCGTTTCATAAAGCTGCTGCACGCCCGCCACCGCCTGATCGGCCTGCCGGCGGGCCTTGTCCTGCTCGATGGCGGCCGCGACCGCATCGAGAATGTCCTGGTCGCGGAACGGCTTGGTGAGGAAGTCCACGGCCCCCGCCTTCATCGCCCGCACGGTCATCGGGATATCGCCATAGCCGGTCATGAAGATCACCGGCATGTGCATGCCCGAGCGGACGAGCTGCGACTGGAAGTCGAGGCCGCTGACGCCGGGCAGGCGGATGTCCAGCACGAGGCAGCGCGGCACGTCGGGGAGGGCGGCGGCGAGGAATTCGGCCGCCGAGCCGAACAGCTCGACCTTCAGGCCGATGGAGCGGAACAGGCTGGAAAGCGCCTCGCGCAGGCCCGCATCATCGTCGACGACGATCACCAGCGGATCAGCGGATGCGGGGCGGGGGCTGCGCGGGGGAGGGGTCAGGCTCACGCGCGGGGCTCCTTCACTGCGGGCAGGACAATGGCGAATGTCATGCCGCGCTCGGCGTTTCGGGTGGCGTCGATGCGCCCGCCATGGGTCTCGATGAGCGAGCGGCTGATCGACAGGCCAAGGCCCATGCCATCGGGCTTGGAGGTGTAGAACGGCTCGAACAGATGCGTCAGCCCGTCATCGTCGACGCCGGTCCCATTATCGGTCAACGCGACCCGCACCACCGGGCCGTCGAGGCCGGCGTCGAGACCGGAGCGCAGCAGCAGCCGACGCGGGCGCGGCGTGCCCTCCATCGCCTGCGCGGCATTGATCGCGAGGTTGATGATCACCTGCTGCAGCTGCACCCGGTCGCCGGACACGGCGGGCAGGCCCTCGGTGAGATCCAGGGTGACGGTGACTTTATGGCGCGCCAGCTCGCGCTCGATGAGGGCGAGGCTTTCGGTGACGAGGGCGTTGAGATCGAGCAGCTCATGCCGCCCGGACTGCCGGCGGGAGAGGGCGCGCAGCCGCGCCACCACATCGCCGGCGCGGCGGCCATTGGCGATCATCCGCTCCACCGAGGCCAGCGCCTCGCCGACATCCGGCTCCGGCCGGCGCAGCCAGCGCAGGCACGCTTCGCCATTGGTGACGATGGCGGCGAGTGGCTGGTTCACCTCATGGGCGATGGAGGCGGTGAGCTGGCCGAGCGTCGCCATGCGGGTCACATGGGTCAGTTCGCCCTGCGCCTTGTCCAGCCGGTCCTGCGCGGCCTTGCGCGCGGTGATGTCGTTATTGGTCTCCATGATCGCCTGCGCCCGGCCCTGCGGGTCGCGGTGCAGCGCCCAGCGGCTGGCGACGATCACGCGCGAGCCATCCTTGCGGGCGTGGCGCAGCTCGCCCTCCCAGCGCCCGTCGCGTTCCAGCTCGGCGACGGCCGCTTCGAGCGAGACCGGAAAGCCGGTGCGCAGCAGCTCGGCCGCGCGGTGGCCGATCGCTTCCGCGGCGGTCCAGCCATAAAGCTCCTCGGCGCCGCGGTTCCAGTACAGGATGGTGTCCCCGGCATCGCGCACCAGGATCGCGTCATGCGTCAGGTCGAGCAAGGCGGCTTGGTCGCGCAGCGCGTCGCCGGCGCGCCGGTTGCGCAGCGAGAGCAGCGTGGTGACGACGATGGCGGAGATGGCGACGCAGGCCCGCGCCACCGCCTCCGGCTCGAACCGGACATTATGGACGGTGAGGAAGCTGATCGAGGTGAGGACGATGCACAGACCGCCCACGGCGAGGATGCCGCGCGTGTTGAGTACATCCGCCAGCAGCATCACCACGGCGACATACAGCACCGCCACCGCCATATCGAGCGGGGTCAGCGTGTCCACGAGGAAGATGGCAAGACCCAGCAGCCCGGCGAGCAGCGGAATCAAAGCCGACCGGGCGCCGTGCTGGAGGGCGAGCGGCGTCATGCGCACGTTCTCGCCGCGCGTGCGGGATCGTGGGCGGCGGCGGGGCGGGGGTGAACGCGCAAGCACATGGCGCCAGTCTACCAGCTTCCCCGGGCGCGCTGCGTATACATAGGTATGTCACTCTTGGATGAACGTATCGCTCATCTGCCCCAGGTTGAATTGAACCCAGCGCCGAAACCGTCAGAGTGGGGGGCACAGAGGCAGGTGGGCGCCTTTCCTCCGAGACGGGCGCTCGGTTCAACGAGGTGAAAACATGGCCGCCAACGTCGCCGATCTCATCGTCTCCACGCTTCACCAGACCGGGGTCCGACGCATCTATGGCGTCGTCGGGGACAGCCTGAACGGGCTCACCGAAGCCATCCGCGAGACCGGCGCGCTGGACTGGGTGCATGTGCGCCATGAGGAGACGGCGGCCTTCGCGGCCTCCGCCGAGGCTCAGCTCACCGGGCAGCTCGCGGTCTGCGCCGGCTCCTGCGGGCCGGGCAATCTCCATCTCATCAACGGCCTGTTCGATGCCCAGCGCAGCCGCACGCCGGTGCTCGCTATCGCCGCGCAGATCCCCTCGCAGGAAATTGGCGGCGGCTATTTCCAGGAAACTCACCCGCAGAACCTGTTCCAGGAATGCAGCGTCTATTGCGAGCTGGTCTCCAGCCCCGAGCAGATGCCCTATGTGCTGGAAAACGCCATCCGCGCCGCTGTCGGCAAGCGGGGCGTTGCGGTGGTGGTCATCCCCGGCGATGTGGCGCTGAAGCCGGCGCCGGCCCGCAAGAGCGCGCCCAATGCCGGCCTGCTGCCGCCCGCGCCGCGCGTGGTGCCGGCCGAGGGCGAGATCGATGCGCTGGCGCATCTGCTCAACAATGCGGGCAGCGTCACCCTGTTCTGCGGGCGCGGCTGCGCCGGTGCGCATGAGCCGCTGATGGCGCTGGCCGAAAAGCTCAAGAGCCCCATCGTCCATGCGCTCGGCGGCAAGGAATTCGTCGAGTACGACAATCCCTATGATGTCGGCATGACCGGCTTCATCGGCTTCTCCTCCGGCTATGAGGCGATGCACGATTGCGACGTGCTGCTGCTCTTGGGGACCGACTTCCCCTACAAGCAGTTCTTCCCCTCCGATATTACCATCGCGCAGATCGACGTGCGGCCCGAGCAGCTCGGGCGGCGCTGCAAGCTCGACCTCGGCCTCGTCGGCGATGTCGGGCTGACCATCGACGCGCTGCTGCCGAAGCTCCAGGCCAAGGCCGACCGCACCCATCTCGACACGATGGTGGAAAAATACCGCAAGGTACGGGCCGGCCTCGATGACCTCGCCACCGGCACGGCCGGGCGCCCGCCGATCCACCCGCAATATCTCGCGCGGCTGGTCAGCGAGGCGGCGGCGGAGGACGCGGTGTTCACCTTCGATGTCGGCACCCCGACCATCTGGGCCGCGCGCTACCTCAAGATGAACGGCAAGCGCCGTCTTCTCGGCTCGCTGGCGCACGGTTCCATGGCCAATGCGATGCCGCACGCCATCGGCGCGCAGGCGGCCTATCCCGGCCGGCAGGTGGTGTCGCTCTCCGGCGATGGCGGCTTCACCATGCTGATGGGCGACCTCATCACGCTGACCCAGCAGAAGCTGCCGGTGAAGGTGGTCATCTTCAACAACGGCACGCTCGGCTTCGTCGCGCTGGAGATGAAGGCCAACGGCTTCGTCGAGATCGGCACCAATCTCGACAATCCCGACTTCGGGGCCATGGCCCGCGCCATGGGCATTCACGGGGTGCGGGTGGAAGACCCCGGCGACCTGCCGGCCGCCGTCAAGGAGGTGCTGGCGCATGACGGGCCGGCGGTGCTCGATGTCGTCACCGCCACGCAGGAGCTCTCCATGCCGCCGACCATCGGGCTGGAGCAGGCCAAGGGCTTCGGCCTGTGGATGATCCGGGCGGTGATGAGCGGGCGCGGCGACGAGGTGCTCGACCTCGCGCGCACCAATCTGCTGCCCCGTTGAGGGTGCGCCGGAACCCGCGCCGCCGCGCGCGGGTTCTTCCTACGAGGAGGATTGCACCATGACCCATATTCGCTACGAGATCGTCGAACATGACGGCGGCTGGGCCTACAAGCTCGGCGATGTCTTCTCCGAAACGCACCCGACCCATGAAGGTGCGCTGAACGCCGCCCGCGACGCCGCTGCCCGCCAGTCCATGCCCGGCGAGACGCGCCCGATCCTCTATCAGGATGCACACGGCGCCTGGCATGAGGAGACCGCGCAGGGCTTCGACCGACCGGAAACCGAGGTCTCCGACACCGAACCGAACGGGGCCGCCAAGGCCTGACAGCGCTCGCCTCATGGCGGGTTGATGCAGGTATATTGATACTAGTAGGTGGGGGCTTCGGGCCCCGTTTTCATGAGCGTCGTCAGCTGCGGGCGAGGGCGAGCAGCCGGTCGAGCGCGGGCCCGTCGCCGAGCGCTGCCGCCTTCTCGCGCGGGGTGAGCAGGCGCAGCGCCTCGTCGAGGCGGCTGGCATCCGCCACCTTGGCGCGGGCAACGAGGCGTTCGGGCGCGTAGTCGCCCGCCGGGCGTTCGGCTGCCGGCAGCATTCGCCGATGCGCGGCGAGCAGAACCGGGTCGCCCGCGAGCCGCTGAACGGCTTCCCCTTCGCCCGCCTCGGCCGCAAGCTGCCGGGCGAGCACGAAGGCGCGGGTCAGCACCGGCGGCGGGGCGCGCTCCTCCGGTGTCGTCAATATGGCGCGGAAGACGAGCGGCCAGCGCGTGCTGGTCCACACCACCAGTGGCACGGCGAGCACGAGGCCGAGCACCACGGGCAGCATCCACAGGAACAGCGGCAGCGAGATCGCCAGCGCCGCCCCGCCGAGCGCCATGCCGAACAGGGTGTGCGGCAGGAAATGGCGCAGCGTCGGGCCGAGCGCCACCGTGCCGTCATCGCGCCGCTGCGGATTCCAGCCACCATCGCGGCCGGCGAGAATGGTCGCCACCGCCGAGGACTGGGCGAGCATCATGACCGGCGCGGCAAGGCCGGCGATCAGCGTCTCGCCGATCATGCCGAAAAAGGCGAGGATGCCGCCGCCAAAGGCGCGGCGGGTCGGCCCATCGGTCAGCATGACGAGGTAGGCGATCACCTTCGGCAGCAGCAGCACACCCATCGTGCCGACGAACACCCAGGCGGCGCGGATCGGGTCCTGCGCCGGCCAGTTGGGGAACAGCGAGAATTCCGAGGGGAAATAGTCCGGCGGCACGAAGCGCGCCTGCAGCGCGGTGAGCAGGCCGGCGATCAGCATGATGAGCCAGAGCGGAGCGGTAATATAAGACCCGATGCCGGTCAGCAGATGGATGCGGCTCACCGGGTGAAGCCCGCGCGCCGGCAGCACGGCGGTGTGCTGGAGATTGCCCTGGCACCAGCGCCGGTCGCGCACGGCGAGATCGGTGAGGGCGGGCGGGCCTTCCTCATAGGAGCCCTTCAGCCAGGGCACCATATGCACTGCCCAGCCGCCGCGCCGGATCAGCGCCGCCTCGATGAAATCATGGCTGAGAATGTGCCCGCCAAAGGGTTTGCGGCCCTTCAGATGCGGCAGGCCGGCGCTGCCGGCGAAGGCGCGGGTGCGGATGATGGCGTTGTGGCCCCAGTAATTGCTGTCCGGCCCATGCCACCAGGCGAGGCCCTCCGCCAGCATCGGCCCATAGAGCCGCCCGGCGAATTGCTGCATGCGGGAAAACAGCGTGCGCCCGCCGACGATGACCGGCAGCGTCTGGATCAGCCCGACATGGGGGTGGCGTTCCATGGCGCCGGCGATGGCGAGGATGCAGTCCCCGGTCATCACGCTATCGGCGTCGAGCACCAGCATGGCCTCATAGGCCCCGCCGAAGCGCGTGACCCATTCGCCGATATTGCCGGCCTTGCGGTCGATGTTTTTCGGGCGGCGGCGGTAAAATATGCGGGAATGGCCGCCGGTGCGTTCGCGCAAGGCGAGGAAGGCGGCTTCCTCGGCGATCCACACATCGGCATCGGTGGTGTCGCTGAGGATGAAGAAGTCGAAAGCGTCGATGGCGCCGGTCGCCTCCACCGATTCATAGGTCGCCTGCAGCCCGGCGAAGATGCGCGCGGGCGCCTCATTATAGGTCGGCATGAGAATGGCGGTGCGCTGCGTCAGCGGGCCGGGCGTCGCCGTGGCGATGCCGAGCGGGTCAACGCGCCGGCCGAGCATGGCGATGGCGCCGGCCAAGGCATTGGTGAAGGAGAAGCCGATCCAGGCGAACAGCACGACGAACAGCGCCAGCACCACGCCTTCCAGCACCGTCAGCCCGCCGACATCGAGCACGAGATACATCTCATGCGCGGCGAACATCGTCAGGACGGCGGCGCCGAGGAACACGAAGGCCCGGCGCAGCCACAAGGCGAGCCGCGGTCCCGGCGGATGGGACGCGCGCGGCGCCTGCCAGAGCGATTGGACGGGCATGGCGAGCGGTGCCTCGGGGGGCAGGGCATCCGTAAGGGCGGCCGGGGCGTCGTGGCCGAGCGCCGGCGCGCGCTCCAGCGTCACGCCGTCCATCGGTAGACCCAGCTTTCGGCCATCTTCTCCTCGCCGCGCAGCATTTCCGCGCGCAGCTCGGACAGATCCGCGCCCTTCGGCTCGAAGGTGAAGGCGATGCGCCAGCCTTCAATGTCCGGGTGACGCTGGAGCACGACATTGGAGACCGTGCCAGTGCCAGCGGTGACGCGGGCCGAGAGGCCTTCCGGCGGCAGGTTCTTGATACTGTCGCCCACGAGATCGAGCACGAACTGGCGGCGCTCGGCATTGCCGCCGACGCGGGTGAGTCCGAAGCGGCCGAGTTCCGGCCGGTCCGGGCTGTCCCAGCCCCAATGCAGGCGGTAGGTATAAAAATACTCCCGCCCCTTGCGCAGCGGCTCCTTGGGCCGCCAATAGGTGACGATGTTGTCGTGGACTTCCTCCGGGGTGGGGATTTCCACCAGATGCACGGCGCCCTCGCCCCAATCGCCGATCGGCTCGACCCAGACGCTCGGGCGCCGCTCATAGCGTGCTTCCAGATCCTGATAGTCGAAGAAGGAGCGCTGCCGCTGCATCAGCCCGAAGCCGCGGATATTCGTTGATTCAAAAGAGGAAATCTGCAGCCGCTTGGGGTTGGAGAGCGGGCGCCACAGCCGCTCGCCATTGCCGGTGACGATGGCGAGACCATCGGCGTCGCACACCATCGGGCGGAAATCGTCGATGCCGTCGCGGTCATTCGGCCCGAACATGAACATGCTGGTGAGCGAGGCGAGTCCCGCCTTGTCGACATCAGTGCGGGGATACAGCGTCATCTCCACCGTCATCACGGTCGAGGTGCCCGGCCGGATGGTGAAGCGGTGCGCGGCGGCGCAGCTCGGGCTGTCGAGCAGGGCGTGGACGACGATGGAATCGACGCCCGCGCGGGGTTCCTCGATCCAGAACGCCTTGAAAATGGGGAATTCCTCGCCCGAGGAATCCGCTGTCTTGATGGCGAGGCCGCGCGCCGAGGTGCCGTAGACCTGATCCTTGCCGAGGGCGCGGAAATAGCTCGCCCCTTGGAACACCGCGACCTCGTCCAGATAATCCGGCCGGTTGATCGGGCTGTGCAGGCGAAAGCCTGAGAAATCGAGGTCCAGCTTGGGGTCGGGCGGCTGCAGCCCATGCTCGAAGCGGAACAGGCCGGGCACGTACTCGACGCGCCGCGCCTCGCCCTGGGTGACCGTGTAGATCTCGACCTTGTCGCGGAACAGGAAGCCGCGATGCAGCAGCTGCGCCTCGAACGGCGTGCCCTGGCCGCGCCACAGCGACCGATCCGGGTTGAAGCGGATATTGCGGTACTGGTCGTAGCTGAGGTCGTTGAGTTCCTTGGGCAATTGCCGGTCGGGACTGGCATAGGGGCGCGCCGCCAGCTCGCGCGCGAGCTGGCGCACGGTCTGGGCGTCGAAGCGGCTGGGCTTGTCGGCCTGCGCCTCCGCGTCTTCGCGGGTCGCGGGCCAGATGCCCGAGCCTGTTACCGCCAGAATGGCCGCTCCCAGAAGAACGTCGCGCCGCCGCATACTCACCCTCGTTCGCTGCCCGCGCACCGTTGGTGCGGTGCAACCTCGACAAGCCGCAAGACGGTGCCCGGTTCCATCGCCCACCGGCTTTATGCGGCGAGGGTTGCGCGCGCGGCGGCGGTGGGATCAGCCTTTGTGAAGGATCACAAGGGGATAGAGGGCATCGCGGGGGATCGGGGCGGTGCCGGGCTCCAGCGCCATGCCCTCCAGCGTGCGCCAGCCGGGCTCCGCCGGGGCGGGGAGGGCGAGGGCATCGGCGGCCTCCGGCGGCAGGCGGGTGGGCACGATGACCCGCACCGCCTGATCGCCCTGGCGCCGCTCGAAGCCGAACCAGCCCCAATCGGAGGCTGGCAGGTCGAGCGGGCGATAGTCGCCTTCCGTCAGCGCGCGGTTGGCGCGGCGCAGATTAAGCAGGAGGTGTGAAAATACCAGCTTCTCGGCATCGGCATCGCTCTCGTCGCGTGCGCCGGCTTCGAGCGCGGCGCTGCGGCGCTCCCAATCGACGGGGCGGCGATTATCCGGGTCGACCAGCGAGAAATCGCGGAATTCCGTTCCCTGATAGATATCTGGCGTGCCCGGCAAGGTGAGCTGGAGCGCGGTCTGGGCTAGGCTGACGAGGCGGGTGGCGGGGGCGAGCGCCTCCACCAGCGCTTCCAGCGCCTGCCGCACCGGGGCGCCGCGTTCCTCGGTGAGAATGGCGGCGCTGAACGCCTTGGCGGCGCCCTCATAGGCCTCGTCCGGCGTCTCCCAGTTGGAGTGCCGCTTGGCCTCGCGCAGCGCCTTGGTGAGGTAGCCGTCCATGCGCTCCGGCGAGATCGGCCAGGCCGACAAAAGCGTTTGCAGGATAAGCACTTGGTCGATGGCGTCGGGCATCACCCGCCCGTCCTCGGTTACCACCAGATTGCCGAGCACCGGCTCCTGCGTCGCCAGGAAGTTCAGCCACAGCGACGGGCGCTGGCTGAGCGCGTCGAGCCTAGCGCGGGTGTCGGGGCCGCGCTTGGTGTCGTGCGTCGCTAGTGGATTGAGATCGCGACGCTTTTCCACCGCGCGGGCGGTGAAGATGGCGTGCACCTCCTGCGGCGAACGGGCGGGGTGGTCGAGGCTGGAGCCGACCTCATTGACGGAGAGCAGGATCGGCGTGCGGTAGAGTTCGGTATCTTCATACCCCTTCGCCATGGCCGGCCCGCCGAGCTGCTGGAAGCGCACGCGGAATTGCCGGTCGCTGTCGTTCTGCGGCGCGGCCATGCGATCGAGCAGCACCTGCGCGGCCGCCGTGGTCAGCGGGTCTTCCGCCGCCGCGACGGCCGCGCCGATCTTCTGCCAAATGGCTGAATCTTCAGGAGAATAATCGTCCGTGGCATAGGAGCGGTAGACCGGGCAATGCACCAGCAGAGCGACCACGGCGTTGCGGATCGCGGTCTCGGTCAGGTCGCCCGCCTTCATCTCCGTGTCGAGCCCGTCGCGGGCGAGGGTGGTCAGCGTCTCCACTTCCGTGGAAAGGCTCGCCTCCAGTACCTGCTTCTTGGCGCTGGCGAGGCGGGTGGTGGCGGTGCCGGTAACAAGATGCCGCTCGCGCAGCGCCTCCTCGAAGGCAGCGTAGCCTTCGGAGGCGACGAACAGGCCATTGATGTCGTTCAGCCGTTCATAGCCGGTGGTGCCGTCGATCGGCCAGTCGCGCAGGCTCTCGCCCGGCTCGAGGATCTTCTCGATGACGATGAGCACGTCCGGTCCGACGGCCTTTCGCAAGCGATCGCAATAGGTTGCGGGGTCAACGAGGCCGTCGATATGGTCGACGCGCAGGCCATGGACGAGGCCGCGGCGGACGAGATCGAGCGGCAGGCGGTGAACCAGCTCGAACACTTCGGGGTCTTCGACGCGCACGCCGGCGAGATCGGTGATGTTGAAGAAGCGCCGGTAATTCAGGTCATGCGCCGCCGTGCGCCACCAGGCGAGGCGCCAGTGCTGGGCTTCGAGCAGGGAGGTAATATCTGCTTCCGCCAGCACCGTGTCGAAGGCCAGCCGGGTCACCGGATCGAGCCCGGACAGGTCGATCCGGCCCCCCTGAAACCGCGTGGAGGATGAGTGCAGTGTGGTGGACGATGAGGCCAATCTGTCCAGCGCATTGGCCGATCTGTCCGATGTGTCCGGGCTCTCCGCCGCGGCCGCGATGTGGACGGCGGCCGGCAGGCGGGCGACCAGTTCGGCGATGCTCTCCTGCCGCAGCGGGAAGCGCTGCTCGCCATAGACCACTACGTCGATGCCGCCGCGTGCCTCATTGACCGCGAGGGTGATCTGCCCGGCCTCGATGGTCGCCTGCAAGGGATCGCCGAGCACGGGTAGCACCAGCCGGCCCTTGTCCCAGGCGACGTCGAAAATGCGGGCGGCGGGGCTGTCGGGGCCGCCTTCCAGCATGTTGAGCCAGAACGGGTTCTGGGTGGAGGCGGCCATGTGGTTCGGCACGATGTCGATGATGAGCCCCATGCCGTGCCGCTTGAGCGCCGCGCACAGGCTGAGCAGCCCGTCCTCGCCGCCTAGCTCCGGGTTCACCCTTGTGGGGTCGGCGACGTCATAGCCATGGGTCGAGCCCGCCACCGCGAGGGTGATCGGCGAGGCGTAGAGGTGGCTGATGCCGAGCCGGGCGAGATAGGGCACCAGCGCCTCGGCCTTGCTGAACGGGAAGTCGCGGTGGAACTGCAGCCGGTAGGTGGCCGAGAGGGAGGGCATCGGGGCGGGCGTCATCGTCATCGGGCGGGCAAGCTCCAGAAGGCGGCGGCGACGGGGCCGAGGGCGAGCCGGCCGGGGGCGGGCTGGGCCATCGAGCCGACGCGGGCATCCGGCGGCTCGGAAGGGGCGTGAATGGTGCTGCGGCTGTCCTGAAGGTTGAGCGCCATGACGAGCTCGCCGCCCTCATAGCGCCAGCGGGCGAGCAGGGCGTCGCCGCTGCGCTCGACTTCCGATCCGCGATAGGCGGTGGCGGTGATCGGCCACACGAGGCGGCGGCGAGTCTCCGCGAGGCTCGCGAAGGCCGCCAGTTCCGCCCGTGCCTTCTCGGACGCCAGCGCCTCATCGGTGATGACGGCGGAGCGGAAGGTCGCCTCGTCCAGCGGGTCGGGGAATTCCGCCTCGCCATGGGCTTTGAAGAAGTCGCCGAACTCGGCCTTGCGCCCCTTGCGCACCGCGTCGGCCAGCTCGCCCTCGAAGTCGCAGAAGAACGGGAAGGGCGTCGGCAGCAGGGCTTCCTCGCCTTGGAACAGCATGGGGATTTCCGGCGACAGCATCAGCACGAAGCGCAGCACGGCAAGGCGTTCGGCCGCCAGCGAGCCGGCGAGCCGGTCGCCCAGCGGGCGGTTGCCGATATGGTCGTGGTTCTGCACGAAGCTGACGAAGGCATCGGGCGGCAGGTGATCGGACTTCGTGCCGCGCGGATGGCCGTCCGCGTCCGGGTACGGGTCGCCCTGATAGACGAAGCCCTGCCCAAGCGCGCGCGCGGCGGCCTCGGTGGCGTCCTTCGCATAGGGCGCGTAATAGCCGGTGGTCTCGCCCGAGCCGAGCACATGCAGCGCGTGGTGCCAGTCGTCGTTCCACTGCGCGGTGTAGAGCGTGTCCTCGCGGATCAGCCATTCGGCGATGTTGTCGTGGTTCTCCAGCACGAGGAAGGCGTCGGGCCGCACCGCGCGACAGGCCATTGCCAGTTCGCGCAGGAAGGTTTCCGCGCCATCGGTGGCGAGGGCGTGGACGGCGTCGAAGCGCAGGCCATCGAAGCCGAAATCGGCCAGCCAATAGGCGGCGTTCTGGCTGAAGAAGTCCCGCACCAGCGGGTTCTCAAGATCGATCGCCGGACCCCAGGGGGTGGAGATGTCCTCCCGGAAGAAGCTCTTGGCGTAGAGCGGCAGGTAATTCCCGCTCGGGCCGAAATGGTTGTAGACCACGTCCAGCATCACGCCGAGGCCGCGCGCATGGGCGGCGTCGATCAGCGCGCGCAGGTCATCCGGCGTGCCATAGGCGCGGTCCGGCGCGTAAAGCAGCACCCCGTCATAGCCCCAGTTGCGCCGGCCGGGGAAATCGTTGACCGGCATCAGCTCGATCACGGTGAAGCCGGCGTCGCGGTAATGGTCGAGCCGCTCGATGAGGCCGAGAAACGTGCCGGCCGGGGTGGCCGTTCCCACATGCACCTCGGCGATCACCGCCTCATGCCAGGGCTTCGACCAGTCGCGGGGAAGGTTCGCGGGCGGGGCAACCAGCACGCTCCAGCCATCGGCGTCCTCCGCCTGCATGCGCGAGGCCGGATCCGGCACCGGCTGATCACCGATGCGGAAACGGTAGCGCGCGCCGGGGGCGAGGCCGTCTACTTCGCCGGCAAAAAATCCGTCATCCGTGCGGGTGAGGGCGAGGGGCGCCCGCCCCTCGATCTCCACTTCGACCCCCGGCACGTCCGGCGCTAAGAGGCGGAAGCGGGCGCCCGAAGCGGTCAGCTCCGGGCCGAAGTGGCGAGAGGTGTGGCGGCGCGGGGTGTCGTTCATTCCCGCCATTCCCAGACCAGCAGGGTGCGCGCCGGCAGGGTGAAGCTCTGCCCGCCGCCGAGCCTGCCACCTTCAAGATCGTCGCCCGTGGCGAGAACGGCCTCCCAGCCGCCGGACTGCACCGGCGGGGAGACGACCTCGACATCGACATGCGAGGAATTCAGCATGATGGCCAGCGAGGGCTCGTCGGGCATCACCGGGGCGAGGCGCACGGTGATGCATTTGGAGTGCGGGTTGGCCCAGTCCTCCTCGCGCATCCGCTCGCCGGCCGTGTTGAACCAGGCGACATCCGGCTGGCCCATCTCATTGCGCGCGCCGGTGAGGAACTCCGGGCGCGACAGCGAGGAGTGGCGCTTGCGCAGATCGGCAAGGCGGGCGACGAAGGCCGGCAGCTCCGGGTCGTCATTCGACCAGTCGACCCAGCCGATCTCGTTGTCCTGGCAATAGGCGTTGTTGTTGCCGCCCTGCGAGTTGGAGCGCTCATCGCCCGCCAGCAGCATGGGCACGCCCTGGCTGAGGAACAGTGTGGCGATCAGATTGCGCTTCTGGCGGCGGCGCAGCGCGTTGATGCCCTCATCCTCGGTCTCGCCCTCGACGCCGCAATTCCAGCTCTTGTTGTCGTCGTGACCGTCGCGGTTGCCCTCGCCATTCGCCTCATTGTGCTTGTCGTTGTAGGTGACGAGGTCGTGCAGGGTGAAGCCGTCATGGGCGGTGATGAAGTTCACGCTCGACCACGGCCGGCGGCGGCCTTCCGAGAAGATGTCCTGCGAGGCGGCGAAGCGCGTGGCGAAGGCGCCGATCAGCCCTTCCGAGCCGCACCAGAACTCGCGGACCTTGTCGCGGTAGTCGCCGTTCCACTCCGAGAAGCCGGGCGGGAAGGCGCCGAGCTGGTAGCCGCCGGGGCCGATATCCCACGGCTCGGCGATCAGCTTCAGGCCGCCGAGGGTGGGATCCTGAAGGATGGCGTTGAAGAAGGCGTGGCCGGGATCGAAGCCGGTCGGGCGGCGCCCGAGCGTGGTGGCGAGATCGAAGCGGAAGCCATCAATGCCATAGGTGCCGGCCCACATGCGCAGTGAGTCCATCACCATCTGCAGCACGCGCGGATGATCGGTGTTCAGCGAATTGCCGCAGCCGGTCATGTCGTCATAGTAGCGGGGATTGCCGGGCAGGGTCCGGTAGTAGGAGGCGTTGTCGATGCCCTTGAAGGAGAGCATCGGCCCGAGATGATTGCCCTCGCAGCTGTGGTTGTAGACCACGTCGAGAATGATCTCGATGCCGGCCTGGTGCAGCCGGTCGACCGCCTCGCCGATCGCTTCCAGCCCGTCCTCGCCGAGATAGCGCGGCTCCGGCGCGAAGAAGTTCAGCGTGTTGTAGCCCCAGTAATTGGACAGGCCGGAATCGACGAGGTGGCGGTCCTGCGCGAAGGCGTGGACCGGCAGCAGTTCCACGGCGGTGACCCCGAGGCCGGCGATGTAGTCGACGAATTCCGGCTGGCCGAGCGCGGTGAAGGTGCCGCGGATCGATTCCGGGATCATCGGGTGGCGCATGGTGAGGCCGCGCACATGGCCTTCATAGATGACGGTCTTGGCCCAGGAGACGCGCGGATGGCCGGTCGAGGCCATCGGCGTGCCGGCGACCACGCGGGCCTTGGGCATGAAGGGCGCGCTGTCGCGCTCGTCCATCACGAGGTCGGCGTCGTCGCCCGCGCCGATCGTGTAGCCATAGAGCGCATCATCCCATTTGATGTTGCCGACCAGCATCCGCGCATAGGGGTCGAGCAGCAGCTTGTTGGCGTTGAAGCGGTGGCCGGCCTCCGGCGCCCAGGGGCCATGAACGCGCCAGCCATAGACCTGCCCGCGCCCGACGCCCGGCAGATGGCAGTGCCAGACGCCGTTGGTGCATTCATGCAGGTCGATCCGCTCGACCTCGGTCTCGCCATAGCGGTCGAACAGGCAGAGCGTGACGCCGGTCGCGTTGTCGGAGAACAGGGCGAAATTGGTGCCCGTGCTGTCAACCGTGACACCGAGCGGAAAGGCGGAGCCGGGCAGGACCGTGCGCATGCGGGGGCGGTACTCGTTTCAGGTTGAGGGTGCCTGTAAACGACGCCGCCCCGCCCCGCGTTCCTCCCCGTGGCTCCAGAATTTTCGCCGCGTCCGCCGGGCGGCTCAGCCCTTCGCGTCGTCCCGCGCCGTGCGGGTGCGCTCGAGGAAGCTGACCAGCGAGGCGCAGGCGCCGAGAATATGCTCGCGCGTGAGGCGCGCGGCAGTGTCGGCGTCGCGGGCGATGCAGGCGTCCAATATGCCCTCATGCTCGCGGCGGGCGCGGGCCATGCCGTCTGTCAGCACCAGCTGGGCGCGCAGATAGCGGTCCACGCGGTCGAGCGCGGTGCGGATGGTCTGCAGGTAATAGGGCCGCCCTGCCGCCTCATAGAGCGTGTAGTGGAACTGCCGGTTCAGCTCGCCCCAATGCGAGGAATCCGGCTCGGTGGAGAAGGCGTGGGCGTAGCTTTTCGCCGTCTCCAGCCCGGCGGCGGAGATGCGCTCGACCGAATAGCGCAGGATTTCCGGCTCCAGCAGCGCGCGGAACTCGAAGATTTCGCGGATCTCGTCGATGGACAGGGTGGTGACGACGGCGCCGCGGTAGCGCTGGGTCGAGACGAGGCCCTGTTCCTCGAGCCGGGTCAGCGCCTCGCGCACCGGGATGCGGCTGACGTTGAACATCTTGGCGATGTGGTCCTGGCGGAGCGTCTGGCCCTCGGTGATGTCGCCCTTGGCGATGGCCTCGCGCAGCGCGTCGAAGATCACGTCCGAGGCGGATGCCATCTGGGCGATGTCCGTTGCCTTGACCTTCACCTGATCCCCTCCGGCCTGCGCCGCGCGTCTGTCTGCGGGCCGCGATTCGAGCGGCCCTTCTGATTGTACCCACACTGCAATTTCGCCCGCAGCGAGGCCAGAGCCTCACCGGCAGGCATGGAGGCGCCGTGCCCAAGAAATTCGCAGCGTATGCTGTAAAAAGGATATTGCAACTTGGATCCAAAAATTGGAAGCTCCCTCCGCCGCCGCTGACGAGCCCGGGACGCAGCCATCGGGAAGAGCCCCGAAGGTCGCGTTCCACCCGCCGAGGGCGGCCCAGAATCACGGGACACCTTCCAAAAGGAGAGCCGTCATGGCCAAGGCATTCGGCGCACTCGCCGCCGCGGTACTCACGCTCGCTTGCGCGCTCCCCGCGCAGGCCGACAAGCTCGACGACATCATCGCTTCCGGCACGCTGCGCTGCGCGGTGGTGCTCGACTTCCCGCCCATGGGCTCGCGCGACGCCAGCAACAACCCGATCGGCTTCGACGTCGATTACTGCAACGACCTCGCCAAGGCGCTGGGCGTGAAGGCCGAGGTCGTCGAGACCCCGTTCCCCGACCGCATTCCCGCGCTGGTCTCCGGCCGCGTCGATGTCGGCGTCGCCTCGACCTCCGACACGCTGGAGCGCGCCAAGACCGCCGGCTTCACCATTCCCTACTTCGCCTTCAAGATGGTGGTGCTGACCAAGGACGGTCTCGGCATCAAGGATTACGCCGACCTGAAGGGCAAGAAGACCGGCTCGGTCTCCGGCACCTTCGAGGCGCTGGCGCTGGAGAAAGACGTGAAGGCCTGGGGCGCCGGCACCACCTTCCGCGCCTACCAGAACCAGGCCGACGTGTTCCTCGCGTTGGCGCAGGGCCAGATCGACGCCACGGTGGTCACCTCCACCGTCGCCGCCGCCACCGTGAAGGACGGCAAGTTCAAGGGCCTGATGATGGGCGGCGATGCGCCCTATGACATCGACTATGTCGCGCTGATCGCCCTGCGCAACGAGCAGGGCCTCATCAACTACCTGAACCTGTTCATCAACCAGCAGGTCCGCACCGGCCGCTACAAGGCGCTCTACGACAAGTGGATCGGCCTCGGCACCGCACCCGACCTGACCGTGCCCGGCGTCTATCGCTGAGCGCCGCCTAACGTCATCCCGGACGGCCGGCAGGCCGATCCGGGATCGTCCGCAGGATTTGCGAGCGATCCCGGCTCTCCGCTTCGCGGAGCTTGCCCTTGGGCTTGCCAAAGGCAAGACCCGAGGGGCCAGGATGACGAACTGAGATCCTCCTTGCAGATCCCGATCGAGCCGGACTGACAAGAACCATGAACTACACCTTTCACTGGCTGCCGGCGTTCCGTGCGCTGCCCGACATGCTGTGGGGCGCGCTGGTGACGCTTGAGGTCGCCGTGCTCTCCATGCTGCTCGGCGTGTTCTTCGCCGTGCTGCTGGCGCTGGGCTCGGGCTCGAAGTACCGCGTGCTGCGGGGCCTCGCCACGAGCTGGATCGAGCTGGCCCGCAACACGCCGGCGCTGTTCCAGATCTACATGGCCTATTTCGGCCTCGGCTCGCTCGGCATCCATCTCGACAGCTTCCCGGCGCTGCTCGCCGGCATCACCTTCAACAATGCCGGCTATCTCGCCGAGACCTTCCGCGGCGGCCTGCGCGCCGTGCCGCCGACGCAAGTGCGCGCCGCCCGCTCGCTCGGCATGGGGCAGATCCAGGCCTTCCGGCTGATCGTGCTGCCGCAGATGTTCCGCGTGGTGTTCTACCCGCTGACCAACCAGATGGTGTGGGCGATCCTGATGACCTCGCTCGGCGTCATCGTCGGGCTGAACAACGACCTCACCGGCGTGACGCAGGAGCTGAATGTCCGCTCCTTCCGTACCTTCGAATATTTCGCGCTGGCGGCGGTGATTTATTACCTGCTCGCCAAGCTCGTCACCCTCTCCGCCCGCCTTCTGGCGTGGCGCCTGTTCCGCTACTGAGGAGATCCGCCGATGTTCTCCTCCATCTCCACGTTCGTCGCCTCGCTGTTCGACACCTCCTTCTCGCTGAACGACCTGATGTTCATGCTGAAGGGCGCCGGGGTGACGCTGGCGCTCACCTTCTGGGCGGTGCTGGGCGGCACGCTGCTCGGCATCGTGTTCGGCGTCATCCGCGCCATCGCGCCCTGGTGGGTAAACCTGCCCATCGGCATCGTGCTCGACGTGTTCCGCTCCATCCCGCTGCTGATCCAGCTGGTGCTGGCCAACTCGTTCAAGACCATCATCGGCATTCGCTGGGATTCCTTCACCGTCGGCTGCGTGGTACTGGCGCTCTACACCTGCGCCTACTGCACGGAGATCGTGCGCTCGGGCTTCCTCGCCGTGCCGCCGACCACCCGGCGCGCCGCCCGCTCGCTCGGCCTGAGCTGGACGCAGGATCTCACCGCCATCGTCTTCCCGATCGCGCTGCGCGTCGCCCTGCCGAGCTGGATCGGCCTGACGCTCGGCGTGATGAAGGACACCGCCATGGTGTGGTGGATCGGCGTGGTCGAGCTCCTGCGCTCCTCGCAGGTCATCGTCACCCGCATCCAGGAGCCGCTCTTCGTGCTCTCCATCGCCGGGCTGATCTATTTCCTGATGAGCTTCCCCATCGCCCGCCTCGGGGCGCGGCTGGAGAAGCGCTGGCGCGAAAACGACTGAGAAAACCCATGTCGATCGAGATCAAGGACGTTCACAAATCCTTCGGCGCGCTGGACGTGGTCAAGGGCGTCACCATGACCGTCGAGAAGGGCGAGGTCGTCTCCGTCATCGGCGGGTCGGGCTCGGGCAAGTCGACCCTGCTCATGTGCATCAACGGGCTGGAGCCGATCAATGCGGGTCACATCCTCGTCGACGGCACCGATGTCCATGCCCGCGGCACCGACCTCAACAAGCTGCGCCGCAAGATCGGCATCGTCTTCCAGCAGTGGAACGCGTTCCCTCATCTGACCGTGCTGGAAAACGTGATGCTGGCCCCGCGAAAAGTGCTCGGCAAGTCACGCGCCGAGGCCGAGGCCATCGCGGTGGAAAAGCTCTCCCATGTCGGCCTGGCCGAGAAGCTGAAGGTCTATCCCTCCCGGCTTTCCGGCGGCCAGCAGCAGCGCATGGCGATTGCCCGCGCGCTCGCCATGTCGCCCGACTACATGCTGTTCGACGAGGTGACCTCGGCTCTCGACCCGCAGCTGGTCGGCGAGGTATTGGACACGATGAGGCTCCTGTCTTCCGAGGGCATGACGATGATCGTGGTGACCCATGAGATCGCCTTTGCCCGCGAGGTCTCGAACCGCGTGGCCTTCTTCCACAAGGGCCGGATCCACGAGATCGGCCCGCCGGCGCAGGTGATCGGCGCTCCCCGCGAGCCCGAGACCGTCGCCTTCCTCAAATCCGTCCTCTGAGAACCCGGACGATCCCTTTCAACGATTCAGGAGTGCTTCCCATGTGGCAGGGCGTCTTTCCCGCCGTAACCGCCAAGTTCAACGCCGACGACACGCTCGACCATGCCGAGATGGAGCGCTGCTTCGCGTTCCAGATCGCCTCCGGCGTTGACGGCATCATCGTCAATGGCTCGCTCGGCGAAGGCCCGATGCTCTCCCATGACGAGCGCCTGGCCGTGCTGAAGACCGCCAAGTCCGTGGCGGGCGGCAAGCCGGTGCTGATGACCATTGCGGATGCCGCGACGCGCGACTGCGCGAGCCTTGCCAAGCGCGCCGCCAGCGCCGGGGCGGACGGGCTGATGATCGTGCCGAGCCTCGTCTACCACACCAACCCGAAGGAGACGGTGGGCACGCTCTCGGCGATCGCTCAGGCCGCCGACCTGCCGGTGATGATCTATTCCAACCGCGTCGCCTATCGGGTGGATGTCACGGTCGAGATCATGGCTGAGCTCGCCAAGGACAAGCGCTTCGTCGCGGTGAAGGAATCCTCCGACGACATCCGCCGCACCATCGACCTGCAGAACGCCTTTGGCGACCGCTTCGACATCTTCACCGGCGTCGACAACCTCGCTTATGAGGCGCTAGCCGTCGGCGCGGTCGGCTGGGTCGCCGGCCTCGTGGTGGCCTTCCCGGAAGAGACCGTCGCGCTCTACCGGCTGATGAAGCAGAAGCGCTATGACGAGGCGCTGGTGCTTTATCGCTGGTTCCGCCCGCTGCTCGACCTCGATGTGTCCAGCTACCTCGTGCAGAACCTGAAGCTCGTCGAGGCGATCGTGACCGGCACGACTGAGCGCGTGCGCGCCCCGCGCCTGCCGCTCGAAGGCGCCCAGCGTGCGCTCGTCGAGAAGATCGTCGCGGACGCGCTGGCGAACCGCCCGGCGCTCGCCAAGGCGGCGTGAGGGAGCGTCGCCTCCGGCCGGGATCACGTCATCCCGGCCAAGGCGAAGCCGAAGAGCCGGGATCGCCACCCGGATTATGACGCGATCCCGGATACGGCCTGTGGCCGTTCCGGGATGACGACCTCCAGCGCGGTAATGAGCGTGCCCTCATCTTCCCCTCCGAACGACATCGCCGTCATCGGCGCCGGCATTGTCGGCCTCGCCTGCGCCTTTCATCTGCAGGCGGCCGGTTGCTCGGTCGTGCTGGTGGAACGCGGCGGCATTGCCGAGGGGGCGAGCTTCGGCAATGCCGGCGCCTTCGCCTTCACCGACATCTTGCCGCTGGCCTCGCCGGGAATTCTGCGCAAGGCACCGGGGTGGCTCATCGACCCGCTCGGGCCGCTCGCCATTCCGCCCGCCTATGCGCTGAACATCGCGCCGTGGCTGCTGCGCTTCTGGCGCGCCAGCTTGCCGGACCGTTACGCCCATTCGCTGAGCGTGCAGAGCGCGATGATGCGCCTTGCCGCCAGCGCAATGGCGGAGATGGTGGCGGGCGCCGGGCTCGCCTCGCATGTGCGCGCCGATGGCAATCTCCAGCTCTATGAGAGCGAGGCCGAGCTTGCCGCCGCGCAGCCGGGCTGGGACGCACGGGCGAAGGAGGGCATCGCCTTCGAGCATGTGCGCGGCGAACGCCTCGCGCAGCTTCAGCCGGGCCTTGCCCCGCGCTTTGTCGCCGGCACCTTCACGCCGAACTGGAAGACGGTGGCGGACCCCTATCATTTCGCCCTCGCTCTGTTCGAGCAGGTGATGGCGCGCGGCGCCCGCATCGTCAGCGGGGAGGTGGTGGCCATCGAGCCGCAGACCGCCGGCGTGAGCCTGCGCCTCACGGACGGTACGACGATCAACGCCGCGCAGGCGGTGCTTGCCGGCGGCGCCTGGTCGCGCCCGCTCGCCGCGGCGCTGGGGGACCGCGTGCCGCTGGAGACCGAGCGCGGCTACAACACAACCTTGCCGCCCGGTGCCTTCGATGTGCGGCGCCAGCTCACCTTTGGCGGGCACGGCTTCGTCGTCACCCCGCTCTCCACCGGCATCCGCGTCGGCGGGGCGGTGGAGCTGGGCGGGCTGAAGGCGCCGCCGAACTACAAGCGCTCGCAGGCCATGCTGACCAAGGCCGCCGCCTTCCTGCCGGGGCTGAAGACGACGGGCGGCACGCAATGGATGGGCTTTCGCCCCTCGCTGCCGGATTCGCTCCCCGTCATCGGCCGGGCGAGCGCCGATCCGCGCATCATCCACGCCTTCGGCCATGGCCATCTCGGCCTGACCCAGAGCGCGGCGACCGGCCGGCTGGTGGCCGAGCTTGCCACCGGGCGACCGCTATCGCTTGATCTCTCCCCCTTCCGCCCGACACGCTTCTGACGAGACCCACATGGCGCGACACAGCTTCTTCTGCATAGACGGCCACACCTGCGGCAATCCCGTGCGTCTGGTGGCGGGCGGCGGGCCGAACCTCACCGGTTCGACCATGATCGAGAAGCGCGCCCATTTCCTGAGGGAGTTCGACTGGATCCGCACCGGGCTGATGTTCGAGCCGCGCGGCCACGACATGATGTCGGGCTCGATCCTCTACCCGCCGACGCGGCCCGATTGCGATGTCGCCATCCTGTTCATCGAGACCTCGGGCTGCCTGCCCATGTGCGGCCACGGCACCATCGGCACGGTGACGATGGCGATCGAGCACGGCCTCGTCACGCCGAAGACGCCGGGCGTCCTGATGCTCGACACCCCCGCCGGCGTGGTGAAGGCCGAGTACACGCAGGTCGGCCAATATGTGGAGGAGGTGCGCATCACCAATGTGCCCGGCTTCCTCTACGCGCAGGGCCTGACCGCCGAATGCCCGGAGATCGGCGAGGTGACGGTGGATGTCGCCTATGGCGGCAATTTCTACGCCATCGTCGAGCCGCAGCCCGCCTTCCGCGACATGGCCGATTTCACCGCCGGCCAGCTCGTCGGCATGAGCCCCGGCCTGCGCAAGGCGCTGAACGCGAAGTACGACTTCGTCCATCCCGAGAAGCCGGAGATCCGCGGCCTCTCGCACATCCTGTGGACCGGCGCTGCCCGCCACCCGGAAGCGCAGGCGCGCAACGCGGTGTTCTATGGCGACAAGGCGATCGACCGCTCGCCCTGCGGCACCGGCACCTCCGCGCGCATGGCGCAGCTCGCCGCCCTCGGCCAGCTCCGCGTCGGCGATGATTTCGTGCATGAGAGCATCATCGGCTCACTGTTCAAGGGCCGCGTCGAGGCTGCCGTCAAGGTGGGCGAGCGCGACGCGATCATCCCCTCCATCGGCGGCTGGGCGCGGATGACCGGCTACAACACCATCTTCATCGACGACCGCGACCCCTTCGCCCACGGCTTCGTCGTGGTGTGAGGAAAGGTGCGGGCGCTCCGCGCGCGGCAACGGCAGAAACGGAAACCACCATGAAGATCACCGGCATCAAGGCCTACAAGGTCGGGCTCCCGCTCCGGGAAGGCCGCTACAACTGGTCGAACGGCAATTTCATCGAGGTGTTCGATTCCACCGTCGTCGCCGTGGAGACCGATGCCGGCATCACCGGCTATGCCGAATGCTGCCCGCTCGGCTCGGCCTATCTGCCGGCCTATGCCCATGGCGTGCGCGCCGGCCTCGAGGAACTCGGCCCCAAGGTGATCGGCCTCGACCCGACCGATCTCAACGTGCTGAACCGCCACATGGACGCGGTGCTGCGCGGCCACCCCTATGTGAAGGCGCCGATCGACATCGCCTGCTGGGACATTCTCGGCAAGGCGACCGGGCTGCCGGTCTACAAGCTGCTGGGCGGCGCGGCGCAGGAAAAGATCGCCCTCTACCGCGCCATCTCGCAGGAGGCGCCGGAGGTGATGGCGAAGAAGATCGCCGGCTACAAGGCCGAGGGCTACACCAAGTTCCAGCTGAAAGTGGGCGGCGATGCCGATCAGGACATCGACCGCATCCGCGCCACCCGCGAAATCCTGGACCCCACCGACATTCTGGTCGCCGATGCCAATACCGGCTGGACGCGGGCGGAAGCCGCGCGCATCTGCGCCGAGGTGGCGGACCTCGATGTCTATATCGAGCAGCCCTGCCCGACCTATGAGGAGTGCCTGTCGGTGCGCGCCCGCACCGCGCGGCCCTTCGTACTCGACGAGGTGATCGACGGCGTCGGTACGCTGATGAAGGCGCTGGCGGACGACGCCATGGACATCATCAATCTGAAGATCTCCAAGGTCGGCGGCCTCACCAAGGCGCGGCTGATGCGCGACATCTGCGTCGCCTCGGGCACGCCGATGACCATCGAGGACACCTGGGGCGGCGACATCGTCACCGCCACCATCGCCCATCTCGCCCGCTCGACGCCGGAGGAGTTCTGCTTCTCGGCGACCGATTTCAACAGCTACGGCACGGTCGACATCGCCCAAGGCGCGCCCAAGCGCGACCACGGCTTCATGACCGCATCCGACGCGCCGGGCCTCGGCATCGAGCCCATCTTCGCCGCGCTCGGCGAGCCGGTGGTGGTGATCGGCTGAAAACTTTCGCTCCCTCTCCCCGACGGGGAGAGGGTCGGGGTGAGGGGTCTTCGACGCTCCGCAATCGTGGCGCCCCTCACCGACCCGCTTCGCGGGCCACCTCTCCCCGACGTGGAGAGGGTTAAGTTGTCGCTCCCGCCCACCCACGAGGCCCGCCATGCGCTCATCCAAGGTCATCCATGTCGTCGGCTGTCATGCGGAAGGCGAGGTGGGCGATGTCATTGTCGGCGGTGTCGCGCCGCCGCCGGGCGATACCGTGTGGGCGCAGTCGCGTTTTATCGCCAGCGACAACACGCTGCGCAATTTCGTGCTGCAGGAACCGCGCGGCGGGGTGTTCCGCCATGTGAACCTCTTGGTGCCGCCGAAGAACCCGCAGGCGGTGGCGGCCTTCATCATCATGGAGCCGGAAGACACCCCGCCCATGTCCGGCTCGAACTCGATCTGCGTCGCCACCGTGCTGCTCGACACCGGCATCGTGCCGATGGTCGAGCCGGAAACCCATATGGTGCTGGAGGCGCCGGGCGGGCTGATCGAGGCGACCGCCTATTGCCGGGACGGCAAGGCCGAGCGGATCAAGGTGACCAACCATCCCTCCTTCGCCGACAAGCTCGACGCGCAGCTGGAGGTGGAGGGGCTCGGCACGCTCACCGTCGACACCGCCTATGGCGGCGACAGCTTCGTCATCGTCGACGCTCATGCGCTCGGCTTCTCCATCCGGCCCGACGAGGCGAAGGATCTCGCCGAGACCGGCATGAAGATCGTCAAGGCCGCGAACCGCCAGCTGGGGTTCAGGCACCCGGAGAATGCCGACTGGAACCACATCTCGTTCTGCAAGTTCGCCGCGCCGGTCGAGGTGGTCGACGGGGTGAAGCAGGGGGCGAACGCGGTGGCGATCCGGCCCGGCAAGATCGACCGCTCGCCCACCGGCACCGGCTGCTCGGCCCGCATGGCGGTGCTGCACGCCAAGGGGCAGCTCGGCGTCGGAGAGACCTTCATCGGCCGCTCGATCATCGATTCCCGCTTCGATTGCCGGATCGAGGCCACGACCACGCTGGGCGGGCGCCCGGCGATCATCCCCTCCATCATGGGGCGGGCCTTCGTCACGCACCTGTCGCAGCTCATGCTCGATCCTGCCGACCCCTGGCCGACCGGCTATCGCCTCGCCGATACCTGGCCGGTCTGGACGCAGGATTGAACGCGTGAGCGACCAGCCGACCCAAGCCGACCCCGTCCGCCTCTCGCTCGAAGAGGTCCACGCCTTCTGCGAGGGCACACTGCGCGCGGCGGGTCTCAGCGAGCCTCATGCGCAGGCCATCGCCCGCTCGATCACCCGCGCCGAGGCGGATGAGTGCCGCTCGCACGGGCTTTACCGGCTGATCGGCTATGTCGCCTCGGTGCGCAGCGGCAAGGCCGCGCGCGAGGCGCTGCCGGAACTCGTCACGGCGGCGCCGGCGGTGCTGCGCGTCGAGGCGCGGCGCGGCTTCGCCCCGCTGGCGGTCGAGACCGGCGTGCCCGCGCTGATCGCCGCCGCCCGGCGCACCGGCATCGCCGCTCTGGCGATCCATGAGTGCTACCACTTCTCCGCGCTGTGGGCGGATATCGAGCCGGTGGTGGAGGCGGGGCTGGCGGCCTGGTGCTTCACCATCGGCCAGTGCTGCGTCGCCCCGCCGGGCGGCACCACGGCGCTGCTTGGCACCAACCCGCTGGCCTTTGGCTGGCCGGGCCCGCAGCGCCGGCCGTTTATCTTCGATTTCGCCACCAGCGCCGCGGCGCGCGGCGAGGTGGAGCTGAAGCACCGGGCGGGCGAGGCGATCCCGCAGGGCTGGGCCATCGGCCCGGACGGGGCGCCGACCACCGATCCGGCGGCGGCGCTGGCCGGCGCACTGCTGCCCTTTGGCGGCCATAAGGGCTTCGCGCTCTCGCTGATGGTGGAGCTGGTCGCCGGCCCGCTGATCGGCGATCTCACCAGCCGGCAGGCGCGGGCGGTGGAGAATGGCGATGGTGGCCCCCCGCTTGGCGGCGAGTTGCTGATCGCGCTCGATCCGGCGGTGTTCGGGGTGGAGGATCTGCCGGCCCGCCTCGGCGTGGCGCGGGAGATCTTTTCGCTCGCCAAGGCCCAGCCCGGCGTGCGCCTGCCGGCCGAGCGGCGCTATGCGGCGCGGGCGCGCACGCGGGAGGAGGGCGTCACTGTCCCGGCCGCGCTCTACCGCGAGCTTCTCGACCTGCGCGGCTGAAAGATCAGGGGCGCGGTTCCAACCCCTTGGCGATGAGGGTGAAGGCGCGGCGCAGATAAACCCGCCAGTCCGGGAAGGCCGGCCATTCCCAGTCATGACCGGCCGCGCCGGCGAGCGGGCTGAAGCCTGTGTCCAGCAGCACCCGCGCGGCGACCGGCGCATCGGTGTTCGCCACCCGCCCCAGCGCCTGCTGGCGCTTCAGCCAGGCGACGAGCATGGCATGGGCGGAATCGCGCCCGCGCGTCTCCACCAGCGCGCGCAGCTCCGGGAAAGCCACGCCATCCACCATGATCGCGCGCACGAAGGCGATGCGGGCGCGGTTTTCCTCGTCGCTGATATCGACGCGGAAGACGCGCTCCAGCGCCTCGACCAGCGGCAGCGCGTCCCATTCCGGGCGGGTGTCGATCATCGACTGGCGGTGCGCGTCGATGATCGCGCCGGTCAGCTCCAGCTTGCTGGGGAACAGGCGGTACAGTGTCTTCTTGGATATTCGGCAACGCGCGGCCACCTCGTCCATGTTCATGCCGCTGTAACCGCGGTCGCAGAACAGGTCGAACGCCTGCGCGACGATCCTCTCCTTTTGTTGATCGTCGGGAATGACTTTCGGTCGGCCGCGAAGTTTGACTGAAGATGGAGGGAGGGCGCCGAGTGTCATTTTTCGTCTCTGCTATGCATCCTGGAAACGTAGGGCAACGCTCGGAAATGGAAACGCTAGTTTGACAGCACCGCCGTTCTTAAATATAGATACTCTTAAGTTTCTTAAATAGCGAGGGCTCCTGTGGCCTCCCCGAACCGCGTTTCGTCCACCGTGCCTTTCGCCGCTTCCTGCTCCCCGGCGTGCCGCCGCCGCCTGCTGGCCGGGCTGTGGGTCGGCCTCATCGCCACCACGCTCCTCGCCGGCTGCGACGGCCAGCAGCAGGCCGGTTCCGGGCCGGGCGGTCCGGGCACGCAGGGGCGTCCGCAGGTCGGCGTGGTGACGGTGCACCCGCAATCGGTGGCGATCACCGCCGAGATGCCTGGCCGGACGGTGGCCTCGCTGGTCGCCGAGGTGCGCCCGCAGGTCGGCGGCATCATCAAGGAGCGGCTCTTCGAGGAGGGCGCCGAGGTCAAGGCGGGCGACGGGCTCTACCAGATCGACCCGGCGAGCTATCAGGCGACCTATGACAGCGCGGTCGCCAGCCAGCAGAAGGCCGAGGCGGCGGTGCCCAGCGCCCAGTCCAAGGTCGACCGCTATGAGGGGCTGATCAAGCAGAACGCCGTCAGCAAACAGGATTATGACGACGCCATCGCCTCGCTCGCCCAGGCCAAGGCCGAGGTGGCCGGGGCCAAGGCCGATGTCGACACCGCCCGCATCAACCTGAACTACACCCGGATCACCGCCCCCATCGGCGGGCGCATCGACAAGTCGACCCTGACCCCCGGCGCGCTGGTGACGGCGAGCCAGGACACCGCGCTCACCACCATCCGCACGCTCGACCCGATCAATGTCGACGTCACCCAGTCGAGCACCAATCTGCTCAACCTGCGGCAGGCGATCCGCGACGGGCGCATCAAGATCAGCGGCGACAGCGTGCAGGTGCGGCTCATGCTCGACAATGGCCAGCTCTACCCGCTGCCGGGCACGCTGGAATTCACCTCCGCCTATGTCGACACGACGACCGGCACCTATGGCGTGCGCGCGCAGTTCCCCAACCCGGACCGGCTGCTGCTGCCCGGCATGTATGTGCGCGCCATCATCGAGGAAGGCGTCGCGCCCAACAGCTACCTCGTTCCCCAGCGCGGCGTGACGCGCAACACCAAGGGCGAGCCGGTGGCGCTGGTGGTCAATGCCGATAACAAGGTCGAGCAGCGCGTGCTCAGCGTCGGGCGCAGCGTCGGCAATAACTGGCTGGTCGATACCGGCGTCAAGGATGGCGACCGCGTCATCGTCGAGGGCAGCCAGTTCGCCCGCCCCGGCCAGGACGTGACACCGGTTGACGTGGTGGTCGACGAGACCACCGGCGAGGTGCGCGAGCGCGGCCAGCAGAGTGCCGCCCCGGCCGCCAGCGAAGCCGTCGCGCAAGGCGAGGCCCGCACGGGCGCCGCCGGCGCCGGCACCTCCACGGCGAACTGAAAGCGCGCTCCATGTCCCGTTTCTTCATCGACCGCCCGGTCTTCGCCTGGGTCATCGCGCTGCTGATCATGCTCGGCGGCGTGCTGGCGCTGAACACCCTGCCGATCGCGCAATACCCGCAGATCGCCCCGACCACGGTGAGCGTCACCGCCTCCTATCCCGGCGCCGACGCGCAGACCGTCGAGAACTCGGTGACCAAGGTCATCGAGCAGGGCATGACCGGCATCGACAATCTCGACTACATGTCGGCGACCTCGACCTCGACGGGTCAGGCGACGATCACGCTCACCTTCACCAACGCCGCCGATCCCGACATCGCGCAGATGCAGGTGCAGAACAAGCTGCAGCTGGTCACGGCGCAGTTGCCGAGCGTGGTGCAGACCAATGGCATCTCGGTCGAGAAGGCCTCGGACGGCTTCCTGCTGGTCATCGGCTTCGTGTCGACCGACGGGCGCCTGTCGTCCACCGACGTGTCGGACTATGTCGACTCGACCCTCAACGACACGCTGAAGCGCATCGAGGGCGTCGGCTCCACCACGCTGTTCGGCTCCTCCTACGCCATGCGCATCTGGCTCGACCCGGAGAAGTTGTCCAAGTACCAGCTCATGCCGGGCGACGTGACGAGCGCCATCGAGGCGCAGAACACGCAGGTCTCGGCTGGCCAGCTCGGCGGCCTGCCGGCCCGCAGCGGCCAGCAGCTCAACGCCACCGTCACCGCGCGCTCGCGCCTGCAGACCCCCGAGCAGTTCCGCAACATCATCCTCAAGAGCACCACGGACGGCTCGCTGGTGCGCATCAACGATGTCGCGGATGTCGAGCTGGCGGCGGAGAGCTTCACCACCTCCTCGCGCTACAATGGCAAGCCGGCCGGCGGCCTCGCCATCAACCTCGGCACCGGCGCCAACGCCATCGCCACCGCCGAGCGGGTCAAGGCGGCGCTGGAGCGGATGAAGCCGACCTTCCCGGAAGGCGTCGAGGTCGTCTATCCCTACGACACCACGCCCTTCGTCGTGCTCTCCATCGAGGAAGTGGTGCGCACGCTGGCCGAGGCCATCGTCCTCGTCTTCATCGTGATGTTCGTCTTCCTGCAGAGCTTCCGGGCGACGCTCATCCCCTCGCTCGCCGTGCCGGTCGTGCTGCTCGGCACCTTCGGCGTGCTGGCGCTGTTCGGCTACTCGATCAACACGCTCACCATGTTCGCCATGGTGCTGGCCATCGGCCTGCTCGTCGACGACGCCATCGTCGTGGTCGAGAATGTCGAGCGCGTGATGGAGGAGGAGGGGCTATCCCCCAAGGAGGCCACCCGCAAGTCGATGGGCGAGATCACCGGCGCGCTGGTCGGCATCGCCACCGTGCTCTCGGCGGTGTTCATCCCCATGGCCTTCTTCGGCGGGTCGGTGGGCGTGATCTACCGCCAGTTCTCCGTCACCATCGTCTCGGCGATGATCCTGTCGGTGCTGGTGGCGCTGATCCTCACCCCCGCGCTCTGCGCCACGCTGTTGCGCCCGGTGCAGCACGGGGCCAAGCAGACCGGGTTTGCGGGCTGGTTCAACCGCAATTTCGAGCGCGGCACGCGGGCCTATCGCACCGGCACGGCCGGTGTGGTGGCGCGCAGCGGGCGCTTCCTCGTGCTGTTCCTCGCCATCGCCGTGGCGATGGGCTGGATGTTCGTGCGGCTGCCCTCCTCCTTCCTGCCGGAAGAGGACCAGGGCATCCTCATCACCATGGTGCAACTGCCGGCCGGCGCCACCTCGGACCGTACCGAGAAGGTGCTGGACACGGTGCGCCGCCACTTTCTCGAGGATGAGAAGGACGCGGTCGAAGGCGTGTTCAGCGTCAACGGCTTCGGCTTCAGCGGCCAGGGCCAGAATCTCGGCATCGCCTTCGTGCGGCTGAAGCCGTTCGATGAGCGCAAGTCGCCCACCCTGTCCTCGCAGGCGGTCGCCGGGCGCGCCATGGCCAAGCTGCATGTGCGCGACGCCATGGTGTTCACCCTCATGCCCCCGGCCATTCAGGGCATGGGCAATACGGGCGGCTTCAGCGTCTATCTCCAGGACATCACCGGCGGCGGCCATGAGAAGCTGATGGCCGCGCGCAACCAGGTGCTGGGCATGGCGGCGCAGGACCACCGCCTTGTCGCCACCCGCCCGAACGGGCTGGAGGACGAGCCGCAATTCGTCGTCGACATCGACCAGGAGAAGGCGAGCGCGCTCGGCGTCTCGCTGGCCGACATCAACGACACGCTCTCCACCGCCTGGGGCAGCAGCTATGTGAACGACTTCCTCGACCGTGGCCGCGTGAAGAAGGTCTATCTCCAGTCGGCGGCCGCCTTCCGCATGCAGCCGGAAGACCTCGCCAAATGGGAGGTGCGCAACGCCTCCGGGACCATGGTGCCGTTCTCCGCCTTCGCCTCGACCCACTGGACCTATGGCTCGCCTCGTCTGGAGCGCTTCAACGGCTCCTCGGCGGTGGAGATCCAGGGCCAGGCGGCGCCCGGCATTTCCTCGGGCGATGCCATGACGGCGATGGACGACATCATCGGCCGGCTGCCGGCGGGCTATGGCCATGAATGGACCGGCCTGTCGCATCAGGAGCGGCTTTCGGCCAACCAGGCGACGGCGCTCTACACCATCTCGCTGCTGGTCGTCTTCCTCTGCCTCGCCGCGCTCTATGAGAGTTGGTCGATCCCCTTCGCGGTGCTGATGTCGGTGCCGATCGGCATCTTCGGCGCGCTGCTTGCCGCGACGATGTTCGGCCAGACCAACGACGTCTATTTCAAGGTCGGCCTGCTCACCACCATCGGCCTCGCGGCGAAGAACGCCATTCTCATCGTCGAGTTCGCCATTGAGCGGCAGGCGCATGGGATGGGGCTGGTCGAGGCGACGCTCGACGCGGCGCGCCAGCGCCTGCGCCCAATCCTGATGACCTCGCTCGCCTTCATCCTCGGCGTGACGCCGCTCGCCATCGCCAGCGGCGCCGGCTCGGGCGCGCAGAATGCCATCGGCATCGGCGTGATGGGCGGCATGATCGCCGCCACCGTGCTCGGCGTGTTCTTCGTGCCGCTGCTCTTCGTCGTGGTGCGCCGCATCTTCCCCGGCAAGAAGCCGGAGACGACCGAGGGGGCCGCGCCCGATGGCGGCGCGGCGAGCCCGCCCCCGGCCGGGGAGGCGCGCGATGCCCATGCGAGCTGATCTTTCGCGGGTTGATCCGTCTCCTCTCTCTCCCGGGTCGGCCACTCGGCCGGCCGCCCCCTCCCGTCCCGCGCTGTTCTCCCGCCTGTCAGGTGTGCCGATGACGATCCCGACCGCCTCCCGTCCCCTTCAGGCGTCGCGCCTTGCCGGCGCGCTGCTCGTCGCCGGCCTGCTCGGCGGCTGCGCCGTCGGCCCGGACTACAGCGCACCGTCCCTCCAGCTCCCGGCCAAATGGGGTTCGGCGAAGCAGGCGGTTTCTGTCACCGGTAACGAGGCCGACAACAAGCCGCCGCAGCTCGGCCGCTGGTGGGAAAAGCTCGGCGACAAGACGCTGAACGGGCTGGTCGATCAGGCGGTCGCCGGCAATCTCGACGTCGCCACCGCCAAGGCCCGCGTGCGGCAGGCCCGCGCTACCCGCCAGCAGGCGATGGCCGCGCTCGCCCCGACGCTGACCGGCTCGGGCAGCTACAGCCGCGCCGACAATGGCAGCAACGTCTCCGACACCGGCGACGTGACGGTCTCCGGCCCGTTCGACACCTTCAACCTCGGCGCCAATGCGAGCTGGGAGCTCGACCTGTTCGGCGAGAACCGCCGCGCCGCCGAGGCGGCGACCTATGGGCTCGACGCCTCCGAGGAGACGCTGCGCAACACGCTGCTGACGCTGATCGGCGATGTCGCAACCTATTATGTCGAGGCGCGCGGCTATCAGGCGCGGGCGGAACTCGCCCGCCGCACCGCCGCCTCGCAGCGCGAGACCGCCGCGCTCACCCGCACCAAGCTGCAAGTCGGCTCCGCCTCGGCGGTCGATGTCGCCAATGCCGAGGGACAGGCCGCGAGCACCGAGGCGAATATTCCCGAGCTGGAGTCGAGCTACCAGCAGACCGTGCACCAGCTCGCCATCTTGCTCGGCCAGCCGCCGAGCGCGCTCAACGACGTGATGAAGCGCAGCGCGCCGATCCCGACGCCGGCCAATGCCGTGCCGCGCGGCGTGCCGGCCAATGTGCTGCTGTCGCGCCCCGATGTGCGCCTCGCCGAGCGGCAATATGCGCAATACACCGCCAAGATCGGCCAGGCCGAGGCGGCGCGCTATCCCGATGTCAGCCTCACGGGCGAGGTATCGACCTCGGCCGCCAAGGTCGGCGACCTCGCCAAGAGCTCGTCGATCAGCTGGAGCTTCGGCCCGAGCGTGAGCATCCCGATCTTCAACGCCGGCCAGCTCAAGGCGGCGGTGGACTATGCGCAGGCCCAGCGCGACGAGTACTTCCTGACCTACCGCGCGGCGGTGCTGACCGCGCTGCAGGACGTCGAGAACGCCAGCGTCTCGCTGCAGCAGGAGCGCATCAAGTACCGGAGCCTCGATTCCTCGGCGAAGTCCTACCGCGAGGCGGCCTCGCTCTCGCGCACGCTCTATCAGAGCGGCTCGTCGAGCTTCCTCGACGTGCTGACCGCCGAGCGCTCCTCCTACTCGGCCGACGACACGCTGCTGCAAAGCCGCGTCGCCATCGCGACCGACTATGTCTCGCTCAACAAGGCGCTGGGCGGCGGCTGGCCGGGCACGGTGGATGACCGCACGCCGGTCATCGTCGACAAGGACATGGCCCCGCGCCTCGTCTCGCTCGACAAGACCGGCCTCAAGCCGCGCGATCCCGAGAACCAGGGTTTCGACCAGGCCTTCGCGCATTGAGGCTGTTCGCGCCCTAGAGGCCGTTTGTCCCTCAAGGCGCGGCGGGTCAGTCCTGCCGCGCCCAGACGATGCCGTCGGGATGGTCCAGCGCCGCATCCAGTGGCATCGGGCGGCCGGTGAGAAAGCCCTGCACATGGTCGCCGCCGAGGCTTTCAAAGGCGGCGAGCACGTCGGGCGCCTCGACCCCCTCGCCAATGACCGACATGCCCAGCGCATGGGCAAGGTCCACCATGACCGCGACGATCTTGCGCGCGCGGGGCTTGGTCGCCAGCTCGACCATGAAGGACCGGTCGATCTTCAGCACATCGGCCGGCAGGTGCTGGAGATAGCTGAACGAGGAATAACCCGTTCCGAAATCGTCGATGGCGACGTGGCAGCCGATTTCCTTGAGCTGCTGGATCTTCTGCGCGGCGACGTCGGGCTGGGCCAGCAGCGTGCTTTCGGTCAGTTCCAGATGCAGCATCGTGCCGGGCACGCCATGGCGCGCGAGCAGGGCGGCGATCCGCTCGGCAAGGTCAGGCACGGTGAGCTGCGAGGCGGCGAGGTTGACCGCGACGAAGCGCGGCGGCTGGCCGGCGGCCTGGCGCATGGCGTTCCACTGCGCGCAGGCGGCAAGGGCCTGGTCGAGAATGCGTTCGCCCACCTGGTCGATCAGGCCGGCGGTCTCGGCCAGCGGGATGAAGTCGGTCGGTGCCACCGGCCCCAGACGCGGATGGCGCCAGCGGGCCAGCGCCTCGAAACCGACAACGCGGCCGCTGCGGCTCTCCACCACCGGCTGGAACATCGGGTGTATGTCGCCGTCACTCGCCGCCAGCGCCTCGCGCAGTGCGACCTCCATGGCGAGGCGCTGCTGGTGATCGGCGCGCAGCGAGCGGTCGAAGATCTGGAACGGGCCATCGAGGGACGTGCCCTCGGCGCATGACGCCATTTCCGCGTCACGCAGCACCTGGTCGGCCGGGCCGGGGCCGGCGGCCAACCCCATGCGGGCGTGCAGGAAAAAACGCCGCCCCTCTACCTCCACGGGCGCCTGCAGCAGCGCGGCCATCTCCTCGGCCAGCGGCTCGGGCAGCACGCCGGCGTTGACGACGATGGCGAACTCGCTCTCGCTCGTGCGGGCGAGTGTCGCGTTTCCCGGCAGTTGCGGGAGCAGCCGGTCCGCGATGGCGCGGATCAGCTGCCGGATGAAGTCGTCCCCGAGCGAGGCTCGCAGAATGGCGAGTTCCGGCAGACGCAGCACCAGGGCGCCGGCGACGGCCTCACCATCATCGCGCACCCGTTTGAGCAACCCGGCTCGGTTCGGCAGGCCGGTCAGCGTGTCGGTATAGGCGAGGCGTTCGAGCGCCTCGCGCGCGCGGATGCGATCGGAGATGTTACGCACATAGGCGGTAAACAGCCGGCGGTGGCCGGCCTTGATTTCGGTGATGGCGAGTTCGATGGGGAAAATCCGCCCCTCGCGATCAATGGCGTCGACCTCGATGCGGCGGCCGAGAATCTGCGACTGCCCGCTGGCGAGATAGCGGGTCATGCCGGCCCGGTGGGCCGCACGCGCTGCCGGCGGAACGATGGTCTCGCCAAGCGGGCGGCCCATCACCTCCTCCCTGCGAAAGCCGAACATGGCTTCCGCCGCCGGGTTGAAGTCGACGATCTGCCCGGCTTCGTCGATGGTGACGATGCCGTCGAGCGCCGCCGCCAGCATGGCAAGCCGCGTCGCCTCGCTGAGCGAGCTTTGGCCGCGCGATCGGTCCACCGCGAGGGCAATGAGTTCGGTAAGCGCCTGCAAACCGGCGCGTTCCTCGCTCGTCCAGACGCGCGCGGGGTCATCGGAGCTGATGCAGAAATGCCCCCACCAGCGCCCGTCCACCATCACCGGCACGCTGTAGAAGCTGACGACCTCCGCCGCCTGGAAGAAGGCGCGCAGATAGCCGGTGAGATCGTCCGTGCGGCCCTCGATCATCTCGCCGCGCGTGCGCCGCTCCGCCCAGTCGCGCTGGAGCGCGTCGGCCTCGTCCGGCCGTATGGGCGGGTGGGTGTTGCCGGCGAGCAGGGGAAGCCCCGCGCGGGCCCAGTCGATCCGGCAGGTGACGCCGAGCCCGGCCGTCTGGCCGCTATGGACCTCGAACAGCGCGGCGCGGCTCAGCGCGAGGTCGGCGCCGAGGCGGGCGAGCAGCGGGGCGAGATCGTCTTCCCAGGGGCGGTGATGGGACAGGCCGGCAATGAATCCGCTCATGAACGAGAGCAGGCCGCTGGCGGTGGTCCCGCCCGCCGCTGCGGCTCCGCCTGCCCCGCCCGGCGCATCGATTGCCGCGTCCACGCCGCGATACTCCCGCCCCTGCCAACCGCGCCCCGCGGTCGGCAGGGATCATTAGGTACACGTCATACGCGGTATTGCTATACAAAGGTTCTCGCCATCAGCCGCGCAGCATCGCCTCGGCCTCGTCCAGCGCTTTGGTGCAGGCGGCGCTGTCACCGGACCGGTCGGCTTGCTTGGCGCGGCTCATCGCATCGCTGAGCATGCCGGCGTTGGACGCCTGGCCCTGTGCCGCGGTGCCGCTGCCGGCGGTCTGCGCCCGCACATCGGCGGGGGAGGCGGCGCGGGTGCCGAGCGTCTCGTTCATGCCGGAGGTGCCGCCGGTGCCCGGCGCCTCGCCGGCCTTGGGCACGCCGGCATCGGGCGCGGTGGTGGCGGCGGGGCTCGCGCCGGTCGGGCCCGAGCCGGCATCCTTGGCCGAGAGCTGCTTGTCGAGCGTGGCGATGCGCTCGGTGCAGGGGCCGGCGAGCGCGCCAGTGGCGCCGCCGAGCAGGGAGAGGGCGAGCAGGCCGGCGCCGGCGGCGCGCAGGCGGGACGGGGATGTGATGGCGGTCATATTGGTCATGGCGATCCTCCTGGGCATGGAATGACGGGCCGTTCGTCGCGGCCTTTATGGGCATCGCGCGTCAGTGCGCGGCAGGAGGACAACGGCGCCAGGGCAGGCACGTTCCGTTACGGTAGCCGGCTGGCGGCGGCCACTCAGTGGGCCGGGCGCCGGCCGGCGATTTTGGAACGTCCACCGGCGGTGGGGCTTAACCCCGTGACCCACGACACATGACCTTCCCGGAGTGCCCGATGCCCGCCCGTTTGCGTCCCGTCTCGTCCCGTCTCACCCCGCCGCTGCTTGCCGGCGCCTGCCTGCTCGCCCTCGCCGCCTGCAGCGAGGCGCCGAGCGTGCCCGAGAGCGCCGAATACGGGCCGAACCCCACCCTGCCTGAGCCGCACAGCTCGCTCATTCCGACGCTGAAGGTCGCCGAGGCGGTGGGCTGGCCCGAGGGAGCTGCGCCGACGCCGGCGGCTGGCTTTACCGTCACCGCCTTCGCGCGCGGCCTTGATCATCCGCGCTGGCTCTATGAGCTGCCGAATGGCGACGTGCTGGTGGCCGAGAGCAATGCCCCGCCCAAGCCCGAGGGCAAGACCGGCGGCATTCGCGGCTGGGTGCAGGGCATCGTGATGGGCTGGGCCGGCGCGAAAGTGCCGAGCGCCAACCGAATCTCGCTGCTGCGCGATGCCGATGGCGACGGCACGGCGGAAATGAAGACGGTCTTCCTCTCCGGCCTGACCTCGCCCTTCGGCATGGCGCTGGTCGGCGACCAGTTCTATGTCGCCAATGCCGATGCGGTGGTGCGCTTCCCCTATAGGGAAGGCGAGACACAGATCACCGCTCCCGCCACCAAGGTCGCGGACCTGCCCGCCGGGCGCAACCATCACTGGACCAAGAGCCTGGTCGCCAGCGAGGATGGCTCGAAGCTCTATGTCGGCGTCGGCTCCAATTCCAACGCGGCCGAGAACGGCATGCCGGAGGAGGAGAACCGCGCGGCCGTGCTGGAGATCGACACGGCGAGCGGCCAGAGCCGCGTCTTCGCCGGCGGCCTGCGCAACCCGGTCGGCATCGACTGGAACCCGGCCACCGGCCAGCTCTGGGTGTCGGTGAATGAGCGCGACGAGATCGGCGATCATCTCGTGCCCGACTACATGACCAGTGTGCGCGAGGGCGGCTTCTATGGCTGGCCCTATTCCTATTACGGCCAGAACGTGGATGAGCGCGTGCAGCCGCAGCGCCCCGAACTCGTCGCGAGCGCCCTCAAGCCGGATTACGCGCTGGGCGCCCACACCGCCTCGCTCGGCCTGACCTTCGTTGACAACCCGGCCTTTGGCGAGCGTTTCCAGAACGGCGCCATCATCGGCCAGCACGGCTCATGGAACCGCTCCGAGCGTGCCGGTTACCGGGTGATCTTCGTGCCCTTCGCCGATGGCAAGCCGTCCGGCATGCCGCAGGAATTGCTGACCGGCTTCCTCAACACCGATGGCGAGGCGCAGGGCCGTCCGGTCGGCGTCCGCGTCGACCAGCGTGGCGGGCTGCTGGTCGCCGATGATGTCGGCAATGTCATCTGGCGCCTGACCCCGCAGCAGGGACAGGCCGCCGGCGCGGTACCGGCCGCGGGCGGCTAGTTGCGCAGCCCCGGCGCTTCCTGGCCTGTGCGGGCGACATATTCGGTGTAGCCGCCGCCATATTGGTGGATGCCGTCCGGTGTGATCTCCAGCACGCGGTTCGACAGCGCGGCGAGGAAGTGCCGGTCATGGCTGACGAACAGCATGGTGCCTTCATAGTCAGCCAGCGCGGCGATCAGCATTTCCTTGGTGCCGATGTCGAGATGGTTGGTCGGCTCGTCGAGCACGAGGAAGTTCGGCGGGTCGTAGAGCATGCGCGCCATGGCGAGGCGCGCCTTCTCGCCGCCCGACAGCACCCGGCACTTCTTCTCGACGTCGTCGCCGGAAAAGCCGAAGCAGCCGGCAAGTGAGCGCAGGGAGCCCTGTCCGGCCTGCGGGAAGGCGTCTTCCAGCGTTTCGAACACGGTGCGCTCGCCTTCCAGCACCTCCATGGCGTGCTGGGCGAAATAGCCCATCTTCACGCTGCCACCGACCGCGACGGTGCCGGCGTCCGGCGTCGTCTCGCCGGCGATGAGCTTGAGCAAGGTGGACTTGCCCGCGCCGTTCACCCCCATCACCGCCCAGCGCTCGCGCCGGCGCACATGGAAGTCCAGCCCGTCATAGATGCGGCGGGCACCATAGGCCTTGTGGATGTTCTTCAGGCTCGCCACGTCCTCGCCCGAGCGCGGCGGCGGCTGGAAATCGAAGGCGACCGACTGGCGCCGGCGCGGGGGCTCGACGCGCTCGATCTTGTCGAGCTTCTTAACCCGGCTCTGCACCTGCGCGGCATGCGAGGCGCGGGCCTTGAAGCGCTCGATGAAGGCGATCTCCTTGGCGAGCATCGCCTGCTGGCGCTCGAACTGCGCCTGCTGCTGCTTTTCGGCCAGCGCGCGCTGCTGGGCATAGAAATCATAATTGCCGGAATAGGAGATGAGCGCGCCGCCCTCGATCTCGACGACCTTGGTGACGATGCGGTTCATGAAGGCGCGGTCATGCGAGGTCATCATCAGCGCGCCGTCGAAATTCTTCAGGAACGCCTCCAGCCAGATCAGGCTCTCAATGTCGAGATGGTTGGAGGGTTCGTCGAGCAGCATCACGTCCGGCCGCATGAGCAGGATGCGGGCGAGCGCGACGCGCATCTTCCAGCCGCCGGAGAGGCGGCCGACATCGCCATCGATCATCTCCTGCGAGAAGCCGAGACCCGCCAGCACTTCCGCCGCGCGGCCTTCCAGCGAATAGCCGTCCAGCTCCTCGAAGCGCGCCTGCACCTCGCCATAGCGCTCGATGACGGCGTCCATCTCGTCCGCCCGGTCGGGATCGACCATGGCGGCTTCCAGCTCGCGCAGCTCGGCGGCAATAGCGCTCACCGGGCCGGCGCCGTCCATCACCTCGGCGAGCACCGAGCGGCCGGCCATCTCGCCGACATCCTGGCTGAAATAGCCGATGGTGGTGCCGCGATCGACCGAGACCTGACCCTCATCGGGGGCTTCCTGCCCGGTGACGAGGCGGAACAGCGTGGTCTTGCCGGCGCCGTTGGGGCCGACGAGGCCGATCTTCTCGCCCTTGAGCAGCGAGGCGGAGGCCTCGATGAAGACGATCTGCTTGCCGTTCTGCTTGCCGATGGAGTCGAGGCGGATCATGTCGCGGGGGCGTCCTGATAAAATGCTGCCGCGCGATTAGGGCATTTGGCTCTCTAAGGAAAGCGCGGGCACGCCGGACCATGCTATCGCATGGCTCCATGACCTTGCTGTTGCGCCTTCTTCGCCTGCCGCTCGACATTCTCCTGACGCTCCTCGTCCTCATCGACGAGGCCGCGCGCCCGCTCTACCGGCCACTGCTGCGCTGGGTCGCCGGGCTGCGCATCATGCAGCGCTTCGAGCGCTGGGTTGGGGGGCTGCCGCGCCTTGCCATCCTCATCCTGCTCGCTATCCCCTTCTGCTTCGCCGAGCCGCTGAAATTCGTCGCGCTGTTCTGGATGGCGGAGGGGCACGCCCGCACGGGTCTGGTAACGCTGGTGCTGGCCTATCTCGCGAGCTTCGTCATTGTCGAGCGCATCTACCGCGCCGGCGAGGCCAAGCTGATGACCTATGGCTGGTTCGCCTTCGTCATGGAGCGGCTCATCGCCATCCGCGCCACCCTCATCGCCTGGGCGCGGGCGACGGCCATCTTCCGGCTGGTGGAGCGTGCGCGCCAGCGCGTGCGCGGCTGGTTCGGGCGCTGAGCGGCTGGACAGGCGCCCCCGCCCTCCGCGAAGCTGCGCGCCCCACGCGGCACAGGAGAGGCGACATGGCGACGGTACGGCTGATGAGCGACGAGGAGGCCGCGGCGAACCCGGCGGTGGCGGCGGTGTTCGACGACATCCGCGCCACCCGCAACTCCGACTTCATCAATAATTTCTGGCGGGCGCTGGCGCATGATCCGGCCGCGCTCGCGCGGACCTGGGCGAGCCTCAAGGCGATCATGGTGGCGGACGGCCCGCTCGACCCGCTGACGCGCGAGCTGATCTACATCGCCGTCTCCACCGCCAATGGCTGCTCCTACTGCATCCACTCCCACACCGCCGCCGCCAAGGCCAAGGGCATGAGCGACGCGCAGCACCATCACCTCCTCGCCATCATCGGCATGGCGGCGCAGACCAACGCGCTGGTGACCGCGCTCCAGGTGCCGGTGGACGCGGCGTTTCAGGTGGGGTGAGGGTCCGGCGATTGCCGGCAAGAACCCACGTGTCCGAAGGTTGCGCAAAGCGCATGGCGCGACTTCCGCAGCGTCACGGGGTGACCTACGATGTTGCTGCGGCACCTCCGCAGGAAGCGGAAGACCGCAGCATGTTGGGGGCGTGGCATGATGCGCGGAACGGTGGGGTGTCTGATCGTCGGCCTGTGCGCTACCGCGTTCGGGCCGGCCGGGGCACAGGACTCCGCGTCCATACCGCTGCATCAGTTCTACAAGACCGCGCATCCTGACGAGATCAGCTACAATCCCTATTATTATGCCAATGTCGCGATCGGGAATCCTGGCAACAGCGTCAATCATGTGCTCGTGGATACGGGGTCGACCGGGCTCTACATACTGGAATCCGATCTCGACCTGGGCAGCTACACGGCAACAAGCACGCGCTTCGACTATTCCTACTCGAGCGGCAACCGCTTCAAGGGGTATATGGGCTACGGCACCGTTTACTTCCTTGGAGTGAAGGACGCGGACGGGCACGACATCACCCTCGGCACCAGCGCGCCGATCGCGTTCGGCGTGATCACCGATTCCACCTGCAAGGACAGCAAGCCAGACTGCGGCGGCCTGCGGGCGATTTCTGCCGCCACTAACCCGAACAATTACGGCTGGAACGTCAATCAGGCCGGCACGATGGGCATCGCCTATCAGGGCGGGCAGGACATTTTCAACCCGCTCGGCCAGTTGCCCGGCACCTATGCCAACGGCTTCATCTTCGCGGCCAATGAGGCGACCAGCAGCGCGCAGCCAGTGCTGGTGGTCGGGCTCAACAGCGACAATACCGCAGGCTACGTCTTCACGCCCTTCCAGTCGCAGGGCTTGACCGGCGGCAATATCGGCCTGCCCGCCTGGAACACCAAGAGCGTCCTCACCTGCTTCACCGCGCAAGGCTCGACGGGTTGCTTGCAGAGCGTGTTCGATTCGGGTGCCGACAAGGCGACCTTCGAGACCGAGGCGACGGGTGGGCCTAACTCTTCCTATTCCGGCTGGGTCACCGGGCCGGTGACGATCGGCGTCAACGGGCTGCTGTCCTTCACCTCCGATCTCGGCTCATACAAATATGAGAACGAGCACGGCTCGACGCCGGGCTACAACACGGGTAACGAGGTCTTCCTCTACTACACCGTCGCCTATGACTATCTGAACGGGCGCATCGGTTTCCGCCCGGTCAGCGTCATCGCCGCCGGACAAACCCAGTTCACCGATGACAGTGAACTCGGCCTGCCCGGTACGGCGGTGATGGTGCTGGGCGAGATGGAACTTGGACCTGGCTTCGTCTCGGACCGTGCCATCAACCTCGCGCGGTCGAGCTATCTCGATCTCGGTGCTCCCGTTCTGCGGATCAACGGCTCGGCGACGCTCAACGGCTCGCTCTCGTCCGATGGCAGCGGTGAGGTGGTGCTGGACGGCGTGTCCGATCAGGCGAACACGCTGACGCTGAACGGTGTGAGCCTGTTCGATCGCGAGACCCCGATCACCGTCAAGAATCTCGCCCTCTCCGTGAACGGCATCCTGCCGGGCGCGCTGAGTGTAGCCCAGCACGCCTCGCTCGGCGGCACCGGCATCATCGTTGGCAGCCTCGATGTGGGGAACGGGGCCATTGTCGCCCCCGGCAATTCCATCGGCACGCTGACCGTTGTCGGCGATGTGACGATGCGGGCGAACTCCACCTTGTCCATCGAACTCGGCGCGCCCGGCGTGAGCGACCGGCTGGTGGTATTCGGCGACGTGAATTTCGAGGACATCAGCCTGAACTTCACCAAGATGCCCAACACGACGCTGGGCATCGGCAATTACACCATCGTCTCCGCCACCGGCACCGTCACCGGCGGGTTCGGCAGCATCACCGGGCCGAGCTTCGGCTCGCTCAGCGCGGAATTCCCGTTCCTGCTGGCCTCGCTCTCGACCTCGGCCTCCTCCTTCGCCATCGACCTCACCCGCAGCTCGGTGAGCTACACCAGCGCCGCGCTGACGCCGAACGAAATGGCGGTGGCAACGGTGGCCGACGGGCTCTCCGCCGACAGCCCGGTGAATGTCGCCCTCTCGGGCCTCGATCTCTCCACCGCGCCCGCCGCGCTCAACAGCCTCGCCGGCGAGATCCACGCCTCGCTGCAATCGAGCCTGCAGCAGCAATCCTTCTATCTGCGCGATGCCGCGCTCTTGCGCCTGCGCCAGAGCTTCGCCGCACCGGGCGAGCCGGCCGGTACGCCCGCCCCGGCGCAGCCGCTGCTGCCGGGCTCGCAGGCGACCGTCTGGGGGCAGGCCTTCGGGGCCTGGGGCGATACGGATGGCGACGGCAACGCCGCCCCCGTCTCGCGCTCGCTCGACGGCTTCATCTTCGGCGTCGACCGTCCGGTGGATTTCGGCGGCTGGCAGACGCGTATCGGCCTCGTCGGCGGCTATGAGAATGCCGATATCGACGTCGACGACGTCGCCTCCTCCGCCTCGGTCGACAGCTATGATGTCGGCATCTATGGCGGCGCGCGGCTCGGCGATCTCGGCCTGCGCGTCGGTGCGAGCTATAGCTGGCACGACATCGCCACCAGCCGCACCGTCGCCTTCGGCAATCTCGTGAACGGCCTCACCGCCGATTATGACGGCGCCACCACCCAGGTCTTCGGCGAGGTCGGCTACGACATCCATCTCGGCGCGACGACGCTGCAACCCTTCGTCAGCCTCGCCTATGTCCATCTCGACACGGACAGCTTCACCGAGACCGGTGGCGCCGCGGCGCTGCTGGGCGAGGCGGAGACCTTCGCCACCAGCTATGGCGTGCTCGGTCTGCGGCTCAACCACCTGTTCACACTGGCCAATGGCAGGCCGCTAGCGGTGACGGCGGCGCTCGGCTGGCAGCGCGCCTTTGGCGACCTCACCCCGGAGGCCACGGCGGCCTTCGCGGGCAGCGACGCCTTCACCGTGGCCGGCGCGCCCATCGCGGAGAATGCGGCGCTGATCGACCTCGGCGTCGCCTACAAGCCGAGCGAGAATTTCAGCCTCGGCCTGTCCTATGTCGGCCAGCTCGCCTCCTCCGCCACCGACAACGCCATCAAGGGCTCGCTGACCATCCGCTTCTGAGGGGAGAGGGGCCGGTCACGCCGGCTCCTCCTCCTCCATCTCCGGCGGGATTTCCTGCACCGCTTCGCGCGTCGGCTGGTGGGTGAAGCCGCGGATCGGCGCGGTGGGCTGGAAGTCGCGGGTGATCTCGACCGGGCTCTGCACATAGGCGGTCACCAGCTCGGCCAGCGAGCGCAGCGCGTGCATGTGAATGCGCTCATAGCCATGCGAGGCATCAACGCCGAAGGTGATGAGCGCCGTGCGCACATCCGCCCCCGCCACCACGGCGCTGGCCGAATCCGAGCGGTAATAGCGGAACACGTCCTTCTGGTAGCGAATGTCGTTGGCGCGGCAGAGCTCGGTGAGTTTCCTCGTGAGGTGGTAGTCGAACGGGCCGCTCTGGTCGGCGGCGGCGATGGTGACGCCGAACTCGTCGGAATTCTGGCCAGGCGCCGTGGTGCCATTGTCGAGGACGACGAGCGAGGCGACATCCGGCGTCAGCAGCGCCGAAGCGCCGACGCCGACTTCCTCCGCAATCGAGAACAGCCAGTGAATGTCCACCGGCGTCTGCGCGCCTTCCTCGGTCAGCGCCTTCAGCGCCGCCAGCATCACCGCGACGCCGGCCTTGTCGTCGAGATGGCGCGAGACGATGAAGCCGCTGTCGAGGAATTCCGGCTGCGGGTCGATGGCGATGATGTCGCCGACCTCGAAGCCGAGCCGGGCGAGGTCGCCCTCATTGCGGGCGCGCGCGTCGACCCGCATCTCCACATAGTCCCAGCCAATGGGAAGCTGGTCCACTTCCTCATTGAAGGTGTGGCCGGAGGCCTTGAGCGGCAGGATGGTGCCGCGATAGCCGCCCTTCTCGGTGAAGACCGTGCCGCGCGCGCCCTCCGCGAAGCGAGCGGACCAGGTGCCGATGGGCACCACCGCGAGGCGGCCATTCGGCTTCAGGCTCTTGACCTGCGCGCCCAATGTGTCGACGTGCGCGACCAGCGCCCGCGCGCCGAGCGGCGTCCCGCCCGGCCGGATCGCCCGGATGGCGCCGCGGCGGGTGAGCTCGACCTCAAGTCCGAAGCCGGCGAGTTCCTTCGCCACGAAGCGGGCGATGGTGTCGATATAGCCGGTGGGGCTCGGGATGCTCAGCAGCCTGCGCAGCACCTTGGCGAGATAGTCGGCGTCGATCTTCAGCCGGCTCATCAATCAGCCCGCCCCGTGGGCGCCTCCAGCACCTGCCGCACGCCGGCGGGAATGGCGAGCGGGAACAGCAGGTCGATGAAGCGTTCGGCCGTCGGTTGCGGTTCGTGATTGGCGAGGCCCGGCCGCTCATTGGCCTCGATGAAGGCATAGTCCGGTTCGCTCGGCGAGACGACCATGAGATCGACGCCGACCACGGGGATGTCGATGGCGCGGGCCACCTTGATGGCCGCTTCCACCAGCTGGGGATGCACCATGTCGGTCACGTCATGGATGGTGCCGCCGGTGTGCAGATTGGCGGTGCGGCGGACCTTCAGCTCCTGCCCGGCATCGAGGACGGCGTCGAAGCTGTGTCCGGTGTCGCGCACGATGCGCTCGGTCTCTGCATCGAGCGGGATGCGCGATTCCCCGCCCGTCGCGGCGGCGCGGCGGCGGCTCTGCGTCTCGATCAGCGCGCGGATGGTGCTGCGCCCATCGCCCACCACCAGAGCCGGGCGGCGGATGGCGGCGGCCACCACGCGGTAATTGATGACGACGAGGCGCAGATCCTCGCCCTCGACGCATTGCTCGATCAGCACCTCCTCGGAGATGGTCCGGGCTTCGCTGATGGCGGCTTCCATCGCGTCGAGCGAGGTGATGCCGACACTGACGCCGCGCCCCTGCTCGCCGCGCGCCGGCTTCACCACGAGCCGCCCATGGCGTTTGAGGAAGGCGACGATCTCCTCCATCGGCGCGCTCGTGCTGAGCTGCTCGGGCACTCGCACGCCCGCTTCCGCCACCACGCGGCGGGTCACGCTCTTGTCGTCGCAGATCGACATGGCGACCGCCGAAGTGAGGTCCGACAGGCTCTCCCGGCAGCGCACCGAACGGGCGCCGAAGGTCAGCCGGAAGAAGCCGGTCGCCGGGTCGGTTGCCTCGACGAGGATGCCGCGCCGGCGCGCCTCGTTGATGATGATCTGGGCGTAGGGGTTGAAGCCCTCCGACGGGTCGGGCCCGGCAAACAGGCGCTCATTGATCGGGTTCTTGCGCTTCACCGTGAAATAGGGCGCGCGCGCGAAGCCGAGCTTCTCATAAAGCGCGATGGCCTGGGCGTTGTCGTGCATCACGGTGAGGTCGAGAAAGGCCGCGCCTTCCTCCGCCATGTGGTCGGCGAGCCGGCGCACCAGCGCCTCGCCAATGCCAGGCTGACGCGCCTGCGGATCGACCGCAAGGCACCAGAGCGAGGCGCCGCGCTCGGCATCGCCAAAGGCGCGGGCGTGATCGACACCCGTCACCGTGCCGATGATGCGCCCGCTCGCCTCGTCCTCGGCGACGAGATAGGTCAGCGGGTCGGGATCGCGCGCGGCGCGGAAGAATTCGAGCGGCGCTGTCACCATGCCGCGCGCGGCATAGATGCGGTTCACCGCCTGCGCATCCATGTCGGAGGCGAGGGCGCGGATGGTGAAGCCGGAGATGGTCCGCTCGGCCGCCGGGGGCGCGGCGAGATCGAGCCGGTAGGTGTGGGAAGGGTCGAGGAACACCTCCTGCGGCGCCTGCGCCAGCAGCACGTGCGGGTCCTGCACATAGACCGCGATGTCGCGCCGGTCCGGCCCTTCCTCGCGCAGCGTGGCGATGAGGTCGGGCATATCGGTGAAGGTCTGGCCGAAGATCAGCCGTCCCCAGCCCATGTCGAAGGCGCAGGCGGGGAGAGTCCCGGTGGCGGCGTCACCCGGCAGCGAAAAGGTGTGCGTGGCGTTCATCATGGAGGCACCCGTCATGGTTTCATCGCGCATCGGTTCAGACCCCGTGCGACTGGAGCCACATCTCCAGCAGCGAGACCTGCCAGAGCTCGGAGCCGCGCAGCGGCGTGATGTGGGAGACCGGGTCGGCGAGCAGCGTGTCGAGATAGTCCGGCCGGAACAGGCCGCGCTCGCGCGCCGCCTGCGAGCCGAGCACGTCGCGGACCATGTCGAGATAGGGGCCGGAAATGTATTTGAGCTGCGGCACCGGGAAATAGCCCTTGGGCCGGTCGATCACCTCATGCGGCACGACAAGACGGGCGGCTTCCTTCAGCACACCCTTGCCGCCCTGCGCGAGCTTGAACTCCGGCGGAATGGTCGCGGCGAGTTCGGCCAGCTCATGGTCGAGGAAGGGCACGCGCGCTTCCAGCCCCCAGGCCATGGTCATGCTGTCGACGCGCTTGACGGGGTCGTCGACCAGCATGACCTGGCTGTCGAGGCGCAGCGCCCGGTCCACCGGGGTGTCGGCGCCCTCGGCCATCAGATGGGCGGCGACCAGATCGCGGCTGGCATCGGTCTCGGCCATCCAGTCTGGGGAAAGCTGGCGGGCCAGCGTGGCGTGGTCGCGATCGAAGAACAGCCGGGCGTAATCGCCGACGACATCGGCGCTGTCGGCGAGCGGCGGGTACCAGTGATAGCCGGCGAACACCTCGTCGGCGCCCTGGCCCGACTGAACCACCTTGATCGACTTCGAGACCTCGCGCGAGAGCAGGTAGAAGCCGATATTGTCGTAGGAGACCATGGGCTCGGACATGGCGTGGATGGTGTCCGGCAGCGCGCCCATCAGGTCGGAGGACGGCACGAAGATCTTGTGGTGGTCGGTGCCGAAGGTCTTGGCGATGAGGTCGGAATAGACGAACTCGTCGCCCTTCTCGCCATTGGCCTCCTCGAAGCCGATCGAATAGGTGGCAAGGTTCGCCTGACCTTCCTGCGCCAGCAGCCCGACGATGATAGAGGAATCCACGCCGCCCGAGAGCAGCACGCCCACCGGCACATCCGCCACCATGCGCCGACGCACGGCGGTACGCAGCGCGTCCAGCACGCGGTCGCGCCAGTCCTGCATGATGAGGCCGGCATCCCCCTCGCGCCGTTGATGCGGCGGGCGCCAATAGACGCGCTCGGTGAAGGAGCCGTCCGGCGCGTAGCGCCGCAGCGTGGCCGGCGGCAATTTGCGAACGCCATTGAGAATGGTGCGCGGCGGCGGCACCACGGCGTGGAAGCTCATATAGTTGTGCAGCGCCGCCCGGTCGATGGATCTGTCGATGTCGCCCGCCGCCAGCAGCGCCGGCAGGCTTGAGGCGATGCGCAGGCGCTTGTCGCCTTCGGCATAATAGAGCGGCTTGATGCCGAAACGGTCGCGCGCCAGCGTCACCGTCCCACTCGCATGGTCGTGAATGGCAAAGGCGAACATGCCGTGGAAGCGCGCGACGCAGGTTTCGCCCCAGGCGTGGAAGGCCTTGAGGATCACCTCGGTGTCGCCCGACGAGGTGAAGCGGTAGCCGTGCCCTTCCAGCTCGGCACGCAGCTCCGGGTAATTATAGATGCAGCCATTGAAGGTGAGGGTGAGGCCCAGCTCCTCATCCACCATGGGCTGCGCGGCCTTGTCGGAAAGGTCGATGATCTTGAGCCGCCGATGGCCGAAGGCAACGCGGCCGCGCGCCTCAAGTCCCGCGCCATCCGGCCCGCGCGGGGCCAGCACATCCATCATGGACGCGACGGCGCGTGTGTCGGCGGGGCCACCATCGAAGCGAATGTCACCGGCGATTCCACACATGCTGGGTTCGGTCTCCTGTGGGGAGCACCCAAGGTCGGCACAGCCGTACCGCGTCGGGCGCGCATCGGTGGAGACAACACCCCGATCCGTGGATCGTTCAGAAAAAGGTACTATTAAACCTTATCGGGCGTATCAGGCCGCAAACGCAAACGGCCCGGTCCTTGCGGGCCGGGCCGTTTTTTCATCGCGTGAGCGCGGGGAGAGGCGTCACTCCGCCGGGGCGGGAGCCGCGTGCGGGGGCAGGGCGCGCTCATCCTCGGCGGCGAGGTCGGAGACGTCCTCCGGCAGCTTGCCGGCCAGCGCCGCCTTGAAGCGGGCCGCATCGAACTCGCCTTCCCAGCGGGCGACGACGACGGTGGCGACCGCGTTGCCGATGAAGTTGGTCACCGCGCGGCATTCCGACATGAAGCGGTCGATGCCGAGGATCAGCGCCATGCCGGCCACCGGCACGGCGGGGACGACGGAAAGCGTCGCCGCCAGCGTGATGAAGCCGGCGCCGGTGATGCCCGCCGCCCCCTTGGAGGAGAGCATAGCGACCAGCAGCAGGAGGATCTGCTCCTCGAGCGAGAGCGGGATGTCCATCGCCTGCGCGATGAACAGCGCCGCCAGCGTCATGTAGATGTTGGTGCCATCGAGGTTGAAGGAATAGCCGGTGGGGACCACGAGGCCGACGACCGAGCGCTTGCAGCCCGCCGCTTCCATCTTCTCCATCAGGCTCGGCAGCGCGGCCTCCGAGGAGGAAGTGCCGATGACGAGGAGGATCTCCTCCTTGATGTAGCGGATCAGCGCGAGGATCGAGAAGCCGTTGTAGCGGCAGACCGCGCCGAGCACGACGAGGATGAACACCGCCGCCGTGAGATAGAAGGTGGCGATCAGCATGGCGAGGTTCGCCACCGAGCCGATGCCGTATTTGCCGATGGTGAAGGCCATCGCGCCGAAGGCGCCGATGGGGGCGGCCTTCATCAGGATCGCCACCAGCTTGAACACCGGGGCGGTGAGGTTCTGCAGGAAGTCGGTGACCGGCTTGCCGCGCTCGCCGACCATGGCCAGCGCCGTGCCGAACAGCACGGAGAAGAACAGCACCTGCAGGATGTCGCCGGAGGCGAAGGCGCCGACCACCGTGTCCGGGATGATGTTCTGCAGGAAGCCGACAATGGTCGTGTCATGCGCCTTGGCGGCGTAGGTCTGCACCGCCTTGGTGTCGAGCGTCGCCGGGTCGATATGCAGGCCCGTGCCGGGCTGGATGACATTGCCGATGATGAGGCCGACGATCAGCGCCAGCGTCGAGAAGCACAGGAAGTACAGCATCGCCTTGCCGGCGACACGCCCGACCTTGTGCATGTCGCTCATGCCGGCAATGCCGGTGGCGACGGTGAGGAAGATCACCGGGGCGATGATCATCTTCACCAGCTTGATGAAGGCATCGCCGAGCGGCTTCAGCGCCGCGCCGGTGTCCGGCCAGAAATGCCCGACCGTCATGCCGAGCGCGATGGCGAGTAGCACCTGGAAATAGAGCTGCTGGTAGAACTTCTTCGGGGCGGCGGGTGCGGGATGGGTTCCGGCGGCAGCCGGCTGCAGAATGAGCGCCATGGGTGTCCTCCAAGACAGGGTGTGTTTTTGCTTTTGGCGAAAATGCGCATCCCCGTTCGCAACCCGCGTGCCAGTCCGATTTTGTGAAATAGAAGTCAGTAAAATCAATAATTTGAAGAGATTTTTAGCGGTGGCCTCAGGAGGAGTTGTGCGGAAATCCGCACATGACCTGCTTGATCAATGCGGGAATTCGCGCAAGATGGGGCATGGCCGATGCCCTCCCGCCTGCCGATCCCGATGCCCCGCTGACCGGCGCGAGCGAGCCGCCCGCGCGCTGGCCATGGCTGGTCTTCGCGGCGATCGCGCTGGCTCTGGTCGCGGTGGCGCTGGTGAGCGCGGCCAATCTCGGGCGCAGCCGCGCCGTGGCCGGTGTGCGCGCGCAGGCCGAGAATGCGGCGACACTGGCGATCGCCGTGCTGCGCGGCGAGCTGGAGAAGCAGCGCGCCGTCCCGCTGATCCTCGCCCGCGACCCGGATGTACGGCGCGCGCTGGCGGGGGGCGATCCCCATGCGCTCGATACCAAGTTTTCCGCGATCGCCCGCGAGACCCGCGCCTCCGTCATCTACCTGCTCGACACGCGCGGCGTCGCCATCGCCGCCTCGAACTGGGACGAGCCGGCGAGCTTCGTCGGCAGCGACTATTCCTTCCGCGACTATTACCGCAAGGCCATGGCGGAGGGTGGGGCCGAGCAGTTCGCGCTCGGCACGGTCAGCAACCGGCCCGGCCTCTACATCACCAGCCGCGTCGACGGCGCGGCGGGTCCGCTCGGCGTCCTCGTGGTCAAGGTCGAGTTCCCCCAGGTCGAGGCCGACTGGAAGGCGCTGGGCGGGCAGATCTATGTCACCGACCGCCGGGGTGTCGTGCTGCTCTCGACCGTCGAGGCCTGGCGCTTCCATGTCGAGCAGCCACTCCCGCCGGCGGAGGTCGCGGAGATTCGCCGCTCGCTGCAATTCGGCGCCGCCCCGCTCGCCCCGCTGCCCTTCACCCGGCGCGGCGATCTCGTGGAGGCGACGGGCCTCGGCGGGCGCTTTGTCGAGGCCCGCACGGCCGTGCCGACCACCGGGTGGACGCTTGACGTGCTGCTGCCGGTCGACCGCGCTATCGCCACGGAGCGGGCCGGGCTCCAGCTCATCGCCGCGCTGCTGCTGATGCCCGGCCTCGGCCTCGCCGCCGAGCTGATGCGCCGCCGCCGCCGGGCGCAGGCGCGCCGCCTTGCCGATGCCCGCGTCAAGGCCGAGTTGGAGCAGCGGGTGGAAGCTCGCACGGCTGAGCTCGCCGGTGCCAATGCGCGGCTGATGGAGGAAATGGCCGAGCGCGCCCGTGCCCAGGAGCGCCTGTCGGATGCCCGCGAGGAACTGGCCAAGGCGAACCGGCTGGCAACGCTCGGCCAGGTTTCCGCTGGCGTCGCTCATGAGATCAACCAGCCGCTCGCCGCCATCCGCACCTATGCGGAGAATGCCCGCGCCTTTCTGAAGCGCGGCGCGCCGGAAGGGGCGGAAGGGGCGCTCGGACGCATCGTCGGACTCACGGAGAGGGTCGGGGCGATCACCGACACGCTGCGCGGTTTCGCCCGGCGCGGCGATGGCGCGGTGGAGCCGACCCCGCTCGCCGACGCGATTTCCGGCGCGCTGATGATCCTCGACGCGCCGCTCCGCCAGTCCGGCATCCGCCCGGTCGTCACCGCGATCCCGGCGGAACTGAGGGTGATGGGCCGGCGGGTGGAGCTGGAACAGGTGCTGGTGAATCTGATGCGCAACGCCATCGAGGCGCTGGCGGGTGCGCCGCCGGCTCATTCGGCCGCGCCGGCCCTGTCGCTCGGCGTGCGGATGGAGGGGCATGAGGTGGTCATCACCGTCACGGATAACGGGCCGGGCATGAGCGAGGCGCAAGTGGCCGGGCTGTTCACGCCGTTCCGCTCCTCCAAGGCCAAGGGCCTCGGGCTCGGCCTTGTCATCTGCCAGGACATCGTCGCCCGTTTTGGGGGGACGCTCACGGCGGCCTGCCGGCCCGGCGAGGGCTGCGTCTTCACCATCGTGCTGCGGAGGGCCCCCTGATGAGCGTGATCGACCTGTCCGCCGTCGATGTTGCTTTTGTCGATGATGACGAGGATCTGCGCGACGCCAATGTGCAGGCGCTGCAGCTCGCGGGCCTGCGCGCCGCGCCCTTCGCCGCCGCGGCTGACCTCCTGGACCGGCTCACCCCGGATTTTCCCGGCGTCGTCGTCACCGATGTGCGCATGCCCGGCATGAACGGCATCGAGCTGTTCCGCCATATCCGTGCGCTCGATGCGGACATTCCCGTGGTGGTGATCTCCGGCCATGCCGATATCGCCATGGCGGTGGAGGCGATGAGCGAGGGCGCCTACGACTTCATCGCCAAGCCCTATGCCGGCGAGCGCCTCGCCGAGACGCTGCGCCGGGCGCTGGAGAAGCGGGCGCTGGTGATGGAGAACCGCCGCCTGCGGGCTCTCGCCGCCGCCGACGAAGGGGACAGCGCGCTGATCGGCGAGACGCCTTCCATGCAGCGCCTGCGCCAGATGATCCGCGACCTTGCCGATGTCGATGTCGATGTTCTGGTGCTGGGCGAGACCGGCACCGGCAAGGAGGTGGTGGCGAATTTGCTGCACCGGCTCGGCCGTCGCGGCACCCGGCCCTTCGTCGCGCTCAATTGCGGTGGCCTGCCGGAGACGGTGATCGAGAGCGAATTGTTCGGCTATGAGGCCGGTGCCTTCACCGGGGCGCAGAAGAAGCGCATCGGCCGCATCGAGCATTCCAGCGGCGGCACGCTGTTCCTCGACGAGCTGGAGAGCATGGCGGTCAGCGCGCAGGTGAAGCTGCTGCGCGTGCTGGAAACCCGCGAGATCGCCCCGCTCGGCTCCAACGAGCTGCGCCCGGTCGATCTGCGCGTGGTGGCGGCGACCAAGATCGACCTCGCCGACCCGCAGGCACGCGGCGATTTCCGCGCCGACCTGTTCTACCGGCTCAATGTCGTGACGCTGCGCATTCCGCCCTTGCGCGAGCGCCGGCGCGACGTGCCGCTGCTCTTTGCCCAGTTCCTCGCCCGCGCCGCCCGCAAATATGGCCGCGAGGTGCCGAAGCTCGGCCGTGCGGTGGAGCGCCATCTGGTCGAGAACGACTGGGCGGGCAATGTGCGCGAGCTCGTGCATTTCGCCGAGCGCGTGGCGCTGGGCCTCGACGAGGCGACCCCGCCCGCCAGTGCCGCGACCGGGCGGCCCGGCCAGAGCCTGCCGGAGCGGCTCGGCACGATCGAGGCGAACCTCATCCGTGAGGCGCTGGAGCGCCATGGCGGGGATGTGCGCGCAACCATCGAGGCGCTCGGCATTCCCCGCAAGACGTTCTACGACAAGCTCGCCCGCTACGGTATCGCGCGCGCGGCCTATGAGAGCGAGCGTTAGGGGCCGGCGGCGGCGTGAACCTTGCTAGGCGAAGGCTCCCTCGCAGGAGTGCCGACGCGTGAAATACTGCCCGCAGCGGGAGCCGAGCCCGCTCCCTTTTTCGCCCTTCAAGAGCTGCACCGTGCCGCGCCCCATCGGCTGGCTGTCCAGCGTCAGCCGGTCAGGTGTCGAGAACATCGCGCCCTACAGCCAGTGGCAGAACCTGACCTTCGACCCGCCCATGGTGATGTTCTCGGCCAACCAGTACCCGGACGGACGGCGCAAGGACACGGTGGTCAATGCCGAGGAGACCGGCTGGTTCGTCTGGAACATGGCGACCTACGCGCTGCGCGAGGCGGTGAATATCAGCGCCATGGCGCTGCCGCCGGAGGAGAGCGAGTTCGACCGGCTCAGCGTCACTCGCGACTATGCCGACAATGCGCCGATCCCGATGGTGCGGGAGAGCCCGGTGAAGTTCGAGTGCCGCTATCTCAGCACGCACCGGCTGAAGGGCAACTCGCCGGTCGGCAGTATCGACATCGTCTTCGCGCAGGTGGAGACCATCCATATCGACGACAGCGTGATCCTGCCCGACGGGCGGCTGGATATCGCCTCGATCCAGCCGATCGCCCGGCTGGGCTATTTCGACTACACGGTGGTTCGCGACATTTTCGAAATGCGCGTGCCCGGCTCCGATGCTGATGCGCAGGCGGGCCTGGAGGGGCGGGCGACGCTCTGATCCCGGCCTGGGCGTGCTTCAGTCGGCCAGCAGCGCGGCGAGGAGGAGGCGGACGGCCTGGGCGAAATCCTCGATCCGCATCGCCTCGTCGGGATTGTGGCTACCATTCTGGTTGCGCACGAAAATGAGCGCGGCCGGCACGCCGCGATTGGCGAAGACGGAGGTGTCGTGCCCGGCCCCGCTCGGCATCTCCACCGCGCCGATGCCTTCGCTGGCGGCGGCCGCCACCAACTGGCTCCGCAGCGCGGCGTCGAGCATCGCTGGCGCGCTTCCCGTCTTCTGGCCGAAATCGAAACGCACGCCGCGCCGCTGCGCGATCACCGCTGCATGGGCCATCAGCTCGTCGTGAAGGCGCGCCAGCACGGCGGGGCTCTCGCTGCGCACATCGAGGCAGAAGCCGATCTCACCGGGCACCTTGGAGAAGGCGTGCTGCGCCGTGTCGGTGCCGACCTCGCCAAAGGTGAGGGTGGCGCGCAGCCCGTCGCGCTCCAGTCCGTCCCAGCTCGTCTCCAGCGCGGCGACGAGATCGGCGAAGGCGACCACCGAGTCCTGCCGGTAGGCGCGCGGCACCGCCCCGGAATGGCCGTAAGCGCCGAGGCAGCGCGCCTTGCGGTAGCGGAACGAGCCGGCAATGCCGGTGACGAGGCCGAGGGGCACGTCCTCCCTCTCCAGAACCGGCCCCTGCTCGATATGCACCTCGATGAAGCCGTGGATATAAGCGGGATCGAGATAGGCCGTCCCGGCTTCCACCGCCTCGGGATCAAAGCCGAGCGCCGCCATATGGGCGCGCAAGGTTTGGCCAGTATCGGCGCGCACCGTCTCCAGCGCCTCGGGCGGCAGCAGGCCGAAGGCGGCGCGGCTGCCGAGATAGGACACTGGAAACCAGGTGCTCTCCTCGGCGCGGATCACCATCACCGTGAGATCGCGCACCGGCGTCCGACCCGTATCGCGCAGCGCTTTCACCACGGCGAGCCCCGCCAGCACCCCGGCGGCGCCGTCGTAATTGCCGCCATGCGGCACGCTGTCGATATGCGAGCCGATGATCCAGCGGGGCAGCGACGGGTCGGTGCCGGGAAGGGTGAGATAGAGGTTGCCGGCAGCGTCCACCGCTTCGCTCAATCCAAGCTCGGCGCCGACGCGCCTTACCAGCGCATGGGCGAATTCCTCGCCCTCGCCATAGGCGGCGCGGGTGATGCCGGGTGCGTCGGTGGTGTGGGCGCGCAGTTCCTCGAACAGCGCCTCGGCGAGGCGGATGGCGTGGGCGATCATGCGCCGGGCCCGGCGGGGGCGTGCTGCCACGCTTCGGGGTTCACCAGATGCGGCGGGCGCTGGCCGGCGAGCACATCCACCACCTGCCGCGCCAGCGCCGTCGCCGTGCGCCGCAGCGCCGCCTCGCTGGAGCCAGCGACATGCGGGGTGAGCACGACATTGTCGAGCCCGATCAGCGGCGAGGAAGGTGGCAGGGGCTCCCGCGCGAACACGTCGAGCCCGGCGCCACCGATGCGGCGGGCGATCAGCGCTTCGGCCAGCGCCGCCTCGTCGATCACCGCGCCGCGCGCGGTGTTGATGAGGAAGGCGGTCGGCTTCATGCGGGCGAGCTCGGCCCGACCGATCAGCCCGCGCGTGCCCGCGCCGCCGGGCAGGTGCAGCGAGACGATGTCGGCCTGCTCCAGCATGCGGCCGAGATCGGCGACATGGAGGAAGCCGGCCTCCGCCACCGCCGGATCGTCCGCCCGTCGGGTCCAGACCACCACCTCCATGCCAAGCGCGCGGGCAAGGCGCGCGGTCTCGCGGCCGATGGCGCCGAAGCCGACGACGCCAAAGGTGGCGCCTTCCAGCTCCATGAAGCTCGTGCGGTATTTGAACGTGCCGTCGCTGGCGCGTGCCGCGCTATCGCCCGGCCCGATCTGCTTCGCCAGATGAAACGCGAGCGCCAGCGTGTGCTCGGCTACCGAGCGCGCATTGGCGCCGGGCGTGTTGACCACGGCGATGCCGCGCGCGGTGGCGGCCGCAAGGTCGATCCCGTCCACCCCCACGCCATGCACGCCGATGACCTTGAGGCCCGGCGCCGCATCCATCAGCCCGGCGTCGATCGGCGCGTCGCGGGTGATGAGCGCCGCAACGCCGCGGACATCCTCCACAAGCGCCGCCCGCTCCAGCGAGGTGGCGAGCCGCACCTGATGCCCGGCCGCCGCCATGAGATCGGGGCCGGCGGCGTGGATGCGCTGGAGGATCAGGCAGGAGGCGCTCATGGGATCTTTCGGTCAGATGCCGCGGATCGCGCCGCCATCGACCCGCACGGTCGAGCCGGTGACGTAACTGGCGCGGGCGCTGGCGAGGAACGTCACCACATCGGCGAATTCCTGCGGCGTGCCGTAGCGGCCCATCGGGATGGTGCCACGCGAGGCGGCGGCCACCTCGTCCACGCTCTTTCCGGTGCGCCCGGCGGCCGCGGCGTCGAGCTCGTCCACCCGCTGGGTATGGATGCGGCCCGGCAGGACGGAGTTCACCGTCACCCCGTCGGCGGCGACTTCGGCGGCAAGCGTCTTGGCCCAGCCGACGATGGAGGCGCGCAGCGCGTTGGAAATGCCGAGATTGGGGATGGGCTGGGCGACGCCGGACGAGACGATGTTGACGATGCGCCCGAAGCCCCGCGCCCGCATGCCCGGCAGGAGCCGCGCGGTGACGAGGAAAATGGCATTCACCATCGTCTCGAACTGCGCGCTCCAGACCTGCGGCGCGACGCCGGCGACCGGGCCGGGCGGCGGGCCGCCGGAATTATTGACGAGGATGTCGATGGGCTCGCTGGCGAGAAGGTCCAGCGCCGTCTCCAGCGCCGCCCGGTCGGCGAGGTCGAGCTGGAGCACCCGCGCGTTGCCGCCGCTCGCGCGGATGCCGGCGGCGGCCTCTTCCAGCGCCACCACATTGCGCCCGGCGAGGATGACGCTCGCCCCCTCGGCGGCAAGTGTCTGCGCGCTGGCAAGGCCAAGCCCCCGGCTGGCGCCGAGCACCAGCGCGGTGCGTCCGTGAAGTCCGAGATCCATGATGCCCTCCCGATCAGCCGTGCAGCTTGCGCTGGAGGCGGGCCATCAGCTCGCCCAGCTCCTGATGGTCGCGCGCCGTCAGCTTCGGGCCGGGATGGCGGGTGTCGGAACAGGCGATGATGCCGCGCCGCTTCAGCACTTCCTTGCGCACGGCGAGGCCGAAGCCGAGCTGCTGCTCATGGCGCAGGATCGGCAGATAGAGGTCGAACAGGTCTTCCGCACCTTCCACGTCGCCGGCATGGAACTTCTCGACCACGCCCACCAGCATCTCGGGATAGGCGAAGCCCGTCATCGCCCCATCGGCGCCGCGGCGCAGCTCCTGCGGGAGATAGAGCCCGCCATTGCCGACGAGGATGGAGACGCGCCGGCCCTCGCCCTTGTCGGAGCGCTCGCGCATCTTGGTGATCTTGGACAGGCCCGAGCCCTCTTCATGCTTGAGCATGACGAAGTTCGGGAAGGCGTCGATCAGCCGGTGCAGAACGGCGACCGAGCTCACCGTGTTGCTGGTCTGCGGGTAGTCCTGATAGCAGACCGGCACATCCGGCCCGAGGCGGGTGAGCACCTCCGACCAATAGCCGAAGACCTGGTCGTCGGTCTTGAGGAAGGGCTGCGGCGCGATCATCAGGCCGGCGGCGCCGAGGTCCATCGCCTCCCTGGCGAAGCGCACGAGATTGTCGGTGCCGGGGTTCGAGGCGCCGACCACGATGGGCTTGCGGCCATCGACGCGCTTCATGACATGGGTCAGGAACGCCTTCGCCTCGGTCGGAGCCAGCTTGAACGCCTCGCCAAGCACGCCGAGGATGGTGATGCCGGTGACGCCGCATTCCAGATAGAAGTCGATCAGCGAGTCCGTGCTGTCGAAGTCGATGTCCCCCGTCGGCGTGAACGGGGTCGGAGCGATGATGTAGACGCCCCGCGTGGTCTCGTTGATCGTTTCGACCGCCATGATCGTTCCTCAGATGGCGCGGAGCTTCTCGATGATGCTCAGCTTTACGTTTTCGATATGGGTATGGACGCCGGCGCGGGCCGCCTCGCGGTCCTCGCGGCGCAGCGCGTCGATGATGGCAATATGCTCGCGGTGGCCAATCTCGAAGCGCTCGGGCACACGATCCAGATTGAACATGTGCGTTTTCAGGCGCAGGTCCTGAATCTGTTTGGCCAGCACCGCATTGCCGCTGCGGCTGGCGAACAGGCCGTGCAGCCGGCTGTCCAGCGCCCAATCGGCTTCCGCGCTCGGGATGGGGTCGTCGAGAAGCGCGCGGATATCGGCCTCCAGCGTGTCGAGCTCCGCCAGCGGAACGCGGCCGGTTGCGAGGCCGACCGCTTCCATCTCCAGGATCTGGCGCACATGCAGCGTCTCGATCAGCTCGCGGGTGGAGAATTCCTTGACCACCAGCACGCCGCCGGGCTTGCGGGTGATGAAACCCTCGCTCTCCAGCCGGTTCAGCGCGTCGCGCACCGGGGTGCGGGAAATCGCCAGTGCCTCGGCGAGGCGACGCTCCTGCAGCACCGAGCCGACGGGAATCTCGCGGCGGATCAGCCGGTCGAGCAGGTCGTTATAGGCTTTCTGGCCGAGGCTTTCCTCGCGCGGATCGGCGACGGGCGTCGGGCGGGCGGTCAGGGGCATGGACGACTCTGCGGCACGGCCGGGGCTTTTGGCGGGGGGCGCCCGGCCGGGAAGGGGACCGGCCGGGCGCAGGCACGAAGGGCGATCAGAACTGGGTCTTGATCGGGTCCTTCGGCGCAGGCGAGTAGCCGATCAAGGGCGTGGTGAGCTTGGCATAAGTACCGTCGGCGATCATGTCCGCCAGCGCCTTGTTCACCGCCTTCACGAGGTTCGGCTTGCCCTTCTTGAAGGGGAAGCCCTTCTGGATGTGGCTGAGATAGTCCGGCACCAGCACCAGCGGCAGCTTGGAGGCCTCGATGGCGTAGGCGGCGGCGATGGAGTCGGTGATGACCGCGTCGATCTGGCCGTTCACCAGATCCTGGATGGCGTCGGATTCGGCCTTGTAGCTCTTGGCCACGGCGCCGCGTTCCTCGGCCAGCTTCAGCCAGGTGGAGGAAACCAGCACGCCCACCGTCTTGCCCTTGATGTCGGCAGGCGTCTTGATGGTGGAGTCCTTCTTCACCACCACGCGGCCGCCCGATTCCAGCCAGCCATCGGCGAACATGACCTGCTTCTGGCGTTCGGCGGTGATGTCCATGGCGTCGGAGGCGAAGTCGTACTGGTCGGCGGCGAGGCCGACGAGCAGCGCCTCCCACTTGATGATGACCGGCTCATATTTGAGGTTCAGCCGGCGGGCGATTTCCTTGCCGACGCGGATCTCGAGCCCGTCCAGCTCGCCATCTGGGGCGCGCATGGAGAAGGGCGGGTAGGTGCCTTCGGTGGCGATGAGCAGCGTGCCGGGCTTGATCAGCTCCAGCTCCTGCGCGCCGGCCGGCGTGGTGAGGCTGCCGGCAAGGAGGCCGCCGACGAGAGCGGCGGCAAGCACGGGAAGAAGTGTCAGACGCATTGTTTTATCCCCTCTGTCGTCTGCTGTCGGTCGTCAACGGCGCGCGGGTGCGCAGCCGGTCCGCTCGAGGCGGGGGTGAGCCCGCCCGATTTCACGTCCGCCCGGCTGTCATGTCCGGGCGACACCGGCCGCGCGCAGCGCCAGCAGCTCGGCCATGACGGTGGCCGCAAGCAGCGCGGTGGTCTGGGCCGGCTGGTCATAGGGCGGGCACAGCTCCACCACGTCGGCGCCGACGAGGTTCACGCCCTCGATGCGGCGCAACAGGTCGAGCGCCTCGCGCGCGCTGGGCCCCCCGGCTTCCGGCGTCTGCACGGCCGGGGCGAAGGCGGGGTCGACGAAGTCGAGATCGAAGGTGAGATAGGCCGGCGCGCCGGCGGTGCGCTCCGCGATGCGGGCGGCGAGCGCGGGAATGCCCATGGCGAACATCTCGTCGGTGGTCACGACCTCATAGCCGAGCTCGACCGACTGGCTGACGTCGTCCGCCTTGAACAGCGAGCCGCGCATGCCGATCTGGATCGAGCGGGAGGGATCGACGATGCCTTCCTCCACCGCGCGGCGGAACGGCGTGCCGGCGCTGTAGCGCTTGCCGGCGAAATACTTGTCCCAGGTGTCGGAATGCGAGTCGAACTGGATCAGCGCCAGCGGCCCGTGGGTGGCGGCGACGGCACGCAGCGCCGCCAGCGTTACCGAATGATCGCCGCCAATGCCGAAGGGCGTCACGCCCGCCTCGACCACCGCGCGCACGGCGAGCTCCAGCCGCTCCAGCGATTCTTCCTCATAGCCCGGCACGACGGCGGCATCCCCCGCATCGGCGCAGGCCAGCGTCTCGAACACGTTAATGTTCCGATAGGGGTTGATCGGGCGTAGCATGATCGACATCGCCCGCACCGCATTGGGTGCGAAGCGCGCGCCGGTGCGGAACGGCGCCCCGGAATCCGAGGGCAGGCCGAGAATGGCGGCGTCGAGACCCTTCAGTGTCGTCGCCTGCGGCAGCCGCATGAAGGTCGGCACGCCGCAGAAGCGCGGGGTTTCCAGCGAGTCGATGGGCAGCACGCTCATCTTGAATGTCCTTTCACAGCGAGCGGGCGTAATGCCGCTCGAGCCGAGCCGCGGCCTGCGAGATGAGGGTGGTCATCACGAGGTAAATAACCGCGGTGGCGATGTAGAACTCGAACGGGCGGAAGGTCGTGGCGATGATGGTCTGCGAGTAGAGCGTGAGCTCGACGACGGTGATGGTGGAGAGCAGCGAGGTGTTCTTCACCATGGTGATCGCCTCGTTGGTCACGGGCGGCAGGATCACGCGGAAGACCTGGGGCAGGATGATACGGCTCATCATCTGCCAGCGGCCCATGCCGAGCGCCTGCGCGGACTCGGTCTGCCCCTTCGGGATGGCCGAGAGGCCAGCGCGGACGATCTCCGCGACATAGGCCCCCCCATTGACGCCGAGCGCGATCACGCCGGCGGTGAAGGGCGAGAGGCGCAGGCCAAGCTGCGGCAGGCCGAAATAGATGATGAAAATCTGGATCAGCGTCGGCGTGCCGCGAATGAACCAGATGTAGAAGCCGCTCGCCTCGCGCAGCGCCCGAAACCGGGAGACCTTGCCGAGCGCGGCGAGGAGGCCGCATAGCCAGCTCACCAGGATCGCCAGAATGGAGAGCACCAGCACGATCCAGCTCGCGCTGAGGAAGCCGGGAACATAGGGCGCGAAGCCTTCCCACCAGGTCGCGATCATGGCCGGGCTCCCTGCACCGTCGCCGGCGCGGCATAGGCATCCTCATGCAGCACGCGGCGCAGGAACTGCTGCAACCGCTCGCTCTTGGGCTGGCGCAGCACCTCGCGCGGCGGCCCGTCCTCGGCGATCACGCCCTGGTCGAAGAAGATCACGCGGTTGGAGACCTCGCGGGCAAAGCCGATCTCATGGGTGACGAGCAGCATGGTCATGCCCTCGCCGGCGAGGCTCGCCATCAAGGCCAGCACCTCGCCGACCAGCTCCGGGTCGAGCGCGGAGGTCACCTCGTCGAACAGCATCAGGCGCGGCTGCATGGCGAGCGCGCGGACGATGGCGACGCGCTGCTGCTGGCCGCCGGAGAGTTTTGAGGGGTAGGCGTGGCGCTTCTCGGCGAGGCCGATGCGGGCGAGCAAAGCTTCCGCCTTGGCGACGGCTTCCGCGCGCGGCTCGCCCTTCACTCGGATGGGGGCCTCGATGACGTTTTCCAGCACTGTCATATGCGGCCAGAGATTGTAGCTTTGGAACACCATGCCGATGCGCGCCCGCAGATCACGCAGCTGCGCGGCATTGGGGGCGCGGCGGGCGCCCGGCTCATAGTCGAAATGGACGTCGCCGAAATCCATCGTGCCGCCGCTCGGCGTTTCCAGCACGTTGATGCAGCGCAGGAAGGTGCTCTTGCCGGAGCCGGAGGCGCCGATGATCGACACCACCTCGCCGGCATGCACATCCAGCGAGACGCCTTTCAGCACCTGATGCGCGCCGAAGCTCTTGGTGAGGTCGCGGATGCGGATGAGCGGTTCACCGGCCATCAGGCGCTCCCCGCCGGAGAAAAGATGTCGATCAGGCAGTCGCGCGGCGTGCGGTCCTCGCCATTGATCGGGGTGATGTCCTGCGGGCAGCAGGAGAAGGCCATGATGATGTCGGCCTCGGCTTGCAGCACGAGGTAGGAGCCGGGTTTGGAGGCCGGAAGCAGCCTGTCGAGCGAGCCGTCGGCCCGCACATCCACGCACATGAAGAAATTGGCCGGTGCCGGCGTGACGGGGAAGCTGATGCCGAGTTCGGCCAGCCCCTCATGCAGATTGTCGGCGCAGGAGCGGTGATAGCCGGTGACGCCGAGCTGGCGGTAGATGTCGGCATTGCAGGCGCAGAGCAGCGTGTCGTGGCGGCCCGAGGAGGTGTCCTCGACGATGGACACCAGCGGCCGGCGCTTCGTGCTGACCAGCGGCGTGTTGCTTGTGACATGCACGGTCGAATGGACGGACCGGAAATTGTCCATCGAGGTGAACTCGTAAATGTCGGCCTGAGTGAAGGCCCAGAAGTCGATGGCCTGCGTGCCGAAAGGGTTGGTCAGCTTCAGCCGCTGCCCCGCGCGCATCCGCACCGCCTTGCCGGTGCCGGCGGCGAGGACGAGGGAGTCGTCGAGCCGATAGTCCATCGCATCCTCACGCTTCACGCCGTCCGCCGAGGGGCAGGGCGCGCCTTGACCCAGCGTTGCCCGCTATAGTCATCTAACGCATTGATATTTTTGGGTATACCGATGGAATGCAAGCGGCATTTTTAATCAGCTCATGCCTCAAAGCTGAGCATTGCGGCGCCGCCGGCGCGAGGGGAGCCAGCGTGCCGCCGCACCCGAGCGGGGCTTCGAGGGAGCCGCAACCCTCTGCCGCCGCTGCCGTTTGAGCGGGTCCACCGACCCGCCTTCTGCCCGGCCTTGGCGGCTTGGCACATATCTGGAAAAGAGGGGCGCTCGCTCCCGCCCGCTGACGGAAGAACGTGCATGATGACGACAGCCACCCCTCTCGCCCCCGAGGCCCCCCGCCTGCTCGATGCCGGCGAGAGCGGGCTCGTCATCGAGTTCGGCGATGCCATCGACGAGGACGTGAACCGGCGGGTCATCGCGCTGGCGGCGGCGCTGGAGGCGCTTTGCCTGCCGGGCCTGCGCGAGGTGGTGCCGACCTATCGCTCGGCCCTCGTCCTGTTCGACCCGCTCCTTCTGCCGCGCCACGAACTGCGGGCGGCGGTGCTGGAGCTCGCAACGCAGGACCATGCCGCCGAAGCGACAGGCACGGTGTGGCGCGTGCCGGTGCTTTATGGCGGCGCCCATGGGGTCGATCTCGACGCGGTGGCGCGGCTGCACGGGTTCACGACCGATGAGGTGATCGGTCTGCACAGTGGCGCCAACTACCGGGTCTATATGATCGGCTTCGCGCCCGGCTTCGCCTATCTCGGGGGCCTGCCCGAGCCTATCCACACCAGCCGGCGCACCGATCCGCGGCTGAAGACCCCGCCGCGCAGCATCTCCATTGGCGGGCGGCAGGCGGCCATCTCCCCGCCGCTGGAAATCCCCAGCGGCTGGCACCTGCTCGGCCAGACGCCGGTGCGCTCCTATGACCCGGCCCGCACGGAGCGCCCCTTTCTCTTCGCCGCCGGGGACACGATCCGCTTCGTCCCCATTGCGGCGGCCGAGTACGACGCGCTCTGCCGCGCGGCGGAACAGGGCGCGCTCATCGCCGAGGCGGAGGCGGCGTGATGGCTGCTTTGCGCATCGACCGGCCGGGCCTGTTCTCCAGCCTCCAGGACATGGGGCGCTTCGGCTATCAGCGCTTCGGCATTTCCGCCTCGGGGGCGATGGACACGCTCGCGCTGCAGGCGGCGAACCTGCTCGTGGGCAATCCGCGCGGCAGGGCGGCGGTGGAACTCACCATGCTCGGCCTCTCCGCCGTGGTGGAGGAGGGGCCCGTGCGCTTCGCATTGGCGGGCGCCGACATGACCCTCCGCATCAATGATTGCCCGGCGGAGAGCTGGCAGTCGCATGCTTTGTCCCCCGGTGACCGTCTCGACATCGGCGCCGCGCGCACGGGAATGCGCGCCTATCTCGCCATTGCCGGCGGCTTTGATGTTCCCCCGACGCTCGGCAGCCTCTCGACCCATTCGCGTTCCGCTATCGGCGGGCTGGAAGGGCGCGCGCTGCGCACGGGCGATCTTCTGCCGCTGAACGGCGTGCCGGCCGGCCCGTTGCTCATGCTAGCGGACGCCCATCGCCCGCGCGCCCACGGCCCGATCCGCGTCGTTCTCGGCCCGCAGGACGATTTCTTCACTCCCGCCGGCATCGCCACCTTCCTCGGTTCGGAGTACCGCGTCACTGACAAGGCCGACCGCATGGGTGCGCAGCTCGACGGTCCCGCCATCGAGCACGCGGCCGGATTCAACATCGTCTCCGACGGCATCATGAATGGCTCGATCCAGGTGCCCGGCAATGGCCGCCCGCTGGTGCTGCTGGCCGACCGGCAGAGCACCGGTGGCTACCCGAAGATCGCCACTGTCATTGGCCCCGACCTCTGGCGGCTCGGCCAGGCCCGCCCCGGCGACACGTTGCGCTTTGCCGCGATCAGCCCCGATGAGGCGCAGGCGGCGGCTGAGGCGCAGGAACGGCTCATCGCGGGCCTGCCCGCCGCCATGAGCGAGCCGCCCCCGCCGGGCGCGGAGCTTTCCAGCGAACGTCTTCTCGCCCACAACCTCATCGGCGGCGTCTGCTCGGCGCTCGATCCGCTGCCCCTCTGACGGAGCCTGCCATGACCAAGATCGACCTCAATTGCGACATGGGCGAAGGTTTCGGAGTCTATTCACTGGGCGACGACGCGGCGATGCTGGAGATCGTCACCTCCGCCAACATCGCCTGCGGCTTCCACGCCGGTGACCCGCTGGTGATGGCCGACACGCTCGCCGGCGCCAAGGCGCGCGGCGTTGGCTGCGGCGCCCATCCGAGTTTCATGGATCTTTGGGGGTTTGGCCGTCGGCCTATCCTCGGGCAGAGCCCGGCCGATATCGAGAAGCAGCTCATCTACCAGATCGGCGCGCTACAGGCATTGGCTGCGGCGCAGGGCCAGCGGCTCACCCATGTGAAAACCCATGGCTCGCTCGGCAACATGGCCAATGAGGACATCGACCTCGCCCGCGCCGTCGCCCGCGCCATCCGGGCGGTGGACCGCGATTTCATCTTCGTGGTGATGCCGGGCCTTCCGACCGAGCGGGCCGGCGAGGCAGCGGGTTTGAGGCTCGCCCGCGAGATCTATGCCGACCGCGCCTATGCCGCGAACGGCAACCTCGCCTCCCGCAAGCTCCCCGGCGCCGTGCTGCACGATGCCGAGGCTGCCGCCGCGCGCATCCTCGCCATCGTCGAGACCGGCGAAGTGACCGCGCTCGACGGCACCCGCATCAAGGTCCGCGCCGACACGGTCTGCGTCCATGGCGACACCGCCGACGCCGTGGCGATGGCACGCGCGGTCAAGACCCGTCTGATCGGCGCGGGCTATGAGGTGCGGCCCATGGGCGAGTGGCTGTAGCGGGGAAGGGGAACGCTGCGATCATTCAGCCACCAGCCAGCGGGCCACCGGATGCAAGTCGGGACGTGTATGGTTTGGGACTAGATGGCGGAGGGAGCGTCCGAAATACTACGTGTCGCCTCAATTCGCCTGAGTTCGTAAAGCCGTTGAAATATCGATATTTATTCCCGCGCCATGCTACCAGAGTTCGTCGCCGTTCGCTAGAATGACGATCTGTGGGTGGGGTAGGGGGTGGGGTAGCGATGGCCAAGGCGACTAACAAGCTGTCGGCTCGATCCGTGACGGCAATCACCGATCCCGGTCGTCATTCAGATGGCGGCGGACTCTATCTTCAGGTCGCTCCGACTGGTGCAAAGTCCTGGCTGTTCATGTTCAAGCGGGAGGGCAAACGCTCGGAGTTGGGGCTGGGCTCCGTACGTGACGTGTCGCTGGCCGAAGCCCGCCAGAAGGCTGCCGATGCTCGCAAGATCGTTGATGCCGGAAAAAGCCCACTGGAAGAGCGCCGTGCCGTTGAGGCCGCCCGAAAGGCACAGGTGGACAAGCCGACCTTTGGAGAGGTGGCAGATCGTCTGATCGAGAGCATCGCTCCGGGGTTTCGGAATGCCAAGCATCTCGATCAATGGCGAATGACGCTCGGTCCCACCTATTGCTCCTCGATACGCGGCACTCCGGTAGATGCCATCACTACCGAGGATATTTTGGCCTTACTGATGCCGATCTGGACGAAGAAGGCCGAGACCGCCTCCCGCATCCGTGGCCGGATCGAGCGGGTGCTTGATGCCGCCAGGGCGAAGGGCCTGCGTTCAGGAGAGAACCCGGCACTGTGGCGCGGCCATCTCGATAGCCTGCTGCCAAAGCGCCAGAAGCTACAGCGGGGTCATCATGCGGCGATGCCCTATGCAGAGATGCCGGCCTTCATCGCAACCCTTCAAGACAGTGAGGGCGTGACCGCCCGTGCTCTTGAATTCCTGATCCTGACAGCCGCCCGCTCCGGTGAGGCTAGAGAGGTGCGATGGCGAGAGATCGATCTGAAGGCAAAGATATGGACGGTCCCCGCCCATCGCATGAAGGCGGGACGTGAGCACCGAGTGCCGCTCTCGGATCGGGCCGCCAGACTCCTGACCGGAATGAAGCTGCCGGGCTCTGAAGCCGATGCCTTTGTGTTTCCGGGAGCCCGAAAGGCTAAACCCTTATCCGTCATGGCTTTCGATATGCAATTGCGACGAATGGATTGCGACTGCACCGTTCACGGTTTCCGTTCGACATTCCGCGATTGGGTTGGCGAAGAGACCGCCTTCCCACGTGAGGTTGCCGAAGCCGCATTGGCCCACACGGTAGGCGATGAGGTCGAGCGCGCCTATCGCCGTGGGGATGCATTGGAGAAGCGGCGCAAGCTCATGGAGGCTTGGGCCTCCCATTGTGCGGGTGAGGATGCTCAGCAAGACACACGATTGAGCGAAGACGTTGCGGATCTCATCATTTTTTCAGGGGAACAAGGGGAACGGGGGGTACAGAACTGATATTGTTATCGAAAACTTGTTCCCCATGGATTTTCCGACTTGGGTAACGAGGGGAACAACCTCTTTGGCGGGATCACGAGGTAGACGCGGAGCGGAAAGCGCTCAACGGATATGGCCAAGTGCGTGTCTGAAAGTCCGGTGTGGGGCCGTATCCGGAATGGCGGCTTTTGGCGTCAGACCAGTCAAGACCGGCCGTCGTGGTTAGCTGACGTGGCATTCTGAGCTGACTCATCTCGCCAGTTGGGAACGTCCGTTGTCGGGAGGGGTGTCACTCCCTAGGGGAGCGGATTAATCGTCTTATATCAGTACTTTAGACAGCCCAACCTGATGCTTCCTGTTCGTTGAAGCGCCAGGTTATTTTGCGGGATTTCCCAACCTGTCTCGCTCGGCAATATCCGCGAAGGCATATTGACGAATGAGCTGCGCCCTGTCTGTTCGATAAGCAGACGCAGGAAGAGAAGGTGAAGTTGTGACTGAAGGAGCCGCTCAATATAAACGCGCGATGCCTATATTCAGTGACGTCTCCACTGAAAGCCCATGACCGTCCGCGTCGACAATATCAGACGGTCGTGGAGCATGAATAAACCAAGCGCTAGCTGCCACTTAGATGGACCGCAAAGCTCTCCGAGTTACGTTCATGGAACCTTACCTTGGGGATCGTCAAATACAATCCGAGTTCCATAGCGCGCGTCTGCGCCGAACGTATTCAATTCCGCATCAGTAATCAATTCGTCCCGCGTTTTCCAGGCGTAACGAAATACGTCTCCGTCGGGTCCATTGATATTGTCCGACTGACCTCGGTATAGCGTTATATTTTCTGTCGCCGTAGATACGATCATTATTTTTATAACCGCATGATCTCTATTATAAAAAGTGCTTCTCATCAGTGCAACTCGCTATTTGTTGTAACTACATGCAGCTGCGGCATTAGATATTCGAAGGTCCGCCAAGTTAGTTCATAAGTCAAGCTCTCGGACGACTTATGAAAGTGATCATAGCTACCTGTGTCACCGTTCCAGTGCTTGTCAGTGATGATTGCGGAGCCCTCAAACGTTGTCACACGCACCGTCCCTGCCCGCGCCGAACACTTGTACCCCGCCTCCTGCGACGGCGAAAGCGAGAGCTTGGAAAAATCGCGCGAATGATTGGATCGAGAAATGGGAGAAGTCGTATTTCATTATGAATCGCATTCCACCGCACAGGCATATCCAAAAGATGCGGCGTGCAACGGATATTATCAACTGAAATTACCTTAGGAGTTGTATTCCTTTGGATATCGGTAGCCGCGTCGGGGCGCGCGTAGCTTTCTCGAATGGTCGTCCACAACTCTTTGTGGATACTGCGAGGATGATGCGAAAGCCGGATAGTAGGGCTGTTGAGTGGTTTCCCGAGAAATTCCCGAGTTCCATTGAGGTCCAGGATCTAACCTGGTGGAAAAAATCAAGATCGCACTGCGGCGATCCGCCTTCTAAGCGGCAGATCGCTGGTTCGAGTCTAGCCGCGGTCGCCAACTAAGTTATTGATATTGTAGCTATGTTTGCCACGGTAGAAGTTGCTGAGTGTGGAGCAAGACGAGCACGAGTACGCTGCATTTTCAGGCTGCGTGACATAGAGCCCCGAGAACGTCCCGAGCAGTAGGCTGGGCGGCTAAGCGTCTCGGGAGCGCGAGTGGGCCTGGCAGGGCGACTTGTCTGGGGGGGGGGGCGTGGGTTCGAGTTCCGGCACTCCGACCATCTAACTGCTTGGTATTTAAAGAGAACATCCCCTGATGAGTGCACTGCCCGCGGCAGCAAAAATGAAACCGTTGGGCAACAAATGTCCCATAACGGCGCCGAGTCTCCCGAAAAAAGTCCCGAAGTGCTCCGCATATGACGGGATTGCCTGCGCTGATGCCGCTCATGTCGACGGCCTGCGCAGAACATCGTAGGTGGGCTGTAATGCGGAGCGCGAGAGAAGCCATTCCTGATCCCGAGGAAATCGCGATGATGATCGCTGCCTCAGAGGCACTGCTCGCACGGGAGCCCGAACGCATCGGCTCCGCCAGGAGCACTATGCATCTCATCCGAATCAGGTTGGTGATGGACGGTGCCGCCGATGCATCAGTGACGGCGCTGAACCGCTACATCGCCCGACTCGACGCTCACCTCCGTCGGGGTCTCCATGCGACTCTGCATCTCGTGAGCGACCATATCGAGTAGATAGACGAGGTCGGTCCATCCGTGAGCCTCGCAAATGTAACGGATGTCCCGCACCCGGTCGCAGACCTCGGCCTTGATATCGCACTGCCCTGCCACTCCCGACATCGCTGCTCTCCTAGGCTATGCGACCGCGCCATATTCAGAAATATTGGCACAAACTGTGAAATATAAAACGATCATCTGCATAGCTGCGTACAATCCCGGGCCGTGTCTGCCGCTCTCCCACCCATCTCTGGTTCCGCGCGCCGTTGAGCGTGGCGAGGGCGGTGCAGCCGCTGTCCCGGAAGATGCTTTCCAGATCGTGTCTAGGCCGACCGCAGTACCTAATCTACGAGTCCTTGCGTCGCGCGTTGAGCCCACCCGTACGGTGTAAGCAGTCCCAGCCATTGCTCTCGTCAGTGTCGGCAAATACGAAGGGTCCGGTCGGACCACGCTTGCCACACCGCTGGCACTTCACCTTTGCCTTAGATCATGGATGGTCTCACCCGGCCGCGCGAGCAGACCCATCATCGCTTCGCGCATATAAACCGTCCTGTGCCCACAGGAGCGCTGTAAGCCAACAAGTGGGGATTCGGCGGTTCGCATGAACATAAAATGAACGTGGACGACGTGCGGTCCACGGCAATGGCATGTCGCGCCGGATCTCTGATCGGCAGTTGGGGTGGGGGCTTCGATCGTCCGAGAGTTATCAGAAGTGCAACCTCGGTGGCTTCATCGGGACCGCAGGGAGGATCCGTCGCGTCTCTGGCGCATCATTGATCACCACGACGCGGGGCAGCCCCTCGGACCGTAGGAATAATCCCGCCTATTGCCGCTGCGGAAGATGCTGGTTCCTCGCTGACTACAGAGCGCTGGGATGGTAGCAGTCTTGGCGGAACATCACGGCCAGGTTCGTCCGGCATTTCCAGGCCTTAGAGGAGCGGTATGAAGATCAGCGGCTTTCCCGAATTCTGGAGCCTGCTTTCTCGCACGCGGCGGCGCGAGTTCGTCGTGCTGCTGGGCCTCCAGTTCATTCTCAGCGTGCTTGAATTCTTCGCGGTAGGCGCGGTGCCCGCCTATGTCCTGCTGATTAGCCGATCAGAAGAGATAATGGCCATGCCTCGTGTCAGCGGGTGGCTGAATGTCGTAGGCATCGACGACGTAACGACTCTACTTTATGTTGGCGGGCTAGGACTCATTGCACTTTTTTTGCTCCGAGGCCTATTCAATCTGATTGTTCTAAAAGTACAATCACGCTTTATGGCTAGTATTGGGGGTGACGTTTCACTTCAGTTGTTTACGGCCTATTTGCATGCGCCCTACCTGTTTCACCTCACGCGCAACTCAGCTCACTTTGTTCACTTAGTAATCAATGAAACTGTTCGTATGGGTGGAAACTATCTCCTGCCGTTGCTGACAGCAGCGCAGGCGCTATTCATCATAATCGCACTGACATTGCTCGTCTTGGTGGCGGATCCGATGCTCGCGCTGGTGCTTGGCGTTACGGCAGGAGGGGCCTGCTTCCTTTTTGTTCGCACCAAGCGTGAGACGCTTGGCCGAGTCGGTGCAGAGGTTAGCCTGCGCAATCGCCTATTGACACAGACGCTGAATGAGGGTCTGGGCTCATTCAAACACACTCGCCTACGGGCACTTGAAGGAGATGTCCGGCAAGAGTTCGAGCACCATGCCGAAGTACGCGAGGAAGCTCAGCGGACCATGCGTTTCAACCAAGGCCTGTCCAAGCCGGTCTTTGAGACGGTCGGCTTGACAGCGTTGATTCTGCTGGTCTTCGTCATGCTGCTGCAGGGGCGTTCGCCTGATCTAGTCGTGCCTACGCTGGCACTAATGGGATCGGTGGCAGTGAGGATGTTGCCTACACTCAACCAACTAGCGGTTGGCCTCAATACGATGCGCTCTAACACCGCAACATTGGTCAATCTGGTCAATGAATATAGGGTGCTGGGCATCGGGCCCGATGAGCCTTCTTTCGACGCGGCGGCGACCACCAAGCCCCTAGCAATGGGCGACATCGTCTTCACCGACGTGACCTATCGATACCCCGGCCAGAACCACGACGCGCTGCAGAGTCTGTCACTAACCATCCCCGCTGGCAGCTCGGTGGCCTTTGTCGGGCCGACGGGCTCGGGCAAAACCACGGCCATCGACGTGATGTTGGGATTCCTTGCCTATAGCGGCGGCGACATCACCGTCGGCGGCCGCTCCATCAGAGAGAACATGGCTGGCTGGCAGCGGCTCATCGGCTATATCCCGCAGGCCATCTACCTCACCGATGCCTCGATCCGCCGCAACGTCGCGCTCGGCGTGCCGGAGGACGAAATCGACGATGCCGCCATCTGGCGCGCGCTGGAGGCGGCGCAGCTCGCCGATTATATCCGGGGGCTGCCCGAGGGGCTTCAGACCAATGTCGGCGAGCGCGGCGTGCGGCTCTCCGGTGGCCAGCGCCAGCGTGTCGGCATCGCCCGCGCGCTGTACTTCGCTCCGGAAGTTCTGATCCTCGACGAGGCCACAGCGGCTCTCGACAACGCCACCGAGCGTCGCTTGATGGCGGCGATCGAAAAGGCCAAGAGCGGCCGCACGCTAGTGATGATTGCTCACCGCCTGTCGACCGTGCGCAATTGCGACCGCATCTTCTTTATCAAGGCGGGCCTCGTCGCTGCGACCGGCACGTATGACGAGCTAATCGAGAACTGCCCAGAATTTCGAGATATGGCTTATTCAGGCAATTCCGTCAGTGTAGAAGGCGATCTGCTCGACAATCAACGCCAATGATGTCGATGGGAGACTCCGCTTTCCGGGCGAGCTAGCTTCTTCTGATCTGGCGCATTAGCTTGTTTTTCAAGCGAGCCCAGACGCTTGGATGCGCCATGACACGTCCGAGGGGCGAGCTTTGGACAATAAAATCTGCGTAGATTTCACCAAAGTTCCAATCTTGATTCAGTGTTGCTCTAAGCAAGTCGGGCCGATAGATGTGTTGATGCCCATCTAGGTCGGACACAGGTACAAAAGTGGACAAAAGTATCCGCCAAAAATCTGCAGATAGAAGATTTGTCCCGCACGACATGAAATCACCAACTGCGGAGGTGTCGTTTCTATAGAGTGGAGCCACGAATGGCTTATGTAAGTATGTCACGTTTTTGCCAAAGTACTTGGCCTCTACGCCTACGCTAGAGCTTACGGTAATTACATCGCTTAGATTGGGGTCCGAAAGAAGAGAGTATACGTTTGCGCTCGTCTCATATGTATTCGCGCACCTGTTTTTAACCTTTTCAAACACCTCTGCGGATCGTTTCAGAGGGTGGTGCTTGAACGCAACGACGTCGTCGGGTTTATAGAGCGCGACCAATTTCTCCCCGATCCAGTCTTGAGAGACTATTGCGCCATCGCGGAATAAGCTCCTATCGTCGTGGGTCTGTGCTGCAAAAAGCCGAAAATCGGCCCTGTCGGCCGACCGGCGACGACTCGCAAAATAAGCAGTGATAAACCCTGCATGCTCAAAGCAGATAGCCTCGCGCATGCAGAGCTTAGCCAAGCCCTGGTGGATGCCAGATATGTTCGTGCTCACAGCAAAAGCGATGTCATCCAAGAACCGGACGGGGTGCGTTAGGATGCAGATATAAGGGACGTCCCATTCGGTAAGTGCCGCGCACATCGCATTCGACAACTCGAAACCAACGACAATCTTCCCCTGAAAAAGGGAGGCATAGCGCTCGGACACATTCTTGGGAAAGGCAGCAGAGAGCTCCGCCCAAGCTGATAGTGAAGGACGGAGACCGGCTGCATCATAGATATCACTGCACTTCAGTGGACTATTGTCGTGCCTTAAAAGTCCGGGGTATGTACCTGTCGCCGCAAAGATTGGGAACTTTAATAGAGCGTGAAGCCAACTGATATTCCTGTCTTGGTTTCCACTACCTCCACCCGCTGATAGTCGAAAAATATCTCCCGTAACTATAACTTCTTTCACCGGCGCGCCCCCGCTAAATGGATTGGTCAAGCCTTTGCCACCGCGTCAAACGCCTGAAGGCGGGCGATGAGTGCCTCGAACTGGTTCAGCGGCACCATGTTCGGCCCGTCGGACGGTGCCTTGTCCGGGTCGGGGTGGGTTTCGATGAACAGGCCGGCGACGCCGACCGCCACCGCTGCCCGCGCCAGCACCGGCACGAATTCGCGCTGCCCACCGGAGGAGGTGCCCTGGCCGCCCGGCTGCTGCACGGAGTGGGTGGCGTCGAAGATCACCGGCGCGCCGGTCTGCTCGGCCATGATGGGCAGCGAACGCATGTCGGTGACCAGCGTGTTGTAGCCGAAGGAGGCGCCGCGCTCGGTCACCAGCACGTTCGGGTTGCCCGAATCGGTGAGCTTGGCGACCACGTTCTTCATGTCCCAGGGGGCGAGGAACTGGCCCTTCTTCACATTCACCACCTTGCCGGTCGCAGCCGCGGCGATGAGCAGGTCGGTCTGGCGGCACAGGAAGGCGGGAATCTGCAGCACGTCGACCACTTCCGCCACCGGGGCGCATTGGTCGTCATCATGCACGTCGGTCAGCACCGGCATGCCGTAGCGCTCGCGAATCTCGGCGAAGATCGGCAGCGCCGCCTTCATGCCCATGCCGCGCGCGCCCTTGATCGAGGTGCGGTTGGCCTTGTCGAAGGAGGTCTTGAACACCACGCCGATGCCGCGGCGCGTGGCGATCTCCTTGATCGCGGCGGCGCATTCCAGCGCGTGCTCGCGGCTCTCCATCTGGCACGGGCCGGCGATCAGCGCGATCGGCAGATCATTGCCGAAGCGCACCTCGCCGAGGGTGACGATGGCATTGGCGGAAACGCCGCTCATGGGAAGTCCTCGCGAAAATGGGCGGGCAGGGTCAGATGACGCCGGCGCGCAGGAGATCGTGAATGTGCAGGATGCCGACCGGCACGCCGTCGCGCACCGCGAAGAGCACGGTGATCTGCGTGCGGCTCATAAGGCCCAACGCGGCGCTGGCCAGCTCATCCGGCGCGACGGTGAGCGGGGAGGCCGTCATCACCGTCTCGACCGGATGGCTCAGCAGGTCACCGCTCATGTGGCGGCGCAGATCGCCATCCGTCACCACTCCCACAAGCACCCCGTCTGCCGTCACGCCGCAGCAGCCGAAGCGCTTGCCGGTGATTTCGATCAGCGCGGCGCTCATCGGCGTGCCCCGCGCGACCAGCGGGACGCTGTCCTCGCCATGCATGAGGTCGGCGACCTTGAGCAGGCGCGCGCCGAGCTTGCCGCCGGGGTGGAAGACGCGGAAATCGGAGGCTGAGAAGCCGCGCCGCTCCAGTAGCGTAACGGCCAGCGCATCGCCGGCGGCGAGCTGGAGCAGAGTGGAGGTGGTGGGCGCGAGCCCGTTCGGGCAGGCTTCCTCGACCTTGGGCAGCGCCAGCACGACATCGGCGGCGCGCCCGAGCGTGCTGTCGGCATTGCAGGTGATGGCGATCAGCGGCACGGCGAAGCGGCGCGCATAATGCACGATGTCGCTCAGCTCGGCCGTCTCGCCGGACCAGGAAAGGGCGAGCAGCACGTCGTCCGGCGTCACCATGCCGAGATCGCCATGGCTCGCCTCGGCGGCGTGCATGAACAGTGAGGGGGTGCCGGTGGAGGCAAAGGTCGCGGCGAGCTTGCGGCCGATATGTCCGCTCTTGCCCATACCGGTGACGATGACGCGGCCACGGGAGGCCTCGATGGAGCGGATCGCGCGCTCCATCCCGTCGCCAAGTTGGCCGGTGATAGCTTCGGCCATTGCCTTCAAGCCATTGGCTTCGATGGCCCATGTACGCCTGAAGCTAGAGCGCAAGACAGCCGATTCTGCCTGTTCTTTCTGCAACAATGCCCGCCCCTTTTGACCCTACGGCTGAAAACGGCCGCTGCTGCCCGCCACTACCGTATCGCAGCAAATACCCTGCCACTTGCCTCTTGGAAATAGCCCGTTACCTTGTAATGGACATGACGAGCCCCAAGCGAGCCTCCTGGGAAGCAGTCCTATTGAAATGGTTATCGCATTCCGGACCACAACGATGATCTGTTCAAATCCGAGTTGCGGCGAAGGATTTCTAATCAAAGAGCGAATCGTTGATGTGGGCGGGAAGCGTTATGACCTTATACTTTGCCCATATTGTCGGCATTTCAATGGTGAATACCGCACAAACGGGTTCATAACGACGCGGCGAGTGGATAGCGTACTCGCGACTAACTCGAATAACTGATGCCCTCTCATCGAGATCGTTTTGTGAATATTATCTTGATTCCGGCCCGCATGGCCTCGACCAGGCTACCCGGCAAGCCGCTGGCCGATGTCGGCGGCCGCCCCATGATCGTCGAGGTGGCGCGACGTTCCGCTGCAGCATGTGTCGGGCGCGTTGTGGTCGCCACCGACGATGCGGCGGTGTTCGCGGCTGTGGATGCCGCCGGATTCGAGGTGGTGATGACCCGCGCCGATCACGCGTCGGGCTCGGACCGAATCTTCGAGGCGCTCACCGCCATCGACCCCGAGGGCCGGGCCGGGCGCATCGTCAATGTGCAGGGCGACCTGCCGACCATCGACCCGGCGCTGATCCGCGCGGCGGTGGATCTGCTCGACGACGACGCCGTCGATATAGGCACGCTGACCGCCGAGATTACCGACCCGCATGAGCGCACCAACCCGAATGTGGTGAAGGTGGTCGGCAGCGCGCTGACCCCTGACCGGCTGCGCGCGCTCTATTTCACCCGCGCCACTGCCCCTCATGGCGAGGGCCCGCTGTTCCACCATATCGGCCTCTACGCCTATCGCCGCGCCGCGCTGGAGCGCTTCGTCAGTCTGCCGCCCTCGCCGCTGGAAAGCCGCGAGAAGCTGGAGCAGCTGCGCGCGCTTGAGGCCGGCATGCGCATCGATGTCGCCATCGTCGACACGGTGCCGCTCGGCGTCGATACGCCGGAGGATCTCGTCAAGGCGCGTGAGGTGATTGCAAACGTGCTTCGATAGGGGGATATCTCGCATCGCGTGTGCGGCCGAGCTTCGGAGGCGGAATGTTCTGGTGGAAATCGCGAATGGAGCGTTTGTTAAATGAGGTGCTCCCCTCAGAGCTGTTCGATATTCGGAGAGATGGCATCGGGTCAATCGAATTGGCTGGCCGAAGGCTCGATCTTGATCTGTCTCATGTTCACGAGCGCCGATATCTTGTTGATTACTTATTCAAGCGCTATAATCCAGACGTCGCGCTGCTTTCTGCGCTGATCAATACCGTAACTATAGCAGGTGATAGTGTCCTTGACGTAGGCGCCAACATAGGGCTTACGGCGTTGCTTTTTTTGGGGGGCGGTGCTCGGTCCGTAACAGCGGTAGAGCCAAAGCCTGACCTTTTCGAGAGGTTAAAGCGACTTGACCCGGCTGTAAGTGTTATTCCCTCTGCCCTAAACAATACGTCGGGCACGGTTCAACTTGCTGTGGCTGCTCACAACAACGAAACTCATACATTGATGAGTGGCCCTAGCCGGCCTCGTCCACCGGCTGCTGTTTCTGAGTATATCCCTGTAAGTGCAATGACTCTGGATGATGTTTGTCCAGAAGAGCATTTCAATATCTGGAAATTGTCAGTTGAAGGCGCGGAGGTGCGTATCCTTGATGGAGCTCGTGGCTCCTTTTATGCACGTCCTCCTCGGTGTATTATTGTCACTTCAGATCAAGATCGTATCCGTAAAATTGCAAAAATGTTGGCCCCGACTCACCCCTATCAGTATCGAGCGTTGTTGAGGTCTGATGCATGCTCACTGACCTTCGTCCCTGTGAGCCTTCCGCACGCGCACGTAACATTTGAACCAACCAAACAGATATTCGTGTTCATGTCGATCAGTGCCGATTCGAATCTATTGTTCCGATGACAAAAAGCCCCGCGCGCGCTCTTGCGAACGGCGGGGTAAGTCTCTGCGGCCAATTCGAGCGTGCCCGGACAGGTGGGCGCACCGCAGGTGCAGGGATCGGTTCCGGCGGCCATCCGCACGGTCGCGAGGATCTCTCAGAGTCCCTGTCGCTCCAGATGATCGAGGAAGTGTGCCGGACCGGTCGGCGGCGCGGCCTTCCGGACGCGGCGCACCTCCCGCAGAATAAGCCTGGCGCGCTCCTCCCACTGGTCTGGCGTGCCGATGCCAGACCAGCCCGGCCCGCTTATGAGCAGGCGGTCGACGGGGCCGTGATACGCTGCGCTGAAACCGGCGAGCTCAGTGGTCAACTGATCCTTAGCCAATGCCGCACCCAATTGACTGCGAGATCGCCCGCATAGACAAGCACCCCGCCGATCGACATCCCGCCCATGGCGACGAGCGCGAGGAATCCCACCCCGATCGCCTTCATGCGCTTGAATTCGTCGGTCTGCGGCTTGATGTCGTCGGCAAGGGCCCGCTCGATGGTATCGAACCGCGCTTCGCTCTTGTCCCGGTGCTGCGCTGAGACGGCCACGTCGACCGCGACGGCGGTCTTCAACCCGGACACTTCGTCGCGAAGCACCTCTTGAGCCCGTAGCACATCGCGCAGCAGGCCGATCACCTGGTCGTTGCTGTCGCCCATCAGCGTGCGCCCTCATAGCCAATCTTAACCTCGCCATACCAAGCGCGGCCCTGTTCAAGCCGCCCGTTCGCCAGAGCGAGGGCGCTATAGGTCCGCGCTAGCGCGACGCGTGCATCCATGCCGGCGGCGATCTTGGGCGAGGTGACAGGCGCCAGCCATTCGGGCACGGCGGGGAGCGTGACCGGCGTGGGCTTAGGGCTTGCCGCCGAGCACGCCGCGCAGGTCAGCAGCAGAGAGAGCGCAGCGGCTATCCGCAGGGCGCGCGGCAAGTTCGGCCTCATAGGCGTCGATCCTGTGCTGGTTGGCTTCGAGGGTTTCGTCGAGGATCGCAGCCCGGCGCGAGGCGTCGGAAGCGGCCTCGGTGACGGCAGCGAGGTCGCGCTTGACCGCAGCGAGCTCCTGCCGCAGCGCATCGGCCTCACACGCCGCCTGCGCGCCGGCATAGCCGCCGAGATAGCAGGCGTAGCCGATTAGGCCGCCCGGCTCTTTCCCTTCAAACCCGGATGCCCCGATGAAACTCACCCTCGAACGCGCCCCCTTCCTCGCCGCCTCGCCGCGCTCGGCCGCGCCTCGCGGGTCGTCGAGCGGCGCAACACCATCCCGATACTGGCAAACCTCCGCCTCAAGGCGGAAGGCAGCCGGCTCATCATCACCGCCACGGATCTCGACATCGAGATCACCCAGAGTCTGTGGGAGGAGGCGGTGCAGGTCGCCACGCTGGGCGAGATCACCGCGCCCGCCCACACGCTGCACGAGATCGTCAAGAAGCTGCCCGAGGGCGCGCAGATCCAGCTTGAAGTCACCGGCGACCGCAGCACCCTCACGGTGCGCGCCGGCCGCTCGCGGTTCTCGCTGCAGACCCTGCCGGTGACCGACTTCCCGGACCTCACCGCCGCGCCCGCGGGCGCGAAGCTAGCCTTGCCCGGCAAAGCCTTCGCCGAGGCGCTCGGCCGGGTGGAGTTCGCCATCTCCACCGAGGAGACGCGCTACTACCTCAATGGCATCTTCATCCACCGGGCCGCGCTGCCGGAAGGCGATCACCGGCTGACGCTGGTGGCGACGGATGGGCACCGCCTCTCGCTGGTGCGCCTGCCGGGCGACGCCGCCCCGATCCCCGAGGAGATGCCGGGCGTAATCCTGCCGCGCAAGGCCGTCGGCGAGGTGAAGCGGCTGGCGGAGGAGGCGGGCGCGGACCCGCTGCACATCGAGGTGTCCGCCACCAAGCTCGCGGCCGAACATGGCGGCGTGCGCGTCGTCACCAAGCTGATCGACGGCACCTTCCCCGATTATGGCCGCGTCATCCCGTTCGGCAACGCCAGGCTCGCCACCGCCGCGCGCGCGGAGCTCGCCGCCGCCGCCGACCGCGTCGGCACCCTGTCGCGCGATCGCGGCAAGGCCGTGAAGTTCATCTTCGGCTCCGGCGGCCTTGTGCTGGAAGCCACCAACCCAGAATCCGGCTCGGCGCGCGACGAGATCGACTGCGCCTTCACCGATGACGAAATCATCATCGGTTTCAACGGCCGCTATGTCGGCGATGTGCTCAAGGCCGACGACGCCCCGCAGGTCGAGATCGCGCTGAACGATCCCGGCAGCCCCACCATCTTCCGCCGCCCCGGCTCCACCGACGCCCTGTGCGTCCTCATGCCGATGAGGGTCTGATGATGAACCAGACCTGCAACAGCTGCATTTGGTGGCACCCGAACGATGCCACGCGCGAGCAGGGCGCCTGCCGCCGCCGCGAGCCGCGCCTCGTGCTCTCCCGCCAGTCCGATGCCCGCAGCGCCGTCTGGCCGCCCGTGGCGGCCGACGCCTGGTGCGGCGAGTACCGCCACAACCCCAACACCCCGCAGCCGGAGGGCCGCGCCGATGTCTGACACCGAACGCCTGTGCTGGGCCGCCTTCGTTGCCGACGAGATCATGCCGACGGGCCTTGCGCACCCCGACAAATGGATTGCCGGGCGCTGTGAGGCCGGGTGGATCATCGGCCCCAAGGCCCGGCGGGAGCGTATCGATTATGGCTGCATGATCGTGCAGCCGGGCGCCGAGGTTCTGTTCATGTGGCATGAGCCGCGCGGCGCGCGCGACATGCTCGTCAAGGGCGATGGCACGTACCGCCTTGTCGGCTTCGATCCCGGCGACTGGACGGGCGTCTATGATGCGGCCGCCCTTGAGAACCTCGCTGACACGCTGGAGGAGTTCGCGCGCGGCTGCGTCGATCTCTATGAGATCGCGCCCGATGACGAGATCGCCGTCGAGGCCCGGTTCAGCAAATGGACCGAGGAGCGTTTCTGGCTCGAAGTGAGGGATAACACGCCGCGCTTCGTTACCGTGGCCCCCAAGGGCGCCATGGTCAGCGCCGCGCCGGAGGGCCCGGCCTGAACCTCCTGGCTCGTTGCCGTCGAAGGTGTTCTCAATGTTTCGCTATATCGTAGCCCCCGCCTTTGCCGCTCTTCTGCTCACCACTCCGGGAGCGGCTGACATCTATGTGCTGGACGGCGATACCATTGTCGTCGACCGGGAGCACATTCGCCTGGTGGGGTTCAATGCGCCCGAGACGCGTAACGCGCAGTGCGAGGCGGAGCGCGAGCTCGGCTATCACGCCAAGGCGCGGCTGCACGAACTGCTCACCGCCGCCTGCGGCCCGCTGGCGCGCGCACCGGCCGCGTGCCTCAGGCTCGAACGGCTGCCAGCGCCTGATCGCTACGGCCGCTCGCTCGCCCGCCTCATCGTGCAGGGCAGGGACGTAGCAACAATCCTCGTCAGTGAGGGGGTGGCGGAACCCTATGACTGTCCCGCCGGCCATTGTCCCCGCCGGCGCAACTGGTGTGGAGGGTAGGATGGTTGAACCCCGCGCGCGTCGCGCTGAGATCCTTCCTCCGTCGCTACCGCCGCGCGGGCTCTCCCGTGTCGTCGCCGCGGCATACATCGGCATCTCCCCACCCCTGTTCGATGAGATGGTGCGGGATGGGCGCATGCCCTCGCCAAAGCTGATCAACTCACGCATCGTGTGGGACCGGGTGGCACTCGATCGCGCCTTCGAGGCGCTGCCCCAGCGCGATTCCGGTTGTGATCCGGATTCCGATGGATGGGCGGACTACCAGTGACCGCGCTGCGCCTGAAATACGTCGACCGTTTCGTCGACCGGAACGGAATAGCCCGACACTATTTCCGCCGGCCAGGAGGCAAACGCACGCCCCTGCCGGGCCTGCCAGGCTCTGCCGAGTTCATGGAAGCTTATCGCCTCGCTCTGGCTGACGACACGCCGGAACCGAAGAAGCAGCGCGGCGCTGAGGGATCGCTCGACCGCCTCCTGGGCGAGTATTTCGCCAGCCCGGATTATCTGCGTCTCGCCTCTTCGACCCGCAGCGCCTATCGCCGGGTGATGGAGCGTTGGCTGGTCGATGAGAAGATCGGCCATCGCCCCGCGCGCGGGCTGCAGCGCGAACATGTGCTGAAGATGATCGCGAAGCGGGTTGAGACGCCCGGTGCGGCGAACGATCTGCTGAAAAAGATTCGTGTTCTCATGCGATTCGCCATCGATCTTAAATGGCGACGTGATGATCCCACGGTGCGCGTGAAGCGCTACGCTAGCTCGGAGTTCCACACATGGACCGAGCCGCAGATTGCCGCCTATGAGAAGAAGTGGGCGGTCGGCACCAAGGAGCGGCTTGCTTTCGCGTTGTTGCTCTACACCGGTCAGCGGCGGAGCGACGTGCCGCGCATGTCCTGGCGCGACATAGACGACGGCCTTATCCGCGTCGTGCAGCAAAAGACGGGCGCAAAGCTCTGGATCCCGATCCATGCCCAGCTGCGCGCGGTGCTCGCGGCGCAGCCGAAAGAGCACGTTTCCATCCTGGTGACGGAATACGGCAAGCCGTTCAGCACGGCCGGCTTCGGCAACTGGATGGCCGAGCGAATCGAGAAGGCTGGTTTGCCGACGGAGTGCGTCCCGCACGGCTTACGAAAAGCCGCGGCACGCCGCCTGGCCGAAGCCGGCTGTTCGGCGAACGAAATCGCCTCGATAACCGGCCACAAGACGCTGGCCGAGGTCGAGCGCTACACCCGAGAAGCGGACCAGAAACGCCTTGCAAAGGCCGCGATGCACCGGCTTGCGGAACAGGATCGGAACAGAAATTCCCAAACGGAGGTCGACGATTTGGGAAAAACCCGAAATTCGCGAGATTAATCAACGCGAAAAATCAAGGGTGGCTGCGCCCTAGGGGAGTCGAACGCCGCTCTAACCTGAATCTTCGCTTCCGTAGGGAAAGACCGAGTTTCGACAAAGACGGCGCGCCATTGGCGAACGGTAGAAAGCGCGGGCTTGTGGACCTTGGCTGTTCCGATACCGACGATCTCTCCCTACATTCATCGCCAATGTCGAAAACCAGACCCTCCACGCCCAAGGTGAAAGCGCCGCGAATGCTTGCGACTGGCGGCGGCAACGCGACTGCGTCCGGCGTGAACTTCCAGCAGAGCCTTGGTGGGCTGTTCGGGCTCTGGATGCTGACTGAGACGCCGATCGACCCGCGCCTTCAACTCGGCAGCGCCATCGTCACCAGCATTCGCATGGAAACCGAGGCGCCCCTGGACGACACCTTCGCCGCGACGAGCGACGGCGGTGTCATTTGTGGCCAAGCCAAGAACACCCTCTCTCTGTCCGAGATCCTCGAAAGCGAGTTCGGAAAGACGGTCGATCAGATCGTGCGTCAGTTCCGGCTCTGCCGTGACGGTAAAGGCGACCTCGGATGGAACCGGCCGCTCGACCCGTCCAAAGATCGATTGCTGATCGCCGTCGGGCCCGGCTCGCCGGCGACCACCCGCGTCAACCTGGCGAAGGGCCTGGAGGCCCGACGGCAGCCCGGCGCACCGGTGCTCACGGCTGGCGAGACCACGGCGCTCGCGCAGTTCGACACCTGCGTCCGCCTCGCCTGGGCCATCGCCGCGCCGGGCGAACCGCTGACTGAAGACGTCCTCCTTTCGATTTCGCGCCTCACCTATGTCTATACGATCGACCCTGAAGGTTCCGACCGAACCGCTTGGGCCGCCGCCTTGGGGTCAGTCCTGAAGGCGCCGGCGGACGCCCCGACGGTTATCAACTTGCTGGAGCGGGTCGCAGGAGACCTGATGGCTGCGCGCGGCGGCCGAACCCTTCACGCACTCCGCACCGACCTGATGGCCCGCGGCGCCCAGCTCGCGGCTCGGCCCGACTATCGCAAAGATATCGCAGCGCTTACGGCCTACTCGCTGCAAACCGAACAGACCTTAGCCGGTTTGGAGGTCGTTGAAGCCGAGACGGGTATGCCCGTCGGCATTGCTCGCCACTGCCAGGCTGCGGTCAATGCGGCGGCACTCAGCGGCGACCTGTTGCTGATCGGTGAGCCCGGCGCCGGCAAAAGCGCGGTGATTAACGCCCTCGGGCGTGCCCTTCGCGCGAAGGGCAACGACGTGGTCCAGATGGCGGTCGACCGGTTCTCAGTCGAGTCGCTGGAAGGTCTGTCTCGCGCCCTCGGTCTGGAGCATGATCTGCCGGCGGTGCTGGGTGCGTGGGACGGGCCGGAACCCGCCTTCCTCTTGATCGACGCGCTGGACGCGAGTCGCGGCGGATCGGGGGAGGCGGCGTTCAAGCGGCTCGTCGAGTCCGTCGTGGAACTGGGCGGGCGATGGACCGTGATCGCTTCCATTCGGACGTTCGATCTGCGGCTGGGACAGAATTTCCGAAGCCTCTTCGGGGGAACACCCCCTGACAGAGCCCTCCAAGGTGACGGGTTCGCCAACGTGCGGCACGTTCAGGTGCCGCCCTGGTCCGAAAGCGAATTCGCGGAATTGCTCGCCAGGGCGCCGCGGCTGGCGGACGTGCTCCAGAACAGCACCGCCAAGCTGCGGGAGCTGGCCATGGTGCCGTTCAACACCCGCCTTCTCGCCGATCTGGTCGCGACCGGCACCATCAGCCAAGACTTTTGGGCCATCGACTCCCAGATCACGCTGCTGAACCTCTATTGGGACCGCCGCGTGCGGGACCACGGGGTCGCAGCCGAGGTTTGCCTGCGTTCGGTCGTCGAGGACATGGTCGCCAACCGCGCCTTGAGGGCTCAGCGGGTTAAGGTGGCCGCCGCCAACCCCGCCATCCTGGACACCTTGACCGGCGAGGGCGTGCTGGTCGTCACCAACGGCGAGCGATCGGTCCAATTCCGGCACCATCTTCTGTTTGACTACGTCGCCAGCCGCGTGTTCCTCGACCCCGATGGCGTCGTTGACGGCAGCGCGACCTTCCCCAAGGCGGAAGGGCTTGGTCTCGTCCTCGCCCCCGCCATGGGCTTTCTGCTTCAGTCACTCTGGGCTGAAGACGCCGATCACAATCGGTTCTGGACCGCGGTCAGCAACCTCTTGGGCCGCGCGGACTGCGATCCGGTGATCCGCAGCATCGCCGCTCGAATGGCGGCCGAACTGCCGACGACCACCGGCGACATCGATGCCTTCGCAAAGGCGATCGGCGCGGAAGTGGCTCCCGCCGTCGCCGCCCTTCCCCACGTCGCCGGTGCCATGGCGGTTCGGCTTGAGGATGAGCCCGGGATTCCCCTGGCGCCGTGGGTTCATCTCCAGCTTCAGCTGTCAAGGAGGCCAGGGTCAAACGCCGGCGTGCTGCGAATGATGGCGTACATGCTGACCGAGCGCGTTCAAGATCCGGCCTTGCGGGCGGATATGGGATCGGCGGTCAGGGCGCTCCTAGCCCACGGCTACACCTTGGACGACACGCAAAGCTTAGCCACCCCCGCGATCGGCTTCGTGGCTGATACCATCGCGACAGACGTGGACGCATCCGTGGCCTTGCTGCGTGCGGCGCTGACCGATGATCGCTTCGACCGATTTGCGCCCCAGGAACTGCCCGCGCTGGCGCGGAAGATCGACGCCATCGCCAAGGCCTCGCCGGCATTCGCGGCGGAAATCTACGAGAGCGCCTTCGCGCGCCAGGTAAGCGACGACCGTAAAACCTCCATGGGCAGCGGTCGAATTCTCAACCTGACCTCCAACGCCCGGCAGGACTTCGAGTCATCGCGGTGGTCACTCAAGGAATACTTCCCTCGGTTCCTAGACGCGTCGCCGGTCGCGGCGACCCAAGCTTTGCTGGTAGCGCTCGCTGGTTACGTTGCGCGCGCGCACTCCCTTTCAGAAGGGGTGAACCCGCTCCAAGTCAATGTCGCTGGTGATGTGGTGCATCTCCGGCAGGACCTCAGTTACATCTGGGCCCATGAGGTCCACCCTAAACACGCCCACGACGCCGACGCCCTGTTGTCGCAATTCGAGACCTGGCTCGAGACCGGCGACGAGGCGGGGGTTTTGGCATCGGTCGAACATGCTGTGCGCGAAGGCAGTCTCGCCGTCATGTGGTCGCGACTCTTCATGGCGGCTACGGCCCGGGGCGGCGCCCTGGCTGAACGGCTACTTCCGTATGCAGCGCGACCCGAGTTCTTGATCACACCCGACACGCGCAAGGACTCCATCGACCTCTTGGCGGCTCAATATGATGGGCTATTGGTCGAAGCGCGCGAAGCGCTTGAGGGCGAGCTCGTCGATCACCCCTTCGACGATTTTCTCCACCCGAAGGCCGCGAAAGAGGGGTTTCTCCGGCGTCTCTTCGCCACCATCGGCGCTGAACGCCTGACGACTCAAGCAGCCCGCGACATCCTGGCCGCGGCTCCTGAGACCGAGATTGCCAACAACCGGCTCCACAAAGTCGAGGTCAGCTGGGGCAAGGCCGACGACGATTTCTACTGGCTCAGCGAGGAGAACAAGGCGAACCCAATCGTACGCGAGACCGGCGCAGAGCTTGACCGGGCTCGCCGCGCACTGGGCTTGGAAGGCGACCGCAAGGGTCCCGTCGAGTCCGTGACCGAAGCACTCGCAGCGCTGACGGCGCTCAAGGCCCGCTTGGACAGCGGCGCCATCCCAGACGACTCCCTAGTGCACCGAGCGGAGGGCACGTTCGCGGAAGGCGTTCATAAGGTGGTCAACTCCAGCCACGTGTCGGCTGACACGCCGGCGGAGTTGATCGACCAACTCCTGAGCTGGATCGAGTACGCCAGCCATCTCAAAAATCCGGAGGTCGAGGACGATACCGAGGCCAAGTTCGAGGAATTTTCGAGTTGGGGTTCGCCCTCGGCGAGGCTTGAGGCGGCGGAAGCGGCGCTCGACCTTTGCCTGAAACGGCCTGAGGTTTACCCAGGGCTGGAGCCGGTGATTGACCGCGTCTTAGCCGATCCCCATCCCGCCGTTCGCTTGAGCGCCGCCCTTCATTTGATCCGTATCTGGGAGATGGATCGCGCGGGATTCTGGGCGCGAGCGACCCGTCTGGTCGAGGTCGAGGAAAATCGGAGCGTTCTGGATAGCTACGTCTGCAACTGCTTGAGCAACATCCAATGGCAGGAAGCAGCGCGTCCGGTTGCCGACCTCATCATGATTTTGATTGAGCGGTGCCCGGCAAGCGACCGGCGCAACGCGACGATCCGCGGACATTTGGTTCAGATGACACTCCAGTTTTGGCTGCGGTTCGGCTTCACGGACGCCGAGGAGCATGTCCGAGGCTGGTTTGCACAGACGGTCGACAACGTAGAAGAGGTCCGCGATGCGATTCAGTGGATGCGGGCGGCCTACACGGCCGGCTTGCGGGGCCCGGAGGATCCAGACCCGGCTCGAGATCGAGCGACGGCCATCGAGTTGACCATCCAGGCGGTTTCTCAGGCGGGCGACTTCCTGACCCACTATGCCACGCTCTCAGCTCCCACCGAGGCGGAGATTGAGCGCGCCCGGAGCGCGATGAATATCATCGATACCGTCTGCCAGCAGCTCTACTTCAGCTCGGGCGCGTTCCAACATGGGGACCGGACCCCCCCACCGACAACAGTGGAAGGCTCCGCTGTTTTCCTTCACGAGACGGCGCCCATCCTGCGCCAGCCCGGCGAACACGGCGGGCCGCACACGGTCTACTATCTGATCCAGTTGCTGGCGCACCTGGTCGAAGCCGATCCCGCCGGCGTGTTCGATCTCATCGCCTTCGCCGTTCTCAAGGGCGGGCAGCAAACCGGCTACCAATTCGAGAGCTTGGCGGCGGACCTCATGGTGAAGCTGGTCGGGCGCTACCTCGCCGACCACAAGGAAATCTTCGACGATCCGCAACGACGAACCGCGCTCGTCGACACGCTGGAAGTGTTCGTTGCGGCCGGCTGGCCATCAATCCGTCGGCTCTTCTATCGGCTTCCAGAGCTGCTGCAGTAGACGATTATCGTTCATCACACTGCGCTGAGATTGGGATAACGGCCACACACTGTGCGGCCCTAGTTGCGGGCTCGCATGGCGCGAATGTCCGGTTAGCGGCTTATTCCCAAAGACCGCTTCTGGCGCATCCATGACCTGTACAGCGGTAAGCAGCAGCGTCTGCTTTCAGGAAATCGCAGGTCCGATCTCTACGGCCGAGATGGTGGCGCGTTAGGGTCGACGCGCAACGGCGACTTGAACTGCAGCTATCTCGGAAGCGCTGACTAGAGGCGGACGGTCAGTTCCCCACCCCCAGGCGGTCATTGCCGCGGGAGATCGCTTTCACAAGCGCGACGGCGCAATCGGGGCCGGGAGGAGACTGTCAGCTTTTAGGAATAGGGCGCGGGAAAGTAGACATAACGCGCGCGTTCAACACGATCTTGATTTCGAGTCTTGCTCGGTGGGCCGCGTCCGACGATGATGATCACTACGTCTACGCTATAGCACGCTAACGCCGCACGTTTCCCGGATTAGCCAAAAAAGAGGCCGTATTGCTGATGAGCGGATAGGGTGGTTTCGGCACCGCCTCGAATAGCAAATTTTGCGAGAAGCCATAGCGCTCGAGAAAAGAAGTAAATTATGACGTAATCGCAGGCATGATTGACTTCCTGCCTTTTGCCTCCGCTTGCGTCAGCTCCGTCGTGTGTCTGATTTTGAACAAGCCCGTATCGCAGACTTCGTCGGCGCGGCGCGGGTCACCGTCGGCTTAGCTGGTTCTGTCGTAGCTATCCCTTCTGCGAAAGCTCGCGATGCAGGAAATCATTCAGGCGTTCGACCGCCACGGTTGGCGCGGTCGGATTTCGCAATATGCCGATCTCCAGATCGTCCAACGCTGGAAGCCCTTCCTTGTCGCCAATGATGCGCAGTGATGGGGGCACGCTGCACAGCGCAAGGCCGGCGACCGCAAGACCAGCCTGCACAACCGCGACAAGTCCAAGCAGACTGGCACTGGAATAGGTGCTGCGATAGGCGCGCCCGTTGTCCCCAAGCGTCTTCAGAAGTTTGATCCTGGCCGTGCAGCCGGATTCGAACAATGCCACCGGAAGAGGATCGACCTCCCAGGGCGCATGGTTTGGCGAGGCAACCCAGACGAACCGCTCCTGCCGGACGACCTTCACCGGCTGATCGGGAAGCCGGGTTACGATCGCGAGATCCACCCGTCCATTCTCGACGGCCTTCGTCAATGCAGCCGATGGCTCGCAGACCAATTCCACCGTGACCAAAGGATGCTCAGCCCCGAATCTTGCCAGCACAGGCGGGAGCAGGAAGGCCGCATAATCGTCGGGAACACCGAGGCGGACGCACCCGGTTTCTTCCGGGCGGCTGATGCTGGTCCAGGCCTCGTCCGAGAGTTTCAACAACCGGCGGGCATAGATCAGAAGGTCCGCGCCGGCTGTGTTCGGGACGACCGCTTTCGGACCCCGGACGAGGAGTTGTTTGCCGACAGCCTGCTCCAGCCGCTGCATCTGCATGCTCACGGCGGACTGGCTGCGTCCGATCCTTGGAGCGGCATTGGAGAAGCTCCCCGTTTCAGCGACGGCGATAAAAGTCTTCAGGAGATCAAGATCGAGGGGCGATGGCATAACGCTATCAGTATATCGAATAGGGATGGACAAATCTATTCGTTTGATTGGAGGCGGCCATATCGCGCAATACTCCTTTTGCTTCAAGAAAGGGGTTCCATGGGACAAACGGCGACAGTCCGATTTCCAGCAGCCAGTCTGGCATTGGCCATGGCCATCATCGGGACCGTTGGGGCCTTTGCGACGGAGGCGGGTCTCGATCCGATTACGACCGTCTTCTGGCGCTGCGCATTCGGGGCCGCGTTTCTTGGAATTTGGTGTCTGTGGCGCGGCGACCTTCCGGATCGCAGCCTTTCCTTCACAAGACTGGCCATCGCAGCGCTCGGCGGCGTCTGCATGGTGTTGAGCTGGACGGCTTTCTTCGCCGGCTTTGCCATGACCTCAATCGCCACGACAACCATAGTCTACCATATCCAGCCGTTCTTCGTGGTTCTGATCGGCGTCCTCTTCCTCAAAGAGCGGATCACGCTCGACCAGATACTCTGGATGGCCGGCGCTTTCGGCGGCGTCGTGTTGGCCAGCGGATTTGTGGTCTCGCCCGCACCGATCAGCCAAACATGGGCGCTCGGGATCGGACTGACACTGGGAGCCGCGCTGCTCTACGCCATCGCAACAATTCTCGCCAAAGGACTCGGCGAACAACGGCCGGAGATCACGACGCTTTGCCAGACTGTCGTCGGCATCGTGCTGCTTGCGCCATTTGCCGATCTTGTCCGGCCTGTCTCCCTGTCCTCCTGGGGGTGGCTGGCAGGAATCGGCGTCCTGCACACGGGCATCGCCTATGTGCTGATGTACTCCGCCTATCCCCGGCTGACGACGCCGGTCATTGGCGTGCTGACTTTCATCTATCCGTTGGTCGCCATCGTCATTGATTGGGCCATCTACGATCACCCGCTCGGGGTCGCGCAGGCAGCGGGCATGATCCTGATCGCGCTCGGAACCTTGGGCGTCCGACTGGGCTGGCGCTTACCGATCCGCAACGCTTCGTCAGCCTCAAGGCCTCGGTAAATCTCTACCCCCGATCGAAAAACGGGGCCTCGCGATCAGTCCTGTCGTCGTCGCATCGACGTTCTTAACGACACTTCGCGTTAACGCTAACGGAACGTCATCGAAGGCGTGCAGGACGCAATGAAGGTGGTCCATGCAGCAATCGCGCGCAATATCGCACTATGGCGTCGAATCGACGGGGCTGGCGGGCCGCGAACAATAAAGATGGGAACTACGTCTACGCCATAGCCACCTGAGACGCGCTACGGCTCTCTAATGCGGTGGGTTGGCCGTGCCGGAATGGATGGAATTGGACGAAGATAAGGTCGGCTCTCAATCCTAGCGATGGCATGGACGGGCCGTCTACGGTCCGGCGCTTCTAAGCGGTGAAGCTTGGAAGCCATCGTTGCAGAGCCGGTTCAAGCCCAGACGCTACCTTCGCTGGGCATAGCATAGGTACCGCTCGCAACGTTGCACGTGCCGTAGCAATCCGGCACGAGACGCGAATGTTATCGGAAACAGCGATTTGTCTGGTAGCTTGACGATGGCATCCATCCTCATTCGGCATTGAGCGACGGGCACTTGCAATCTTGCAGGATTTCGTGCCGGTAAGCCTGTCGCAAAGGGGGCTTCATGTTCGATATCGCAGCAGGCTGGATGGCGCGGCTAGGGTCGGCGATCATTCCCGACAAAAGCAAGGAGCCCGGATGGATCGTCGACAGCCAAGTCGACCAGGCGTTTGTGGAGCCAACACTCAAGATCTTGCAGGGTGATCCCACCACCGCCCGTATCTTGATCATCGCAGCGCCCGGCGCAGTGGGCAAGAGCACCTATGCCCGCTCCATCGGCGCCCGCGCGAATGCCGTACTCGTCGATCTCGCTCAGACCGAACCGCTGGGTGGCAACTTCTTCGTGGGCGGTATCGCCAATGCATTCGGCTACGAGGCGTTGGCCGACGTCGCCAACGGCCGGATTGCCCTTGTGGTGGATGCCCTCGACGAGGCTCAGTTGCGCTCGGGCAGCGAGGGGTTTTCTGCTGGCCTGCTCGATCTGTGCAAGATCGTTCAAAATTCCTCGGCCCTGCCGGCTACCCTTCTCGGCCGCGCGGCAGCGGCGGAAGAGGCGTGGCTGATTTTGAGCGAAGCCGGGCTCGATCCGTGCCTACTGCAGATAGACTATTTCGACGAAGAGCAGTCCAAGCAGGTCATCAGACGCCGGCTGCCAGTGATCGCTGACACCCGCGACGCGATGCGGACGGCTTTCGGCAAACATGAAGAGAAGTTCGTCGAACTCGCGCTCGCAACCCGCGAGAAGTTGACGAGCACGCCAAGCGGCAACGAACAGCGGTTCGCGGGATATGCGCCCGTTCTGGATGCCATCTGCACTTATGCGCTCGGCGAGGGCGACTTGAACCCTAGCACGCGACTATCGAACCTCGCCGCCGAGAGCGCAATCAACCTCATCGTCCAGATCGCGACCAGCATCCTGGAACGCGAGCAGACCAAACTCACCTCGCAGATCGAACCGCCGCCGGCGGGCATAGACCTGTCATCACTGTACACTCCGGACGAGCAGCTACGTAGGATTGCCGCGATCCTGCTTGGCTCTGATGCGCCTGCGGGCCTCTCGATCTCAGATGCTGCCTTCAGGCAGGTCTACGAAGGCATGGTCGCCGAGTTCACGCCTCAGCACCCGTTCCTCGATCCACGCGGCGGCCCCTCAAACGCGGCGTTCGCCGCTTATCTGCTCGTCTGGGCCATCACCACGGGAAGCGCAAAGCCGGATGCCCGACGGATGCTGGCATCGAATCCGACGTTCGGGTCCGGCCTGTTCTTCGAGATGTACATGAGCTGGCTCGGGCGTTCGGCCGAGAACCTGCTGGCGCTCGAGGATGTGGGGTCGCTCTACGGCTCGTTCGCGAGCCAGGCTGCACAGGGCGAGCGCCCAACGCTCGACGTGAGCGCCGAACCGGGCGACGCGACCGCCGACGTCGAGTTCGAGATGACACCTCCGGCTGACAGCTCGGTCGACGTCGGTAGGAGCTACGGACCCTACACAAGCGCAATCGACGGCATCCTCGAATTCAAGGGGCCTGTCGGCGGACTGCGAATAATGGCCCCCGTCTCGGTCATCATAGGCGACGGTCGCACGGCAAGCATCACCAGCCCGGTCGAAATCGACGTGGAAGGTTTCGAGATCGATGCGCGCGAGCTTCGCGTGTTCAAGTCGACCGTCGGCGATGATGTCGGGCTCGGGCGGGTGACGTTGGAGGCGCTCGATGCCTCCGTAGGACGTGTCGAACGCATCTTTCTTCATGGAGCGCAGTTGCAAGCCACCTTCCCCGGTGCCCGCGCTCATCCTTGGGCGGACTATGCCGTCAATAAGCAGGTGGCGCCAAACCCGAGGATCGCCTCCCTCAGGCGGCGCGCGCGCAAGGTACTCACTTCGTTCCGTTCGCACAGCAAGGGCGCTATGGTCCGCCTAGCCGCGAAGATCGAGCACGCGAGGATGATGAAGGAAGGGCAGGACGGGCCCCAACTACTTCAGCGGCTGCGCGATGACGGCATCTTGACGACGTTCGATGCCGGAAAATTCTACGTCTTGCATCCTGACAAGCTCGCCCAGCACTTCAATATGGATTACCAGGCGCTGCATCTTCAGCGCTGGACAGACGAGGCGGACGCCTATCTCTCATCGATCGGCGGGTAATGGTCGCCAAGACTGGGCGCGCGACATCGAGACGCTCCGCCCCGCTTGCGGGACGAACGCGGGAAACCAGCGCGGCGCTGCAATGCGCCGCGTGCGCAAGGGTATCTGCCGGATCGGAGGGGATTCGAACCCCTACATTGAAATTGTCTTTCGGCGTTTGGCGCGGCCATAAGCAATGTCCGTTTTCAGGAAGTCCCATTATTACGCGAACGACCGACATGGCGGCGCTTTGCTGACAAATCGAACCGTGTTCTCAATCTTGGAGTATCTTCGTCCTCCGCATTGTATCGCGGGCCACGTTGAAGAGCTTGCTAGCGCCCGCACGGTCGGTCGGCTTGTTGCTCAACCGGGCGATGAGCTCGGCTCGCGCTTCTATGACCCTGCTATCAGGGGCCACGCACCGTGCGGCGTGCATGAGCAGGTCGAAAGCACTCCTGACATCTGTCGCGCTTGGGAGCTCATCCAGGGCTTCCAGAGCCGCTACGGTGTCATCGAGGGCTCTTCGCTCAAGCCAGCTAGCCAAGGGGGCGTTGAGCTCACCGGAAGCTGACATCATCCTCGCGTGCCGGAGCAGGAGCTCTTTTGCCTGCCGCTCATACGTGGTGTGGAGAGCGAGGCGCAGATCCGCCGCCGCAGCCACAACCGAGGCATGCCACTCAGCATGCAGCGCCCGGTCGACCAAATCCCGCGCCTGATGTCGCCCAACAAGCGCTGCAACCCCAACAACTGACCCGAGAATCAAGGCGCCGGCGGGGCCGATGGCAATGAGGCCGATCAGGCTGCCGCCCAGCTTGCCCGCGGCGGCCAGGCCGCTGCGGATCGACAGGTCAATCAGCAGCCAGGAGGGAAGGTCGTTCAGCGGGATCTCGCCCTTCGCGGCTTTGATCCCGCCACGGCCGAGGCCGACGATGGCGGCGAAAAGGGGAAGGTCCGGCGACGCCAGCGCCTCGGCGGCGACAAGCGTTCTAGACACGAGTTCCTCCACCGTTCCCAGATCAAACCCGTCGACCGTGGTGACGCGATCGGCCCACCACTTGCCGCCAGCCACAGCCATCGCGGCCAGCTCGTTATCCGCAATGACGGGGATGTCCGGATAGGTCGCAAAATGGTGCTCGAGTAGCGACAGGCTGGTCCCGCATTTTACCTGCACCGGTAAGCCATCCACGATCAGGTCAAAGCCTGGCATTGTGCTGTTCGCGGCAAGTTCGACTGCGTGGCCCTCATCAATAAGCCGGGCCATGACGACCTGCTCTGCGGTGTAGCCCCTCAGTTGGATCCTAGCGCCGCTGGACATGAACGCGGAGACGTGGGCGGCCAAGTCGAGTGGACAGGTGAGCTCCAGCGTCCGCACGAAGTCGGCGGCTGAAAGCACCGTCGGATCGATCGCCGCCGCGTGGAACAACATGTCACCCGCCGTGAGTCCGCCGAGCACGACCTCATCGATCTCAGGTGCGCCTTTCCTCGGCTCCAGCATCTGGCCCCAGGATCCTGGGGGCGCCTGATGTGCCGGTGGAAGCGGCCTTCCGAGCTTCTGTTCAACTGCCTGGTGTTTTGCCCGGAGGTCGGTCAGCTGCTGGCGTGAAAGGTGCGGCAGCTCGGATGGGGTTAACCGAGGTAGGGCACGGAAAGCTGAAACCAGGTCGGCCATGCCGGCTTGGCGGTCCTGGAAGCCCCTGAGGGCGAGAAGCACCACCAGGCGGCTGGCCACCGTCGCCCGCACCGATATGGCCTGCCGTCCAAGCATGTACACGCCGGCGGCGCCTCCCGCCGCGAGGGTGACGGGATTGGCCATGACGGCAAGGAAGGACACCAGCGCAGGGCCGCTCACGAAGGGCAGGAATGCGGAGAGCTGTGCCGCAAGGATATACGGCGCAAAACCCGTCGCTCCAACCGTAGCCGCCGCGGCTGCCCAGCCGCCTCCCGCCGTAACCGCGGCGGCCATGCCTGTCTGGCCGGACTGAATGGCCGCAACAATAGCGGGGTCAGATATTGTCGCTGGCGAAATCGCAGCCAAGCCGCCCAATATCGCCTTCATTTCAACCGCGACTACGTCGGGGAAGGAGGGGGCCTTGTCAACGCGACTGCCGGTTAGTCCGCGTGCCAGATCAGCGACGCCGTCCCAGAGGCGGCGTGCAGAGGTCCGTTCATCTTGGCTTTGCTCTTCAGGGGACACACGCCCCAGCCGTTCCGCCGCGAGCACCCCCATGGCGGATGCGGCCTCGCGGGTCCGGCGGACCGAAAGCGGCAGGGGCACTGTGGCGCCGAGGGCGTCGCCAAACTCCATCCAAAGCCGATGCCGGAGGGCATCTGTCGGGGTGGGGCTTTCGCTCAGGCTTTCGGCGATCTGTGTCACCCGGACACTCGCTTCCGCGGTGTCGATGCCCAGTCTGCGCGTCACATCCGCCAACGTTCCTCGGGCAAGCTGGATGGCGCTGGTTACCTCCAAAATGGCGAGCAGTCCGCAGATTTCTTTTCGATCGGCGAGCCCCAAGCCTGCTGCAAAGCAGTCGGGGCTGATGGCAGGGGTCGCTCCATCCGAGATTGCATGCGTCATCGCCTGAGGGTGCCACAGTCCAGTGTGTAGAGCCTAATCCTAGATTGGAGCTGCGGGACAATTGCAGTCGCAGATTGCGGCCGCTCTCAGCGCGGAGCTCGGCGCATTGCCACATTGTCGACGGTTGTCGTCCCGATAGCTCCGCAATTCCTCCAGGCGCATGCCAGCCGCCCCGATTCCGTCGTCTTTGCTGACATCTAACGGCAGACGAAGGAAGGAAAGACGGTTGTTCCGTTCGAGAACCGTAACTTTCTGTGTCGTCTTGAGTATCAAGAGCCGCGGCCGCTTTCCGGCCTCGTCTGGCCCGACTGCCGCTGCAGCCAGGCGCGATTGATCAACGAAGGCGTGCCTAATCTTGGCGGTCAAGGTTGCGGTGGTTGCCCAGTGCCCCGAGCTGGTGACGGCTCTTCACGAGAGCATCGCACCTGAAATTTCGGAGATGAATCGTCAGCGCAGCCGCGGCGGCCCCGAGCGCTGATCGCGTCCCGGAGGTTGGCCGGACGGGCGTTGGCCAGTCAATCAAGGGGCGCTGGACGAACAGGTCGGGGTGTGATTGGGGATAGCCATGAGTTCGGCACACCCTACCTCATCCGAACCGCAGCGATCGCCTTCGCCGGAAGACGTCGTCGACCGCGTCATCCGCCATTCGCGTGCGATCCTTGCCTGTGATCCGACCGAGGCTGACGCGGCCCACCGCGCACTGACCCTCATTCGCGCGGATCTGGCTGCACGGGGGGCGACCGGTTCGCAGCTGGAGGAACTCGACGCCTTCCTGCACGGTCTTCGGCAACAGCCGGGCCCGCTGCATTCATGAAAGCCGAGATGACCTCCTGTTCGGCCATCGCCATCAGGTAGGCGGCAACACCCCAAGCCGGTGCCTTGACGGCGTGGTCCTGGATTGCGGTTCTCAGTTCCGAGACCCTTCGCAGAAGTTCCTGCGGTTCCATGTCGTTTTCCCCCTGGTTTAGTCGTGCTTTCATGCGGCGGCGCTACCGAGGGCGAGGGGGCATCGCGGTTTCAGCGACAAGGTGAGGGCCGGCGGCACCAGTGTGATGGACGGCTTCGGAGCGTCAGGTGGCGCCCGCATCAGTACGTCGGCCTCGAAGGCCGCCGCGAGTTCGAGCGCGATGACCTGAAGCTCGAGCATGGCCATGCCCAGGCCGACACAGGCCCGCGGTCCCGCCCCAAATGGAATATAAGCCCGGCTGGTCGGTTGCCTTGAGGGATCAAAGCGCTCGGGCTCCGGCCAGAAGCGGGCGTCGCGGTGCATGTGCCACGGGCTGATCAGGAGAGAAGTCCCGCGCCGGAAGGTATGACCGGCAATCTGAACCTTGCTGGCCTTAACCTCCCGCGAGAACCACCAGGCCGCCGGATAGAGCCGGAGCACTTCGCGGACCACGCCCAGGCTGACCGAGGCTGTCGGCAGGTCGCTGGCACGGAGCTCACCGCCGGGACCGGTGCAGCGTGCGGCTTCTTCGGCAAGAGACCGTGCCAATTCGGCATCGGCGGCAACATGGTAGAGCAGCCAGGCCGCCACGCTGCCGGTCGTGTGGTGTCCCGCGAGCAGGATCATCAACACCTCGTCCTCGAGGTCGCGATCCGACAGGCCGAGCCCGTTCAGTGACGCGAGCAGGCTGCTCGCGGTGGCTCTTGCCCGGGTCCGCCGCACCACGGATGCCATGATGGTCCGCGCCGTGCGCAGCCGCCGGCGGTTGCTGATCCAGGTCCAGGGCGCCGGTGGACCAATCCGGAACATGCCTTCGGCGAGATCGTCCTCGACCAGCTTCACGGCGTTGAGCAGGGCCGCTTCATCGCTGCTCGACAGCACGCCCTCGCCGAACAGCACATTGGCGATGATGCGGAGGGCCAGCGCGGCGCTGACCTGATGGGCGTCGAAACTGTCCTCGCGCAGCAGCCGCGCGAAGGTCCCGCGCACCAGAGCCGATATCTGCGGCACATAGGTGGACGCGGTCCCCCGGGCGATCTGCCTGTGCAGCGTCGCCCGACGTTCTTTCTGGTCCGGCCCGCTCGTGGTTAGCGAGCTCTTTCCGACGATGGCGCGAAGCTTGTAGATGAGGCGACCCTTGTCGATGTCGGTCCCATCCATCTTCAAGATGGGCTTCACTAGATCGGGGTCCGTGACCAGATAGACCGGGAAGGGGGCAAGGCGCAGTCGCACGAAGGGTCCCTTGGCGTTGCGTCCCCTCTCGTCCAGCAGGCCAAGTGCGTCACGCCGGAATGCTTGCAGATCTGAGAACCAGTGTTGCATCGGCTATGTCCACCGTGTGGTTGCAGATGAGAAACCGGTCGAGGACGTCCGGATCCTGATCGCCTATCGGGATCTCGCCGGCGACCGCCTCGATGGAGCGGCCATGGATGGTGACGCCGATCTGCTGGGGCGGGCCGTAGCGCCGTGTCCGGATCCCCAGCCGGCGCAGGAGGCGCTCATGGGCGGTGTCGACGACCGCCACCAGGGCCCGGGCGCGTTGCTGGCGGGCGAAATGGAACATGAGTCCATAGGTCAGCGCCTGGTGCCGCGTGCCACCCAGGCGCGTCACCTCCCATGCATCCGGCCGCCGTGGATAGCTCGCCAGCGTGGCGAGCTGCGGAAAGACGGTCAGGCCGAGATAGGGGCGTTCCGTCGGTAGTGCCCTAAAGCCACCGATGACCTCATTCTCTTCGAAAAGGACGCAGTAGACGGCTTCACCGCCATCGAACTCATCTCGTTCGTAACCGTCGTCAGTCTGAAGGGGCCAGCCCAACTGTTCGACAAAATAGAAATGCCGGAAGCGGCTGAATGCCTGAAAACTTCCCGGGTCGTCATTCTCCATAAAGATCGCAGCGTGTAATCTTCGGACCGGACATTGCATATCGGCACCTGCCCCCTGATGCTTCAATGCGGGACAAGGTGCTGGACACTCCGAAAGCGGGCAATCACGGGAATCCGTGAGTTTGGGCACTTCATGCACATTGAAGAGAGCATCAGTGCGATCGAGGCGTGCGAGAGCTATGATGAACTTCGCACGACGCTGCAGACGATAATCGAGAACTACGGCTTTGCGGCTTTTAATTTCATGGACACAGGCCATCCGCACCTGGATATGCCGTTTACCGACGGCACCTCAGGGCATGCCTGGGAGGCCGACTATCAGGGCAATCGTTTCGTTCATTCCGATCTGTGGGTCGCCAACGCGCGCCGAAGCAACATGCCGTTCTCCTGGGGCTCGCTGGCGCTCCCTCCGCAGCTCGGTGTCAGAAAGCCCGGCGCGGTCAAGCTCATGGAGGCTGCCGCCGATCATCGTTGGTCGGAAGGGCTGGTCATTCCGTTCCATTTCACTGACGAGATCGGCCGCCTCTACTCCTGCCTGGTCGTTCTGTTCTGGAAGGACCGGCTGCAGCGGTTCATGACGACGTTCACGCTCAAGCGCCACGAGCTCCACGTGGTGATGATCTATTGGATGCAGCGGGCCGTGGAGCTGAAGCGGGCCGACTTTCGGCCGCGCTCGTCGACTTTCGGGGGCAGCGCGGTGCGGAGCGCGACCGAAGCGGCGCCCCTGTCCGACAAGGAGCGGGAGGTGGTTGCCTGGGCGGCCCGCGGCAAGACGACCTCCGGCACTGCGGACATCATGGGCGTCTCGGAGGCGACGGCGGAGACGCATATGCGAAATGCCATGCGCAAGCTCGGCGCGGAGAACCGGACCCACGCGGTCGCCATCGCAATCTATCGCGGATTGATCGACATCTGACCCATGGGGCGGCACGCTTTGGCCTTCGAGGAGCCCAGCGTGTTTCACGCGGTGACAAGCGCTAAAGTCGCTCTCGCAGCTCATGGAGGCGTCCATGGCTGACATCACCCTTCGCCACAGTGCCGGCGTCGACGATTTGGAATTCCGCTTCATCGTTTCCAGGCGGCGGATCGAGCCGGAATGCTTATTCTCGCAGATCGAGATGCAGTTCGAATGGCTCGCGGGCGAGAATAGCGATGGCTTTGATGCAGCGAGGCGTTTGACTTTCGACGAAATTCTGAGACTCAAGCGGATGATCGACGCTGCGCTTGATGAGCGGGTCAAGCTCCGGGCGGCGAGCTGAAGCGATGCATTAGGCGCTCCAATCCTATATTCACGACTTGGAGCGCCATCCGTCCCGATCACGCAAGGCTCAGTCGTCTATGTCTGATGAAAAGAAGAAGAATATGATCCGACCTACTTTGCCCGATGCGCCCGATGTTTCTCTTTCGGCGGCACTGGAGTACGCCCTCTATCGCGACCCAGACGAAGTCGAGCGTGTTGACGAGAGATCTTTCTATCGGGCTCTCAACGCGGCGGCGCGAGGTGGAAAGGTCAGATTCTGGGGCTTCAAACATGAAAATCTCGCCTTCGAACTCGAGTTCGGCCCCAAGAATATCGTCCCTAGAGAAATCGATCCGACTTATTTCGCGGCAGACGACAGCGCTGCCATGAGAGGATTTGACCCAGAATACAATCGCATCAATGCGTTTTGTTTCACCGAATCCGCCGAAATTCTTCAAAAAATTCTCGATGAAATCGCTGAATCTGATCCGAGAGGGTACGAATCATACTCCAATGTTCGTGTAAAGAGAGACGGATTCGTTATGTTTGTAGAAAGTATAGAGGCCGGCGCTGGTATGAGAGTGGTATCAGATATTCTCATGCCCGAGATTTCATATGCAGGCGTTGTGTATCCAAATATGCCAAGCGCGCAGTCAAATAAAATTCGCAACGCAATTTTTGCGTTGTGGGGAGCGTCGGCACTGATACCAGACGAAAAGCCGAAGAAAGAAATAAAAAGCGATATTATTGAACATATTAACAATAAAAAAGGGGAGGGCGATGTGAATTTTTCTGCTGACGACAAAACCATAAGAAATACTATTAAATTAATGCGTGAAGCGGAGGGCTGAGGCATCCATCTTTGCTTCCCCCCCCCCTGGTTGGCGTTTCGGTCGTGCAGTGGGGGCGGGGCATCCCCTTCTTTCCCTGCATTTCCCCAACATTCCCCAGCGATTCTAGCCCACCCTCTGCATCGTTCCCTGCGAACCGGCGCGTATCCAGCCGGCTCGCCAACGATGCGAGACAGACATGACGGTTTCTCTTTCGATCCCCGAGGCGGTAAAGGCCAGCGGTATCGGCCGCACGACGATCTTCGACATGATCAAATCTGGGCGATTGCCGGCCAAGAAGCTCGGCGCACGCACGATCATCCTTCATAGTGACCTTGAAGCATTCGTCGCCAATCTTCCCTCCCGCGTCCCGAGCAAGTGACGGGAGGCGGGCATGGAGAAAAGAGCGAAACACCGTCAGCGCTGCAACGCTGACTGTACCAATCAAGATGATCTTAGCCGATACATCTGCTCAGAATTCATCCCCACCGTTAAATGCCTGCATGACGCTGGGCTTGATGATCGCTTCGGCGCTTTGATTCCTCAGGTCACCCCTAAGCTTTGGTGGTCGATGGCGCTCTGCATGCCGCCTGCCAATCAGGGGGATCAGATCTACTGGGGGGGCGGATTTCTTGGGAAGGGCTCGTCCGGATACGGCGACGGCTCTTTCAAGGATGCGATATGCGCAGCCTTCAATAAGGTTGATTACTACGCAACCAAGAACATAGCAGTGGGTGTGCAAGTCCATCTGCCAATGACTAGCAAGCTCGATCCGAATTTGAGGGCCGTGACGGTGTTGCCCGTAGCGAGCAATTATTGGTCTGCGTTCACGATGACGAAGACGAGTGGTTGGCAGCCAATCGTGGAACGCATGACGCGAGCGGTGGCCTTTAAAGAGGCTGACGAATTCACCGAGTTCGCCGGATTTAACGGTTTCATCACCGTGTACCCTCCGCCCGTCGCTCAGCCTTAGCGCCAGTGGCCGGGTTCGCCTGGCCACTCCCCTCTTCCTTTCTGCTCTCGGCCTACGCCAATCGCTACGGGCCACTCAAAGGCATATCTAAATGACTACCACGACATGCGGGCCACTCCAGCAGGATGACATCCTCCAGCGACGGCGGAATGTCTGGGCGAACGGTTTCCGCCCGGTTCCTGTCAGAACTGGCGAGAAGGTGCCGGCGGAAGCGAAGTGGCCCGATCGCGCCCGGCTGAACCCACCGGCGTGCGTTGGGCCTGATGCCGCCATATCGGATGCCGCGCTCAATACCGGCATTCTCGCTGACGGGCTCTCCGCAATTGATGCCGATATTGACGACGAGGCAACTGCCGAAGCTGTGTGGCGGCTGGCAACGGACATGTTGGGTGAAGCGCCCGTGCGCTTTCGGGACGACAGCCATAGGTTCCTCCTTTTGTATCGGGCGGCAGAGGGCGAACCTCGCAAGCTGGTGATCCGGGGTGAGGACGGTGCCGTCGAGGTGCTGGGGCGCGGACAACAGTTCGTTGCCTTTGGCTGGCACCCGAGCGGCGCCGAGTATCGGTGGTCCGCGGACTCGCCGGAAACTCGGCACCGCGATAAGCTTATGCCCGTCACGGAGCAACAGGTCGCCGAGTTCTTGGCCGCTTGCGCTCCCATCATCGACGCTCAGCCCTTCGATGCCACGCCTTCGACTGTCTCCGTTTCCACATCGACCATCGCTGCTCCTTCAGGGGTAACCACGGCCTGGGGTCGAGCGGCGATGGATGCCGAATGCGATCGCATCGCTTGCGCCGCGCCCGGCACTCAGTCGGACACATTGGCGAGCGCCGCTTACAAAGTCGGCCAGCGTATCGCCTCAGGCGAAATCGTTCGCGATGATGCGGAGCGCGCCCTGCTCGCAGCCGGGATGCAGATGACCAACGGCAATCCGAAGCGACGTTGGTCCCAGCGAGGCGTGCTGGACGTCATAAAGCGCCAGATCGATGCTGGCTTTGGAAGCCCGATAGGGCCGGATCGCATTGCAGATCGTGTTTTCGTAGATCTGGACGGGAGCTTTGACCGGAAGCCCGAGCCCGCCGATAGCAAGCCCGCCTCCATGCCGACCAGGGTGCCGATTGTTCCAGTGCCTGCCGATGCGCCGGTCATGGGGTTCAAGCATCCCAAATGGGGCGAACCGCAGTGGACTTGGCCCTATCGCGATGCCGCCGGGCAGCTTGTGGGCTATGTCGTCCGCTGGTCAGCGTCCGATGTCGATCCGGAGCACGTCGCGCACATCACTTATTGTGATCTGGGGCCGGGCAAGCGCGCGGCATGGCGCATGAAGCCGATGCCGGCGCCTCGGCCAATGTTCAACTTGCCGGCGATCCTATCGCGTCCTGATGCACCGGTGCTGATCTGCCCCGACGAATGGTCGGTTGAGGCGGCGACGATGCTGATGCCGGATATGGTGGCGACCACGACGGCGCACGATACCAAGTCGCCCGCATTGACGGACTTCAGTCCTATCATCGGCAGGTCGATCATCCTGGTGCCGACGATTGGCCGCGAGGGCCAGGCTTGGGCTGACATGATCGCCGATCAATCCGCCAGGGCTGGGGCGGGCAATGTGAAGGCGCTCGATCTCACCCGCGTTGCTGGCGGCATTTTGGGGGATGCGCCTCCCCCTGACGACGGGTGGGGTATCGTCGATGCTGTCGATGCGGGAGTGACCGCAGAGGTATTGGCCGACCTGATAAAGACTGATGCTGAAGTGATCAGTTTTCACCTAGACGAGCGGCAGAAGCGGAATGTCGATGCCGTGTTGAACCCTGAATTGGTGCTCGCTGCCGAGGAGGTATTACCTTTATTCAAGTCGGACTCGACAGGCGTCTTCAAGCTCTGCGAATTTAAAGAGATGGGCGAGTCGCGGCGTGAATATCGCTGGTTCTGCTCGCCATTGACCGTTGTTGCTCAGACGCGTGACGCGGATGGCCGGAATTGGGGTCGACTTCTGCGCGTTCTCGACCGCGATGGTCGCTCCAGCGAATGGGCAATGCCCATGGAGTTGTTGGCGGGTGATGGTTCGGAGTATCGGCGCGAATTGCTGCGCATGGGATTGATCCCGGCGCCCGGCAACAAAGCGCGAGAGCACCTTCACGAGTTTATCTGTACCCAGCGCCCGAAGCAGAAGGCCCGGTGCGTGTCGCGCACCGGCTGGCACGGTCGGACCTATGTCACTGTTGACCAGGCGATAGACTCTGGCTCCGCCAGCGAACAGTTGCTGTTGCAGACGGCCGTGCCGCCCGATCATCCGTTCCGCACAGCCGGAAGTCTCTCGCACTGGCAACAAGACGTCGCCCGGTACGCGGTCGGTAACTCTCGCCTCGGGCTGGCCATCTCGGCGGCGCTCGCCGCGCCGCTACTTTATCCGCTCGATGCTGAGGGAGGCGGCTTCCATCTGCGCGGTGGATCCTCAACCGGAAAGAGCACCGCGCTCGTTGTCGGCGGATCGGTTTGGGGAGGTGGTGGCCTCAACGGATTTTTGCGCACATGGCGCGCTACCACGAACGGTCTCGAAGGCGTTGCCGCGCTTCATTGCGATGCGCTGCTCTGCCTCGACGAGATGGGCCAAGTCGATGGTCGTGAGGCTGGCTCGATCGCCTACATGCTGGCAAATGGCACGGGGAAGTCGCGGGCTGGACGATCCGGCGAAGCGCGGTCTGCCGCGAGTTGGCGCGTCCTGTTCCTGTCAAGCGGCGAGGTCAGCCTTGCCGATAAACTCGCTGAAGATGGCCGCGCCCGGCGTGCGGCTGCCGGCCAGGAGGTGAGGATCGTCGACATCCCTGCCGATGCCGGCGGCGGTCTCGGGCTGTTCGAGGATCTGCACGGCTTCGACACTGCCGACGGCTTCTCCCGTCATTTGAAGACCGCCGCCGCCCGACATTATGGCCACGCCAGTCGTGCCTTCCTAAAGATGGTCGTGGAGCGCTTCGACGATGTGCAGCGAGATGCGCGTGCCTTCTGTGATCAATTTGTCCGCGATCATTGTCCTGATGGAGCGGATGGACAGATCAGTCGGGTCGCAGCTCGGTTCGGCCTGGTCGCTGCCGCTGGTGAAATCGCGCGAGAAGCAGGCACCCTGCCTTGGCCGGAAGGCGAGGCTATGCGGGCGGCGGCGCAGTGCTTCCACAACTGGCTGGCACAGCGAGGCGGTATTGAGCCAGCGGAAGAGCGGAACGCCATCGCACAGGTGCGCCACTTCATCGAACAGCACGGCGCCTCGCGGTTCGAACCGATCGGGGATGTGCGAGACCATGCCGAAACGCGCGTGATCAATCGGGTGGGATTTCGGGTCGGTGATGCCAGCAATGGCTACGAGTACATCGTCCTGCCAGAGGCATGGAAAACCGACATCTGCGCCGGAATGGACGCGTCTTTTGTCACCAAAGTCCTGGCAAAGCGCGGATTTCTCAAGGTTGGAAGCGACGGGAAGGCCCAAACCAAGTACCGGCTACCGGGATTTAAGCAGTCTGTACGCTGCTACGTGCTCAGCTCGACAATCATTGAAGGCGCGGAGTCGTAGGCGCGCAGGCGCTAGCAAGCGGCGTCTTGCCGTCATCCAATTTGTTCCCCTTGTTCCCCAAGTCGGAAATGCGGGGGGAACAGAAATTCGACAACGATATCAGTTGTGTACCCCTTGTTCCCCCTGTTCCTCGCGAAAACACGATATAAGTGAGACGTCTCATGACCCGCAGCAGTTTGACGGCCAAGCAGCAGCGTTTCGCTGAAGAGTATCTCGTTGATCTCAATGCCACCCAGGCGGCACGCCGGGCCGGCTACAGCCCAAACACGGCGGCGGATATTGGACGGCAGCTCATCCGAAAAACTCCGGTTGCAGTGCGGATTCAGGCCGCCATGGCGGAGCGGTCGGCTCGTACCGAGATCACTCAGGACCGAGTGCTGAAGGAAGTCGCTCGCCTCGCCTTTCTCGACATCCGCAAGGCGTTCAACGCGGACGGCACGATGAAGCCGCTCCACGAGATGGACGACGACACAGCCGCCGCCCTGGCTGGCCTTGATGCGATCGAGCAGCGTGAAGATGGTGCGCTGGTTGGGACCATCAAGAAGCTGAAGCTCTCCGACAAGAAGGGCGCCCTCGAACTGCTGATGCGCCACATGGGTATGCTGAACGACAAGATGCGTGTGCAGGGCGACACGGAGAACCCCATCGCTCTGCTCGTGAAGCAGTGCCAGGGCAGCGCGCTTCCCGTCGTCGCCAATCCCCCACCGGACGACGACGAATGATGGTCAGCGCCATAATCACACCAGACAACAGGGCGGAGGCCACGGGCTAGCCGCCCTTTCTATTCGCGGGCGTTCGCCCCAATTCGCTGCAATGCCTGTCGACGGGTGGGGTATGCGGTGGGGTAAGTGAAATTTACGATCTGAAATATCCTGATATTTTAAGATATTAGAGAAAAATTTTGGCGGAGGGAGCGGGATTCGAACCCGCGATACGGTTTCCCGTATACACACTTTCCAGGCGTGCGCCTTCAACCACTCGGCCACCCCTCCGTCGGCGGGCATAGGGCCCGGCGTCTCTTGGGCGGCGCTTGCGTCGCCCGCTGAGAAGGCGCGGAATATAGCGAAGAGTGTCGCTCTGGCAAGCGGGCGCCAGTGTAAAGCGTGGGACGGCCCCGCCTTTTCCGCAACTTCGCGAGGGCGCGCATCCGGGACGTCTACCGGCGCAAGGGCGCGGGTCAGCCCGAACCGCGTCGCGGCCCGGATCGCGTCCCGCTCAGTTGCCGGCCGGCGTGGTCGCCGTGATCGTGCAGGTCGCCGCGTCGGCGCTCGCACCCATCAGGTGAACCTGATCCTGGCCCTTGTCGCCCGGCACGATGTTGAAGATCGTCGTGCTGGCCGAGCCGGCGGCCTTGCCCTTGGCGGTGAAGGCGCAGGTCACCACGGCCGAGCCGATGGTGGCGTTGGTGCCGTTGGTGATCGATACCCCCATCACCGAGCCCACCGGATCGGTGAAGATGTCGCCCTGGTGGAGCTTGAGCGCGGGGTCGGCGGCGTGCGCGGGCAGCGCGGCCAGTGTGAAAAACAGGGCGGCCCCGAGGGCCAGGGTGGCGCGGATAGGGGCGGCGGGGGTCGTCATGCGGGCTCCCTTGCACGGCAAATCAGGTGACGGAGGTCGGCGGCGCCGGCGGCGCCGGGCGGCCGCCCGTGGACCGGTCGCCCCGGCTGCGTCAACGGCCACTCCTTACCAGTACAACCCGCGCGCCTCGCCGCCTAGTCGGTCGTTGCGCGCCCGGTCGCCTCCAGTCGGGCGAGTTGGTCGCGCGTATAGAAGCGGTCGGGGATGCGACACGACCATCGGCGCGGCTGAGTCGGGCGGAACGCGGCCGCTCCACAGCTCGCTCCTCGCGGTTTCTGTGACGGTAAGACTACGCTCGTCTGAGGGATTTACTAGGTTGTCGTAGAATAATCGTACAACTAGACAAGCCTAATGCGACCGGTATATTTCTGCCGTCGAGTGTGGGCTCGCGAGGGGAATGTGATGATCTCGGCTATGCGTCTGTCGGTGCCAGCGGCCAGGATGGCCGGCATCCTCGGTGTGGCGGCGCTCGCCGGGCTCCTAGGGGCCTGTACGGAAGAGAACAAATATGTTCCCCCGCCGCCGGCCAAGGTCAGCGTGGTGCAGCCGCTGAAGCAGGCGGTCACTCGCTACCTCGAATTCACCGGCAATACCGCCGCCATCAACAGCGTCGATCTCGTCGCCCGCGTCGAGGGCTTCCTGATGTCGATCGACTATCAGGACGGCAAGGTGGTCAAGAAGGGCGACCGGCTCTTCCTGATCCAGCAGGACACCTATCAGGCCGATCTCGACCAGGCGAAGGCGCAGCTCGCCTCCGCCAATGCCCAGCTCATCAACGCCAAGGCCGAGTACAGCCGCCAGTCGACGCTCGGCCAGCAGGACTTCGCCTCGCAGGCGGTGGTCGACAAGGCCCGCGCGGCGATGGATCAGGCGCAGGCCTCGGTCGATGCCGCCAAGGCCAATATCGAGATCGCGCAGATCAATCTCGGCTACACCACCGTCACGGCGCCCTTCGACGGCATCGTCACCCGGCATCTGGCCGATGTCGGCCAGCTGGTCGGACACGGCCAGCCGACGACGCTTGCCACCATCGTGCAGATGGACCCGATCTACGCCTATTTCAACATTGGCGAGAACCAGGTCCTGCGCATCAAGGAGGCGCTGGCCGCGCGCGGGCGCACCATCGAGGACGTCAAGCAAGTCGAGGTCGATATCGGCCTGCAGAACGAGGGCGACGCCTACCCGCACAAGGGCCGGCTCGACTATGTCGCGCCCGAGGTCGATCCCTCCACCGGCACGCTGCTGGTGCGCGGCCTGTTCGACAACAAGGATCTGAGCCTGCTGCCCGGCCTGTTCATCCGCGTGCGCGTGCCGGCCCAGCAGATCCCGGACGCGCTGCTGGTCGACGACACCGCCGTCGGCACGGCGCAGCAGGGCAGCTATGTGCTGGTCGTCAACAAGGACAATGTGGTCGAGCAGAAGATCGTCACCACCGGCCAGCAGATGGGCCAGTACCGGGTAATCGAGTCGGGCCTCTCGGCCGATGACCGGGTGGTGGTGGGCGGCATCCAGCGCGCCATTCCCGGCGCCAAGGTCGATCCGCAGCTGACGCAGGCCGCGCCCATCGCGGCGACGGTGAATCCCGCGGCGCCCGCGGCCAGCCCGGCCGCCACCCCTGCGCCTGCGGCCAAGCCCGCGCCGTGAGCCCGTTCCGCGCCGGCGGCCTCGCCCCCGGCGCGCATCCCGATCACGCCTGACGCCGCCGATACCTGACGCTGCTCCGTCCCGACCGAACCCAAGGCCCGCGCCATGATCTCACGCTTCTTCATCGAACGGCCGGTTCTCGCCAACGTGCTGGCGCTGGTCTTCGTGCTGATCGGTAGCGTGGCGCTGCTGACGCTGCCGGTGGCGCAATATCCCAACGTCGTCCCGCCGACCGTGCAGGTGACGACGCTCTATCCGGGCGCCAGCGCCCGCACGCTGGTGGACACGGTGGCCCTGCCGATCGAGCAGCAGGTTAACGGCGTCCAGGGCATGCTCTACATGCAGTCGACCAGCGCGTCGGACGGCACCTACACGCTGACCGTGACCTTCGCGATCGGCACGGACCCGGACTTCGCGCAGGTTCTCGTCCAGAACCGTGTCGCCATCGCCATGTCCTCGCTGCCGCAGGCGGTGCAGTTGCAGGGCGTGACGACGCAGAAGAAGTCGACGGCGATCCTGCAATTCGTCACGCTCTACTCGCCGAACAACACCTATGACAGCCTGTTCCTGGCGAATTTCGGCATCATCAACCTGCAGGACGAAATCGCCCGCCTCAACGGCGTCGGCAATGTCAACGTGTTCGGCGCCGGCCAGTACGCCATGCGCATGTGGCTCGACCCGAACCAGCTTCAGGCGCGCGGGCTGACGCCGCAGGACGTCGTCAACGCCGTGCAGCAGCAGAGCCAGGAGGTCGCCTCGGGCGTCGTCGGCATGCCGCCGGTGCCGAAGGGCCAGAACTTCCAGTACACGATGAACATCGCCGGCCGGCTGAACGATGCCGCCGATTACGAGAACATCATCGTCAAGGTCAGCAATGCCGATGGCGGCCGCATCACCCGGCTGCGCGACGTGGCGCGGGTTGAGCTCGGCGCGCAGACCTACAGTCAGGTCTTCACCTTCAACGGCCAGCCGGCGGCGGCGCTCGGCATCTACCAGCTTCCCGAGGCCAACTCGCTGCAGGTGGCGACGGAAGTCCGCGCCAAGATGGTCGAGCTGTCCAAGACCTTCCCGCCGGACCTCGCCTATCAGGTACCGTTCGACACCACGGTGTTCGTCAACGCCTCGGTGAAGGAGGTCTACAAGACGCTGTTCGAGGCCGGCATCCTCGTGCTCATCGTCATCCTGGTCTTCCTGCAGGACTGGCGCGCGACGCTGGTGCCGGCGACCACGGTGCCGGTCACCATCATCGGCACCTTCGCCGCCATGTCGGCGATGGGCTTCACGGTGAACCTGTCGACCCTGTTCGCCATCGTGCTCGCCATCGGCATCGTGGTGGACGACGCCATCGTCATCGTCGAAGGCGTGGCGCGCCACATCGAGAAGGGACTGCCCGGCCGCCTCGCCGCCGAGAAGGCGATGGACGAGCTGTTCGGGCCGATCATCGGCATCACGCTGGTGCTGATGTCGGTGTTCATCCCGGCTGCCTTCATGCCGGGCCTTACCGGCCAGCTCTACCAGCAATTCGCCCTCGTCATCGCCGCCACCGCCTTCATCTCGGCGATCAACGCGATGACGCTGAAGCCGACCCAGTGCGCCCTGTGGTTGCGTCCGCCGGTGCCGCCGGAAAAGCGCAATGCGTTCTACCGCGGCTTCAACGCGGTCTATGACAGGGCCGAGCACTGGTATGCCGGCCTCATCCGCCACATGGTGAAGGTGAGCTACCTCACCACCGCCGTCGCCCTCGTGCTGATCGGCGTCGCCATCTGGGGCCTCACCCGCGTGCCCACCGGCTTCCTGCCGACCGAGGACCAGGGCTATGTGCTGATCGGTGCGCAGCTCCCCGACGCCGCCTCGCTCCAGCGCACGACCGAGGTGATGGAGAAGATCTCCGCCATCGCCGGCAAGACGCCGGGCGTGGAGAACGTCATCTCGATCTCCGGCGTGTCGGTGCTCGACAACAACGCCACCCTGCCCAATGCCGGCGTCGCCTATGTGATGCTCAAGGACTGGGACGTGCGCGACAAGGCGGGCCAGGGCCTGCTCTACATCTATGAGACACTGAACCGCGAGCTGCAGCAGATCGACGAAGCCGCGACCTTCGTGCTGGTGCCGCCGCCCATTCAAGGCATCGGCAATGCCTCCGGTTTCACCATGATGGTGGAATCGAAGAATGGCAGCTTCGATTTCATGGAGCTGCAGAGCCTGACGCAGGCGATCGTGCAGAACGCCTCGTCGCAGTCCTCGCTGCAGCGTCTCAGCACTTCGTTCCGCGCCAATGTGCCCCAGCTCTTCCTGCAGATCGACCGCGTGAAGGCGGAGACGCTGGGCGTCACCGTCGGCCAGGTGTTCTCCACCGTGCAGGGCTATGTCGGCTCGACCTATGTCACGCAGTTCAACCAGTTCGGCCAGACCTTCCAGGCCTATATCCAGGCCGAGGCCGATTTCCGCCGCACGCCGGAAGAGATCCTGAACCTCAAGATCCGCACGCCCTCGGGCGAGATGGTGCCGCTTGGCACGCTGGCCAAGGTGGAGCCGGCCTTCGGCCCGCCGCTGATCACGCTCTATAACCTCTACCCGGCCTCCACCATCGTCGGCGCGGCAGCCACCGGCTTCAGCTCCGGCCAGGCGCTCGACGTGATGGGGCAGGTGGCGAGCCAGACCCTGCCGCCGGGCACGGGCTATGAGTGGAGCGCCATGTCCTATCAGGAGGAAGTGGTCGGCAACGAGGTCTATTACGTCTTCGGCCTCGCCATCCTGCTGGTCTATTTCGTGCTCGCCGGTCAGTACGAAAGCTGGATCCTGCCGCTCTCCGTGCTGCTCGCCGTGCCGCTGGCGCTGCTCGGCACGGTCGGCGCGCTCACCGGCCTCGGCGTCGCCAACAACCTCTACACCCAGATCGGCCTCATCCTGCTGATCGCCCTCTCCGCGAAGAACGCGATCCTCATCGTCGAATTCGCCCGCGAGAAACGGGCGGAGGGCATGGAGATCATGGAGGCGGCGGTGGAGGCGGCACGGCTGCGTTTCCGCCCGATCCTGATGACCTCCTTCGCCTTCATCCTCGGCGTGCTGCCGCTGGTGCTGGCGACCGGCGCGGGCGCCAATTCGCGCAAGTCGATCGGCATCGCGGTGTTCTCCGGCATGCTCGCCTCGACCTGCCTCGCGGTTCTGTTCGTGCCGTCCTTCTACGCGGTGCTGCAGCGCTTCGAGGAGTGGCGCAGCCGGGGCAAGGGCACGGCGCCGGCCGGCCATGAGCCGCCCTCTGGCGAGCCCCCCGCCGCGCCCCACCCGGCCACTTGATATGGCCAGCGCCTCATTAAGCGGCAGGGAACTGACGCTTCATGAGGCGGTTGCCGATCTGCGCCGCTGCCGCGGGCGATCATCGCTGCGGCGCGTCGCGACGCTGCGCTATCCTTGGCCTCGCCCGCCCATACGGCATGATTCCTGCGTCCTTCAGGCCGGAGGCGTCGTGCCGCTTGTCGGGCGCGAGGCTTTTCGCTCCGGCGCCCCGGCGCCGGTCAAGCGCCGCGTGCGGGTCCGCTGTTCAGTTGGGTGCCTATGACAATCTTCGCCAGCCTGCATCACGTCACCGCCTATAAATACGACCAGCCGGTGACCCTCGGCCCCCAGATCATCCGGCTGCGTCCCGCGCCGCATTGCCGAACGCCGGTGAAGAGCTATTCGCTCAAGGTCACGCCCTCCAACCACTTCGTGAACTGGCAGCAGGATCCGTTCGGCAACTGGATGGCGCGCTACGTCTTCCCGGAGCCGACCACCGAGTTCCGCGTCGAGGTCGACCTCATCGCGGACATGACGGTCTACAACCCGTTCGACTTCTTCGTGGAGGAGTTCGCGGAGACGCTTCCCTTCACCTACCCGCCGGCGCTGGCCAAGGAGCTGATCCCCTATCTCGAGCCGGAAGCCGGTGGCCCGGAACTCGACGCCTATGTCGAGTCTGTACGGCCGAAGGGCGAGGTGGCGACGGTCGACTTCCTCGTCGAGCTCAACCAGAAGCTCCAGCAGCGCGTCGGCTATGTCATTCGCATGGAGCCGGGCGTGCAGACGCCGGACGAGACGCTGGCGCTCGCCGCGGGCTCCTGCCGCGACTCCGGCTGGCTGCTGGTGCAGATCCTGCGCCGCCTCGGCCTCGCCGCGCGCTTCGTCTCCGGCTACCTCATCCAGTTGAAGCCGGATGTAAAGGCGCTGGATGGCCCGACCGGCACGGAGGTCGATTTCACCGACCTGCACGCCTGGTGCGAAGTCTACCTGCCCGGCGCCGGCTGGATCGGCTTCGACCCGACCTCGGGCCTGCTCTGCGGCGAGAGCCATCTGCCGCTCTGCGCGACGCCCAATTATGTCTCCGCCGCCGCGATCACTGGCGGCTTCACCGCGCCCGAGGGCACGCAGACCGCCTTCGAGTTCGACATGCGGGTCACCCGCGTCGCCGAGAAGCCGCGCGTGACGCTGCCCTTCTCCGACGAGGCCTGGGCCGCGCTCGACGCGCTCGGCGACAAGGTGGATGCCGATCTTGCCGCGCAGGATGTCCGCCTCACCATGGGCGGCGAGCCGACCTTCATCTCCATTGACGACTATCAGGGCGCCGAGTGGAACACCTCCGCCGTCGGCCCGACCAAGCGGATGCGCGCGGATGACCTGATCCGCCGCCTGCGCAAGCGCTTCGCGCCGGGCGGCATGCTGCATTACGGCCAAGGCAAGTGGTATCCCGGCGAGAGCCTGCCGCGCTGGACCTTCTCGCTCTACTGGCGCAAGGACGGCAAGCCGATCTGGCGCGACCCGGCGCTGGTGGCGACCGAGAACATTTCCGGTGCGACGGTCGATGAGGCGCGGGGCTTCACCGAGAACCTCGCCACCCGTCTCGGCCTCGGCACCGACTTTGTCGAGCCCGCCTTCGAGGATCCCGGCCACTGGATTCTCAAGGAAGGCGACCTGCCGGAAAATGTCACCACGGGGGATTCCAAGCTCGACGATCCGGAAGAGCGTTCGCGCATCGCCCGCGTCTTCGAGCGCGGCCTCGGCCGGCCCACCGGCTATGTGCTGCCGGTGCAGCGCTGGCAGGCGCGCTCCTCGCGCGGCTGGGTCAGCGAGAAGTGGCGCTTCCGACGCGGCAAGCTGTTCCTGGTGCCCGGCGACAGCCCGGTCGGCTTCCGCCTGCCGCTCGCCGCGCTGCCCTGGGTGCCGCCGGCCGCCTATCCTTATGTTCATCCGGCCGATCCGATGGCGATCACCGGCGACCTGCCGGACGCTGAATCGCTGCACCAGCTCTACCGCCGCATGACGGTCGATGAGGGCCAGCAGGACAAGGTGAACCAGGTGCTCACCGGCACCGGCTCGGTCCGCACCGCCATCGCCATCGAGCCGCGCGACGGGCGGCTCTGCGTGTTCATGCCGCCGACCGAGCGGCTGGAGGACTATCTGGAGCTGCTCGCCGCCGTCGAGGTCACCGCAGCCGAGCTAAAGCTGCCGGTGCATATCGAGGGCTACACGCCCCCGGTCGATCCGCGGCTCAACGTCATTCGCGTCGCGCCCGATCCGGGCGTGATCGAGGTGAACGTCCACCCGGCCAGCAACTGGAAGACCTGCGTCGAGATCACCCGCGATCTCTATGAGGAGGCCCGCCTCTCCCGCCTCGGCACCGAGAAGTTCATGGTGGATGGGCGCCACACCGGTACGGGCGGCGGCAACCATGTGGTGGTCGGCGGCGCCACTCCGGCGGACAGTCCGTTCCTGCGCCGGCCGGACTTGCTCAAGAGCCTCGTCACCTATTGGCAGCGCCACCCCTCGCTGTCCTACCTGTTCTCCGGCCTGTTCATCGGCCCGACCAGCCAGGCCCCGCGCATCGACGAGGCGCGGCACGATTCGCTCTATGAGCTGGAAATCGCCATGGCGAACGTGCCGACCCCCGGCAAGGGGCCGACACCGCCGCCCTGGCTGGTCGACCGGCTGTTCCGCAACCTGCTGACCGATGTGACGGGCAACACCCACCGCTCGGAAATCTGCATCGACAAGCTGTTCTCGCCGGACGGCCCGACCGGCCGCCTCGGCCTCGTCGAGTTCCGCTCCTTCGAGATGCCGCCGGACTGGCGCATGAGCCTTGCCCAGCAACTTCTGCTGCGCGCGCTCATCGCCTGGTTCTGGCGCGAGCCGCAGGAGGGCCCGCTCGCCCGCTGGGGTACGGCGCTCGCCGACCGCTTCATGCTGGAGCACTTCGTCTGGGCCGATTTCATGGACGTGATCCACGATCTCGGCCGCGCCGGCTACCGCATCGACCCGCTCTGGTTCGAGGCGCAGCGCGAGTTCCGCTTCCCCTATTTCGGGCAGGTCGAGCATGGCGGCGTCTCGCTGGAGCTGCGACAGGCGCTGGAGCCCTGGCATGTGCTCGGCGAGGAGGGCGCGGTCGGCGGCACGGTGCGCTTCGTCGATTCCTCGGTGGAGCGGCTTCAGGCCCGCGTGCAGGGGCTGAACCCGATCCGCCACGTCGTCACCTGCAATGGACGGCGCCTGCCGCTGTTGCCGACGGGCCGTTTCGGCGAATATGTCGCCGGCGTGCGCTTCAAGGCGTGGCAGCCGGCGTCGGGCCTGCATCCGACCATTCCCGTCCACGCGCCGCTGACCTTCGACATCGTCGATCTGTGGTCCAACCGCTCGCTGGGCGGCTGCGTGTATCATGTGGCGCATCCGGGCGGACGCAACTACGATACCTTCCCGGTGAACTCCTATGAGGCACAGGCGCGCCGCCTCGCGCGCTTCCAGGATTTCGGCCACACGCCCGGTTATCTGTTCGTGCCGCCGGAAGAGCCTTCGGGCGAATTCCCCGCGACACTCGACCTCAGGCGCCCGCCGCGCCTGTGAGTGCGGGCCGGCCTGCCGCCGGCCCGGTTGCCTTTCTGTGGTGAAGCCTCGCCTCGCCACCGCCGTCGGCTTGCCTCGAGCAAGCTCGGGCGCGCATAGAGGAGCCCATGCCCAGACGTAGTGACCCGCAGGCGCTCACCCGCCGCTTCGAGGAGGAAGCGGTCGACGCGTTGCTGGCGGGATACAAGCCGCTCCCCGGTGTCCACGACGAACTCGTCGGTGCCGACGGGCGCCCGCGCGCGCATTGGCACGCGCTGCTGGCGGCGCTGGCGGAAATGGGCGTCGAGGAAGTGCAGCGCCGCTTCCAGGCGGCCGACCGGCACCTCTACCGCTCCGGCGTGTTCTACCGCGTCTATGACGATCCCAATGGCGGCGAGCGCCCCTGGCCGATCTCGCACCTGCCGCTGGTGATCGACGGCGCGGAATGGCGCGCCATCGAGCGCGGCATCATCCAGCGCGCGCAGCTTCTCGAAAGCGTACTCGCCGACATTTACGGGCCGGGCAATCTCGTCCAGTCCGGCGCGCTGCCGGCGGCGGCGATCATGGGCAGTCCGGATTTCCTGCGCCCGCTGGTCGGGGTCGATCCGCATGGCGGCAGCTTCCTGCGCATCTATGCCGCCGATATCGGCCGCGGCCCGGACGGGCAATGGTGGGTGATTTCCGACCGTACCCAGTCGCCCTCGGGCGCCGGCTACGCGCTGGAGAACCGCATCGCCATCTCCCGCGCTTTGCCGGACCTGTCGCGCTCGCTCAATGTCGTGCGCCTCGCCGGCTACTTCCAGGCGCTGCGCGCCGGGCTGACCCGGCTCGACCGCTCGGGCGAGGGCAGGGTGGGGCTGCTCACTCCCGGCCCGCTGAACGAGACCTATTTCGAGCACGCCTATCTCGCGCGCTATCTCGGCTTCGTGCTGCTGGAAGGTGAAGACCTCACCGTCCGCGACAACCTCGTCTATGTGCGCACCGTCGCCGGGCTGAAGCGCGTCGACGTTCTGCTGCGCCGCCTCGATTCCGACTATGCCGACCCGCTGGAGCTGAACCCGCGCTCCCGGCTCGGCATTCCCGGCCTCGTGCAGGCGATCCGCTCGGGCGGCGTCGCGGTGGCCAATGCCGTCGGCGCGGGCGTCGTCGAGGCCAATGCGCTGATGGGCTTCATGCCGCGCCTCGGCAAGCGCGTGCTGGGCGAGAACCTGCTGCTGCCGAACGTTGCCACCTGGTGGTGCGGGCAGGAGGCCGAGCGCGAGCGCGTGCTCGACGAACTGGACGATCTGGTCATCTCCCCGGCCTTCCGGCGCACGCTGCCCGGCGTGCTCGACCAGGGCTCGACCATCGGCGCCGATCTCGACAAGCAAGGCCGCGCCAAGCTGGAGGCGGCGATACGCGCGCGCGGCGTCGATTTCGTCGGCCAGGAGGCGGCGCGCCTGTCCACCATGCCGGTCTGGCACGATGGCAAGCTGGAGCCGCGCCCGTTCATTCTGCGCATCTTCGCGGCGGCGACGGAGCACGGCTGGAAGGTCATGCCCGGCGGCTTCTGCCGCGTCTCAGACACTCTCGACGCTCGCGCCGTCACCATGCAGGGCGGCGGCCGCTCGGCCGATGTGTGGGTGCTCGACGACACGCCGGTGGAGCAGACCACGCTTCTGCCGGCGGTGGACCGCGTCGAGATCAAGCGCCAGACCGGCCCGCTGCCCAGCCGCGCGGCGGATAATTTCTTCTGGCTGGGGCGCTATGTCGAACGCGCCGAGATGACGCTGCGCCTGCTGCGCACGCTGGTCGGCCGGCTGTCCTCCTCGGCCGAGGGCGGCGGCTCCTCGGTCGCCAAGCTCATGGCGCTGCTGCAGTCCTGGGGCGCGGTGCCGGACGAACTCGGCCGCGTGCGCCCCGCCCGCCATGCGCTCGCCGCGCTCACCCGCCGCGACCTGCCGGGCGCGGTGCCGAACCTCATCGAAGCCGCCCGGCAGTCGGCCTCCGTCATCCGCGACCGGTTGTCGCCGGATGCGTGGCGCACGCTGGCGGACCTCGTCGTGCTCATCAATGAGCGCCTCTCCGCCGCCGAGCCGGACACCTATGAGCGGGCCGACCGGGCGCTGCGGGCGCTCGCCGCCTTCTCCGGTCTCGCCTCGGAAAACATGAACCGACTGGCGGGCTGGCGCTTTCTCGATCTTGGCCGCCGCATCGAGCGCGCCATCGCCACCTGCCGCTTCGCCCGCGCGCTGGGCGAGGAGCCGACCGCCGGCACGCTCGACGTGCTGCTGGAACTCTGCGACAGCCAGATCACCTACCGCTCACGCTATGTGATGGTGGAAAGCCGCGCCCCGGTGCTCGATCTCGTGCTGCTGGAGCCGGTGAACCCGCGCTCGCTCGCCTACCAGATCGACGCCATCATGGCCCATCTCGACCAGTTGCCCGGCCATCTCGGCGACGAGCCGCCCCCGCCCGAGGAGCGCCTCGCCGCGCGCCTTGCCGCCTCGATGAAGGCGTTCGACGCCATCGAGTTCGACGACGCCCGGCTGCGCGAGGTGGAGGCGCATCTGATGGAGCTCTCCAACGAGGTGGCCGAGCGTTATTTCATCCATCGCCTGCCGGTCGAGACGCCCTGGGATCTCCTGGCGTAAGATTTGGCGTAGGATCGGGCCATGTTCTACGACATCCACCAGACCACGACCTATTCCTATGCCTTCCCGGTGCCGGTCGCCCGCCATGTCGTGCGCATGGTGCCGGTGGACCGGCTGGGCCAGCGCGTGGTGGCGAGCCATTTCACCGTCGAGCCCGAGCCGGTGGAGTGGACCGACACGCGCGACTTCTTCGGCAACCATGTCGTGCATATCCGCATCGAGACGCCGCACACCGATTTCAAGGTGCACACCCGCGCCCGCGTCGAGGTGACCCCCGCCACCTGCTGGGACGAGGACGCCTCGCCGGAATGGGAGGATGTGCGCAGCGCCTCAGGCGCCGTGCTGGATGTCTCGCCGGCCTCGCCGGCGCATTTCATCTTCCCCAGCCTGCTGGTGCCGCTGAGCCCGCCCATCACCGATTGGGCGGCCGAGAGCTTCCCGGCCGGGCGCCCGATGCTGGCTGGCGCGGTCGAGCTGATGAACCGGCTCTATGACGAGTTCACCTATGATTCGCGCGCCACGGATGTCTCCACCCCGGCGCTGGAGGCTTTCACCATCCGGCGCGGCGTCTGCCAGGACTTCGCCCATATCATGATCGCCGGCCTGCGCGGGCTCGGCCTGCCCGCCGCCTATGTCTCCGGCTTTCTGCGGACCGAGCCGCCGCCCGGCAAGGAGCGCCTGCAGGGGGCGGACGCCACCCATGCCTGGGTCGCAGTGTGGTGCGGCGCGGCTATCGGCTGGGTTGGGCTCGACCCGACCAACGCGCTGCGCGTCTCGACCGACCATGTCGTGCTGGCGGTGGGGCGCGACTATGCCGATGTCGCGCCGATCGGCGGCGTGCTGCTCGGCTCGGGCCGGCAGAGGCTGAGCGTGGCGGTGGATGTGATCCCGGTGCCGGACAAGCCCGCCGTGGCGACCCCGCCCGCCGCGCCGGAGGCGTGAGGGGCGCGCGCGACAGCGTTCCCCTTCCGCGCTAGAGAGGATACCCGGCCCGGGGCGAATCGGGCGGTTCGACGGATGCGCCATCGCCATGACCGACGCTGCCCGCCACCCGGCCGGCCCACCCAATGCTGCTGATCCACCCGCGACCGGCGTGCTCGCCGGCCTTGCCGTCTATCTGCGCCCGCGCGTCATCGCCATTCTGCTGCTCGGCTTCTCCTCCGGCCTGCCGCTGGCGCTTTCCGGCTCGACGCTGCTGATCTGGATGCGCGAGGCGGGGGTTGACCTCACCACCATCGGCCTGTTCGCGCTGGTCGGCACGCCCTATGCCATCAAGTTCCTCTGGGCGCCGGTGGTCGACGCGCTGCCCGTTCCGCTGCTCTCGCGCTGGCTCGGGCGGCGGCGCGGCTGGATGGTGTTCGCCCAGCTGCTGCTCGCTGGCGCCATCTGCCTGCTGGCGAGCGTCGATCCGCGCGCCGCGCCGTGGCTGGTCGCCTTCGCCGCGCTGCTGGTCGCCGCTGCCTCGGCGACGCAGGACATCGTGATCGACGCCTACCGCGTCGAGCGCCTCGACCTCTCCGAGCAGGCCGCCGGCATGGCCGCCTATGTCTTCGCCTACCGGGTGGGGATGCTGGTCTCGACTGCCGGTGCGCTGTTCCTCGTGACCTTTATCCAGGACGGTTTCGGGCTCGACGCCGCGGCCGCGTGGCGCTGGGGCTACCTCGCCATGGCCGGTTGCGTCGGCATCGGTCTTGTCACCACGCTCTGCTCGGGCGAGCCCACCTCGACGGCGGGGCGCGAGACGGCGGCGCAGGCCGCCGAGTCGCCGGTGAAGCGCGTGCTGCGCGCGGCGATCAGCGCCTTCACCGAATTCCTCGGCCAGCCGCTCGCCCTCGCCATCCTCGCCTTCGTGGTGCTCTACAAATTTTGCGACGCCTTTGCCGGCGCCATGACCGCGCCCTTCGTCATCGACCTCGGCTTCACCCGCACCGATTACGCGGCCATCGTGAAGGGCCTCGGCCTCGGCGCGACGCTGGTCGGCGGCATTGTCGGCGGCATGGCGGCGCGGGCCCTCCCGCTTCCCACCATGCTGTGGATCGGCGCCATCCTGCAGAGCGCCTCGAACCTCTCCTTCGCCTGGCTGGCGACGCAGGGGCATGACTACACCGCCCTGTCGATCGCCATCGTCGCGGAGAACTTCACCGGCGCCATCGGCACGGTGATCTTCGTCGCCTATCTCTCGGGCCTCTGCCGCAACCCGCTGCACACGGCGACGCAATACGCGCTGCTCACCGCGCTGGCGGCGACCGGGCGGACCTATCTCGCCGCCTCGGCCGGCTATGTGGCGACGGAGCTCGGCTGGTTCTGGTTCTTCGCCGGCTCGCTCATCGCCGCCGTGCCGAGCCTCATCCTGCTCGCCTATCTGCAGGCGCGCGGGCATTTCCGCACGCTGGCGGCGGCGTCCTAGAGGCTGGTGCGGGCGCGGATGGCGGCCGAGAGCGTGCCCTCGTCGAGATAATCGAGTTCGCCGCCCACCGGCACGCCCTGCGCGAGGCGGGTGACCTTCACCCCGCTCTCGCGCAGCAGCTCGGTGACGTAATGGGCGGTGGTCTGCGCATCCACCGTGGCGCCGAGCGCCAGCAGCACCTCGCTGACCTCCCCGCCTTGCACGCGCGCCATCAGCGTCGTGAGGTTCAGCTCGTCCGGCCCAATGCCGTCGAGCGGGGAGAGCGTGCCGCCCAGCACATGGTAGCGGGCATTGAGCGCGCCCGCCCGCTCCAGCGCCCACAGGTCGGCGACATCCGCCACCACGATCAGCAGCGTCGGGTCGCGGGTTTCGTCGGTGCAGACCGAACAAGGGTCGCGTACGTCGAGATTGCCGCAGACCCGGCAGGTGGCGATCTTGCCGAGCACGTCCTGCATCGCACCGGCAAGCGGGCTCATCAACTGCTCGCGCTTCTTGATGAGCTGCAGCGCCGCGCGCCGGGCCGAGCGCGGCCCGAGGCCGGGCACGCGGGCGAGCAGCTGGATGAGGCGTTCGATCTCGGGTCCGGCGACGGCGCGGGGCATGGGATCCTCATCGCCGCGGATCGGCGCGGCAGGGGTGGGCACGGCTCACCTCTAGCGCAGGCCGGTCACCCCCGCCAACCCGCCGCGCACGCCCCGTCGGCGGCTCTGCGCCCCGGCAGCGCGCGTGATCACATCGGCACCAGCGAAATCCGGTTTCGCTCGACACCAGGGGAGGGCGTTGCTAACCGGGGGATCACTTCATTCAAGCCGCAGGGAAGACCGATGCCGACGACGAAAGCCGCCGCCACCGCCGCCTTGTCCGCCGCCCTCCTGTTCGTGGGCGCGGCGCCCGCCCTCGCCGCACCGGGCGCGGGCATCGAAGGCGCCACCCTGCCGCTGCTCTGGGGCATTCCCTTTGTCGGGATGCTGCTCTCCATCGCCATTCTGCCGCTGCTGGCCGGCCATTTCTGGCACCATCATTACGGCAAGGTCGCGCTGTTCTGGGGGCTCGCCTTCCTCGTGCCCTTCGTCGCGGTCTATGGCACGGGGCTGGCGACCTATGAGGTCGTCCACGCCGCGACGCTGGAATACATCCCCTTCATCATCCTCTTGTTCTCGCTCTTCACCATTTCCGGCGGCATCCTGCTCACCGGCAATCTGCGTGGCAGCCCGGCGGTGAATACCGGCCTTCTTGCCACCGGCATGGTGCTGGCGAGCTTCATCGGCACGACCGGCGCCTCCATGGTGCTGATCCGCCCGCTGCTGCGCGCCAATGACGACCGGCGCTACAACGTCCACATCGTCGTGTTCTTCATTTTCCTCGTATCGAACATTGGCGGCTCGCTGACGCCGCTGGGTGATCCGCCGCTGTTCCTCGGCTTCCTCAAGGGCGTCGACTTCTTCTGGACGACCCGGCACCTGTTCCACGACACGGCGGTGATCGGGGCGATCCTGCTCGTCGCCTTCTTCCTGCTCGACCGCTATTTCTACGCGCGCGAGGAGAAGCTGCCGCCCAAGGCCGATCCGACCCCGGAGACGGAGAGCCTCGGCCTGCGCGGCAAGCGCAACATCCCGCTGCTCGGCGGCGTGATCGCGGCGATCCTGATGAGCGCGCTGTGGAAGCCCGGCATCGAGTTCGACATTCTCGGCACCCATGTGGCGCTGCCCTCCATCGTGCGCGATGTCACGCTGGTCGCGCTTGCCGGCGTGTCGCTCTGGATCACCCCGGCCTTCATCCGCGAGCGCAACGGCTTCGACTGGGAGCCGATCCGCGAGGTGGCCAAGCTCTTCGCCGCGATCTTCCTCACCATCATTCCGGTGATCGCCATCCTGAAGGCTGGCTCGAACGGCGCGCTGGCCCCGCTGGTCGCCCTCGTCACCGATCCGGCGGGCGAGCCGGTGAATGCCGGCTATTTCTGGATGACCGGTCTGCTCTCCGGCTTCCTCGACAACGCGCCGACCTATCTCGTCTTCTTCAACCTCGCCGGCGGCGACCCGCAGCTCTTGATGACGAAATATGCGGTGACGCTGGAGGCGATCTCGGCTGGCGCGGTGTTCATGGGCGCGCTCACCTATATCGGCAACGCGCCGAACTTCATGGTGCTCGCCATCGCCAAAAGCCGCGGCGTCGCCATGCCGAGCTTCTTCGGCTACATGGCGTGGTCCTTCATCTTTCTGATGCCCTGCTTCGCGCTGCTGACCTGGCTCTATTTCCTCTGAGCCGGGCGGCCGTCCTCAACCCTGTGCGCCTGTCGCCAGATAGGGGCGCAGGGTGGTGGTGAACCAGCGCGTGAGCAGCGCCTTCTCGAAGCGCAGCGGATCAACCGAGCGCACCGCCACCGGGTCCATCAGATAGTTCAGGCTGCGGATGGTCTCCTCGCCGCGCGCGAGCACGCGCCCGTCCCGGCGCAGCGTGTAGGCGAGCTTGATCGACGGCCAGGTATCCTCGCGCATCACCCGCAGCGTGCCGGTGCGTGAGGCGAGCGGGTTGATCATGCCGGCGAGGTCGAGATTGAGAACGCTCACCTCCAGCGTGTCGCCGGGCGGCAGCCGCGTGGCGGCGAGCCGCTCGATGATGCGGGTAAGCCCTTCCAGCGTGAGGCGCTGGTCGACCGGCGCCCAGCCGAGATTGCCGTCCGTGTAGTTCTGCGGCGCGACAAAGGTGATGCGCGCCGTGCCCGCCTGCGCTGATGCGGGGATGAACCCCGCAAGGGCAGTGCCGAGGGCAGCAGCGAGAATGAGGGCACGGGCGGCGTGGCGCATGGTGGGCCTCCATGGCGGGAGGCCCATGCTGCCATCATTCGGCGGCGATGGCCAAGCTTGGCTGAGCGCCGCGCACCTCGTCATCGACCAGGCCCTCGAAGCGGGCGAAATTGTTGCTGAAGCGGATGACGAGCTGGCGCGCGGTCTTGGCGTAGTCCATGCGGCTCGCCCAGCTGCGGGCGGGGTCGAGCAGCCGGGCATCGACGCCCTCGACCGCCTTCGGGACCATGAAGCCGAAATGCGGATCGGTGCGCCATTCGCCGGCCTCCAGCGTGCCATCGAGCGCGGCGGCGACCAGACGGCGGCTGGTCTCCAGCGGCACGCGCCGCCCGGTGCCGGCCTTGCCGCCGACCCAGCCGGTATTCACCAGCCAGCAGCTCAGCCCTTCCTGCGCGACCAGCGGGCGCAGCAGCGCGCTGCTGCGGGCCGGGTGCGTGGCGAGGAAGGGGGCGCCGAAGCCGGCGGCGAAGGCGGCCTGCGCTTCCTCGACGCCGGCCGCGCTCTCGGGCAGGCGGGCGCTGTAGCCGGACAGAAAATGATAGATCGCCTGCGCCGGGGTCAGCCGGGCGATGGGCGGGAGGATGCCGGTCGTGTCGCAGCTGAGCAGGAACAGCGCGCGCGGCGCGCGCCCCGTGGAGGCGGCGGCGCCGATCGCGGCGAGCGGGAAGGCGGCGCGGGGATTTTCCGTCGGGCTGTCGGCTCCGAGCAGCGGCGCGCGGCTCTCCGGGTCGAGCGGGACGTTCTCGAGCACGGTGCCGAAGCGCGCGAGGCCGGCAAACAGCGCCGGGTCATCCTCGGCGCTGAGGTGATCGGCCCGCACATAGGCGCCGCTCTCCAGCGCGCGAATGCCTTCCGCGCGCCAGCCGAGCCCGCCATCGGCGATCAGCACGCGGCCATCCGCGCTGGCGAGCGCGGTCTTGCCGGTGCCGGGAAGGCCGACGAACAGCGCCGTCTCGCCCGCTTCATCCACGCTCGCGGCGGCGCAGAGCGGCAGCGTGCCGCTGTCGGGCAGCATGTGGCCGAGCGCGGTGAGCAGGGCGGCGCGGATCTCGCCGGCATGGGCGGTGCCGGCGATCAGCACCAGACCAGCGGCGAGATCGGCGGCGATGACGGTCGCGCTGCGCACGCCGTATTTCTCCGGCTCGGCCTTGAAGCTCGGCACGCAGAGGAGCGTGAGGCGCGGCGTGGCGCTGGTAATGGCGTCGGCCTCGAGCGGGCGCAGCAGGTTGCGCAGGGTGAGCGCGTGCCAGGCGTGCTCGGTCAGCACCCGTACCGGCACGTCGTCTGCCAGCACATCCTGCGCGAACAGCGTGCGCGTGCTCGCATGGGCGAGGAAATCAGTCTTGAAAGTGTCGAAGGCGTCGCGGGTGAGGGCGTTGGCGCTCTCCCAGTCCACGCTCTCCTCGGTGTCGGCTTCGCGCACGATGTAGCGGTCGGCCTCGCTCAGATGGCGGTGGGCGCCGCTGTCGGCGACCAGCGCCCCGGTCGCCGAAAGGCGCGTCTCGCCGCGGGCGATGGAGCGCTCATAAAGGGCGGCCTCGGTGAGGTTCCAGAACAGCTTGCCGGTGCCGTCCAGCCCAAGGGCTTCAAGGCCATGCTGCTCGTTACGCGTGCCAGACTGTTGCAAGGTCGGCTCCTCCTGACGCGGGACATACAGGGGCACCGGGTGCTCCCAGGCGCGTTTTTCGCCGATCTTCCGGGTCGATTGTGTGACGAAACCGGGCCCAAGCGATGGTCATAGGTTAAGGCCGGGCCCGGCGCGCCCGCCTATTGGGGCGAATCCACCGGGGCGCCACGGGCCTTGGTGGCCAGTTCCACAAGGATTTCCCGCATCGCGCGGGCCGTGGTGGCGCGGCGGGGAAAATCGAGCCGGCGCACTTCCGTGCCGGACATCAGGTCGCAGCCGGCGGGGTCGATGCCGATCATCCGCCAGTCGCCCGGCCCGGTGCCGATGAGGTGCATGGCATAGAGAGTGATGGCGTCGCGGTGGTCCTCGTTCATATGGGCGACCGCGCTCTCCTCCGCCGCCAGCATCTCGCCCGCGTCCGAGGTGTCGAGGATGAGGTCGTCGCGGCTGACATCGGTGATGCGGCCGAAGCCGGCGACGAGGTGCGCGCTCGTCACCTCCACCCGGTAAAAGGCGAAATCGGCGAAGCCGGCGAACATCGCCGCGTCGGGGTGGCGGGCGAGGAAGCGGCGCCGCGCCATCTCGATCTCATCGGTCTCACTTAGCCTGACTGCACACCCCATCACACCGGCGCGCGCGCCCTGAAGCTCGTCGCCGGAGCGCCGTTCATCGAGCAGAAGCGACACCCGGCCATCGGCGAGGATATTGCGCGTATGCCGCGCCAGGGTGGACAGGAGCAGGATCGGCGTGCCGTCTGGCAATGTCGCGACCTGCACCAGCGACGCATAGGGGCCGCCCTCGGTGTCGAGCGTCGCCAGCGCGCCGATCCGTGCCTCGCGCAGCAACCGGCGCGTGGCGGCGGGTCCGTCGAAGGACGGGGCGGGATTGGGGGTAGCTGGGATAACGGGCGCGGCGGCGGCCATGAAATTCCTCCATTGCCATAGGCGGTTGGCGGGGCGGGGGAGAGTCGTGCTCCCGCAGCTTCCCGTTCGTCAAGCCAAGCTCGCGGCATCGTGCGGCACGGATATGCGGGAGCCGTGGACCGCGCGATTGGCTATATGGCGTGAAACGCGCTATTTCTGTTGAATCAGTTTGCCTGTCACATTATGGCCACGGCGGCACGGTTCACCCGCAGGCTGCTTCAACTACCGCCGCCGAACAGGAAAGTGTTCCGATGCCGACCATCGCTCTCGTCGACGACGATCGCAACATCCTCACCTCCGTGTCGATCGCCCTCGAGTCGGAAGGCTACCGCATCCAGACCTATACCGATGGCGCCACCGCGCTGGACGGCTTCAAGACCAGCCCGCCGGACCTCGCCATCTTCGATATCAAGATGCCGCGCATGGACGGCATGGAGCTGCTGCGCCGCCTGCGCCAGAAGAGCGACATGCCGGTGATCTTCCTCACCTCCAAGGATGACGAGATTGACGAGCTGTTCGGCCTCAAGATGGGTGCCGACGACTTCATCAAGAAGCCCTTCTCCCAGCGCCTGCTGGTCGAGCGGGTGAAGGCGGTGCTGCGCCGCGTTTCGCCCAAGGACGGCACGCTGCCGCGCGAGACCGACAGCGCCAAGGTGCTGGAGCGCGGCCAGCTGCGCATGGATCCCGAGCGCCACACCTGCACCTGGAAGGGCGAGAACGTCACGCTGACCGTCACCGAGTTCCTGATCCTTCAGGCGCTGGCGACCCGGCCGGGCGTGGTCAAGAGCCGCAACGCGCTGATGGACGCGGCCTATGATGATCAGGTCTATGTCGACGACCGCACCATCGACAGCCACATCAAGCGCCTGCGCAAGAAGTTCAAGGTGGTCGACGACAATTTCGAGATGATCGAGACGCTCTACGGCGTCGGCTACCGCTTCAAGGAGTAGCGGCCTCTTGCTCGATCCCGCATCCAACCGGCCCCCGGCCGAGGACGAGGATCCGCGCGACGGCATCGAGGGCCCGGACGACGACGCGCCGCGCAAGGGGCGGGTTGCCGGCCTCATCGGCGCCGCCGGGCGGCTGCGCAATTTCGTCGCCTTCCAGAGCTTCTCCAGCCTCACCCGCCGCATCGTCCTGCTGAATCTCGTCGGCATGTGCGCGCTGGTGTCGGGCATCCTTTATCTGTCGGAGTTCCGCGCCGGGCTGATCGACGCGCGGGTGCAGAGCCTGCTGGTGCAGGGCGAGATCATTGCCGCCGCCATCGCCGGCTCCGCCCAGGTCGAGACCAACGCCATCACTATCGACCCCGAACGGCTTTTGGAGCTGCGGGCCGGCGAGAGCTATGGTCCCGGCGAGGACGGCTTCGCGCCGCTGGAATTCCCCATCAATCCCGAGCGCGTCGCCCCGGTGCTGAAGCGCCTCGTCGAGCCGACCGGCACGAGCGCGCGCATCTATGACCGCGATGGCGGCCTGCTGCTCGATTCCCGCTCGCTCTATTCCAAGGGCGAGATCCTGCGCTTCGAGATGTCGGCGCCGACCGAGCGGCGGCCGAACTGGTTCGAGAAGACCTGGAACCGGCTCAAGCTCTGGTTCGAGCGCGGGGATCTGCCGCTCTACAAGGATCTCGGCCCCAATAACGGCAAGGGTTATGCGGAAGTCGCCGCCGCGCTCGAGGGCCGCAATGCCTATGCGGTGCAGGTGAATGACCGCGGCCAGGTCATCGTCTCGGTCGCCGTGCCGGTGCAGCGCTTCCGGGCCGTTCTGGGCGCGCTGCTGCTCTCGACCCAGAGCGAGGAGATCGAGCAGGCGGTTGCCGCCGAGCGGCTCGTCATCGTGCGCGTCTTCCTCGTCGCCATGGCGGTGATGGTCGTGGTTTCGCTGCTGCTCGCCAGCACCATCGCAGGCCCGGTGCGCAAGCTGGCGGATGCCGCCGAGCGGGTGCGCCGGCGTACCCGCTCGCGCGTCGAGATCCCGGACTTCACCCGCCGCTCCGACGAGATCGGCCATCTGTCCGGCGCGCTGCGCGACATGACGGATGCGCTCTATTCGCGCATCGAGGCGATCGAGAGCTTCGCGGCCGACGTCTCGCACGAGCTGAAGAACCCGCTGACCTCCCTGCGCTCCGCCGTGGAGACGCTGCCGCTGGCTAAGAGCGACACGTCGCGCGCGCGGCTGCTCGAGGTCATCCAGCACGATGTGAAGCGGCTCGACCGGCTCATCACCGATATCTCCGATGCCTCGCGGCTCGACGCCGAGTTGCAGCGTCAGGAGGCCGAGCCGGTCGATCTCACCCGCCTGCTGACCACCGTCACCAGCGTGCACAACGATGTGAGGCGGGGCGACGGGGTGAGCGTCAAGCTCACCTTCGAGCCGGCAGCCGGCGTCACGGGCGGCTTCATCGTGCTCGGCCACGATTCCCGCCTCGGCCAGGTCATCAACAACCTCATCGACAATGCCCGCTCCTTCTCGCCCAAGGGCGGCGAGGTGCGGGTGACCTGCCGGCGGCTCAGGGACGCGGTGGAGATCATCGTCGACGATGACGGGCCGGGCATTCCACCCCACGCCCTCGCGCGCATCTTCGAGCGCTTTTACACGGATCGTCCCGAGGAGCAGGGCTTCGGGCAGAATTCCGGCTTGGGCCTGTCGATCTCCAAGCAGATCGTCGATGCCCATGCCGGCCGCATCTGGGCCGAGAACCGGGCGGCGACCTCGGGCGAGGCGACGGGCAAGGCCAAGCCCAAGGGCCGCGCCCGAAAGCCGGCGGTCGAGGTTGCCGATGATGGGGCGGGGCCACGGCCGGCCGGCGCCCGCTTCATCGTCCATCTGCCGGCGGCCTGACCATGGACAGCCCGACGCTCCACGCCTCCTGCGTCAGCGTCGGCGGGCGCGGTGTGTTGATCCGGGGCGCCTCCGGGGCGGGCAAGTCGCATCTCGCCTTCGCCCTCATCCTCGCCGGCGGTTCGGGCCGGGTGCCACCGACCGAGCTCGTGGCGGATGATCGCGTGCATGTGAACGCGCTCGACGGGCGGCTGGTCGCTACCGCGCCGCACGCTCTGGCCGGGCTCATCGAAATTCGCGGCGCGGGCCTGCGCCGATTGCCGCATGTCGCTGAGGTGTCTCTCCATCTCGTGGTCGATCTCGACGCGCCCGACGCGGCCCGCCTGCCGGCGCCGGAAGCTTGCCGTTGCGTGATTTCCGGCATCGAACTGGCGCGCCTACCGGTGCTGCGCGCGGGGGACGCCCTCCAGCAGGTTCTTGCGTGCCTGCTCACCGATCCGGCGCCGGGCTAGGTCGCTCACCGGAATATGCTTCGAGTTTCTGCCCTTACGCCCTTGCCATTCGTGTGCGCTGCAACGATGATGAGCGCCCCATGAAGAGGGGTGCTTCTGAATTGATCATTCAGGAGGTCCCGCGCAGAGATGCACTTGTGCCGTAGGCGGGCGCGGCGGAGCAGAATGATAGGTCTCGTACTCGTAACGCACGGACGCCTGGCCAGCGAATTCCGTTCAGCTCTTGAACACGTCATGGGACCGCAATCCCAGCTTGAGACGATCACGATCGGCCCTGACGACGACATCGAGCAGCGCCGCAACGACATTGTCGGCGCGGTCGAGGCGGTGAACAGCGGCGGTGGCGTGGTCATTCTCACCGACATGTTCGGCGGCACGCCCTCCAACCTTGCCATTTCCGTCATGACCTCGCCCGATATCGAGGTCGTCGCCGGTATCAACCTGCCCATGCTGGTCAAGCTCGCCACCGTGCGCGGAGAGGTGCCGATGGCCGAGGCGGTGGTGCAGGCGCAGGATGCCGGGCGCAAATACATCAACATCGCCAGCCGGGTGCTTGCGGGCAAATGATGGACACGTCGGTCGCCCTCACGCGTGAGCTGTCCATCGTCAACAAGCGCGGCCTGCATGCGCGCGCCTCCGCCAAATTCGTCCAGACCGTCGAGCGCTTCGACGCCGATGTGCGCGTCACGCGCTGCGGCGAGACGGTTGGCGGCACGTCCATCATGGGCCTGATGATGCTGGCCGCCGCGCCGGGCACCTCCATCGAGGTCGCCGCCTCCGGGCGGGAGGCGCAGGCCGTGATCGAGGCGCTGACCCATCTCATCGCCGACCGCTTCGGCGAAGACGAGTAGCAGCCAGCCGCCGGGCCGGGCCGCGGCGCCCTTCCCCCGCCTCCATCGCCAATCCCTCCAGACTGGAAGCGTCTCGCATGGCGCGGGCATCGTCGTGCCGGTAAAACCGGGATCGATCCCATGGGTTCGTCACGCGACATAAAGACATCTTTATGTCGTTATTGCTATGCCAGGCTGTAGCTGGTAAACCGCATGCCGAACCCGTCACCCGTCAGGAAGAGCTTTCATGGCCCTCGCCAGCGAATACATCGTCAAGGACATCGGCCTCGCCGATTTCGGCCGTAAGGAAATCGATCTGGCCGAGACCGAGATGCCGGGCCTCATGGCCATCCGTGCGGAATATGGTCCGTCGCAGCCGCTCAAGGGCGCGCGCATCGCCGGCTCCCTGCACATGACCATCCAGACCGCCGTGCTGATCGAGACGCTGAAGGCGCTCGGCGCGGATGTGCGCTGGGTCTCGTGCAACATCTTCTCGACCCAGGACCACGCCGCGGCCGCCATCGCCGCCGCCGGCACGCCGGTCTTCGCCTTCAAGGGCGAGACGCTGGTCGAGTACTGGGACTTCACCGCCAAGCTGTTCGACTGGCATGATGGCGGCGTGCCGAACATGATCCTCGACGATGGCGGGGATGCCACCATGCTGGTGCATCACGGCCTGCGCGCCGAGAATGGCGACACCGCCTTCCTCGACCAGGCCGAATCCGAGGAAGAGGTGATCTTCTTCGCCCTCATCAAGAAGCTGCTGGCCGAGAAGCCGAAGGGCTGGTTCGCGCAGGTCGCCGCTTCCATCAAGGGCGTCTCGGAAGAGACCACCACGGGCGTGCACCGCCTCTACAAGCTCGCCGAGCAGGGCAAGCTGCTGTTCCCGGCGATCAACGTCAATGACAGCGTCACCAAGTCGAAGTTCGACAACCTCTATGGCTGCCGCGAGTCGCTGGTCGACGCCATCCGTCGCGGCACCGACGTGATGCTGGCCGGCAAGGTCGCCTTCGTCGCCGGCTTCGGCGATGTCGGCAAGGGCTCGGCCGCTTCGCTGCGCCAGGCCGGCGCGCGCGTCATCGTCTCCGAGGTCGATCCGATCTGCGCCCTGCAGGCGTCGATGGAAGGCTATGAGGTGGCGACCATCGAGGACGCCTTCTCCCGCGCCGACATCTATGTCACCGCGACCGGCAACCGCGACATCATCACCGTCGATCACATGCGGCAGATGAAGGACCGGGCCATCGTCTGCAACATCGGCCACTTCGACAATGAGATCCAGGTCGCGGGTCTCAAGAACTTCAAGTGGAACAACATCAAGCCCCAGGTCGACGAGATCGAGTTCCCGTCGGGCAACCGCATCATCCTGCTGTCGGAAGGCCGTCTGGTGAACCTTGGCAACGCCATGGGCCACCCGTCCTTCGTGATGTCGTCCTCCTTCGCCAACCAGACGCTGGCGCAGATCGAACTCTGGGCCAACCCGGGCAAGTACGAGAAGAAGGTCTACACCCTGCCGAAGTTCCTCGACGAGAAGGTCGCCGCGCTGCACCTCGAGAAGCTCGGCGTGAAGCTTACCAAGCTGCGCCCCGAGCAGGCCGACTATATCGGCGTGCCCGTCGAGGGCCCCTTCAAGCCGGACCACTACCGCTACTGATCGGCCGTTCTCGGCTGGACATGAAAAGGGCGCCGCGAGGCGCCCTTTTTTATGCCGGTTGAGCCGGAGTAATCGGGGCGAGATGCGTGTAGCGCGCGCCGAGGCGGATCGCGACCAGTTCCCATATCTGCCGCAGGCGATGGACGTGCAGGTCATCCACCATGACTTCGAAGAGGTGAATGAGGTCCGCGTCCCCAAGGCGGCTCGTTGCCGCCGTAGTGCGCGCGGGCGAGGGGCGGGGTACGCCATCGGGTGCTGCTGGGCCGGCAGCAACCGCGGGGGCAGCGGCATCTGCGGGGCCTGCCGCTTGGTTCTGCTGTTGTCCTGCACCGTTTGCGGCGGCACGCGGATCTTCGGGTTCGGCGAAACGCTCGGATGACCATTTGAAGATGACCTGAGCCAGATCGCGGCGGATTGCCGGGGTCGCTCGCGGGTCAATGGTGGCCCGCTCGAGATCGAAGATGGTGCGAATGTTGCGCGAGCGGAGCGCGACGAAGCCCTCGGCGCCGACGATGGTGCAAAGCTGCGCCTGCGCCACCCAGTCGATCGCCTCATAGAAGCCGAAGGGCGTCTCGACGTGCAACATGATGGGGTTGAACGTCGCAAGGTTCTGCACGTCGAAGATCTGCTGGTCCTGCAGCCGGAAGGCGATCGCGGAGTCGATGCCGTCGATCATTTCGAGTGGTACGACGGGTGTCTTTTCCAGTAGATCGCTGCGATAGCCCTTCAGGGGCAGAGACAGTTTGGAAACCAGCAGGCGCAGGCCCAGATCGGGCAGGAAGCCGATCAGGAAGGCGATGCCGTACCAGAGTCCGCTCGCCGCGGACATGCTCGGCACCGCGGGCGCGATGCGCCAGAGCGCGACCACGCAGACCACGGCGAACAGCATGTTCATTGTGACGCGAAGAAAGGTCTGCGGTCCCAGCTCGAAATTCGTGACCGCACGCAGCAGGTAGGTCAGCGAGAAAAGAATGGCGCCGGCAAAGGTGAACGCGACCACGGTGAGACTGCGCACCATCTGGCAGGAGGTCATGTCATAGGGGCAAGGCTCCGGGGCGACCACGCTCGCCTCATCCGTGCCATTTGTCGGGGCTGAGGCAAGGTTCTGAGGCGCCGGAGCCGGCGGCGCTGCACCGGCCTGCGCCTGAACAACGCCAGCGGCAGATGCGGATGGTGTGACCGGCTTGCCATCCTGCGCCCCTGTGCAGTCGGGCCAGCAGCTAAGCCCATCGGCGAGAAGGAGGATTGGGCCGATCTTCGGGGCCTGGTCTTTCGTCACCACGTCGCTCAGCGGTGTGAAGATGACGGAGAGACCTATCGTCGAGAGGACGACATAGGGGATAGCGCTGAGATAGATCTGCCAGGAGGAAAACTCCAGACTTCTTCCATCATACTTGGACTTCACAAACTCGAAGGACGGCGATGTATCGGTCTCGAATCCGAAGGCCTGTGCGATTTCCTGCACCAGTGAATAGCGTTCGCGCCGGAGGTTGTTCCTGATCTTGATGACGATGAATGGCAGAACCAGTGCAACGAGCAAGGCAACGATCTGGTCGTATGTTGCATCCAGCGGATTCATGACAGGGCGCCCCTTCCCAACCAAGGCCCCATGCTAGACGCGTTATAGTCAAATATGCAACTTAAAGTTTAACTTAGATAAGTCACAACCCTCGTTGCATGAACACCAGATCGAGCCTCTGGCCGAACTTGGTGCCGATGCCGGGCATCCGGCCCGTTTCCACGAAGCCGAGGCGGGTGTGCAAGGCGAGGGAGGCGGTGTTGCCGCCGGTGATGCCGCCGATCATCACCTTCTTGCCGATGGCGCGGGCGGGCTCGAACAGCGCTTCCACCAGCTTGCCGCCAAGGCCACGTCCGCGCGCGTGCTCGGCGACATAGACCGAGTGCTCGACGCTGATGCGGAAGCCGTCAAAGGGGCGGAAATCGCCGAAGCTCGCATATCCCAGCACCTCGTCGCCCTCGGCCGCGACGATGACCGGGTAGGATTTGGCGCGGCGGTCGGCCAGCCAGGCGCTGCGGTTGGCGAGGTCGGTCGGCGTGTCGTTCCAGATCGCCGTCGAGTGCAGCACGGCATGGTTGTAGATGGCGAGAATGCCCGGCAGGTCGTGGGCGGTGGCGTCACGCAGGATCATCATGTCTCTCCCGGCGCGGGCGGCGCCTGCCGCAGGGTCATCGCGGATGCGCCCGATTCCGGCCTCGGTGGGAATCTATAGGATGGACGCTGGAATGTCGGCCATCGGCCCCCATATCCGGGAAAAGTGGCAGTACCGCCCAGGAGGAAAGACCAAAAGGATGAACTCGAGCGATCCCTTCGACCGTATGCGCTTCACCGTCCGGCGGGTGAGCTGGTGGCAGGTGGCCGTGGTCGTCGCCGTGGCTCTGGCCGTCGGCATTGCGCTGGCGCTGGTGGCGGCGAGCGTGTTCCTCGTGGTCTTCCCGATCATTGCCATCGCCGGCATTGCTTACCGCCTGTTCGGCGGTCGCAAGCGCCCGGCGGGCGGCGCCACGGTGATCGACGCGGAATACCGCATCCTCTCGCCGGAGGAGGCCGCCCGCGAGCGCGAGGCGGCGTGGGATCCGAACCGGCGCCTGCGCTGAGCGGACGCCGGTCCCGGCACTCACGTCTCGGCGCAGGTCACGTCTCGGCGCAGGTCACGTCTCGGCGCAGGTCACTTCTCGACGAAGGCCTTCTCGATCACGAAGTCGCCCGGCTCCGTGGTCGAGCCTTCCTCGAAGCCGCGCTCCTTGAGGATGACGCGCATGTCGTCGAGCAGCTGCGGGCTGCCGCACAGCATGACGCGGTCGTCTTCCTTGTCGAGCGGCGGCAGGCCGAGATCCTCGAACAGCTTGCCCGAGGTGATCAGGTCGGTGATGCGGCCCTGGTTGCGATAGGGCTCGCGCGTCACGGTCGGGTAATAGACCAGCTTCTCGCGCACCAGCTCGCCGAAGAACTCATTGTCCGGCAGCTCGTTTTCGATGAAGTCCTGATAGGCGAGCTCGCCCACGGTGCGCACGCCGTGCACCAGGATCACCTTCTCGTAAGCCTCGTAGGTCTCCGGATCCTTGATCAGGCTCATGAAGGGCGCGAGGCCCGTGCCGGTGGAGAGCAGATAGAGCCGGCGGCCGGGGACGAGATAATCCACCAGCAGCGTGCCGGTCGGCTTGCGCCCGACAATCACCTCGTCACCCACCTTGAGGTGCTGGAGACGCGAGGTCAGCGGGCCGTTCTGCACCTTGATGGAGAAGAACTCGAGGGTCTCCTCGTAATTGGCGCTGGCGATGGAATAGGCGCGCAGCAGCGGCTTGCCGTCGACCGGCAGCCCGATCATCACGAATTGCCCGTTCTTGAAGCGCAGCGCCGGGTCGCGCGTCGTGGTGAAGGTGAACAGATTGTCCGTCCAGTGATGCACCGACAGGACGCGTTCGTGATGCAGGTTGCTCATTTACAAACCGTCTAAGTGAAAACTTCCAAACAAACCGGAAGTCCATGTAATTCCCTGGCGCACCCTTTACTGCGCAATCGCCGGCCTGTCGACCCTTCTGAACGCAGGCCTTGCCGGCGGAGAGCGGGCGCGCCACATCACCCTGGCCGCCTTCTGCGCCCCTTCCATGAGTCAGGTCAATGTTCAGTCACATCATCCTCGGTGCCCGCGACCTCCCCCTTCTCACCGGCTTCTACGACAAGGTGCTGGCACCGCTCGGGCTCACGCGCGTGGATGAGCCCTCCGATGGCGGGCCGGATGGCGCCATGTGGGTGATGCCGGGCAGCCGCTGGCCACAATTCTTCGTGCAACTGCCGTTCAACGGGCTGCCCGCCACCTGGGGCAATGGCACGCAGGTCAGCTTCGCCGCCCCGTCCCCGGCGGCGGTCGATGCGGCCTGGCAGGCAGCGATCGAGGCGGGCGGGGTCGACGAGGGCAAGCCGGGCCTGCGCCCGAACTATGCGCCCGACTATTACGGTGCCTATTTCCGCGATCCCGAGGGCAACAAGATCTGCGTGGTGCATCTGGCCGCGCTGGAGCACCTCACCATCCGCGCCTGAAGCCGGACCTCAGGCGTCGGGCGGCGCGACGCCCGGCCCGCGCTTGTGCTCATACATGGCGAAGTCGGCGCGCTTGACCACCTGCTCCAGCCGCTCGCCGGCCATGCTGGTCGCCATGCCCATCGAGACCGAAAGGGTGGTGGCGGAATAGAACTGGTTGTTGAGCTCGATCAGCTTGCCGATGTTCTCGATCACGCCCTGACCGCCCGCCGCATCGACGCCCGGCAGGAGGATGGCGAACTCGTCGCCGCCGATGCGGGCGGCGCAGCTCGGGCGATCCACCGCCTTGGCGAGCACCTCGCCGGCCCGGCGCAGCAGCGTGTCGCCGGCGGCATGTCCGAGCTGGTCGTTGACCAGCTTCAGATTGTTCAGGTCCACCATGATGATGGTGACCGGGAAGGGGCCCTTGCGCTCCAGCCGGTTCAGCTCGTCGGCATAGAAGGAGCGGTTGTAGAGCTTGGTCAGCACGTCGTGCTGGCCGAGATATTCGAGATAGGCCTCGGCCTTCTTGCGCGCGGTGATGTCGGTGAGCGCGACCTGCACCAGCGACCAGTCCTGCTCGCGCCCCGGCAGCACCGAGAATTGCAGGTGCACATGCAGCTCGTCGCCGCCGAGCGTGTAGTTCACCACCTCGCGCTGGTGGAACAGCTTGCCGTTCCACAGTTCGATGAGCTGCTCGCGGAAATGCCGGTGCATCTCGTCGCGGAAGACGGCGCCCATACGCGCGATCAGGTCGGCCTTCGTCGCCGCGCCGAACATGTCGAGCGTGTGCTGGTTCACGTCGAGGACGCGCACCTCGCTGATGCAGCGCTCGACGAATTCGGGGTGGACATCCGTGAAGACGCGCAGATCGGTAATGCCGCGCTGGCGCACGTCGTCGAGCAGGTTCTTGATGCTGGAGAAGTCCTCCACCCAGAGCGAGACCGGCGAGTGCTCGAACAGGCCGCGCGCGTAGATTTCCGCTTGCGCCGCCTGCCGGCGCGCGGTTTCGCGGCTGCTCACATCCTCCACCGCGAGAAGCACCCGTTCCAGGCTCTCCTCATAGCCGGGCAGAACCTGGCCCTTGAGCTGGATGTCGAGGCGTTGGCCCGACAGGGTGTAGTTCACCGTGTGGCTGGCGAAGCTGCGATGCCCGTCCCAGAGCTGCGACAGCTCCTCGATGTGCGTCTTCAGCATGTCGTAGCGGAACACCTGGTCGAGATGGGCGACGAGGTGATCGAGGCTTCTCGCCTCGAACAGGTCGAGCGTGCGCTGGTTCACCTTGAGCACACGGATACGCCGTGAGCACTCCGCCACCCGGTCCGGCCGCCCGCGCAGATGCTCGCGCAGCGAGGTCACGCCCTCGGCCCGCCATTGCTCGAACAACGTCTTCACCGCGCTGAAATCCTCAAGCCAGAGCGAGATCGGCGCGAGGTCGAACATCATGGCATCGGTGCGGGCATCGGTCGTGTCGGCGGTCGCCATATCGGGAGAGAATTTCAGCATCAGCGACCATCATGCGTGCCGGCAGATACGTGCCGGTGTTCAGCGATGACCCGCAGATATAACCAATGTCCGCGCGAAATCGGCACTACCGAGGCACCGCAGCCGCATCTTGATAGGCGTTACCTATGCTCCAGCGCCCGCTATCGGCGCTGATGGACGGGCAAAGGGGCGCCGCGCTATAGGCAGATGACCAGCGAGGGCAGGTTCATGAGCGACATCGTCTGTATTTCCCCGATCGACGGCACCGAACTGGCCCGCCGCCCGGCCGCCAACGATTCCGCCACTGCCGCAGCGTTGGAGGCGGCCCGCACCGCCCAGCGCGACTGGCGGCAGGTGCCGATCGCCGAGCGCTCCGCCTATGTGCTGCGTTTCCTCGATGCCATGCTAGCGATGAATCAGGAGATCGTGCCCGAACTCGCCCAGCAGATGGGCCGGCCGGTGCGCAATGGCGGCGAGTTTCGCGGCTTCGAGGAGCGTGTGCGCTATGTGGTGGAAATGGCCGCGCGTGGCGCGCTGGATCCCGTCGTGCCGCACGATGCGCGCGAGGGCTTCCGCCGCTATGTGAAGCGCGACCCGCTCGGCATCGTGCTGGTCGTCGCGCCGTGGAACTACCCCTATCTCACTGCGGTGAACACCATTGCCCCGGCGCTCATCGCCGGCAATGCGGTGCTGCTGAAGCACGCGGCGCAGACCATTCTGGTCGGCGAGCGCTTCCAGATGGCGATGGACCGCGCCGGCCTGCCCAAGGGCCTGTTCACCAATCTCGTGCTGACCCACGACCAGACCTCGCGCCTCATCGGCTCGGGTGCGGTCGATTTCGTCAATTTCACCGGCTCGGTGGAGGGCGGGCGCGCCATCGAGCGCGCGGCGGCGGGCACGTTCACGCCGCTGGGGCTTGAGCTCGGCGGCAAGGATCCCGCCTATGTGCGCGCCGATGCCGACCTCGCCTTCGCGGTGGAGAACCTTGTCGACGGCGCGTTCTACAATTCCGGCCAGTGCTGCTGCGGCATCGAGCGCATCTATGTGCATGAGAGCCTCTATGACCGCTTCGTCGAGGGCTTCGTCGATCTCACCGCCGGCTATGTGCTCGGCAACCCGCTGGACGAGGCGACCACGCTCGGCCCCATGGCGCAGGGCCGCTTCGCCGACCTGATCCGCGGCCAGATCGCCGAGGCCGTCGGCAAGGGCGCGACCGCCCATATCGACCCCGCCCGCTTCCCCGCCAACCGCGCGGGCACGCCCTATCTCGCCCCGCAGGTGCTCACCGGCGTCGATCATTCCATGTCGGTGATGACGCAGGAGAGCTTCGGCCCGGTGGTCGGAATCATGAAGGTGGCGGACGACGCCGAGGCGCTGACGCTGATGAATGACAGCGTCTACGGCCTCACCGCCTCGATCTGGACGGCGGATGTCGAGGCCGCCGAGGCGCTCGGCAACGAGATCGAGACCGGCACCGTGTTCATGAACCGCTGCGACTATCTCGATCCTGGCCTCGCCTGGACCGGGGTGAAGGACACCGGGCGCGGCGCCACGCTCTCGCGCATCGGCTTCGAGATGCTCACCCGGCCGAAGTCATTTCACCTGCGCCACGGCTGAGCCGCCGTATCGCCGCGCGGCCTCGATGGCGAGGCCGGTGCCGACCGAGCCGAACGTGTCGCCCTCCACCACCCGCGCGTCCGGCAGGGCGGCGGTGATGGCGGTGCGCACATGGGCGAGGCGCGTCGAGCCGCCGGTGAGGAACAGCGCGTCGATATCGTCGCCCGTGAGGCGAGCCTGCGACAGGCACAGCGCGATGCGCCCAGCGATGCGCTCGGCCAGCGCGCTGGTATGCGCCTCCAGCTCCTCCGGCGTGATGCCGAGCGAGAGGCCGGCCTCCAGCCAGCCGAGCTCGATCTCGGCGCGCGGCGCGTCGGTGAGGGCGATCTTGGCCTCTTCCGCCGCCATGGCGAGCGTATGGCCGCGTTGCTCTTCGACCACGCGGATCAGCCGCTCGACCAGCGCCGGGTTGGCCGCCTCGCGCCGCACTTCGGTCAGCTCGCGCAGGGTCTTGGCGGTGTAGAGCCGGTTGATGCTCGACCAGGTGGCGAGCTCGTGGAAATAGCCGCTCGGGACATCCCGGCCCGCCCGCTTCATCGGGCTGCGGAAGCCGAGCAGCGGCATCAGCGTGCCGAGCGAGAGGTAGCGGTCGAAATCCGTGCCGCCGATGCGCACGCCGTCATTGGCGAGAATGTCGTCGTCCCGCTCGGCCTGGCGCGCCCGAGCGGGCCCAAGGCGGACGATGGAAAAATCCGAGGTGCCGCCGCCAATATCGGCGATCAGCGCGATCTGCTCGTCGCCCACCTGCTGCTCATAGTCGAGCGCGGCAGCGATGGGCTCGAACTGGGTGGAGATGGCCGAAAAACCCGCGCCCTCCGCGATGGCGCGCAGCGCCTCCTCGGCCTTGCGGTTGGCGGCCGCATCGTCATCGACGAAGAACACCGGCCGGCCGAGCACCACCTGTTCGAGAGCGGTCCCCGTGCTCGCCTCCGCGCGGGCCTTCACCGTCTTCAAGAAATCCCCGATGACATCGCGGAAGCCGATGGCGCGGCGGCCGATCTGCGTCTTCTCCTCAATCAGCGGGCTGCCGAGCACCGCCTTGAGGCTGCGCATCAGCCGGCCATTCTCGCCGGCGACATAGCGCGCCATGGCGTCGCGGCCGATGGAGAGCGTGCCGGCGGGATCGTAGAACACCGCGCTCGGCACCGTCACCTTGCCATCCTCCAGCGGGGCAAGCGTCGGCGCGCCGGCCCGCCACAGGCCGAGCGTGGTGTTGGAGGTGCCGAAATCGAGGCCGCAGAACGCCATGGGAACTCCTGAGCTGCAGATGCGGGCATGGCGGCCGCGCGGGTGGTCGGTGAGGGCAGCCTCGCTAGCTGCTTCGGAGCGATTGATCAATTGACGTCAGGTTGAGGAGGCGGCACACCGGGGGCGGAAAAGGGAGCGTGCCATGACGATGCATCAATGGACCATGAAGCACTCGATCGCCGCCGTGGTGATCCTGCTGGTGGCGGTCGGCGCCTTCCTGTTCAGCTGGACCTGACGTCGGCGGAAATTGCGCCGGCCTTCTGGTGCACGTCACAATCGGCGCCTATCTGAAGCCGACGTGGAGCCCGGTGATCGGGCATCCGTGAGGAGTTGGTTCGCCTTGCCCAGCGATTTCTCGTCCGACGACACGACGGTGCGCGACCCCGTGCCGGCAACGGCGGACGGTTCCGCGGAGGCGACGGACGATACCGTCCGCCTGTCGGATGTGCTGAGCCGCATCGCCAACGATACCAGCCGCGAGCGCATCGCGGTGGGCGATCTGCTGCACGCGATGCAGGAACGCGCCTTCGGGCCGCTGATGCTGATCTTCGCGCTGCCGAATGTGCTGCCGACCCCGCCGGGAACCTCGACCATTCTCGGCGCGCCGCTGATCTTCCTCACCGCGCAGCTCGCGCTCGGCATGCAGCCCTGGCTGCCGGGGGTGATCGCCGGGCGCTCCATCGCGCGTAGTGACTTCGCCAGCTTCATCGACAAGGCCGTGCCCTGGCTCGCCAAGGCGGAGCGCTTGCTTCAGCCGCGCTTCGGTGCGCTGGCGCATCCGCCGGCCGAATATGTGATCGGCATCATGTGTTTCGTGCTGGCGATCGTGCTGGTGCTGCCGATCCCGCTCGGCAACATGCTGCCGGCGCTCGCCATCTGCATTCTCGCGCTCGGCATATTGGAGCGCGACGGCATCTGGATCCTCGCCGGCATGGCGCTGGCCTTCGGATCGCTGGGCGTTGTGTCCGGCGTCATCTGGGCGTTCCTGCAGACCGCCCTTTATCTCATCAAGAGCTTCCTCGTCTGAGGCTCAGCCGCTCAGGCGGGCGCTCTCCAGAGCGCGGGCGAGCATCAGCATGCATTCCTCCGCCTGCTCCTGCCCGGTGACGTCACCGCGCAGCCGCTGGGCGATGTCGCGCAGGTCGCGAATGGCCACGTCCACGGCGGTGAACAGGTCGATGTCGAAGTCGTCGGGCTCGGGCTCACGGACGCGGGCCGGGAAGGGAATGACGTTACTCATACGAAACTCGTGCGGGGCGAATCGACCATTCGATGCCCACCAAGATTCGCCGCAATTGGTTAACGTCGCCCTTGCGGTAGCGGATGCGGGCCATCCATACATGGCCTAATTGACTGTAAATTGAATGCATAAATGTTTGCAGTCATTCATTGACTTGATGGCGTCCCGCGCGCATTTCCAAGGCGGCGCCGATGGGACGCGCCGCCGCCCATGACGGGAGAGACCAGCATGTCCGCGCGCGAATGGCCGAGGCTGTCGCCCTTTGAGACCGGTGTGAAGGGGCGCTGCCCCCGTTGCGGGCAGGGGCATCTGTTCGACGGCTTCCTGGCCCTGGCGCCGCGCTGCGAGGTCTGCGAGCTCGATTATTCCTTCGCCGATCCGGCGGATGGGCCGGCCTTCTTCGTCATCTGCTTTGTCTGCATCCCGGCCGTGCTGTTCGGCATCTGGCTGGAGGTCGCCTATCAGGTGCCCTATTGGGTCCACCTTTTCACCACCCTGCCGGTGCTGTTGCTGACTTGCATCCCGCCCCTGCGCCCGCTCAAGGGCTGGCTGGTGGCGAGCCAATATTATTACAAGGCCGAGGAGGGCCGCCTCGCCCCCGCCGACCGGCCCGAGGTGGTGGGAGATGCCGCGCCGGAAGCGCCGGGTCGCTGAACCTCAGCGCCCGCCGGTCTCCCGGAAGCGCGCCGGCCGAACCCCGGCGGCGGCGAGATCCTCGGCGCATTCCGCCGAGGCGAGATAGGCCAGCTCGTGCTCGCGCGGCTCCAGCAGCGGGTCGAGGCGGCGCAGTTCCTCATCGACCGTGCCGGGATGGCAGTGCACCAGCACCCGCTCGCCCGGCCCCTGCAGCGCCGCGCGGAAGACGGTGCGGAAGCCGGGCTCCGGCCCGAAATCATACAGGCCCCGGAAACTGTCATTGGTCGCGATGCCGGCGGTGGCGGCGCGCCGGGCGGTGCCGGCGGTCAACGTGCCGATGAGCAGCGCCTTGCGCCAGCCATGCCCGCGCCGCCGCGCCCAGGCCGCCGGTTCGCGGCAATTGCGCAGCCAGACATCCCTGCCGCCATAGCGGCGCGAAAGTTCTTCCACCACGATCTCGCGGATGCCCGGCAGGCCATGGGCGTGCTGGTGGCCGTCGAGAAAATCGGGCGGCGCCCCCCATTCATCCTCGAAAGCGTCGAGCTGGGCGCGCAGTTCGTCGTGAATGGCGGCGCGTGGCAGCGTGCCGGCGAAGGCGCGCAGGATCAGTGATCCGATTTCCGGCAGGCGCCCGTCCCGCGCCAGCCCCCGCGCCAAGGTGAGCGGGCGCTGGCCGGTGAGGGTGAAATGCAGGCCGACATCGGCCGGGTGCTGGCGGATGAGCGCGCGGAAATCGCCCGCGCGGGCCCGCCAGCCCGCCATGCCGGTCATCGCCCCGGTCGCGGAAAGCCGCCGCTGCGCAATCAGGCGCTCAATTGCATCGCAAACGCCCATGCTCAAACCGTAATCATCGGCGCAAACTACTATTGCCGTGCCGTCATCATCCATGGGTTTCGTCACGCCTAACAAACTTCACAATCCGATTTTACGTCTTCGCAAGCTTCAGAACAGCCAAAACTGCTCTAAAGAATTGACAGGTGGCCTTCCCTGACGGTAGGCGTCAAGTAAAACCAGCGACGAAAACATGCCGGACATGCACCCTGCGGAAGCTCGCCTGATCTCCATCGTCGTCCCCGTGTACAATGAGGCGAGCTGCCTGCGCGCGCTCCATGCCCGGCTCTGCGCCGTGCTGGATGCCGAGCCCGGCATCGCGCGCGAGCTGATCTTCGTCGATGACGGCAGCCGCGACGACAGCTTCGCCACGCTGATCGAACTCGGCCGCGCCGACCCCACCGTGAAGGCGATGCGCTTCGCCCGCAATTTCGGCAAGGAGGCGGCGATGGCCGCCGGCTTGCGCGCCGCGGTCGGCGACATGGTCGTGCTGATGGACTCCGATCTCCAGCACCCGCCCGAGGTCATCCCGCAGATGATCGCCCGCTGGCGCGCTGGCGCCCAGATGGTGATCGCCGTGCGCCGCTCGCGCGACACCGATCCCTTCTCCCGCCGCCTGCTGACGCGCGGCTTCTACCATTTCTTCCACGCCCTCTCCGAGGTCGACATCCCCGAGGGCGCCGGCGACTTCCGCCTGTTCGACCGCCGCGTGGTCGATGCGATCAACGCGCTGCCCGAGCGCAACCGCTTCATGAAGGGCATCACCAGCTGGGTCGGCTTCCGCCAGGAAGAGATCGAGTTCGAAGTGGCCGAGCGCGCCGGCGGCGTCAGCTCGTTCAACCTCATCCGCCTGCTGCGCTACGCCTTTGACGGGCTGTCCTCCTTCTCCATGGTGCCGCTGCGCGTCTGGTCCTTCATCGGCGTGCTGCTGGCCGGCCTGTCGGGCCTCTACGGGATCTATCTCATCGGCGAGGCGCTGGTGTTCGGCGTGCGCACGCCGGGCTTCCCGACCATCATGGTCAGCATGCTCTTCGTCTCGGGCGTGCAGCTCATCAGCCTCGGCGTGATGGGCGAGTATATCGGGCGCATCTTCACCGAGGTGAAGCGCCGTCCGCTCTACCTGATCGCCGACGAGATCGGCTTCACGCCGGCGGCACTGGGCTCCACCGCGCTGACGTCACCCGCCTTTGCTCATGCTGCCGCTGATCACGGTGCGCAGACTCCCTCGCTCGTGCCGGACGGTCGTATCTCGTGAGTGTTTCCCCGTCCTTTCCGTCGGCCGCGGCCGAGAGGCCGCGCCTTGCGCCGGTGCGTTCCAGGCTGGCGCGCCTGTGGCGCTCGGCCACCCTGACGCGCGTGGCGAGCCTCACCGTCTTCGCGGGCATCGCCGCCTTCATCCTGCTGACCTTCCGCGATTACGGGATTAGCAATGACGAGCCGGTGCAGCACGCCTATGGGCAGCTTCTGCTCAACTGGTACGCCAGCGGCTTCTCCGACGAGAGCGCCTTCCACTACATCAACCTCTACCTCTATGGCGGGCTGTTCGACCTGATCGCCGCCGGGCTCCAGCCCTATGTGCCGCTTCCGCTCTATGAGTGGCGGCATCTGCTCTCGGCCAGCTTCGGCTTTGTCGGGCTGATCGGCGTGTGGCGCCTCGCCCGCCTGCTGGCCGGGGAGAAGGCCGGCATCCTCGCCGTGCTGATGCTCGGCGTGACCGGCATGTATGGCGGGGCGATGTTCACCCACACCAAGGACGTGCCCTTCGCGGCGATGATGGTGTGGAGCCTCTACTGCATCGCCGCGCTCGGCGCGCGCCTGCCGGAGCTGCCGAGCTGGCGGCTGGTGGTCGGCCTCGGCGTCTCGGTCGGCTGCGCGCTCGGCCTGCGCGTCGGCGGTGTCTTCGCCGTGTTCTACCTGATGGTGACGATTGCCGTCGGCACCGCGCTGCTGCGCGACCTGTGGCTGCCAGTGCGCCTGCTGCCGCGCCTCATCGTCTCCGGCCTGATCGCGCTCGCCATCATGGCGGTGACCTGGCCGTGGTCGGTGCTGCCGCCGAGCAACTTCTTCACGGCGATGGGCGCCTTCAACAATTTCGCCTTCGACCTGAAGACGCTGTTCAATGGCGAGACGCTGCCGATCGACCAGCTGCCGCCGACCTATATGTCGGAATATCTGCTGATCAAGCTGCCCGAGATCACGCTGATGGGCCTCGTCGCCGCGCTGGCCATGGCGGGCGTCGCGCTGCTGCGCCTCGCGCGCGAGGTGCGCCGCGAGGGGACGGCGAACCTGCTGGCGCGCCACCCGCGCCGCCTGCTCGCTCTGCTGCCGGTGATGCTGGCGGTGGCTGTGCCGGTGCTGTTCACCCTCATCGACCATCCCCCGCTCTATAACGGCATCCGGCATTTCCTCTTCGTCCTGCCGCCGGTCACCGTGCTCGCCGCCTTCGGCCTCACGGCGGCCTGGCGGATGCTGGCGGCGGCCGGCCCGCTGCCGGGTATCGCCTTCGCGACTCTCGCCGTGGGCCTGTTCGGCTTCAACGCCGACACCTTCGCGCGACTGCATCCCTATCAGTATGTCGGCTACAACCAGCTCGTCGGCGGCACCGCCGGCGCCTGGGGCCGCTTCGAGGGCGACTATTGGGGCGCAAGCCTGGAGGAGGCGAGCGTCACCCTGCTGCACGGCCTCGCGCAGGAAGCGGCCGCCGCGCCGGGCAAGGCGCCGCTGCACTACAAGGTCGCGGTCTGCGCCGAGGACGTGCAGGTCTCGACCCATCTCGGCCCGGAATTCGAGATGGTCGAGGACTGGGACGACGCCGATTTCGTCATCTCCGCCCGCAATGTCGGCTGCGACAACGTGCCGGGCCTGACCTACGCCACGATCAGCCGGATGGGCGTGCCGATGGCGAGCGTGTTCGACGTGCGCGGCAAGAACCCGCCCATCGAACTGCCGGTGCAGATCCC